>WTFV01000194.1 GCA_011523845.1 Acidobacteriota bacterium | reverse complement strand
AGCGCGTACAGCACTCCCGGCCTGCGACACGTCCAGGCCAGGATCATCCCGACGGGACCGAGGACGAGAATCCAGAGGGCGACACCGAGGAACGCAACCGCGGATCGGATGGTCGCGACGATGATGCGGAGGAATTCCGCCACGGGCCGCCGGTTCAGGGCACTGCGGGGGTTGCTTCCGGTGCGTCGGCGGCCTCGGCCGCTTCCGACACCTCCCCCATCTCCTCGGGGGCGTCGACCTTGGCCGCGCTCTCCCTGGCGAGTTGACGCGCCCGGTTGGCGAGGCAGCGCTCGAGCGCCTTCTCCACGCGCTCCTCGATCGTCTCGGCCGGCTCGCTCACGACCTCGGAAATCTCGGACACGACGAGAAACTTGGCGCGGTCGAGCATGCGCTTCTCGCGAAACGACAGGTTCTTGGACTGGCTGAGGTGATTGAGGCTCTTGAGGACGTCGACGACGTCGTACAGCGACCCCGTCCGCATCTTGTTCGAATTGTCCTTGAAGCGCCCCTTCCAATTCTGGTGGTTGTCGATCTTGCCGTTGCCGAGCAGGGTGAACAGCTTCTTGACCTCGTGATCGCCGATGGCGCGGCGCAACCCGACATCTTCGACGTTGTCCACCGGCACCAGAACCGTCGTGTCGCTCGAGGCCATGCGCAGCGAGTAGAAGCCGCACGTCGTACCCATGATGGTCCGGGTCTCGATTCGCTCGATGACGCCGAGCCCCTGGTTGGGGTAGATGACCTTGTCTCCGACCTCGAACTGCAACATGGCCCCCTCGACGGAAAGGTGGACGGCAGCGCTGGACGGGCCTCTACTAAGAGGCGGGGAAGCATTATAGCCGATCGTCGGCCCGATCCCAACCGGAAAGTTGTACGAGACGGGCGGTCCGGCCCCGGCGGTGGACCGTCGCCGACCCTTGCGGGTCCCCGGAACGCGGGCCGCGCCGATCCGGACCCGGTGATTCGAGCTGGCGGGCCGCGCCCCGACGGATGCGAATTCCAACCCCATGACCGGCGGCTGTTGTAGAGTAACGCCGTGCAACCGCGGCCCGGAGCCGCACGTCACCGGGAGGACATGATGAGCTCACGACGCCTCGGCGCGAGCGCCTGCGCCGTTGCCGCCCTGGTCCTGGCGGGGGCGCTGGCGATGCCGGCCGCCGGGCACGCCGGGCAGGACAGCCGGAGTCTGGCGCCCTTCGTACCGACGCCGAACGACGTCGTCGACCGCATGCTGAGACTCGCCGGCGTCACGGCGGACGACGTCGTGTACGACCTGGGATGCGGCGACGGGCGCATCGTCATCGCGGCGGCGCGGGACTACGGGGCGCGCGGCGTCGGCGTGGACATCGACCCGCAGCGAATTGCCGAGGCGAACGCGAACGCGGAGCAGGCGGGCGTCCAGCACCTGGTGGAGTTCATCGAGCAGGACGCCATGACGGTGGACGTATCCGACGCGAGCGTCGTGACCCTCTATCTGCTCTCGTCGTCGAATGCGCGGTTGAGACCGATCCTGACGCGGCAGCTTCCGCCCGGCGCCCGGATCGTGTCGCACGCGTTCAGCATGGGCGACTGGAACCCGGACGTCGTCGATCGTTTCGAGGACGCCCGCGGAAGTACCCGTACTCTCTATCTGTGGCGGCATGACGGCACCGTCAGGCCGTGATCTCGCAGCCGGAGTGGCGAAATTGGCAGACGCGCTGGACTCAAAATCCAGTGGGGTTCACTCCTCGTGTGGGTTCGAGTCCCACCTCCGGCACCAGCTCCGTTCCGTACTCCGGACTCGGCATCGAATCCACCAGGAGGTATGCATCGTGAAACGCTTCTCCATCGCCGCGGCGATCGCCCTGGCCCTCGCGCTGGCGCCGCTGGGCGCCCAGCAGATCGACAACAGCGACGCGCCGGACATCCCGTTCGTCTCCGTGCCGAGCTACCTCAAGTACTCCCCGGAGATGAACCTCGGCGAGGTCCTCGCCGTCGCCGAGAACTCCAAGGGGCACCTGCTGGTGCTCAACCATCCCGGAACCGCGACCAGCGGCCCGCTGTACGGCAACGCCACGACGCAGCTTTTCGAGTTCGACGACAACGGCAACTTCGTCCGGGAGCTGGGACAGGGCGTGTACGGGCTCGGCTACTCGCACTCGGCCCGCTACGATCGGTACGACAACCTCTGGATCGTCGACAAGGGCACCAACGCGGTTACCAAGTTCGACCCGGCCGGCTATGTGACGATGAATCTCGGGCGCCGGCCGGAAGGCTACGAGCCGCACGAGCACATCGCACCGGAGGACGCCCGGCACGTCGACGGCTATTTCAACGGGCCGACCGACGTCGGGTGGGACCCGGACGACAACATCTACGTCAGCGACGGGTACGTGAATTCACGCGTCGCCAAGTTCGACAAGCACGGCAACTGGATCAAGTCGTGGGGCACCTACGGAACGGAACCGGGACAGATCAGGCTGCCGCACAACCTGGGCGTCGACCGCAACGGCCACGTGTACGTCGCCGACCGGACCAACCGGCGTATCCAGAAGTTCGACTCCGACGGCAACCTGCTGCAGATCATCCATCTGAACGTGCCGTACGACAAGACGCGGCAGCCCGTCCTCGGGAACGTGAACCCGAATGCGCCGGACGAGACGGCGCCATGGACGATCTGTATCTCCGGCGGAGAGACGCAGTACCTGTTTGCGTCGGACGTGGAGCCGGGGCGCATCTACAAGATGACGCTGGACGGCAAGGTCCTGGGCTGGCTGGGCGAATCAGGCAGACAGCTCGGGCAGTTCAACTGGGTGCACGGGATCTCCTGCCGCACGGAGGAAACGCTGTACGTGGCGGACCTGAACAACTGGCGCGTTCAGAAGCTGCTTCTCGATCCGCGCGGCAACTCCACCGAGCAGTAGGGCGAGACTGCCGGAGTCGGGGAGCGCCGCCCGCCGGGATGGCGGAGGGCTCCCCATCTCCGCGCCGCTGCCGTTACTGCCCCGCCTTTTCTTCCCGTCTCGACGCCCAGTACTTCCGCATCCGCTCCGAGATGGCCTGCCGCTGCTCCTCGGTCATTGGCCGCTTCCGTTTCGGGGCGGCCACCACCACCACCTTGCGCGCCTTCTTCTTTCCGCGCCCGGCGGGTGCGGGCGCATCGGCGAGCTCTATTGCCTCGATGGCGCGCTGTATCGCGACAAGCTGAGTCTTGAGAGACTTCTCTTCGTCCCTCAGTGCCTCCAGGATACCGCTCTTCGACATTATCGTTGCCCCCCTGGACCAGACCCGCAACGGCATTGCGCGGATCCCGAAACTCTCGATCGGGCGATAGTCTACTACAAGTTCATACCGCGCCCTTACGGGTCGGAATGCATGAGGCCGGACAAACGAGGACCGCCGGCTACGAATCGCCGGACGCGTTTCGCTGCGTGGCCAGCAGCCGCCGGCGCCTGGCAAAGGCGCGCAGGTCGGTTACCTCGTCGAATTCGTCGACGATCTCGCGACCGATGAGCTCTTCCAGAACGTCCTCCAAAGTAACGATGCCGGCGAATCCCCCGAACTCGTCGATCACCGCCAGCATGTGCTGGCGGCGGGTGAGAAACATCCGGAGCACCCGGTCGAGCGGCGCCGCCGCGACCACGAAATTGACCGGTCGCATCATAGTCTCCAGGGTCGTGCCGAAACGGTCCTCCGCCACCGCCTTCAGAATGTCGATCTTGTGCACGACACCGACCAGCTCCTCGGGATCGCCGGCGTAGACGGGAATACGGCTGTACTTGTCGAGCTCGGCCGCGGCCGCCGCATCGCGAACCGTCACCGAAGCGGCGAGCGTGAAGACCACCGGGCGCGGGGTCATGATCTCCGAGACGGTGCGCCGATCCAGCGCCAGGACGTTCTGGATGACGCGCGCTTCATGCGGCTGAAAGTCCCCCGACCGCAGACCGAGACTGACCATCGTCAGCAACTCGTCGTCGGAGATGCGATGCTCCTGGGATTCGGAGCGCACTACACGGGTGGCGAGCTGCGTAAGTGCTATGAGCGGGCGGAAGAGCGCGACGAGCCACGCCAGCGGCCGGGCGACGAAGGGAGCCAGTGTGCGCGCATAGACCACGCCGACGGTCTTCGGCAGAACCTCCGAGAAGAGGAGAATAGCCAGAGTGAAAGCCACCGAGAACGTCCAGATGCGCGCCGCGCCGAAGGCGCCGGCGGCCAGCGCGCCGGCCAGCGCGCCGCCGCCCGTATTCGCGATGGTGTTGAGCGACAGCACGGCGGCTATGGGGCGGTCCACCCGCTGCCGCATCTGCTTGAGGATGCGCCCGGACGGACGTCCGTCGCGGTCGAGCGCCTCGATGCGACTGGCCGGAACCGAATAGAGAACCGCTTCGAACAGCGAGCAGGCCGCGGACGTTCCGACCACCAGCCCGACCACGACGAGCAACTCCAGCATGGCTGTCTCCGGGTGATGCGGCGAGCCCGCAGCGATTCGGCAAGTGCCTCATTGCCCGAGGTCGACCGCGAGCAGCGTGTCGTCGTTCCGCAC
This sequence comes from Acidobacteriota bacterium, assembly GCA_011523845.1. Taxonomy (GTDB): domain Bacteria; phylum Acidobacteriota; class Vicinamibacteria; order Vicinamibacterales; family UBA8438; genus WTFV01. Next base: position 51,955 of record WTFV01000194.1, on the reverse strand, counting down.
GTACAGCCGGCCTCCGGCCAGCGCCGGGTAGGCCCGCACCGTGCCCCGGAGCAGCCGCGCGCGGGCTACCGGCTGGAACGCCGCCGGCGAGGCCTCGGCGAGCAGCAGCTCGCCCGATTCGCGCATGACGACGAGCAGATCGCCGGCCAGCAACACGCTGCCGGCGCCGAACCGGGGCACGTCCCAGGCAACGTCTCCGGACTCGAGCGCTACCGCACGCAGGCTGGGCCCGAACTCCTGGCGCCCGTGGTAGCCGTACAGATAGCCGTCGCGGTGCACGCTGGTCGCATAGTGGTTGGACATCACGTCGTTCGACGTCCAGATCTCGTCGAGCCCGGAGGCGGCGACACGAAACAGGCCGGCGCCTGTGCCGTACTGCGCGGAGACGAAGACGAGATCGCCGATGACGAGCGGCGTCGCCGCGTTGACCGACGCCCGGATGCGAGCCCGCCAACTGCGGCGGAAGCGCTCGCTCCCGGTAGCCGGATCGAGGCTCACCAGGTTGTCGCGCGTGAAGAACAGCGCGTGCCGGACACCCCCCAGGGTGGCTCCCACCGGCGACGAGTAGCTGGCTTCCTCCCCGGCCACGGTCCAGAGCACGTCTCCCGAATCGGCGTCGAAGGCCACGATGCCGTCGCTCGGGCCGCCGACGTTGGCAATCACGCGTCCGTCCTCGACGAGCGGCGAGCCGGCCGCGCCGAAGAACGCCTTGCGGAAGCGGAAGCGCGCTCGCGTGTCGACGCTCCAGACGCCGACCCCGGTGTTCAGGTCGACGGCGTGCAACTGTCCCTGCGCACCGAACGTATACACGCGACCGCCGGCCACGACCGGCGCCGAGCGCGGTCCTTCGTCGAACCCGAAGTCGTCACGGTAGGTCGTCGGGGACTCGTACCGCCAGAGCGGAGCGCCCGTCCCGGCATCGAGCGCCTCGAGCACCTCGCGGTCCCGGACCCGATGGAACACCAGGAGACGGTCGCCGGAGACGACCGGACCGGCGAAGCCCTCGCCGACCGGCCGGCGCCAGAGCTCGCGGGGCGACCCGCCCGCCCAGGAACGGGCCAGCGGGGGTCCAAGGTAACGGCCATCCCGGCCGGGACCGAGAAAATGGGACCAGTCCTGCGCCCCGAGAGCAGCTCCCGCGGCGAGCAGCCAGACGGATCCGACCGCCGCGCTCCACCTGCGTCCGACCGCCGCGCCCCGGCGCGCCTCGCTGACAGCCATCATGGTTCCCTCCCGGCGCCGGCCCGCTCCTCTGCGGCGCGCCATTCTCTCGCCAGCGTCGCGTAGACCACGTGATCCACGAAATGGTCGTACAGCCACTCGGCGTCACGCAGCAGCCCTTCTTCCCGCAAGCCGAGACGGATCGGAACCGCCCGGCTCCGGTGGTTGCCCGCCGCGCACCGAATCTCGATGCGGTTGAGTCGGGCCGCGTCGAACGCCCGGGTGATGAGCGCCCGGCACGCGGCCGTCGTGAAACCGCGGCCCTGGTACGACTCGCCGATCCAGTACCCAAGCGACGTGATCCGGTTTCGCCAGTCGACGTGGTGATGACCGATCACGCCGGCGATACGGCCGTCGACCGTCAGGGCAAGCTGAAGGCCGTCGTTGCGGGCAGCCTGCGCCTGCGCGGCGCGGATGAACGTCCGCGTATCGTCGACCCGGCGAACACCGTCGAGCCAGGGCAGCCACTGTCGCAGATGGCCACGGTTGGCGTCGGTGAGGGAGAAGAGCTCTTCGGCGTCCGCGAGACTCAGCGGGACGAGCCGGCAGCGCTCGGTGACCGGAATCGTCAGCATGACGGGTGCGGCGCGGCGCCATCCCGCACCGGTTTGGCGCCGATTATAGCCGCGCCGATGGAGCGCGTCCGGCCGGCGGCCCCCGCGAAGGGCCGCGCTCGCCGCGCGTATAATGCCTGCTGCACTGCGACCGCGCGCCGGCCAGGGCGCATGCGGCGCACAGGCGGCGCCCGTGTCCCGACACTCGATGTACCTCGACGCGCTTCGTGCACGTGCGACCACGTTGCCGTTCTTCGAGCTCATCGGGCTGGAGGTCGTCGACATGCAGCCTGGACGTTCCGTTCTCGCGCTCCGGCACCGCCCGGATCTCGCCCAGCCGGTCGGCATCCTGCACGGCGGCGTCACCGCCGCGCTGGTCGACACGGGAATAGCCTATGCCGTGCTCTCGCGCGACGAGGTTCGACCGCTGGTCGAGGCCGGCGGCTCGGTCGTCGCCATCGACCTGCGGATCAAGTACTTTCGTCCGGTCGCGGCCGGCAGGCTCACCTGCGTCTCCTCCGTAACGCGCATGGGCCGGCGGATCATCCACGGCGAGAGCATCGTCACCAACGAGCAGGACCAGGAGGTCGCGCGCGGCGACTCCATCTACGGAACCGTCGATCCGGACGAAATGGCGCGGCACGGCCCGCTGTCCGGCACCATGCACGTGATGCCGGAGGCGGTGCGCACCGTATCCGAGGAGGGAGCATGAAGGCTCATCGTCGACTCGTACTCGTCGTCGCGCTGATCGCGAGCACGCTCGCCGGCGTGGTACGGACAGGCCACGCGCAGGCGCAGGCACCGGCGGTTCGAATGATCCCGGTCGAGGGCGAGGGGGCGCGGTACTGGCCGCGGTGGCGCGGCCCTTCCGGCCAGGGCCTCGTCGCGAGCTCCGGGTACCCGGACCGCTGGAGCGCCACCGACAACGTCATCTGGCGCACGTCCGTGGCGGGCCGCGGCAATTCCTCCCCTGTCGTCTGGGGCGACCACATCTTCCTGACGACCGGCCGCGACCGGGGACGGCGCCTGTACGTGCTGGCCTACCGGCGCAGCGACGGCGCGCTGCGGTGGGAGACCGAGGTGGCGCCGGGTCCGCGCGAAGCCGTGCACCAGAAGAACGGACCTGCATCGGCCACCCCCATCACCGACGGCGAGCGGGTGTACGTATCGCTGGGCAGCCGTGGACTCGCGGCGCTCGACTTCGACGGCGCCGTGCTGTGGCACACCGAGGTGGGGCGAATCGCCAACTACCACGGGCCGGCAGGCTCTCCGCTGCTCTACCGGGACAAGCTCATCATCTACCAGGACCAGCGGGGCAACGGCTTCGTGGCCGCCTACGACACGGCCACCGGCGAGCAGGTCTGGCGGACCTCCCGCGTCCAGAGCGTCGGCTGGGGCACGCCGGTGGCGATCCGCGTCGGCGATCACGACGAGCTCGTCGTCAGCAGCTCGCGGACGGTCAACGCCTACGACCCCGAGACCGGCCGCGAGCTGTGGCGCTGCAACGGGAACAACTTCGAGGTGATTCCGACGCCGGTCGTCGAAGCCGGCCTCGTCTTCTGCACCTCGGGCCGCGCCGGTCCGACGCTGGCGATCCGCCCCGGCGGCCGGGGCGACGTCACGGATACGCACGTCGCGTGGTCGACGTCGCGCGGTTCGCCGTTCGTCCCCTCGCCGCTCGCCGCCGACGGCTACCTCTACACCATCAACGACATGGTGAGCATCGTCACCTGCTTCGAGGCCGCCACCGGCGAGGTGATGTGGCAGGCGCGGCTCGGCCGCGCGGCCCGCGAGAGCTTCTCGGCTTCGCCCGTGCTGGTGGACGGCAAGGTGTTCTTCACCAACGACGACGGAATCACCTTCGTCCTGCGGGCCGGACCGGAGTTCGAGCTGCTGCACACGAACGACATCGGCGCCCGCACCTTCGCGTCGCCGGCGCTGGTCGACGGTATGTGGTACATCCGGACCGAGGACGAATTGCTGGCCATCGGAAACGCGCCCTGAGGTCGGGCCCGGTTACCAGCGGCCGGACCGGGGTGGCCCGCGGCGGCGTGCGTGGAACGAACGGTTGACGGCGACGAGGCCGAGAGGGTCACCCGGCGGCCGGACCGGGGTGACCCGCGGCCGTGGCATCGCTCGCGGGTCACCGGTGGGTTGCGGTGGAATCGTTCAGAATATCGCCAACGGGTTGAGCGGCGATCCGGTTCCGCCGTCGACCGCGAGCGGCGCCGCAACCAGCAGGAACTCCCAGCGTCCCTGGCGAGCCGCCTCGGCAGCCACCGCTTCGAGGTCGAGGTTGTCGAACAGCGGCATGCCCATCGCCACGATGGTCAACTGGTGGATCGGCTGGGTCACGCCCTCGACACCCGAGGGGAGCACGTCGTTCGTGCCGTCCGCGCCGAGCATGGCGACGCCCCGCTCGCGGAGCCAGGGCGCGACAGAGGCGTGCAGTCCGGCCGCTTCGCGGTTCATCTGCCACGGTCCGTGCTCGGCCCGCCGCGCCCAACGTCCGGTCCGCACGAACAGGATGTCGCCGCTCTCGACCCGCAGCCGCGCCTCGCGCTCCCACGCCTCGAGATCCTCGATGTGGATCGGCGTCCCCGGCTCGAGATAGTCGACGCCCTTCAGGCGCGGGATGTCCATCAGGATGCCGCGGCTGACGATCCCCTGCTTGTAGTTGTTCACGCCCAGTCTGGCGCACCCTTCCACGGTCACCTCGTCGCCGCGGACATAGCCGTTGTAGAGCGATCCCTCGTGCATCATGTGGCAGAGCGAGTCCATGTGCGAGTGCGCGTAGCCGTGGTAGGCGAACGTATAGCGATCGCTGCGGAACGGACCGGGACGGTCCGGGCCGAGCATCTCGTAGCCGACCGGCGACGTGGCTTCGACGTCGGCCTCGGTCAGATAGGTGTGCGACAGGGAGACGGAGACGCCCGCCGTCGCCAGCGCCAGCGCGTCGCGCCGCTTCTCCGGCGTCACCAGATTCAGCGTGCCCAGCTCGTCTTCCTCGCCCCAGCGGCCCCAGTTCGAGAGCTCGCTCATCCAGCCGGCGACCGTCTCCGCCGTCACCTCGCCCGGCTCCTGCGCCCCGAGCGGCGGCGCGCTCGCCGCGAGCCATGCCCCCAGCAGCCCGCCGATGACCGCGGCCCCGCCGATCCGATACCCAGTCGTCCTCTTCATCGGTCTGCTCCTCCGGCCCAGGTCGAACGCGATGCGTCGCACCCGGTCGGGCCTCGATGCTCGGATTCTACACGCGCGGCGCGCACGTCCCGGAACGGGTCAGAAGCGGAACAAGCGGTTGAACTTCACCACGAAGGCCCGGTTCTCGAGACCCGGGAACCGCGGGGTCAGGGTGTCGCGCTCGTCCGTGTAGACGACGAAGAGCTCGCTGCCCGGCTGGTATTCCCAGCGCAGGCGGATGTTGGTGCCGAGCGAGTCGGCGCCGGAGTTGTACTGCAGGAGCGCGGCGACGAACATGCGCGGCGTAAGGGTGTAGGTGGCCCGCGCCGCGACGAGCTCGGTGGTGAAGTCGCCCTGCGGCAGCTCGATCCAGTTGAACGACAGCGACGGCTCCACGGACAACTGCGGCGACAGGTTGACGCGGCCGCGGAAGTAGCCGACGCTGGTCCACTCGCCCCCGAAGAACCGGCCGCGGTCGAAGGTCAGCCCGCCGGACGTGCTGCGCTGCTGGCCCAGGGCGTAGACGACGCGTGCGCTGGTGAAGGAATAGCCGCCGACCGGAATCGTGACGTCCTTATGGACGTCGAACGGCTTCTTGAGGTACTCGTAGTTGTCGGTGGCGCCGGCGAAGAAGCGGTCCCCGTTCTCGAACTCGATCCCGAAGATCCCCTGCTGCAGGCGGGTCTCGAGCAGGCCCGCCCCGTCGGCGATGTAGTCCAGGCTGCCCTCGAACAGGAACTTGCGCACGGACGCAATCGACCGCGGTCGCGGACTGAAACGGAACGATCCGAACGAGCGCCGGAAGTCGTCCCGGCGCAGGAAGCCGACCTCCGGGTTGAAGTTCGCCCCGACGCCGAGCCGCTCCAGTACGAGGCCCCAGCGGTCGCCGCTGTATTCGAGTTGCGTCTGGTAGCTGGCGTCGTCGCCCTGCCGCCCGGGGGTCTCGGTCCGGGCCAGATAGGTGTTGACGTTCAGGTTGTCGTAGAAGGAGAAGACGCCGTCGACGCCGTAGGTGTAGCTGGCGCCCGGCGCCTCGACCGCGACCGAGCGCCCGGTGAAGAGCGCGCCGACGGCGCTCCGGCGCAGCACGTCGCGCTTCAGGCGGGCCACCGCGAAGTTCGTCGGCGCGGTGCCCGACACCGATTCGTCGCCGGTCTGCACGTCGAGCAGGCCGATGCTGTAGGGCCCGACCTTGCCGGTGAGCCGGCCGCCGCCCCGAATCGGCACCGTCCGCCCCTCGTTGAGCCCGATGCGCCGGCTGAAGAAAAGCACCGGCGCGGAGCCGCCGAACCGCTCGCCCCTGAAGTAGTAGGCGGTGGGGCCGCCGCGGAACCCGCCCCCGAAGTCGAAGATGCCCTGCCCTTCGAGGAAGAACTCGCGCTTCTCGGGAAAGAACAGGCTGAAGCGCGTCAGGTTGACCTGCTGCTCGTCCACCTCCACCTGCGCGAAGTCGGTGTTGTAGGTGAGGTCGGCGGTCAGGCCCTGCGTCACGCCGTACTTCACGTCGACCCCGAAGTCGCCGCTCGGATCGTTCGACAACCGCGGCGTCGCGTTGAAGTCGGTCGTCACGTCGGAGATGGCGTAGGGCTTGACCTCGAGCCGGGTGCCGGACTCCGGCACCTCGACACCCACCAGCGTGGGCGCCGAGGAGAACCGGAACATGCCCTGGAACGCGAGCGCGGCGGGGATCGGCGTCAGGAAGGACGTTTCGTTCGTGGAAGCCACGTTGCGCTGGAAGTTGATGCCCCAGATCTGCGACGGACCGGTCCGGTAGCGGAGCGACCGGAAGGGAATCGCCATCTCCAGCGTCCAGCCCTGCTCGAAGCGGCCGGCCCGCACGTCCCACACCGCGTTCCAGTCCAGGTTGGGCGTCCGCTCGTTCGTGATCGTGGCATCGAACAACGCACCGAGGGCGTTCGTGATGAAGTTGAAGCCGTTCCGCCGGTCGTAGTAGGTGTCCAGCACCACCGAGAAGGTCTCGTTGCCGAACATGTTGTAGCTGTCGCGCTTCATCTCGTTGGCGATGATCCGCTCCGGATCCGTGCTCCAGCAGCGCGCGGCGACGTAGAACGTATCCTGGTCGAACAGCACCCAGACCTCGGTCTGATCACGGGCGGGCGCACCCTCGTCCGGCTCCTGCTGGATGAAGTCGGTGACCGGCGGCACCGTGTGGTAGACGCGCTCGTCGAGCTGGCCGTCGAGCTGCAGCGGCGCGTCGAGACGAATCGCCCGCATGGTGGCCCGGCCCTCGGCGTCGCGGTTGATGACCTCCGGCGCGATCGGGGGCGGGGGGCCGTGGATGATCGCGGGGGCCATCGCGAATCCGGCGCTACCCGCGGCGCCTGCCGGCAGGGCCGGCCCGGGCGTTCCCGCGGCCGACGACTCGGGGCCCGCGATGCTCCGCGGCGCCGAACCGGCCACGGCGTCCGCCACCGGACCGCCGGAGCGAGTCGGATAGTTCGCCACCGTGGGCCGCCCGGCCGACGGGGGCGTTGCCGCCGGCTCCTCGACGGGACCGGCTCGCGTGAATGGCTCGACCGTGGGCCGCCCGACCGACGGGGGCGTTGCCGCCGGCGCAGGCAGCGCGGCGGCGCGGGCCAGACGGGCGCTCAGCTCGTCCTGCAGCGCGAACAGATCGGACAACGCCCCGTCCAACGTCGTCGCGTGCTCCACGTCCCCGGTCCTCGCGTCGAGCAGCTCGGCAGTGAGCCGGATGCGATCGGCTACCCGCTGGTAGCCGCCACGCACCAGCCAGCTTCTCGGCGAGCCGGCGGCGCGCGAAGCGAGGTCGGCGTCGAGCGTCGCGGCGACGCCCTCGCCGATCCAGTCGTCGGCGGGGTTGCCGCTGATGTTGCGGAACGGATCGACGCGGACTCCGGAAATGTCGGGCCGCACGAACACCGGCGCCCGCGAACGCCCCTCGCCACCCCCCTCCTGCGCAAGAGCGTCCGCCGCACGCTGCGGACCCGGAAAGGTACCGGGGAGCAGGATCTCGCCACCCCCCTCCTGCGCAAGAGCGCCCGCCGGATGCAGGGCGGCGCACAGCGCCAGCCCGCCGGCAACGAAGAGGCGGGGTACAGGGAATCCGATCATCCGTCCGGGCAAACGGTGTAGTTTACCGCGATGCAGTCTTCCGATCTCTGCGCATGGCCGGCGACCGATCTCGCCCGCGCGATCGCCGCCCGCGAGATCTCCGCGGTCGAGGTGATGGAAGCGCACCTCGCGCGCATCGAGCGGGTCAACCCGACCGTCAACGCCATCGTCACCCTGCTGCCCGACGAGGCGCGCCGCGGCGCCGAGGCGGCCGACGCGGCGGTCGCGCGCGGCGACGCGCCCGGTCCGCTGCACGGACTGCCGGTGGCCCACAAGGACCTGACCTGGACGAAGGGAATCCGGACGACGTTCGGATGCCGGGCGTTCGAGCACTTCGTGCCCGACGAGGACGCGCTCATCGTCGAGCGGCTGCGGGGCGCGGGAGCCATCACCATCGGCAAGACCAACACCCCGGAGCTCGGCGCCGGCTCGCAGACGTTCAACGCGGTGTTCGGGGCCACGCGCAACCCGTACGACACGACGAAGACGTGCGGCGGCAGCAGCGGCGGCGCGGCGGTGGCGCTCGCCACGGGCATGCTCCCGATCGCCGACGGCAGCGACCTGGGCGGATCGCTGCGCAACCCGGCGGGCTACTGCAACGTCGTCGGCTTCAGACCGTCACCGGGGCGCGTGCCGATCTGGCCGAGCCAGACGGCCTGGTTCCCGATGGGCGTGCAGGGACCGATGGCCCGCAACGTGACGGACGTGGCCCTCATGCTGAGCGCCGTCGCCGGCCCGGACCCGCGGGCGCCAATTTCGCTCCCGGAGCCGGGCGCGGTCTTTCGCCCGCCGCTGGACCGCGTCCCGGACGGCGTTCGCATCGCCTGGACCCGGGATCTCGGGGGGCTCCCCGTCGACCCGCGGGTCACGGCCGTCCTGGAAGCCGAACGCGGAACGTTCGAGCGCCTCGGCTGCGAGGTCGAGGACGCCGAGCCGGACATGCGCGGCGCCGGCGACGTGTTCCGGGTGTGGCGGGCCTGGTACTTCGAGGCCTGCTACGGAACGCTCCTCGACCAGCACCGGGAGCTGCTGAAGGACACCGTGGTCTGGAACATCGAGGAAGGACGGCGACTCGGCGGCCCGCGCCTCGGAGAGGCCGCGCGTACATGGAGCGCGCTGCTCGACCGCGTGCGGCGCTTCTTCGAGCGCTTCGACTTCCTGGTCCTGCCGGTCAGCCAGGTGCCGCCGTTCGACGTCGACCAGCCGTACGTCACCGAGATCGACGGCGTCCGGATGGAGACGTACCTCGACTGGATGAGCTCCTGCGCCCACGTCTCGGTGCTCGGCCTTCCGGCGATCTCCGTCCCGTGCGGGTTCACGGACGACGGCCTGCCGGTGGGCATACAGATCGTCGGCCGCCAGCACGACGACCTCGGCGTGCTGCGGCTCGCGCACGCCTTCGAACAGTTGAACGGCGCCGGCCTGCGCCGGCCGCCGATCGAGGATCTCGCCAGGGAAGAGAGTGCGTGAAGGCTCTCCCCGGCCGGCACATCGACCGCCTGCTCCATTCTCTCTTCGCGTGCGTCCTGTTCCTGACTGTCCTGTTCCTGTGGCAACTCTCGTACGCAGGCTCCTGCGCCGCCCTCTTCCTGCCGGGCCTGGCCTTCGTCGTCATCTTCCATGGCCTGCTGGAGTACCGGCTGGAGAGGAAGCGCTTCTCCGTCGACTACTATCTCGACCGCGCCTCACCTCTGCACGGCTGGTTCAGGAGAACCGGATTGTCGGCACCGATCTCCCTGGTCGTGGCCCTGCCGCTGGCGGCGTTCCTGTCCGTCTTCGCGGCGCGGTCGCGGCCGACCGACTGGTACTTCCTGTTCGCGGCGGCAACCGCCGCGCCGCTGCTTCATCACGCGCTGGGGGGCTGGCCCGGGCGGCACTTCAGGAGCGGCGAAGGCGACGCGCGGAGACCGGCCCTCGCGGACATCCTCGTCGCGCGCCTGGCGGGCACGCTGCTGCTGGCCGGCGTCGTCGCCGCGTATGTCTACGCCGGCTACTACCTGATACCGGTGCCCGAGGGCATCTTCCCCGAATCGATGGAACGGACCGTGGAGGCGTTCTCGGTCCAAGCGCGCTCGGCATGCCCGATTGTCCAGGACACGCTCCTGATTGCGGCCCAGCTCGACGGGCTGTCCTGGTACTTCGTCACAACCGCGACGACCTCGCCGTGGCTGCACGACGGGATCCGGCCGGCCGTATGGGCCGCTTTCTTCCTGAACGCCGCCATGGTGTTCGGCGGGTTCGTACGCGGGCTGGAGGGGTCGATCCTGCTCGCCTGCCGGTTCGGGCGTTGCAGAAAGGACGAGTGACGTCGAGCACCTGAACCGGAGCGCCCTGGAACAGGATCCTGACCGAGCTGGTCGACGAGTCGAAAGCGCAGATCCGAACAGGTTATTGGGATGCGGTCGAACAAGCGAGGTCCGAGGCGCTCGCGGAACTCGGCACAGGCGGACTCCTGCGCCGACGACGACAACGACGCTGATCCAGGCCCGCTGGATCAGCGTCCCGCCGTCGGAACTGCGAAACCGCAATGGACGGAATCGTCCACAGCCGACCGGCGCGCGGGCGTCCTCGTCGAATCGAGGAGACGAAGGGGCTGGGAGTCGTGGTACCCTGCGAGCGTGGCCTTCGACACGCACGCCGCCGTGAAGACGTTGACGGACGCCGGCGCCGATGAAGCACTGGCGGTGGCGGTGATCGAGGTCGCGCGCGAGGCGAGCACGGAGGCTACCGGCGACCTGGTCACGCGGTCGCACTTCGACGCGGCGCTCGCACAGCTCGAGTCCCGTCTGGCTTGGCGTCTGGTCACGGCCGGCATCGCGATCGCGGCCGTGGTCGTCGCGGCGTTGCGGTTCCTCGGCTGAACTCGGTCCGGAGGAGGTCGAAGCCACGCGGATCGCAGTCGCCGCCCTCGTCGTTGCCCTCACGCTCCGTTCTCCGTGAAGCTGCTCGACCGCCGCACATTCCAATTCTGGCGTCCGCTGAAGGTGCAGCTCTCCAGAGGGTCGATCCTGCTCGCCTGCCGGGCGTCGTAGCGGTATCGTAGAGGCTGACTCATGCCGCGGCCGACACCCATACCTGCGGCGGCCGATCGGACCGCCGTCGCGACCTGGACGCGGCGGACCGTCCTGCTGCTGGCGTCCGTTACGCTGCTGTGCATCGTGGCCGCGGGCACCGTGATCGACCCGCTGCTGTACATTGGCCCGCCCCGCGTCGACCCGCCTCCTTCAAGCGCCGACGCGGACCAGCCGTGCCCGAGCGCGACCCTGTCTCCGTGGAGCAGCGCGCCGCCGACGGACGCCGAGCTGGCGCTGGTGGCGCGGAACCGGTGGCACGAGCTTCGGGCGCGCCTGCGGCGCGAACCCCTCCCACGGACCGAGCAGGCGCTCGAGGCGCAGTTGGACGAGGCGTTCGAGCCGACGTACGCGCGCATTCCCTCGTTTCTCGACTGGCACTACTCGGTCGCGGGACAGTACACGCAGCTCGGACAGGCGATTCTCGATCAACTGGAGGGTTCGCAACTCGCTCGGGTAGCGCTCGAACGACTGCACGGCTCGCAACTCGCGCGGGCGGTCCTCGACCGACTGGGGGAGTCGGAGCTCGCACAGGGGGCCCTCGTCCAACTGAACGACTCGGATGTCCTCCAGGAGGCCCTCGATCAACTCCGGCAGGGAGTGGATGCGCGGTTGTTCGGCGATCTGCCCGACCGTATCGGGCAGGTGCCCGACAACGTCGAGAGGGTAATGAAGGACGAGGTGAATGCCCTCATCGAGCGGCGGATACAGGACGAAGTGCAGACGTTGCCTCCCCGGGGCTACCTGGAGGGCGCGACGCCTTGCCCGGAGAGTGAAGCCTACCGGGTCGGGATCGCGTACGAGGGGATGCTGAGAGCGGCCATCCCGCAAACTCTCCGGCGATTCACGAACTCGGCCGCCCCGACGGGCATCGTTGCGGCCGGTGCCGCCCTTCCCGGCGCGGCGGCCGGCGGCGCGCTCGTCAGAAGCCTGTCCAGGAGACTGTTCTCAAGAACTGCGAGCAGGACCGCGCGCGCGATCGGCGCCGCGGTGGCAGGCACGGCCGCCGGCACCGCGGCCTGGCTGCTCGTGGACACTGCCGTCCTTTTCGTGGACGAGCATTTCAACCGGGACGACCTGGAACGGGAGCTCACCGAGCTGATCGACGAACAGAAGGAAGAGATCAAGTCGGCTCTGTCGAGAGCCGTCAGCGAAGCCAGATCGGAGGCGCTGGGTGCGTTCACGCCGTCCGAACTGACCGGCCGCAACTGACCGTCGTCCGGGAAGCGGTCGAAGACGCGGTCGGTCGTGCAAGTCGAGTCGTGGCGGAGATTGTCGCAACTGACCGTCGTCCGGGGAAGCAGTCGACGAGCGCCGCGGCGACGCGGGGTTCCGCAACGGGCCCGAAGCGGTAGAATGCCGTCGATGTGCGCGTAACCCGCGTAACCGTCGTTCGCGTGACCGTCCACGGGAGGCTCCGATGTCAGCTCCGACCAATCGATTCCTGGCGATTCTCGCTGCCGTCACCCTGGCCGCCGCCGGCCTGATTCTCGACGGCCACGCCGTCTCCGCACAGCAGGCCGTCGGCCTCGATGACGACGACATCGGCGGCGTCGTTACCAGCCCGAACGGCCCCGAGGCGGGTGTGTGGGTGATCGCCGAAACGGACGACTTCCCCACCCGCCTGCGCAAGATCGTGGTGACCGATGACGAGGGACGCTACGTGCTGCCGGACCTCCCCGACGCGGACTACGAGATCTGGGTGCGCGGTTACGGCCTCGCCGATTCGCCGAGGGTCGCGGGCCGGCCCGGGCGGACGCTCGACCTGGCCGCCGTGGTCGCCGCCGACGCGCGGCAGGCCGCCGCCGTCTACCCGGCCAACTACTGGTACTCGCTGATGCAGGTGCCCGACCCGTCGGAGTTCCCGGGCACCGGCGCAGACGGCAACGGCATCCCGCCGACCGTGCGCACCCAGGCCCACTGGGTCGACCTGCTCAAGCAGGGCTGCCAGCTCTGCCACCAGCTCGGCAACCTGCCGACGCGTGAGATACCCAACGCGGCGGACTTCGACTCCACCGAGGCGGCCTGGGCGCACCGCATCGTCACGGGCCAGCGAGCATCCAACATGGCCGCCACCATCAACCGCTTCGGGCGCCAGCGCGCAATCGCCTCCTACGCCGAGTGGACCGACCGGATCATGGCCGGCGAGGTGCCCCCGCAGCCGGAGCGGCCGCGGGGCCGCGAGCGCGACGTCGTGCTGACGATGTGGGAATGGGGCGGCGAGACCGGCTACATCCACGACGAGATCGCCAGCGACAAGCGCGACCCGCGGGTCAACGCCGGCGGTCCGGTGTACGGCGTCGAGTTCGCCGGTGACAAGCTGGTGTGGGTGGATCCGAACAGCAGCGAAGCGCACGAGGTCTCGCTGCCGGTGCGCGACACGCCCGGCGAGGGCGACTACCGGTCCTACATCGCCCAGGAGATGCCGAACCCGTCGTTCTACTACGGCGACGAGCTGATCTGGAACAACCCGGGCAATCCGCACAACCCGATGATGGACGCCGAAGGACGTGTCTGGATGACGCACCAGATCCGCGGCCCCGGCAACCCCGACTGGTGCCGCGAGGGCTCGGACAATCCGTTCGCACAGTACTACCCCATCGACCGTGCCGCCCGGCACACCGCCTACTACGACCCGGCGACCGAGCACGTGGAGCTCATCGACACCTGCTTCAACACGCACCACCTGCAGTTCGGTTTCGACGAGGACGACACGCTGTACCTGAGCTCGGTCAGCGACGTGATCGGCTGGGTGAACACGAAGACCTACGCCGATACCGGCGACGAGCAGGCGTCGCAGGGCTGGTGCCCGACCATCGTCGACACCACCGGCGACGGACGCATCGGTGAATGGACGGGCCTGCGCGAGGAGCCGGATCCAGCCAAGGATCGGCAGATGGGCCGCGGCTGGTACGGCATCGTCCCCGATCCCACCGAGGAGAACGTCGTCTGGGCCGCGTCCGCCGGCGTCCCCGGCCAGATCGTGCGCCTGTCGATCGGCGACGACCCGCCTGAGACCTGTATCACGGAGTACTACCAGCCGCCCTTCGAGAACGCGGACGCACCGATCCAGGGCTACTCGCCGCGCGGCATCGACATCGACCGCAACGGCGTCGTCTGGACCGCGCTGTCGGGCAGTGGCCACGTCGCGAAGTTCGACCGCAGCCGTTGCGCGGTGCTGAACGGGCCGACCGCCACCGGCCAGCACTGCCCCGAGGGCTGGACGCTCTACGCGACCCCGGGACCGCAGATGCAGGGCGTGGACGCGCACGGCAGCGCCGACTTCCACTATTACAACTGGGTCGATCAGTTCAACACGCTCGGCTTGGGCGAGAACGTGCCGATCGCCACCGGCTCGACCTCCGATTCCCTGCTCGCGTTCCTGCCGGAGGAAGAGGAGTTCGTGATCATGCGCGTCCCCTACCCGCTCGGGTTCTACTCGCGCGGCCTCGACGGGCGCATCGACGATCCAGACGCCGGCTGGAAGGGGCGCGCGGTGTGGGCCGACTACGGCACGAACGCCGTCTGGCACATCGAGGGCGGCAAGGGCACGCAGGGCAACCTGGTGAAGTTCCAGGTGCGCCCGCACCCGCTGGCGCACTAGCGGGGCTCTTGCCCAAGGTCGGCGGATGACCAGGCCGCCGGTTCCCGGCGAGGACTACCGGCGGCCTGTCGAACGTGAGTAGTAAGAGCATGTCGTCGAGAGCGGGGTTGCGCGTCACGGCGCGTGAGCGCATCAGGCCGCGGCGGTCGACCAGACCGTTCCGTCCCGCCGCGGACGCCAAGGACTTCTTCGCCGCCTGCGATGCGCGAGAAGGCTCCGGTGTCGAGCCCGACTGGGAAGAGCACCTCAGGATCATCAACGAGTCCCGCAGCCGCGGTGTCCCGACGTCGTCGAAATGCGTCTGCGCGCAGGAGCCTCGGCATGGGCGATGAACTGGCCGGCAGCCCGGATCGCATACGCGTCGACGCCGGAATCTGCGGGGGACGCGCGCACATCCGGGGGACTCGGGTCCGCGTGTCCGACATCCTGGACATGCTGGCCAGTGGAGTGCGGGAGTCCGACATTCTTGCCGACTACCCATACCTGACGGAAGCAGATCTGCGCGCAGCTCTCGCCTTCAGGGCGACGGCCAAACAGGGTAGTACTTCCCCGAAAGACAGGACGCTCAGCCGACCGCGACAAGCGGTTTGATCGCCCCAATGTCGGCGGCTGCGCGGGCGCGATCGAGGTCGTACATCCGTTGGAGGTTCAGCCAGAACTCCGGCGTCATGCGGAGGGCCTGTCCGATGCGGAGCGCGGTATCCGCCGTCACGGAGCGGCGGCCGCGAACAATGTCGTTGATGCGACGCGGCGGGACGCCAATCGCCCGCGCGAGACGATACTGGCTGATCCCGAGCTCGTCGAGGATCTCGGCCAGATGCTCACCGGGATGAATCGGATCCACTGGGGCCATTAGGCTCTGAACGCTAATGATAGTCGGTGACTTCAATCTCCCGGGCGCCCTGCCTGGTCCAGCGAAAACAGACGCGCCACTGGTCGTTGATGCGAATGCTGTACTGCCCCTTCCTGTCGCCGGTCAACGCCTTGAGGCGGTGGGACGGCGGCAGCCGCAGGTCCGACAGTGCCGTTGCGGCCACCACCCGCTGAAGTCGCATGCGTGCCCGGCGCTGGATCTCGCCAAGGAGACGCCGAGCGGACCGGCCCTCGAAGATACGCTTCGAGACGCCGTCCCTGAACCGATCCACCCGACTGATGTTATAGCCGTCAAGACCGTCGCGATAGAGATGCTACAGCACGGGGGCATCGAGGCCGGCGACGAACCTGATGCCCGGCACGTGGAGTCCGGTCAGCTTCGCGTCTCACGACTCGTCATCCCGCCGGGGCAGGACATCGTTGGCGAGCGCTGCGTCGAACGCTTCCCTTTCCATTCTGAGCCAACGCTCGCCTCCCCCGACCGCGGTGAACATGTCCCTTCCGATACCACGCAGGTCGCGGATCGCGTTCCGCACCGGCTGGCGACGACCGGTCTCCGAACCTTGATCGACACTCACGACGCAAGCCTCCTCGTATCCTGCTACTCCTGCACCAGGTGCCGCCCCCGTAGCGGCCGTCCGGGCTCGACGCCCTCCACCAGCGCGCCGTCGCGGACGACGAACGTGCCGGCGACCAGGACGTGCGCGATGCCGGCGGAGTACTGGTCCGGCGCGTCGTAGGTGGCGCGGTCGATGATCCGCTCGGGGTCGAAGATCGTCAGGTCGGCATCGGCACCCACCTGCACGCGGCCCTTGCGGGCCATCTCCGGCACGATGGCTTCGAGGCGCCGGGCCGGCAGCAGGGTCATCTTGCGCAGGGCGTCCATCAGCGACAGCACGCCCCGGTCGCGGGCGTAGTGGCCGAGGATGCGGGCGAAGGTGCCGGCGCCCCGCGGGTGGGCGCGGCCCTGGCTGAAGGGAATGCCGTCGCTGGCGGCGATGACGTCGGGCTGGCCGACGATCCACTCGTTGATCGCTTCCGAGCGTCCGTGCATGATGACCCAGCCGCCCTCGCTCCGATAGCGCTCGAACGTCTCGGGGGTCAGCCGCTCGCCGGTGTCGACCCACTGCAGGCGCCGATAGGCCTCGCGCGGGCGGTCGACCCACCCGTCGAACAGGGGCGACTCGATGAGCGAGGCGCTGGCGGTGTAGGGATACGCCTCGGTCGTGACGTCGATCCCCCGCTCGCGCGCGCCCCGGATCATGGCGAGCGCCTCCTCCGCAAGCGCGCCCGACGTGCTGTTCATGTGGACGACGTGGAGCGCGGCGCCGGTGACCGCGGCGTTCGCGATCACCTCCTGGAAGGGCGCGAGCGCGCCGCCGCGGCGGAACTCCCCCGACGAGCGCAGGTGGATGAACGCCGGCGCCTCGTGCTCGGCCGCGACCTCGAACATCCGCAGCAGCTCGCGGTGGCTGACCCCCGGCGTATAGCTCAGGCCGAAGCCGAGCCCGATGCCGCCCTCCCGCAGGCCGCGTTCCATGAGCTGGCGCAGCCGGACGAGCTCCTCGTCGCTCGCGGCGCGGTAGAGCGTGTCGTCGCCGCTCTCGCCGAGCGAGAACGTGCCGGCCGCGTTGGCGCGGGCGAAGACGCTCCCCAGGGCACGGATCCGCGCCCCCTGGTGGCTCACCGACACGCCGTAGTTGATGAGCGATGCGCCGCCGCGGCGGCGATACCAGCGGTCGACCGGATACGCACCGATCTCGAGCTCCAGCGCCGTCGTCACGCCGTCCATCGCCTGGTACCGGTTGCTGGCCGGATCCTGTCCGTGCGCGTGCAGGTCGATGAAGCCGGGTGCGACCACGAAGCCCGCAGCATCCACGGTCTCGGCCCCGGTCAACGGAGACTCCGAGACCGCCGCCACGACGCCGTCGCGGACGCCGACGTGCCGCACCGCGTCCAGCCCCGTCTCGGGGTCCACGACCCGGCCGCCCGCGATGACCAGATCGAGTACCTGCACCGCCTCGGCGACCGGCTCCATCGACGGCGACTCGCTTCCGCCACAACCCGGAGCGCACGCGAGGGCAAGCGCCAGGACGACGGTCCAGCCCCGGCCGCCGCACGCCGATGCCTTCTCGTGTCGCGGATTCCGCCGGCTCCGGGGATACGGGCGGTTCGGTCGGACCCGACCACCGCGCGTTGATGCCTTCTCGTGTACGACCGTCCGACGTGACGCAGCCTGTCGAGGATTGCTTCCCATCACCACAGCCCCAGTACCTTCCACCAAGCGATTCCCACCGCCAGCCAGATAACCAGGTTCACGACGGAGGCGAAGAACCCGGCGCGCCACCAGTCGCCCAGGCTGACGTAGCCCTCGATGAAGATGACCGGCGAGGTCGTGGTGCCGTAGTGGGTCAGGCAGGCCTGCAGGTTGTTGAGGAAGAGCAGGCTGTAGACCACGATCCCGGCCGGCGCGCCGACGCCGACGAGCAGCGTGACGAACGGTCCGTAGAGCGCCAGCGCGTGCACCGTCGTGCTGGCGAAGAAGTAGTGCGTGTAGAAGTAGATGACCAGCGCGACGACCAGCACGACGATCCAGGGCACGCCGGTGAACCAGCCGCCGACCCAGCCGGTGAAGGCCACCGTCACCCCGGTCTCGTTCAGCAGGCCGCCCAGGGTCAGCAGGCCGCCGTACCAGACGAAGACGTCCCAGGCCGAGCGTTCGCCGAGCGCGGCCTCCCAGGTCAGGGTGCCGGTGACGAAGAGCACGCCGAGCCCGATGAAGGCGACCAGTCCGGGCGACAGCCAGTCGACGTACGACGAGAGCACCCAGAAGCCGATGAGGAAGACGAACACCCCGAGCACGACCGCCTCGGCGCCGCGAATCGGTCCGACCCGGTCGAGCTCCCGCTGCGCGAACTCGCGCGCCGCCGGCGTGTGCCGGATGTCCGGCGGCACGACCCGCAGCATCAGCAGCGGCACCGCCACGCTCGACACGATGCCCGGCACGAGGCCCGCGATGAACCAGCTCGCCCAGGTGACCTCGATCCCGGCGAACTCGCGCGCCAGGTCGCCGAGCAGCAGGTTGGCGGCGCTGCTGTAGAAGAACATCGCCGAGGCGATGGTGCTCGTCTGGTACATGCACGTCATCAGGAACGTGCCGAGCCGGCGCGAACTCGGTCCCGGCTCGGACTCGTAGAGCGTGCTGATGCTGCGGGCGATGGGGAAGACGATGCTGGCCGACCGGGCCGTGATAGACGGCACGCCGGTGGCCAGGGTCAGGTCGGTCAGGTGCAGCGCGTAGCCGAGGCCGAGCGACGTGCGGCCGATGGCCCGCACGAACCAGAGCGCGATGCGGCGCGCCAGACCGCACTCGCGCAGCGCCCGCGACATCATCATCGCGGCCAGCACCATCCAGACGGACGCGGCGGAGTAACCCTGCAGCGCCCGCCCCATCGGCACGCCCCCTACCAGGATCACCGCCGTGATCCCGAGCAGCACCACCTGGGAACCCGGCAGCGGCTGGAGCATCAGCCCGGCGATGATGGCGAAGAAGACGCCGGTGATGCGCCAGCCCTGGGGCTCGATACCTTCCGGGATCGGCAGCACGTGCGCGACGAGCACGTAGATGCCGAGCAGGGCGAGCAACCGAGCCGGCTTGCCAGCCATGATGCGGGGTCAGCCGACCCGCTCGAGGACCGCGGCCAGGCCCTGCCCGACGCCGATGCAGAGCGTGACCAGGGCGTAGCGGCCCTCGCTGCGCTGCAACTGCCGGACGGCGGTCAGCGTCAGGCGGGCGCCCGACGCCCCCAGCGGATGGCCGACGGCGATGGCGCCGCCGTTGGGGTTCACGCGGCTGTCGTCCCGATCGAGCTCCAGTGCCTTCAGGCAACCGAGCACCTGCGTGGCGAACGCCTCGTTGATCTCGATGACGTCCATGTCGGTCAGCGTCAGCCCGGCCCGGGCCAGGGCCTTGCGCGAGGCAGGCACGGGTCCGAGCCCCATGACCCGCGGCTCGACGCCGGCGACCGCCGCCGAGACGATGCGCGCCAGCGGCGCAGCGCCGAACTCCTCGCCCACGGCGCGCGATCCGACGATGAGCGCGGCAGCCCCGTCGTTGATGCCGGACGCGTTGCCGGCCGTGACCACGCCGCCGTCCGCCAGGGGTCGCAGTGTCGCGAGCTTCTCCAGGCTCGTCCCGGGACGCGGGTGCTCGTCGTCGGCCACCTCGTTGGTCTGCCCGCGCTTCGGGCCCGGCACGGTGACCGGATGCAGCTCGCCCGAGTAGAAGCACTCCGACTTCGCCTGCGCGTAGCGCGCCTGCGACCGGGCAGCAAAGCGGTCGCTCTCGTCGCGGCCGATGCCGAGATCCTTGGCCACCTCCTCGGCCGTCTCGTACATGGCGTGGTCGCCGAACGCCGCGGTGGCCCGCCGGTTGGGGAAACGCGACCCGAGGGTGGTGTCGAACGCCGTGAGCTGCCGGCCGTAAGCGCGTTCCGCCTTGGCCATCACGAATGGCGCACGGCTCATGCTCTCCACCCCGCCGGCCACGAACAGGCCGCCCTGCCCGCACGCAACGGCCCGCGAGGCGTCGACCACCGCGGCCAGCCCGCTTGCGCAGAGCCGGTTCACGGTCATGCCGGCCACCTCGACCGGCAGACCGCCGAGCAGTCCCGCCCGCCGCGCGACGTTGCGGCAATCCTCGCCCGCCTGGTTCGTGCAGCCGGCAATCACGTCCTCGAACCGGTCCGCCGGGAACGGGCTGCGCTCGACGAGCGCGCCGACCAGGTCGCCGAGGAGATCGTCGGGGCGGACCGGCGCGAGCGCACCGGCGTGGCGGCCGAACGGGGTCCGGAGGCCGTCATAGATGAACGCGTCGATCATCGGGTCATTATAGGCGCCGGGCGGTAGGCCAGCTTCGCAGTCCGATTCACCGGCTGCACGTCCCCTTGTTCTTCGTCGCCGTTCGCATTACATTTCGTATAATTTTCAAGGAAGGGTAAGGAACAGGATGGAGACCGCGAAGCTCACCGCCAAGGGTCAGATCACGATACCCAAGAAGGTCAGGACGGGGATGGCCCTGGATGTCGGGGATCGAGTGGCCTTCGAGCTCGACGACGACGGCGGGGCGCGCATCGTTCCCGTGAGGCATCCCTTGAAACCCTTGCGAGGATTCCTCGCGGCATACGCTACCGGCCGGAAGGTGGACGACGAACGGATCCGGGAAGCGCTCCGGCAGCGGGCCGCAAGAAAGCACGGGCTGCCATGATCGCCTTCGACACGAACGTCCTGCTGCGGCTGCTGCTCAACGATGATCACAATCAGGCAAGACAGGCGCAGGACCTGGTCGATCGCGCCGTGGCCGCCTCCGACAGGGTACTGCTGCCGGACATCGTGCTCTGCGAACTGGAGTGGGTGCTCGAATCGGTCTACTCCTTCCCCCGGGCCAGAATCGCGACGACCGTGCGACGGCTGCTGGACGCGGAGGAATTCGCGTTCGTGAACCGGCCGGCGGTCGTTCGGGCGCTCGAGCGCTACACCACAGGCAAGGCTGACTTCTCGGACTACCTGCTCGGCGAGTCCGCCATGCTGGCGGGAGCCTCGACTACGTATACGTTCGATCGCGTCCTGAGTCGGAGCGCCGGGTTCAGTCGGCCGCAATAGGGGCCGCGGACCTTCGATTCGGCGCCGACCACGGTCACCTGGTACAGCCTGACCCGCGCTGATGCCGGCCATCAACGCCGGCGCAGCACGACGATCCGATTCGAGTTGGTCCCCGCCCGGTTGTTGTCGATTCCCCACGTATTCGATGTCTTCGTGAAGACCTGTGCGTTGACTACCACGCACACCGGCTCCCACTCCGTCTCGCGTGCCACGTCGGCGACTATCTGATCCAGCAGCAACGCCCCCCCGCGAATCTCTCCCACTTCGAAGGCGAAGATCGCCGCGGGGCGACAGATCGCGGCGGTATTGTCGAGCGCGCCGCGGACCAGAGCCTTCCAGGCGTCGAGCCTGCCGGTCTGCGTGATGCCCACGGTATCGGGATCGATACCGGCGAACCAGCAGCGCATCCAGTTGTCGCCCTTGTAGTTCACGATGTTCATGAACGGCGGCGACGTCACGGCGAGCGACACCGGCGGCCCGTCGTAGGCGAACGGCGCACCCACCGGTTGGCGGAAGAACCCGTGATTCCGTCCCGCGGGCGCCTGGCGCCGCATGTCGCGCAACAAGGAACGCGTCTTGCGCACGATCACGGCGGCAACGTCCCGGTACTCGGGCTGCAGGTTGCGGCGCGCGTTGTTCTTCCGCTGCCGCTCGATCGACGCGGCCTGGTTGGGGGGCAACGTATAGACGGAGAAGAAGCCCTTCGAATGTCCGGTCAGCCGGTTGATGGCGACCATCCGGATCCACCGATCGACGGTGTCCGCGCGTCCGTCCGCGTGGCGCTCGCGGAGGTACTCGCGAAGCCGGCAGATCTGATTCAACGTGCGTTCATGGAAGAAGACGTCGAACCCGTCAGGATGCGCGGCGGGTCCATCCAGCGACAACGATTGCAGACGAGCTTCCACCTCGGCCGGCGCCGGCGGGTTCAGTCGTGGCTCCAGCAGCACCCGAGACAACGGATTGACGTCGTTGCCCAGCGTCTCCCGCCCGTGCAACGCCGCCTCGAGCAGCGTCGTCCCCCGCCCCATGAAGGGATCGAAGACCACGTTGCCCGGATCCGTCAGCCTGGTGATGAAGAACCGCGGCAGTTGCGGCTTGAAGCACGCGCGGTAGGAGATCTCGTGCAGGGAGTGCGCGGCGCGCTGCTTCGACGTCCAGAACTCGTTCACGAAGACGGGCACGCCCGAGTAGTCGTCGACAATCGTCTCCTTGCCGTAGCGGCGCCAGCGCGCCAGCTCGGTCGTGAACTCGTCGAGCGTCAGGCGTTCGTCGCCGTCGAGGGCGAATTCGTACTGCACCATTTGCGCTCCCGAACTCGGGCCGGTTCACCGTGTCGCATCGTATATTGTTGCCGTGATTGGTCCCTGGCGAAACGCGGCGAGCCGCAAGGTCCGGGAAGGCGAGTCACCGAATCGGTTCCGTGGCCTGGACTTCGAGACCGCCGTCGATCTCCTGCTTGCATTGAACGTCGCGGAGACGTTTGCAGGACCTGAGCCCGCTCATGAGCGTGGGACTGCACAAGCTCAAGGGCGCACGGCGGCGGCAATGGGCCATGACCGTGAACGGAGGGTGGCACATCTGCTTCGAGTTCCGTGATGGAGACGCGCACGACGTCGAGATCGTCGACTATCACAGGGGATGAAACATGCCTCCGATTGCCCATCCCGGCAGGCTCCTGCAACGAGAGATCGAGGCCCGGAACCGGAGTGCCAATCGTCTGGCGCTCGACATCGGCGTCCCGTCGGGCCGTATCACGGATATCCTCAACGGCCGTCGATCGATCACTGCGGACACCGCGGTGCGTCTCGGTCTCTACTTCGGCAATCGCCCCCAGTTCTGGCTCGGACTTCAGAGCCAGTACGAGATCGCACGGATAGAACGTGAGCGTGGCACCGCAATCGTTCGACAAGTGCGGCGCCCCACGGCGCCGGCGTGAGACTTGCGTTCACTCGACGTGCAGCGCCTGCGGCAGGTCCAGTCGCACGATGCGACGCGCAGGTCCGGCATAGGCGGCAGCGGCGACCCCGGCAATCAGCAACAGCGCAATCCCCCACACCACCGGATCCCTCAGCGCAATGCCCGGCATCAACTGCGATACGAGGCCCGTCACGAGGACGGCAAGGACGGCGCCGAGGCCGGCGCCGGCGACGATCACCCATGCGCCGCTTGCCAGAACGAGACGGAGCAGCGAACCGGCCCGCGCTCCCAGCACCGACCGAATCGCAAGCTCGCGCGTGCGCCCCGCGACCACGTAGGCAATCAGGCCGTAGAGCCCGACCGCGCCCAGCAGCATGGCCACGATGCCGGCGGCACCTGATGCGGATGCCGCGATCCGAAACGGCAGCATCGTGACGTCGGCAATCTCCCGCAGCGTGTCCCCCTGGAAGAAGAAGAACAGATCCGGCTCCATCCGGCGGAACTCGCGGAGAATGTCGGCAGCCGCGGACGCCGCGTCGCCCTCGATCCGCGCGAGCAACACGCCGCCGGTCAGCGAGGTCTGCGACCGGGCTACATGCACCGTGCGCATCGGCGCATGTGCCGCCGTATCCGTGAACACGTCGTTCGCCGCGCGGAGGTCGACGTAGTCCGGATAGGAGTTCGGCCAGTACGAACGAGCGCCGCGATCGCTCGTGTACACGTCGACGAGTTGCGCCGGCCGGGAGACCGGCAACGGATGGAACAGCATGGAGTCGACGACGGTGAAGATCGCGGCGTTGAAACCGATCGGGATCGCCAGCGACACGACGGCGGCGACGGTGAATCCCGGATTCCGGCGCGCACTGCGCAACGCATAGCCGATATCGCGGATCAGGTCCTCCAGCGGTCGCCCGCCGCGTGCATCCTGGACCGCCTCCCGGATGGCGTCGAGGCCGCCCAGACGCAGACGGGCCCGACGGCGCGCCTCGCCCGGCGCCATTCCCCCGCGCACGTTCTTCTCCGCCTCCATCTCCAGATGGAAGCGCAGCTCCTCGGCGGTCTCGTCGTCCTCCCGTCGGCGGCGGAAGCGTCCACGAAACAACCGCACGAGTCGGGCAAGCGGGTTCACCGTGTGCCCCCGGCCCAGTTCAGCACGCCGTTGACGGCGTTGACGATGCGCTCCCACTCCTCGCGCTCCGCCGCGACCTGCCGCCTTCCCGCGTCGGTGAGGAAGTAGTAGCGCGCCCGGCGGTTGTTCTCCGTAATCCGCCACTCCGAGTCGACCCAGCCCTTCCGCTTCATGCGCTGGAGCGCCGGATACAGCGTGCCCTGCTGGATCGCGAACACGTCTCCCGACATGGTCTCGATCCGCTGGGCCAGTCCCCAGCCGTGCATCGGCTCCAGCGCGAGGGTGCGCAGCACGAGGAGCTCGAGCGTGCCCTGCAGAACGTCGGTGCGGTCTGTGCCCATCGGACTCCTTTTGATCGTCAAAATGAATTCTGGCGCAGCTTCTTCAGATTGTCAAATAGAGATGGGACGCGTTCCCGATGGATCCGGCGCGGGGTGGGAGAAGGGCCGGGAGCCCGTCGGCCTACCGTTGGCCCCGGCTCACCGGTTGGCTCGGGTCACGCGGGGTATCCGATCCGCTCGGTCCTCCGCCAGCGCTTCCGAGAGGCTGACCGGCAGCGTCAGCGGCGGCAATTCCAGTATCGCCGCGGCACGTCCCGCACCCGGCTTCAGCAACCCCGCACGGATCAGCCGCTCGCGGATTCCCCGGTCGTCTCCCGCGTCATGCACGTCATCCATGCTACATCCCGAGCAGGTTCGTACGGAGCTTCGTGAGCCCCTGCTCCACGGCCCAGAGATCGAGTTCTGCCGATGCCAGCTCGTCGACGATCGGCACGGCAAGACCGTTCTCGCGGAGATCGATCGCCTTGACGTAGGTCCGGCACGACCCGCACTCTTCCACACGGATGTGCGGCCACGACTCCGCGACGTGATGCGGCCGTTTCTCGGCGCGCTCCTCTCCGCACGCAGGGCAGCGCGTCCTCGGAAACGTCCATTCGGCCAGGCACAGCGAGCAGAGCAGCGTCCGCCGTCCCTTGATCTCCGGCTCGTCACGCAGCACGGCGGCGACTGGCAACGCTCCGCAGTACGGGCATGCAGCGCGGGTGTCGTCATCCCCGGCAAAGGTGTCGACCTCGTCCTGGCTCCCCGAGAAGTCCAGGCCCGCCTGGCCGGCGAGAGCCTCCGCCACCGGCTGGACGAAGGCGCGCGGGAAGAACTCCAGCGCCGTGGCATCGCAGTCGATCCGGATAGCGACCGCGTCTACGGACTCCCGCCCGAGGGCTGCGGTCAGCAGGTCCGACATCGCGGCTGGCTCCGACGCCAGCCGCGACGCCATCGCTCCGAGCACCTCCGGAGCGGAGGCTGGAACCGCGCGTACGAAACGCGAGAAGTACCGCTCCCGAGGCCGCTCCGGTAGCAACTCGAGACGCAGTCGCGGCCCTCGACCGTCGGCGGCTTCGACTGCGCCCAGCCAGCGCGACTTCAGCGCCCTGGCATGGAGCGGCTCCTGAAGGGACAGCACGTCGCCGTAGAAGGCGAGCAGCTCGGCCGCGTGCGGGTGCTCGGCTCGCAGGCGCTCAACTCGATGTCGGCGTCGAGTCCAGAGTGGGTGCCCGGGCACGTGGCGTGCGAACCTCTCCTGATGACTCGCGCATCACCGAATGCGGCGGGAAATCGCAGCCGGGGCCCAAGACCTGTCACCAAGTCCCGTGCACGGGCACGCGGCTACATCTCGCTCGTCGAAATCCGGTCCCGGCTCCACAGCCGGGATTCGAACTGGCGAGCAGTCCTTGGGTTGTCCGTTTGCCGTCGTATACGGCGCCACGACCCGCCGCCTCATCTTCACCGCATCCACGTTGAAGGTGAAGTCCCCCGACACGGTGAAGAACCAGATGTCCTCGGAGCAGTTCTTCCAGTTGCGGTGGGCTCCGCGACCTTTCTCTCGCTCCCAGGTGATGCGGTTTTGCACGCGAAAGTACCGCTCGCCGACGCGCTGCACGGATGCGGAACAACGCCAGTCGCAACAGATGTAGATCGACGCCGACGGTTTCAATACGCGACTGAGCGGACACAGCCAGGAATCGATCCAGCGCTCGTACCGATTGTCCGCAAGAGGCTTGAACGCGCGGCCGTTGAACGACTTGGCGAGGTTGTAAGGTGGATCCACGATCAGCAGGTCAACGAAGCCCGGGGGAAGGTGCGGGAGCGCCTCGACGAGGTCCTGGCACACCGTTCGGCCGATAAGGTGCGACGGAACGGCTGGTGCAGTCAGGCGCATGAGTCGCTCCGACAGCGCAGCGCGCTCCCCGCTGCCGAGGGTCATCGTGCGGTTGCGACCAGCCCGATGCGCATCAGTCACGGCGAACACTGTTGTGGGCAATAGCGACGTAGCCGACGGCAGAGCAGGGCTCTACTCCGTGAACCGTGGACCATCGTTGGAGCCGAGCTCACCTACCCGTCTGCTCTTCGTGCCAGCGCGGGTGGTGGTGTCGGGCCCAGCGCTCGGTGACCGTCCCGTCGATCATCGCGCGCGCGGTGCCGGGGTACGCGATGGTGCCGAGGTAGACGTGGACGATCAGCAGCAAGCCGCCGCCGAGGGTGACGGCGTAGTGGATCAACCGCATCCACTGCAGGAGCGCAGCGTCGAAGCCGGCCGGGAACCAGAGCGGGATACCGCTTCCCAGATGCGCCACGGCGAAGACCGCCTGGAACCAGAAGAACATCTTCTGGCCGGCGTTGTACTTGCCGGCCGGCGGCACGTTTCGGCTGTCGCGGGTCGCGTAGTGCTTCACCGCCCGCAACCACCGCCAATCGGACTCGTCGAGGACCATGTCGCGGAGCCAGATGAACGCCATGGCGCCCATGCCCACGCTGAACAGCGCGCCGATCCACGGATGCAGCACCCGCGCCGCCGGTCCGCCGCCGAGAATCCCGGTCAGCCAGAACAGGGGCGGGTGCGAGAACGCGAGCCCCGTGGCCAGCAGCACGACGAACGTGACGCCGACCACCCAGTGGACGATCCGCTCGAAGTAGGTGAAGCGATTGAACACCCGCTCGGCCATGGCAGCAGCAGTGATCCGGATTGTCAGGCCGCCGGCGCGCCGGCGTCCCCGTGCGGCTCGTGATCCTCGTGCTCCTCCAGCCGCTCGGGTCCGTAGCGCAGGAAGTGTCCGAGGGCGCCGAGCACGCCGAAGCCCATCAGGTACGCCCCGACGCGCTTGAGGAACCCGAGCGCGGTCATCGGCGCCGGACTCGCCGTCGGATCCGACGGCAGGCTGTAGTCCGCCAGCCGGTCGCCGTGCGGGACGACGTACATCATGTGCGTGCCGCCGACGCCGGCTGGATTGTAGACCGCGGCGTTCTGGTACCCCCGAGCGTTCAGCGTCTCCACCTTCTTGTCGGCCAGCGCCAGCATGTCGTGCTTGCTGCCCCAGGAGATGGCGTTGGTCGGACAGGTCTTCACGCAGGCCGGCTCGAGCCCCGCCTCGACCCGGTCGATGCACATGTTGCACTTCGAGACCTTGCGCGTGTGGACGTCGAAGCGGGGAATGTCGAACGGGCAGCCCGTGACGCAGTACTGGCAGCCGATGCAGTTCTCCTGGTTGAAGTCGACGATGCCGTTCGTGTACTGCACGATGGCGCCGGGCGCGGGACAGGCGAACAGGCAGCCCGGCTCCTCGCAGTGCAGGCAGGCGTCCTTCTTGATCAGCCAGTTGAGGTTGCCGTCGACCTCCACCTCGTTGAAGCGCATCAGCAGCCACGTCTTCGGGCTCAGGTCCCGGTGGCTCTGGTAGCTGCCGAAGTTGGCGGTCGGCTCGACGCCGAGGTCGTTCCACTCCTTGCAGGCGACCTCGCACCCCTTGCAGCCGATGCAGGCCCCGATGTCGACGAGCTTCGCGTAGGTCGGCCCGCCCGAGCGCAGGGCGCTGATCGGGATGTAGGCGTCTGGGCTCGCGGAGACGCGGCGGATGGAGAGTGTATCTGCCATCAGCTACCCGGCATGGGCTCCTTGCGCTTGTCATGCTCTCCAGGGCAACAGAGATAGTGGACAAGCGTCAGGCCCAGGATCAAGGAACCCATGATTATCAAATACAAACCACTGAATTGTGCCACCGCTTGCAGCAGCAAGGCGATGGTGCCTCCCAGCAAGACATACAGGAAATCCGGCCCCCGGTCTTGCCACCACGCCCGCCATCCCCGCGATGCCCACCGTTTCCACCGGGGAGCGGTCCATACAACAAGCAGTCCAGAAACCACGCCAACGAGCAAGTCAGCCCCTACAGTCTCCACGAGGTCACGCCCTTTCGACATTCACCAGGAACGACTTGAACTCCGGGCAGCGGGTGTTCGCGTCCCCGATGAACGGCGTCAGCAGGTTGGCCATCGAGCCCTGCGTGATGCCGATGAAGCCCCAGTGCACCGGGATGCCGACCGTCCAGACCACCTTGCCGTTGACGCGCAACGGCTTGATGCGCTTGGTCACGATGGCCGTCCCCTGCACCTCGCCCCGCTTCGACCACACCCGCACCTGGCTGCCGTTGGGAATCCCCTTCTCCTCGGCCAGCCCCTCGGGCAGCTCGACGAAGAAGTCGGGCATCGCCTCGACCAGCAGCGGCACGTTGCTCGTCACGAAGTGCTCGCGCTCGACGACGCGGTAGACGGTGCAGGCGTAGGGATAGTCGTCGTCGCCGTTCGCCAGGGTCTCGCGCACCCCGTCGTACCAGCGGATGACCGGGTTGACCGGCACGTTGTCGTGCAGCGCGTTGGGCGACGGGCTCTCGACCGGCTCGTAGTGCTCCGAGAACGGGCCGTCGGCCAGATGGCTGCTGAACAGCCGCGCCACGCCCTCCTCGGTCATGATGAAGGCGCCGGCCGCGTCGGGCGGCGTCGTCCGGCCGTAGTCCGGGACGTCGCCGATCCACTCGCGTCCGTTCCAGGCGATGCCGGCCCGGCTCTGGTCCCACGGGCGCCCCTCGGCGTCGGCCGACGCGCGGTTGTAGAGCACGCGCCGGTTGGCCGGCCAACTGAACGCCCAGTCGTGGTGCATGCCGAGGCCGGTGGGGTCGGCGGTGCCCCGCCGCTGCATCTGGTTGCCCGCCTCGGTGTAGCTGCCGGTGTAGATCCAGTTGCCGGAGCTCGTCGACCCGTCGTCGGCCAGCTCGCCGAACGACGACAGCAGCCGGCCGGTCGTCAGGTCGTAGCCGTTGATCTCCTTGGCCAGCTCGACCATCGACGGCTCGCGCGGGTTCAGGTAGTCCCACGTCAGGTGCTGGATCGGATCGTTCCAGGCGCCGCCCTCGGCCTGGTACAGCTCCTTCACCCGCCAGAACAGCTCCGACAGGATCCAGGTGTCGGGCTGGACGCCGATCGGCGGGTCGACCGCCTTCTCCTTCCATTGCGCCCAGCGACCGCTGTTGGTGAACGAGCCGTCGCGCTCGATCCAGTGGGAGGACGGCAGGTACAGCACCTCGGTGTCGATCGACGACGGGTCCATCCCCGGCGCCTTCCAGAACTCGGCCGAGTCGAGCATGAAGGGGTCGATGACCACCTTCCACTTGAGCTTCGACATCGCGTCGAGCAGGCGCGGCACGTCGGGACCGGCCAGCAGCGGGTTGAACCCGAGGGTGACGAAGCCCTCCAGCGTCCCCTGGTGCGCCTTGTCC
This sequence comes from Acidobacteriota bacterium, assembly GCA_011523845.1. Lineage (GTDB taxonomy): Bacteria > Acidobacteriota > Vicinamibacteria > Vicinamibacterales > UBA8438 > WTFV01. The sequence continues at coordinate 22,050 of WTFV01000194.1, read as the reverse complement.
CAGATGGTCAGCCACGTGGCGTCGCCGTCCTGCTTGGCCAAGTAGTCGTAGGCGAAGTCGTTCTCCGGCGTCGCGTGCTCGCCGAACCACGCCTTCATCTGCGAGACGTAGAACTTCGGGTAGTTGCCCCAGTAGTTGACGGTGTCGGGGACGAGGGGCTGCGGCGTCGAGTCGCGCAGGTGCGCGGCCAGCGAGGTTTGCGGCGGCGTCGGCACCCTCAGGTAACCCGGCAGGATGCCGGCGACGATGGCGTGGTCGGTCGCTCCCTGCACGTTGGCGTGCCCGCGCAGCGCGTTGATGCCGCCGCCGGGCCGGCCGATGTTGCCGAGCAGCAACTGCAGGATCGCCGCGGTGCGGATGATCTGGCTGCCGACCGTGTGCATCGTCCAGCCGACCGCGTACATGATGGTTCCGACCCGGTCGGCGCGACCCGTCGAGCAGATGATCTCGGCCATCTGCAGGAACTCGTCCGCCGAGCAGCCGGCGATGTCGGCGACCACCTCCGGCGTGTAGCGGTCGTAGTGCTGCTTAAGGAGCTGGAAGACCGAGCGCGGGTGCTCGAGCGACGGGTCGCGGCGGACGTAGCCGTCCGGGCCCCGCTCGTAGTCCCACGCCGTCCTGTCGTAGTTGCTCGCGGCCTCGTCGAAGCCGGCGAACAGCCCGTCCGCGAACCCGTACTGGTCGCCGACGACGAACGTCGCGTTCGTGTGGGCGCGCACGTAGTCGGCGTGGTGCAGGTCGTTCTCGAGCGCGTAGCGGATCAGCCCGCCGAGCACCGCGATGTCCGCCCCCGGCCGGATCTGCATGTGCCGGTCGGCGACCGCCGACGTGCGCGTATAGCGCGGGTCGATGGTCAGGAGCTTGGCGCCCCGGTTGTCACGCGCCTCGACCGCCCACTTGAACCCGCAGGGATGGTTCTCCGCGGGGTTGGCGCCCATCACCAGGATGACGTCGGTGTTCTTGATGTCCTTCCAGTGGTTGGTCATCGCCCCGCGGCCGAACGTGGCGGCCAGACTGGCCACCGTGGGGCTGTGTCATATGCGGGCCTGGTGGTCGATGTAGACCAGGCCCATGGCGCGCATCGTCTTCGTGATGAGGTAGGCGTCCTCGTTCGAGACGGTCGCGCTGCCGACCCAGGCGACGCCGTCGGCGCGGTTGACGACGCGGCCCTGCTCGTCCCGCTCGCGGAACGAGGCGTCGCGCGAGTCCTTGAACTTGCGCGCGAACCAGTCCATCGCCGTGTCCCAGTCGACCTCTTCCCACTCCGCCGCGCCGGCCCGGCGCAGCAGCGGCTGGTGCCGCAGACGCGGGCTGATGGCGAGCTCCATCTGCGAGGCGCCCTTCGGGCAGAGCGTGCCGCCGTTGATGGGGCTGTCGGGGTCGCCCTCGACGTGGATGACGGTGTTCTTCGTGTTCAGGCCGCCGCTGCCGTGGACGTAGGCGATGGTCCCGCAGCCGACCGCGCAGTACGGGCACACCGTCCGGTACTCGGTGGCGTTGCGGATCTTGAGCTGGCGGACCGCGGCGTGCGCCGGCCGCAGATCGAAACCGAGGGCGCTGACCGCGAGGCCGCCGGTGACCGAGGCCTTCAGGAACGTGCGGCGGGAGATGTCCATAGGCTGTCCGTGTTCTGGTGGTTATACCACAACGCGCGGACGGCGTCGTCCGATCGGCGGCGCCCGCCGTTCGGGACGGCGAGCCGCGACGGCGGGTTGGAGCGGACACTCGGAGATCGTGGCGGTGCTTTCCGACGGCGCCGTGCGCTTGACGAAGCTGGGAGAAAGCCCGGCGGCAGGCGAGGACGGGAAGCCTTCCAAGGTGTCCTGAACGCCGAGGCCACACTACGTGAAGTCCGCGCGCCAGAGGCGTACCGCGCGCGCCGCCAGCCGCCGCTGGCGCTCCTCCAGCAAGGTCGGGGTCCACTCTTCCGGCGCGCACGCGGCGATCTCCCGTGTCAACGCGTACGTGCTGGACTCGTAGACAGCCCGCTTGGTCGAATACGCCGCGTTACCGACCTCCCTGTTCAGCGTTCGCTCGAGCAGCGTCAGGTTGCCCAGGCGGTCGACCGCCGCCTCCCAACGGTCCGGCGCAAAGACCTCCACCCACTCGCCGGCCGGGTTCTCGGGAAGCACGTGCTCCACGGTCACCGCCTCGGGATCGACAGCGCGCGCTCCGGCGTCGGTTTCCAGCCGGGCGAGCACGTACTTCGCGAGCTTTCCCCGCTGGCCTCGCGTGCTCACCGTCCACTGCGCGAAGTCGCTCTCGAACCGGTCGTCGTCCACGTAGATCTGCCGAAGCCGGGTGAACACGGCGCCCGGACGGTTCGCCTGCCCATCGAGAACCGCCTTGGCCGCGTAATGGCAGACGCGCTCCAACAGGTTGGGGTTGAGACCGCTGACGACGGAGTAGCGGAAGGCGATGACGGCGGCGAGCTTCAGCAGCCGAACGAAATCGTCGTCCGGAAATCGGCCCCACGCGGCGAAGAAGACCGGCGTCAGTTGCCGCGCACGAAACAGATTCAGCTCCTGGACGAACGGGCGTGCCGTGGGTCGGTCGATCCAGTACCCGTGATTGACGTCGGCCAGCGCCGCGAACAGCTCCGCGCGGGCCTCCAGCGCCGTCACGAACCCGAACGTGTCCCCCGGGGTCCGGACGCGGTCGCGCACCAGCTTGAACAGCCGCTGCCGGCGGATCTTCGGCTGTTCGCAGAGGAGGTGGTAGCGCAGGAAATCCGGAAAACGTTCCTGCGCCACGGTAGCGATGAGCGCCTGCCAGCGGCGCTTCAGCGCATCCATATCGGTCGCGACACGTACTTTCGAAAAGAAGTAGTTCTTCAGCAGATCGGTCGTCGTGAGCTCGAGTCCGCGGGCGTTGAGCGTCTCGAACAGGGTATAGGCGTCGAGCTCGTCGTCCACCGTGATGAGAATGAAGAGCAGGTGGCGGGCGACGGTCTCCGACAGGACCTTCGCGATTTCCTCGCCTGCGTTGTCGGCATCGACCTGCAGCTCGTCGACGTGCTTCGAGAAGTACTGGAAGCACTTCCACAGGAGCGCGTTCGACCGCGGCAGGCCGCGCGGATTGAGCGGCTCCCGGAGCTGCACGAGGTGGTCCTGATAGAACGGGTCGTCGGTCTCGTTCAGGCGCAGCCGACTGCTCTCGACGAGTGACGCCGGGTCCTTCTCGCCGATGAAGCGGTTGCGCAGCTCGGTCGCGCGTTCACGGTTCCGCTCTTCGTCGGTACCTCCCTCCGCCATACGCCGCAGCTTGTCGATGATCGCCAGCGCCAACAGGGAGATGGTCGCCAATCGCTGCTGGCCGTCGATGACGAAGAACTCGCGATCGCCTTGCGCCTGCACGACCAGGGCGCCCATGTAGTGCCGGCCCTCGGGATCGCCGCGCAATTCGACGACGTCGTTCCAGAGATCCTCCCACTCCTGTTGCGTCCACGCGTAGTCCCTCTGGTACAGGGGAACGCGATACGTCTTGCCGTTGCCGATCAGCTCCAGATAGCTGGTCGTTCCCGTGTTGAGGACGTTGGCCCGGGTCATGGGTCTCCGCCGCCTCCTGCACCATCCAGCACGTGGCCGCCGTTGCGAACCAGCCCCTCGATGCCGCGGGCGGCCAGCGCGAGCGCCCCGGCATTGAAGTAGCCGGTCAGCCGGTCGTAGCTCTTCGCGTCCTCGAGCGCCGGCACGTAGAACAGCCGGACCAGATCGCCGTCGTCCGGCGTGTACTTCCGCCGCCAGTTGCCGTCGGCGAGCATGACTCGTCAAGCATCGTCCGGCTGGACACCGGACCTTCCTCTACTCTCCGGACGACCAGCTTCACCGGCTGCAATCGCGGGAACGTCCCATGGCCGGATCGCGCGGCCGGGGTCCGTCTGCGGCCGTCCACCGTACACCATATCGGAGCAAGCGAGGCAGAGCCGCCAGCGGGATCCACGCGTCCATCGAGCGCTCCGGGCGGTCGCATACAATGGCAGGCAGGGACATGAACTCGGCAACGCGATGAGTACGGCAGGCGCGGCGGCACGGCAGCGTGATCCCGGCCCGCAAGAGCGGGCGACCTACCAGGACGTGCTGGACGCCCCGCCCCATCGCGTCGCCGAGATCGTCGACGGCGTGCTCCACACCAATCCGCGACCGGCCATGGGGCACGCGCGGGCCAGTTCATCGCTGGGTGTGAAGATCGGCGGCCCCTTCGATCACGACGCCGGTGGTCCCGGCGGCTGGTGGATCATCGACGAGCCGGAACTGCACCTGGGCGAGGACATCCTCGTGCCCGATCTGGCCGGCTGGCGCCGCGAACGAATGCCGGACTACCCCGATGCGGCGTACTGCACGCTGGCGCCGGACTGGGTGTGCGAGGTGCTCTCGCCCTCGACCCGCAAGCTCGACCTGCACGGCAAGCGCCCCGTCTACGCGCGGGAGGGGGTTGGCCATCTGTGGCTCATCGACCCGGCGGATCACACCCTGGAGGCGTTCGAACGGCGCGAGGGGGAGTGGGTGCTGATCGCGACCGCGCAGGACGACGCCCCGGTCCGCATCCGCCCCTTCGCGGCGGTCACCTTCAGCCTCGGCGACCTGTGGCCCTGATTGGCCGTCACGATTCCTGGAGAGGATGCAAGGATGAAGCACGTGTCTCCGTCGACCTGCCGGCCTCCCTCAAGACTGCCGCCGAACGCCATGCCAGTCAGGACGGCGTGTCGCTCAACCAGTTCATAGCCACGGCGGTCGCGGAGAAGGTGGGTGCAGTGGGCTCCGCCGAGTACTTCGAGAAGCGTGGTCGCGACAGACGGCGCGAGCGCGGGATTGCGTTTGTCAGGAACGCGCCGAACGCGCCTGGTCCTCAGGCAGACTCGCAACAGGGTGATGTCGATGGGTCCCCGGCGCAGACGTTCCGCGCTCGTCGCGGCCGATCATGCCAGCGAGGGCACGTCCGGCTTTCCGAATGCTGCGGGGCTTGACTACGGACCCCTGGCGCGCGGGCGGGCTGGGCGGATCATGGCTCCGGTTCCGGCGTCCGTGCGGCCAGCAGCTCGGCCAGCAGCGCGGCCGTATGCGGGGCCTCCTTGTACGTCGCCGTCCGGAAGATTCCCTGCGCGATCCGCAGCGGCGTCCAGCCGGAAGCGTTCTCCACGTCGAACGTGTCCGCGCCGTGCTCGACCAGCAGCTCGACGATGGCGTTGGCGCCGCGGTACGCCGCCCCGTGCAGCGCCGTTTCGCCGATGTCGTCCATGGCGTTCGGGTCGCCGCCCAGCGCCAGCGCCAGCTCGACACAGGCCAGCGCCTCGGCCTCCGTGCCCGGGTCTTCGCCCGGTGAGTGAATGCCCACGCCGGACGCCACCATCAACAGCGTGGTTCCGTCCTCGTTCGGTATGGTCGGGTCGGCGCCCAGCTCGACCAGCACGCGCATCAGCGGCGCGTCGGCGAGGCGGGCGGCCATCAGCAGCGGGGTCGCGCCAATTCTGTTGAGCGCGTTGCGGTAGCCGTTGCGCGGCTCCGCGGTCATGCGGGCGTCGACGTCGGCGCCGCGCGCGACGAGCGCCCGCGCGAAGGTGAGGCTGTCCATCGAGCCGGTCGTCACCGGCCCCGGCGGGTTGAAGCCGAAGTTGGGCATGCGCACCCAGGTCATGGCGTGCAGCGCCGTCCAGCCCTGCTCCGCCGCGTCGGGGTCGGCGCCCCGGTCGACGAGGTGGACGCCCAGCTCCCAGTGCGCGTTGGTGGCGGCGAGCACCACCGTGCTCATGCCGTCCGGCAGCGTGTCGTTGACGTCGGCGCCGGCGTCCAGCAGGACGCGCACGGCGTCGATGTGTCCGGCCCGTACCGCGAACAGCAGCGCCGTGAAGCCGTGCGGCGCGGGTCCTTCCAGGCCGGTGCGCAATGGGTTCTCGGGAACCGCGGTGCGCGCGTCAACTGCCGCTCCCGCTTCGATCAGCGCCTGCAGCGTCTCGACGTGGCCCTCGGCGGCCGCCCACATCAACGGGGTCTGCCCCGCCGCCTGCGCCACGTTCACGTCGGCGCCGTGGGCGATGAGTGTCCGCACCGCTTCCACTCGCCCCGTACGCGCCGCCGTCAGGATGACCGCCTCGCTGCCTGCCATCGCGACGTTCGGATCCGCCCCCGCCTCGAGCAGCAACGCCAGCATCTCCGCCCTGCCGTTGACGGCGGCCAACGAGAGGGGCGTCACGTCGAAGGCGTTCGCGGCCATCGCGTCGGCCCCCGCCGCGACGAGCAGCTCCGCCAGGTCCGATCGGTCGAGGCGCACGGCCCAGTGCAGCGCCGTCGCGCCGCCGGCCTCGCGTGCATTCACGTCGACGCCCTGGTCCAGCAACGCGCGCAGCGCGGCCGCGTCCCCCTGCCTGACCACCTCGACGAGCGGTGCGCCGAGCGCCGCGCCGGCTGCCGCGAATGTCGCCGAAGGCAGCGGCATCAACGTGAGGCAGGCCAGCAAGGCCAGTCCGACCGTCAACCGCACTGGGTTCCATACCCGATTCGTGACCCGCATGCAGGACCCTCCCGGTCTCGGTCCGATCCTACCGTGAGACGGGCTCTGGTTCGCCACGTCCGGTGATGTGCTCGGACAGGTCGATCTCGATGGTGCCGCCGACACGGGTGAAGACGCGCTGACCGACGAGCTCCGGGCCGAGTGCGACACGTCGATCTCGATGGTGCCGCCGACACGGGTGAGACGAGCTCTGGTTCGCCACGTGCGGTGATACACTGCCCCGACCCGGCTTCCATGACGTGCTCGAGGGGTGACACGGGCACGTCACGCAGAGTCGTCCCGTCGAGCGGAGCATCGCCAATGAGCAACCTGCGCCTGTCGGTCGCCGCCGTCCTGATGGTCCTGGGACCGGCCCTCGCCGGCGCGGCGGGGCAACCGGCGACCGGCGCGGTGGGACAACCAGCGTTCGTCGCGGTGGGGCAACCGGCGCTCGTCGCGCCGGCGCAACCGGCGTCCGGCGCGGCTGCACAACCGGCGTCCGGCGCGACACAGCCGGCATCCGGCACGGCGGCACAGCCGGCATCCGGCGCGGCACAGCCGACGGACGGCGCGGCGGCGCGCGCGCTGCTCGACCGCTACTGCGTCACCTGCCACAACGACAGCCTGCGCGTCGCCGGCCTGACACTCGACACGGTCGACGTCACGCGCGTCGGAGGCCACGCCGAGACCTGGGAGAAGGTCGTCGGCAAGCTCCGCGCGGGGATGATGCCGCCGGCGGGACGCCCGCGGCCGGACCCGGAGACCTACGCCGGACTCACCGCGTACCTGGAAACGGAGCTCGACCGCGCCGCCGCCGCCAACCCCGATCCCGGCCGCAGCAACGCGCTGCGCCGGCTCAACGCCACCGAGTACCGCAACGCGATCCGCGATCTGCTGGACCTGGAGGTCGACGTCGCGGCGCTGCTGCCCGCCGACGACTCCAGCGCCGGGTTCGACAACGTCAGTCTCGGCGGACTCGACCCCGGGCGGCTCGAGCGCTACCTGACCGCGGCGCGCCGGATCAGCCGGCTCGCGGTCGGCGCACCGGTGCGCTCGCCGGTCGCCGACACGTTCATCGTCCCGTCCGACCTGAACCAGACCGGGCACGTCGAGGGGCTGCCGTTCGGCACGCGCGGCGGCACCACGGTCCGCTACAACTTCCCGGTCGACGCCGAGTACGAGTTGCGGGTCGAGCTGGGGAAGAGCTGGAACACCAACCGGGTGGGCGGACTGCAACGACCGCACGACGTCGTGATCACGCTCGACGGCGAGCCGGTGCGGGTGATGACCGTGACGCCCACGCCTCGTCGCGCCCCGAACCAGACCTTTCAGTACCAACCCGTCGACCGGCCCGCGGACGCCGATCTGGCGATCCGCATGCCGGTGACGGCGGGCCCGCACGTAGTGGGCACGGCCTTCGTGAACCGGGATCCGGGGCTCATCGAACGCCACCGCCAGCCGTTCCTGAAGGTGCACATCACCGTCGGCGGCGATCAGCGGACGCAACCCAACGTCTACTCGATCACCATCACCGGACCGTTCGACGAGAACGGCCCCGGCGACACGCCGAGCCGCCGGCGCATCTTCACCTGCCGGCCGGCGGACACGACGCCCGCCGCCGAGGTCGCCTGCGCGACGGAGATTCTCACAACCCTGGCCCGCCGCGCGTATCGGCGCCCGGTGACCGACGCGGACGTCGACCTGCTCGTCGGGTTCTACCGCCAGGGCCGCGACGGCGGCGACTTCGAGTCCGGTGTCGAGATGGCGTTGCGGCGCCTGCTGGTCAGTCCGGAGTTCCTGCTGCGCGTGGAGCGCGATCCCGAGAACCAGGATTCGGACCAACCGTACTTCGTCAGCGACCTGGAGCTGGCCTCCCGCCTCTCGTTCTTCCTCTGGAGCAGCCTGCCGGACGACGTGCTGATCGACGCCGCGGCCGCCGGAGCGCTCAGAGACCCAGGCGTGCTCGAATCCCACGTGCGCCGGATGCTGGCCGATCCGCGCTCGGCATCGCTGGTCACCAGTTTCGCCGCCCAGTGGCTCTACCTGCGCAACCTGCCCGCGGTGTCGCCGGACTTCATCGTGTTCCCGGACTTCGACGAGACCCTGCGGCGGGCGTTGCGGCGGGAAACGGAGCTCTTCTTCGAGAGCATCGTCCGCGAGGACCGCAGCGCGCTCGATCTGCTGACCGCCGACTACACGTTCGTGAACGAGCGGCTGGCGAAGCACTACGGCATGCCGGGCGTCTACGGCAGCCATTTCCGGCGGATCGCGCTGCCGCCGGACAGCCCGCGCGGCGGCCTCCTGGGCCAGGGCAGCATCCTGGCGGTAACGGGGTACGCCACGCGCACGTCGCCGGTGGTCCGCGGCAAGTGGATTCTCGAGAATCTCCTGGGAACGCCGCCGCCCCCGCCGCCGGCCAACGTGCCGCCGCTGAGCGAGGAGAAGTCGGACGCCGTGCTGTCGATGCGGGAACGCATGGTGCAGCACCGGCGCAACCCCGCCTGCGCGGCCTGCCACGCGCTGATGGATCCGGTCGGGCTGTCGCTGGAGAACTTCGACGCGATCGGGCGCTGGCGGACGCGGACCGACGGCTTCCAGCCTATCGACGCCTCCGGCTCGTTCCCCGACGGAACGACCTTCGACGGCGTGGCCGGTCTGCGGCAGGCGTTGGTGCGCCGCGCCGACCAGTTCGTGAGGACGATGACGGAGAAGCTGCTCACCTATGCGCTCGGCCGCGCCGTGGAGCACTACGACCAGCCCGCCGTGCGCGCCATCGAGCGCGCGGCGGCGCGCGACGACTACCGCTTCTCCTCCATCGTGCTCGGCATCGTCGAGAGCACGCCGTTCCAGATGCGACGGCCGGCGTCGGACGACGCACCGGCCGCGGCAACCGTGGCTTCCCGCTGAGAAAGACCGAACCGATGATCATCACGAAGAAGTGCCTGCCGCGCAGAACGTTCCTCCGGGGCGTCGGGGCCACGCTGGCCCTGCCCCTGCTGGATTCGATGGTCCCGGCGCTGGCGGCCACGGCCAGGACCGCCGCGAATCCGGTCCGCCGGCTCGGCTTCATCTATTTCCCCCACGGATCGGTGTCCTGGGCGCCCGACGGGCACAACACCTGGACGCCGGGCGGCGAGGGCGGCCGCCTGGAGCTGTCGCCCATCCTGCAGCGGCTCGATCCTGTGCAGTCGCAGACCATCGTGCTCACCAACATGGAGCACCGCAACGCGCAGGGCAACGGCACCGACGGCAACGCCGAGCACACGCGCTCGAACGCAAGCTGGCTGAGCGCGGCGCGGCCGAAGATGACCGAGGGCGCCGACGTCCGGCTGGCCACCACCGTCGACCAGATCGCCGCGCAAGAGCTCTGTCGCGACACGCGGCTGCCGTCGCTCGAGCTCACCCTGGAGAACAGCTTCCTCGTCGGCAACTGCGACAACGGGTACAACTGCGTCTACGTCAATACGCTGTCGTGGTCATCCCCGACGACGCCGCTGCCGATGGAGAACAACCCCCGCATGGTCTTCGAGCGGCTGTTCGGCGACGGCGGCACGGCCGACGAGCGGCGGGCGGAGATGCGGCGCGACCGGAGCATCCTGGACTCGGTCACCGAGGACATGGCCCGACTGGTCAACTCGCTCGGCGCGAGCGACCGGGCGCGGGTGGACCAGTACGTGGACGCCGTGCGCGAGGTGGAACGGCGCATCCAGCGCGCCGAGGCGCAGGCGGGCGAATCGCCGTTCACGCTCCCGGACCGTCCGGTCGGGATTCCGGAAACCTACGACGAGCACGCCCGGCTGCTGCTCGACCTGCTGCTGCTGACGTACCAGGCGGACATCACCCGGGTATTCAGCCTGCAGCTCGGCCGCGAGCAGAGCGCCCGCACGTTCCCGTGGATCGGCGTCAACGAGGGCCACCACGCGGTCTCCCATCACCAGGACGACCCGCGGAAGATGGCCTCCATCGCCGCGATCAACACGTACCACATCGAGCTGCTGTCCTACTTCGTCGAGAAGCTGGCCGCGACGCCGGACGGCGACGGCAGCCTGCTCGACCACTCGATGGTGCTGCACGGCAGCGGGATGAGCAACGGCAACCTCCACGACCACAAGAACCTGCCTCTCGTCCTGGTCGGGGGCGGGGCGGGACGGCTGAAGGGCGGCCGGCACATCCGGTTCACGGAGCTGACTCCGATGGCGAACCTGCTGCTGGGTCTGCTCGACAAGGCCGGCGTCCCTGCAGAGAGCTTCGGCGACAGCACCGGCCGGGTCGCCCTGGAGCACGAGCCGCTGTCGCTGACGTCGGACGCCTGAGTCGGCTCTGTCGGCGTCGCCTTTCCGGCGCCGTCTCACCTGATGGCCGAACGCGCCGCTCGGGCTGCGCGCGTCGCCGTTCGATACAGCGGGGCTTTCGCCGCCGGCTCCTGTTGGGAGCGATGACGAACTCGCATCGCTGCCGAGGGGCGGCGACTCGGGGCGGCCCCCCGCATGTGAGGGAGAAGCAACGAACCGACAGCGGGATGCAGCGCCGGTCAAATGCAACCGGGGAGCCCGCCACCGCTGCCGGGAAGGCTCGCCGCGCCGATGTATAGTCGTGAGCCTCGCGTCGGGTGTCATGCGGACACCCCGGTCCACCGCGGGACCCGGTCGGGAGAGAGCAATGCAGGCGGAGGCAACCAGCTCTGCACGGGAGGCCGGCCATTCCTGAAATCCGCCTGACGCTCCGCATCCCTTCCTGGGCGTGGGGATGGTCCCTCCCCCGGGGCATGCACATCGCGGCCGGGTTCCTGGCGCTCAATCTGCTGCTGTTCGTCCCGCTGTACCTGCTCAATGCGGACGAGAACGACTTCTGGCCCTTCTTTCCCCTGGGACATCCCCGGGGGGCATACGACTGGGGATGGTCGGGACTCGGACGCAGCACGTACGAGTACGCGATGCAGTTGTTCATCCGGCGCTTCAACAAGGACATCTTCCGCGTCAGCGCGGACTGGGTCTTTCTCTTCTCGTCGTTGATCCTCGCCGCCCGCTGCGCCGGAAACAGGTGGCGATCGACCGTGGTGCCGCTCGCAGGCCTTGCCTACGCCGTACTGCTGGCGTTCATGGCGTACAGCGGCTTCATCCACTATCTCTTCGACCGGCCCGGCACGCTTCTCGACGATGTCCTCATGCTCGAGAGCGCGTGGATCTTCGTGCGCGACACGTGGGGGCTGGCCGAACTGCTGTACGTCGTCGCCGGGCTCGCCGCCGTCGCCGGGCTTGGATTGCTCGCAGCGCGCTGTCTCGACGCCGCCTGGCGCTGGGGCGCCGGTCTCGATCGGCGGCGCGCAATCGCGGGGTGGGCGGTCGTCAACCTCTACTGCGTGGTCTCGCTCTCGTGGTTCGGCGCGGCACGGGACGATCCGGTCATTCAGCTTCAGGCGAAGCACCTGTACTACAACTGGCAGCGGTCGTACGACGTGCTGGCCACCGTCGAGGCTCTCGACGACTCTGTCATGGAGGGGGCGGTCCACCTCGCCGAGTCGACTCCGGTGCGCCGTCCCGACCTCTTTCTCTTCGAGGTCGAATCGTACGGTGCGGCGCTGTGGGCCGACGACGACTACCTCGTCGCTCGACGGGGTCTGATGCACCGGGTGCGGAACGAGCTGGACGAGCTGCGGCTTCCGATGTTCACCCGCTTCGCATCCTCTCCGGTGCACGGCGGCGGGTCCTGGATGAGCACGGCGTCGGCGCTGAGCGGGATACGGATGGAGAGCCATTCGGTGTACTGGGCCTGGAAACGCATGGCTCGCCGCTATCCTCACCTCATCGAGTACCTGGCGCGTCACGGCTACTACACGTTGGCCGTCCAACCCGGCGCCACATGGACCGAGGACATCTACGGTTACGACGACGTGATCATCCGACCGGATTTCTCGTACGACGGCTGGTTCTACGGATTCGGCCACGTGCCGGACCAGTGGGCCCTCGACTACGCATTCTCGAACCGCTGGAGCCGGAATCCGCGTCCCCGACTGCTTCACTTCTTCGGCGTGTCCACGCACTTCGCCTGGGAGGCCCCGCCCCGGATTACCGAAGACGTCGCGGAGCTGGAAGAGCCCCAACCCGCGTTCCTCGAGACCCGGCCGGACTACGTGGAGCTCGCCCTGACGGTGCCCCAGGGCTGGAAGCGAGACTACTTCGTGACCGTCGCCTATGAGTGGGAACTGCTGCTCGAAGCGTTCCGGCAGCGCATCGAGCCAGGATTCATCGCCCTGATCTTCGGTGACCACCAGCCGCCGTTCATCGCCGACGGGCGGGGCGACAACGACGTCCCCCTGCATGTCGTGACCGACATCCCCACGCTCGCGGAGCCGCTGAAGGCAGCCGGTTTCTCCATTGGGGAAGAGCTCGCCTGGCCACCGTCCCTGTCGACGGCGTTCGGGATGGAGGCCGTCTATCCGTTCGTGCTGAGTCTGCTGTCCGCGGAAGCAGGAGACGCGCTCGAGTTCAGCCCGACCGGCATCACGGTGCCCGATCTGCCGACGTGGTAGGCGACGTGCCTGCTCGGAAACCGAAGACGCTTCGTCGCCAGCCGGCAGCCCCTCCAGCCGCCCTGTGCACCGAGGACCCTGGCTTGCCGCCCGCGCATCGATGGGAGCGGTCGCCTGACCCGAAGAGGGTTTCTTCACCAGGTGCTGCGCACCTCCAACGAGGCAACAGGAAGGCGGGCGAAGACCTTCAGGCCTGGACGCGCCGCTCACCGCCGCCCCTTCACGGCGATGCGGTGCGTGGATGCCTTGAGGGTGCCGGGACGCGGGCAGGGCCTCACCCGTTGGCGGTAGACTCGGAACGAGCCGCACCGCGGGCAGCCGAAACGTGCGGCGGGAGGTCAGGACCATGACGATGCGCAGCTCGCGCCGACCCGGGCATCTGCACGGCACATGGCGGTACCGCGCGCGGCAGCTCGACGCGCGGCGGCTCGGCGGCTGTCTGCTGGCGGCGGCACTGCTGGCGGCGTCGACCGCGGCGGGTCAGACGACGGCGACCGCGGCGGGCCGGGACGACGGCCGCCGGCACCTGGAGCTTGCCGACTACCTCTCCTGGGAGACCGTCGGCGATCCGCGGATCTCTCCGGACGGCACGACCGTCGTCTACGAGCGCCGGTTCGTCGATGCGATGACCGACGGCATCCGGACCGAGCTGTGGGTCATCGGCGCGGACGGCTCCCGGAACCGGTTCCTGACCGAGGGCGCCGGGGCGCGCTGGTCCCCGGACGGCACCCGCATCGCCTTCACGCGATCCGCCGAGCCCGGCGGGCCGCAGATCTTCGTCCGCTGGATGGACGCCGAGGGCGCGGAGAGCCGGATCACCCGGCTGGAGAATCCGCCGTCGCAGATCCGGTGGGCCCCCGACAGCGGCTCGCTCGCCTTCCGCGCGGTGGTCCCCCCGGGGGCCGATCCGGACTGGGTCATCGACATGCCCGAGGCGCCGGAGGGCGCCACCTGGACCGGCCCGGCCCGGATCGTGACCCGGCTCAACTACCGGCGCGACGGCTCGGGCTACACCCCCGCGGGATACCGCCACATCTTCGTCGTCGGCGCCGACGGCGGGGCGCCGCGGAAGCTGACCGGCGGCGACTTCCACCACGACGATCCGCGGTTCACGCCGGACGGCCGGGGCATCGTGTTCTCCGGCCTCCGCGAACCGGACGCCGAGTACGCGTGGCGGGAATCCGAGGTGTACCGGGTGGACCTGGCCACCCGCGCGATCACCGCCCTGACCAGCCGGGAAGGACCGGACGCCAATGCCGTCCCCTCCCCCGACGGCCGCGCGGTCGCCTACACCGGCATGGACCACACCACCGACACCTACCGCGAGGAGGGCCTCCACGTGATGGCCGCGGACGGCTCGGCGTCCCGGGTCATCGCCACGGAGATGGGGCGCAGACCGGCGATCGTCGGCTGGGCCGGGGACGGCAGCGGCGTGTACCTGAACGCGCAGCTCCGGGGGACGAGCAACCTCCACTTCGCGTCGGTGGACGGGGAGGTCCGCGCGGTGAGCAACGGCAACCACATGCTCTCGGTCTCCTCGATCAGCGACGGCGGGACCGCGGTCGGCGTCGTCTCCAGCTATCACGTCCCCGGCGACCTGGTCGCGTTCGACGTGGACGCCCCCGGCGCGGTGCGCACGCTGTACCGGACCAACGCCGGGCTGCTCGCCGACGTCCGCCTGGGCGACGTCGAGGAGATCTGGTACCAATCGCCCGACGGGCTGGACATCCAGGGCTGGATCGTCAAACCGCCGGACTTCGATCCGCAGCGGAAGTACCCGCTCATCCTCCGCATCCACGGCGGCCCGCACTCGATGTACAACGCCGGCTTCGACTTCAAGAACCAGGATCACGCGGCGAACGGCTACGTGGTCCTCTACACGAACCCGCGGGGCAGCAGCGGCTACGGCAGCGCGTTCGGCAACGAGATCAAGAACGCGTATCCCGGCAAGGACTACGACGACCTGATGGCCGGCGTCGACGAGGTGCTCTCCCGCGGCTACATCGACCAGCGGAACCTGTTCGTCTACGGCGGCAGCGGCGGGGGCGTGCTGACGTCGTGGATCGTCGGCCGCACGGGACGCTTTACCGCCGCGGTGGTCAAGGCGCCGGTCACCAACTGGCTGAGCTTCGTCGGCACCACCGACGGGTCGGGCTGGTACCGCAACTTCGAGAAGCTGCCGTGGGAGGACCCCGAGGAGCACCTGCGGCGGTCCACGCTGATGTACGTCGGCAACGTCACCACGCCGACCCTGCTGATGACCGGCGAGCGCGACCTGCGGACGCCCATGGAGCAGACCGAGCAGTACTACCGGGCGCTCAAGCTGCGCAAGGTGCCGACCGCGATGATCCGGCTGACCGACAGTTGGCACAGCCGCAACCTGCCCCCGACGAACTTCCTGCGGGTGCAGCTCTATCTGCGGTCGTGGTTCGAGCGGTTCACGGCGCAGGGAGAATCGGCCACCGACCAGGAGGGATAGAGATAAAGGAAGGGCCGACCGCTCGACCGCGCCGCCGACCGGGCGCTAGCGGAGTTGCGCGCCCGGCTACCCGTGCGCGTTGGCTGGGACTGTCTACCAGATCAGAGATCGGCCGCCGGAGCGACCGGTCGCGGCCGAGATGCTCCATGCATACCTCAGCAGACGCTTCGTTCGCCGAGCGTGTCGCCCACGAGGAGAGTCTCACTCGGTCGATTCGACGGCTGCCAGGAACCGGTACATCCCCGAGGAGGGGTTGTCGTGAGGAAAGATGGTGGCGTCTCCCTCGTGCTTCTCAGTCAGTGAGCGTGCCCGTTGAGCTGCGTCGGATCGACGCGGCATGTAGAGCGCGCCTTTCAATCCCTTCCCTTCACCCCCGTCGTGCTTCCGACGCAGCTTCTCGGCGGCGTTTGTGCTCAGCCACGCGGTACGGTCCTGGAAATGTAGCGCCAGCCACAGTTCGAAGCACGGATTCGATATCGCAAGACGGACGTCGCTTCCTCGAGCTCGCTCGATGGCCTTGTCCAGATCGGGGTGGTGCTTGGGCTGTTCAACGTCGAACAGACACCACACCTCGTCGACTTCTCCCTGTCCTCGAAGACTGCGAGCTCGGGCTTCGGCCGCCGCGTTCACCAGAGTCAATGGCACGGCACCGCTCGCCTCCATGCGGATGGCAACCGACGCCAGGTCGCGGACCGCCGGCTCCTGTCTCAGGGACTCGATGTAGTCGGGCTCGGTCTTCGTGCCTTCACAGAACACCAGAAACGTCCGCCTGGGAGTGCGAAACGCGACCCGGCGGCGGAGCGATCGGTCCTCGCGCAAACTGCGTCCCTTCCGCCTGGACTTCGCCTCAGTCCTGGCCATCGGGAGGCTGAGAAACGAGCCCGAGCGCTCTGCGGACCGCGACCTGGTCGACTTCGGGAACAGCCCCGAACCGGCCTTGCAGGTAAGCCTTCTCGAGGTTCAGAGACTTCCTCACGCGCTCGCCCCTGAACTCGGCCAGACCAAAGAGGCGCGTGGTGGCGTCAGGCGCTTTCTCGGTGAGCCAGACCTCGTCGCGGTTCAGGCTGTTCAGCAGGGACGTGTCGTGGGAAGTGAAGACGAGTTGGGCGCCGCGGGTATTGGTCCCGGGATCCTGGAAGATCTCAATCAGCCGGGCCGAAAGCCGGGGATGAAGACTCGCGTCGATCTCATCGAGTAGCAGGACTCGACCAAGTCTGAGGGCCGCAAGCGCCGGACCGATCAGACGGAACCAGGTCTGGGTGCCGGCAGATTCTTCCTCCAGATCGAGGATGACCGGTTCGCCTTCTCCGCGATGAACGAGACCAAGGTGACGACGAGATCCACCGAGGCGCCCGGACTCTTCTTCCGCTATCGAGAAATCCTCGACTCCCGGATCCGCGAAGCGAATCAAGTCCAGAACCAAGCTTGGATCTGTACCGGCCGGTCGATCCTCTGAAGTCCCGAAGAGTCGCGGCTGACCGGCTTCATCGGCCTCGAAGAGCAAGCGCATTGTGTGGTCGAACGGGCCGACGCCGGTCCCGAGGAACCGTCTCCTCGGAAGTCCGAGAACACGCATTCCGGCTACCGCTTGCCCTATGCTCCTGAAGTGGGTAGCACCTACCCGCCTGCCGGCCGAGAGCGCCAGCGTCGTCGGAGTCAGCAAGTCCGGTATTCCTCGGGTTCCGTCGAGGCCCCGGCGAAAGTCGATTTCTCCCTTGCGGCGTGTGAAGAGGTTTCGCCACCGTCCTTCCGGGTAGTTGTCAAGGCTCTCGAACAGCACGGCCGAGTCGTTCACTTCGAGGCGGTATGCGTATCGGACGCTACCGACTACCAGATCCAGATCGAACTCCGATGGAGAGTCCGGCCCCCGGCCGAACCTGTGAGCATCGCGCGGAATGTAGTCCTCCCAGCCTCGAAGCGACGTGCGGACGGCCATCGACAGCCAAGCCATGGCGTCCAGCACGTTGGACTTGCCCGACGCGTTGGGCCCATAGATGCCGGCGACCGTCAGAACGCGCTCCGACAGGCGGTCGAACCCTCGCGTCGCCGCCCGCTCCTCGTCGACAGCGATCATCGACAACTCCACCCGCTCGAGGATCGAGCGGTGGTTGGAGACCTGAAACCGCAACAGCACGCATCTAGCCTAGCATGAACTCTGCATTTCCATGCAGTATTTTGACCACGATTGTCAAAATGTACTGTGAACGTGTCACGAATTTACATTTTATGCGATCTGCCGCAGTCCGATCCGTATTTCGCCGCGGTGCCCCCGGGCAACGACCACGGCGATTCAGCAGCCGCACTCACCGGCGCCGAGGCACTCGCCCGCCTGCTACTCCGCGCCGAGTCGGTCGCCTCTTCGCGGATCGGCATCGCCCTGTGCCCCGGCAAGACCGATCCGCACGGGATGTCCGGGGCCTGGGCGCGCGACATCGAGACCCACCCGGATGCAATCCAGCAGTGGGGAGCGACCGCGGTGGTCACCCTGATCGAGGGGTACGAGTTCGATCTGCTGGAGGTGCGATCCCGCGGGGTCTTGTCCCAAGCGTGCGCCGGAGGCGCCTACTCCGGCATGGGCAGCCAGGCGAGCCGGTCGCCGCGGTACGACCCCAACCACAGCTCGTCGCCGATCGGAATCGCCGTGGTGGACGAGACGAACCCGTTCATGGCGGGATGCACGAAGATCCGCTCGAACTCCAGGGTCTCCGGATCGATGGCCGCCACGTTGCTCGTCTCCAGCGTCGGCTCGCGCGGCAGGGTGATCGAGTTGCCGTCCCTGTCGGTGTGGCCGGCGGCATAGATGACCGAGCCGTCGAGCGCCATGCGCAGGTTGTCGGGCCGGAACCCGAGCTGGATGACGTCCTTCTCGACCGGCTCGACGCCGCGCGACAGGCGGGTGAGCTTCTCCTCGGCCCAGCCGGCGATGTAGAGGGTCTGCCCGTCCTCGGACACTTCGATGCCGTTCGGGGCGGTGTCCTCGCTCTCCGGCAGCACCTCCCACCCGCTGTCGGCCTGCCACTCCCACACCCCGATGCCCGCGTTCGTCGTCGCGAAGCCGCCGCCCGGCAGCGCGACCACCGAGTTGAGGTTGGCGCCCTCCGGCGCCACCGCGCACCCGACCCAGGCCAGGCTCGGCGGCGAATCCCCGGCATTCACCTCGAAGAACTCGATCGCCTCGCGCAGGCCGTGGTGGACGACGAGCAGAGTGTGGACGTCGTCCGCTCCCGGCTCGAGGTAGAGCCCGTGCAGCCGGGATACGTCCGGGTTGGCGAGGTCGAATGGACCGGGACACTCCGGATAGGCCTCGGCGTCGAGCCGCTGCTCGCTGTCCGGCGTCGGGAACAGCACGGTCGAGGTCTTGTTGGCGACGTTCACCAGATTCAGCCGGCCACCCTCCCGGGCGCCGGACACGATGGCCCACTCCGCACCGGGGACGACCACGATGTCCTCGGGGCTCACCATGTCGCAGATGAACTGCACGTCGCCCACCGGGTCGCAGGGATGCTCGCCGGTAACCGCGAACTGCGGCGGTTCCGGGGCCGCCTCGGCGGCAGGCTCCGGAGCGGGCGCCGGCGCGCCGCAGGCCGCTGCGAGCATCGTGACCAGACCGAATACTGCCAGCTTCCCCGCGCTCATGACCTCTCCTCCTTCTGGTATCGAGATGACGACAGGATACCACCGCCCCCGCGTCCCGGCTGCGGGACGCGGGGGCGGTCTGCATGTTCCGCAAGGACAGCGGCACGGCCGTGACGTCTGCCGTCGTCGCTTCGGAGATCCTGGAGCGGGGGGCTGGGCCGGAACGCCGAGCCGGCGAGGCGTTTCGGGGCGCAAGCGCGTCGAGAACAGGTGGGCGGTCGCAGGGACGCCCTCCGGTGCCTGCAAGGTGACATAATTCGGCCGATGCGCTATCCGCCGCTCACCCGACGGCAACTCCTGCGGGGCGCCGCCGCCGGGATCGCCACTGCCGCCGCCTCGCCGGGCGCCGGGGCCGCGGGGCACGCCGCCGCCACGAGGCCGGGCGGCAACCCCCTCGTGCACTCGATGACACAGCCCGGCGGCGACATCGGACCCTATGAGGACGGCGTTCTGCCGCCGGGAGTCCGCTCCCGCTTCGTCGCCAACGTCAACGGCCTGCGCATGCATCTGCTGGAGGCAGGGTCGAGGGCGGAGGCCCGCGCCGGCGTGCTCCTGCTGCACGGCTTCCCCGAGCTCGCGTATAGCTGGCGGCGGCTGCTGCCGGCGCTGGCGGAAGCCGGCTACCACGTCATGGCCCCGGACCTGCGCGGCTACGGCCGTACGGACGGCGCCGACGTGGGCTACGACGACGACCTGCGCCCGTTCCGGATGCTGAACGAGATACGCGACATGCTCTCGCTCGTGTCGGCGTTCGGTTACCGCGAGGTCCACCTGGCCGGCCACGACTTCGGATCGCTGGTGGCTTCCTGGTGCGCGGTTGTCCGACCGGACGTGTTCCGCTCCGTCGTCCTGATGAGCGCGCCGTTCGGAGGAACGGCGGCGCTGCCTTTCGACACCGCGGACGCGGCCCCCGATTCCGGGACGGCGGGAGTCGCCGCCGGGCTGCCGGCCGCTGCCGCGCCGGTGCTCGCCTCCGAGCCGGCGAGCGCCGCAACCGACATCGACGCCGATCTCGCCGGTCTGAACCCGCCGCGCCACCACTACCGCCGCTTCTACGCCACACGGGGAGCAAACGACGACCTGTGGCGGGCGCCGCAGGGGGTGCACGACTTCCTGCGCGCCTACTACCACATGAAGAGCGGCGACTGGAGCGGCAACCGACCGGAGCCGTTGCGGGAGTGGTCCGCCGCGGAGCTGGCGCGGCTTCCCCGCTACTACGTCCTCGACCTCGGCAAGGGCATGGCGGAGACGGTGGCCGAGCACATGCCGTCGCCGGCCGAGATCGCCGCCTGCGAGTGGCTGCCGGACGACGAGTTGCGGGTCTACAGCACCGAGTACGAACGGACGGGATTCCAGGGCGGCTTGCAGTGGTACCGGAGCGTGCAGTCGGTATCGTCCATCTTCGGCGGCGGCATCAACGCCGACCTGCAGGTGTTCGCCGGACGGACCATCGACCAGCCGTCGATGTTCATCGCCGGCGCGCGGGACTGGGGCATCCACCAGCGGCCGGGCGCCCTGGAGCGGATGGACGGACAGGCCTGCACCGACCTGCGGGGCCTGCATCTGCTGGACGGCGCCGGGCACTGGGTGCAGCAGGAGCGATCCGCGGAGGTCAACCGCCTGGTTCTGGAGTTTCTGGATGCATTGTGACGACCGGGCGCCGGGCCGTGCGGTGGCCGTCGCGACGTGCGGCGGCGGTGACGCGGGAGACGAGGTCGAGTCCGCGACCTTCAGCTTGGACAACTGGCGCGGGTTCGCGGCTCCGGCCGGCGGGCGCCACGACGAAGGGTGAGGAAGCAATGGCTGACAAGACGACGGCATCGACGCTGCGCGCGGCCGCCGGTGGTCTCGTGCTGGCCGCCCTCCTGGGCGGGCCGGCCCTGGCCGCGGCGCAGTCGCTCCCCAGCCCGTATCGCCTGGTGGACGAGTGGCCTCATCTGCCGCCGCACATGAACGGCGGGAAGTGGGGCGAGACGATCGGCATCGACCGCGACGCGGACGGCAATATCTGGGTCTTCCACCGCTGCTTCAACAACCAGCCGCCCGGCGCGGCCACCTGCGTCGGCAGAGACGACGACCCGCCGGTGGTCAAGTTCAGCCCGGACGGAGACCTGCTCGACAGTTGGGGCGAAGGGGTCTTCGCGGCCCCGCACGGCTTCCACATCGACCCCGAGGGCAACCTCTGGGGGACCGACTACAACGGCAGCGACACGGTGCTCGGGATGCCGGCCGGCGGCCGCGGGCATCAGGTCTTCAAGTTCAGCCCGAGCGGCGAGATTCTGATGACGCTGGGCAAGGCGGGCGTGGCGGGCAACGGGCCGGACACCTTCGACCGGCCGAGCGACGTGGCGGTCAACGCCGACGGCGACATCTTCGTCACCGACGGCCACGGGCCGAACAACCGGGTGGTCAAGTTCGACCGCGACGGCGAGTTCCTCATGACCTGGGGCGGCCCGGGCGACGCCCCCGGCGAGTTCGACCAGCCGCACACCCTCACCCTCGACAGCCGCGGGCGGGTGTTCGTCGGGGACCGCTCGAACAGCCGGATTCAGATCTTCGAGCCCGACGGCACGTTCGTCGCCGAGTGGAAGCAGTTCGGGCGGCCGAGCGGGATGTTCATCGACGAGGACGACGTGCTCTACGTCACAGACTCCACGTCGAACTCCGGCAACAACCCGGGCTTCAAGCGCGGCATCTACATCGGCAGCGCCGTGGACGGGACGGTGCACGCCTACATCCCCGACCCGGACCTCGAGTTCCAGGACGAGCGGCGCATCTCGGGAGCGTCGGGAATCACCGCGGACCGCGACGGCAACGTCTACGCCGCCGACGTCGGCCCGCAGAGGATCCGAAAGTACGTCAAGCGTTAGCCCTGCGTTGGCCCGAGGCGCCGCAGATCGGCACGACTCTTGCTCCATGG
>WTFV01000046.1 GCA_011523845.1 Acidobacteriota bacterium | reverse complement strand
CGGCCAGCGTGGGCGGTCTTGTGCGGGTCCGGTGCAGCGGCTGCCGTCAGCTGATCAGGATGTGGTGATCTTGCTGTATGCGTACTCGTGCAGCATCGCTTCGCTCCGGCCGGTTCCCGTCCTTGGTGGTTTCCTCGTCCCTCTTCGTAGCGCGCCCGCGTCCAGAGCTCCAGGCACGTCGTGCGGCCGGCGGTCAGTTCGTCCGGTGTCATGCCGCGAGTCTGCGTGATCCGAGCCCTGGTGTCGATCGTTTCCTGACCGGCCGGGTCGTTCTGTTTCGGCGGTGTCGTGCTGGTTGCGCTGGATGCGTCAGAGCCTCGGGTCGGTCGGCTCGGCCTCCAGTGCCAGGACGGCGAACACGGCCCGGTGGACGTTGCGAAGCGGGGCCCGGGCGACGAACTGCTCCAGCGCCTCGATGCCCAGCGCGAACTCGCGTAGTGCCAGCGTCATTTTCCGTCCGGTGTTGCGGCGGCGCAGCCGCTCGAGCTGGTCGGGCGCGGTGTACTCCGGTCCGTAGATGATCCGCAGGTACTCGCGGCCGCGACACTTCAGCGCCGGTGCGACGACGCCCCGCTCGCTGCGGGTGACGACTTCCTCCGGCTTTACGACCATCCCCTCGGAGCCCGCCTCGGTGCGCTCGGTCCACCAGCGGGTCGTCTCTGCGACTTCGGTGTCGTCGTCGACGTCGACCTGACGGTGCTCGGTCGGCGTCAGGATCCCGCCGGCGCCGCACATGCGCTGCGCGATCTCCATGTGCCAGTGGTGGGGCTTGTTCGTGTGCACGGCGCCTTCGGTCGCCAGGACGTGGAAGGGGGCGACCTGCAGTCCTTCGACGCCGTCGGTGGGCCAGTTGTAGCGCCGGTAGGCTGCCTCGTAGCGCGCGGCCATGTCGGCGCGCTGCTCGAAGCGGTCGAGCAGGGCGGAGAGCTCGCTGTCGTTCGTCCTGGTTCTCGCTTCGCGCAGCGCCGCCGTCGCCTCGGCGAGTCCCGTGCGCGCCGCGGCGCCGGCCGGCTCGTAGTGGTCGCGGACGAGTCCGCCGCCCTTGGCCGACCACGGCATGATCTCGGCGTCGATAACCGCCCACTCGGTATTCAGTTCCGTCCAGGTCCCGGCGGCTTCGAGGCCCGCGCGGACCTGCTCGAGCACCTGGTGCTCGACCGAGGCGTCGTCGAAGAAGCGGCGTCCGGTGCGCGTGTAGACGATCCCGCCGTTGTCGCTTCGGACGCCGAACCGGGCCTCGGCCGCTGCGGCGTCGCGGCCGAGCACGATGACGGCACGGGAGCCCATGTGCTTCTCCTCGCACATGACTCGGCGGACTCCGCGCGCGCGGAAGTACCCGAGCGCCTCGGCGGGATGCTCGAGCAGGCCGTCGATGGTCGCCGACGCGCAGGGGGCCATGGTCGGCGGCAGGTAGACGAGCCAGCGCGGGTCGACGGCGAAGCGGGCCATCGTGTCGAGCGCGGCGGCGCAGTTCTCCTTGCGGACGGAGACCGTCCCGGCGATGCGGGTGTGCAGCCGCAACGGCCCGGCGACGTCGTCGAGGTCGAGGAGCGCGTCGCTCTCCTGCTGGCGGGTGCGGCCCGCGGTGGCCCGGAGCGCGTTGGCCAGCGCCTTCGGCGGCTCGCTCCAGGTTTCCTTCGCGGGCACGGACACGAGCTCGCGTTCCGGCCAGCGCAGCGCGGTCAGGCGTCCGCCGAAGGCGCAGCCGGTGTCGATGCAGATCGTCTCGTTGACCCATTCGGCGCGGGCGACCGGCGTGTGGCCGTAGACGACGGTGGCGCGGCCGCGGTAGTCCGCCGCCCAGTCCAGCCGCACCGGCAGGCCCTCGTCGTCGGTCTCTCCCGTGGTCTCGCCGTAGAGGCCGAACTCGCGTACCTGGCGCGAGGTGCGGTTCTGCAGCTCTTCCTTCATGCCCGCATGGGCGGCGACGAGACGTCCGCCGTCGAGCACGTAGTGGCTCGGCAGCAGTTCGATGAACGCGGCCACGCGCTGGCGGAAGCTTTCGGGCGTAGCGTCGAGCTGCTCGATCGTCTGCGCCAGTCCGTGCCGGACCTCGACCTTGCGTCCTGCGAGCGCGCGGGCGAGCTTCGCGTCGTGGTTGCCGGGGATGGCCAGCGCGTGGCCGGCTGCGGCCATGTCCATCACCAGCGCCAGTGCTCCCGGGCTGTCGGGGCCGCGGTCGACCAGGTCGCCGAGGAAGACGGCGGTGCGTCCCGCCGGCGGTGTGACGGTCCAGCCGGGGCCGTCGGCCGTGTCGTTGCGCTCGATGCGGTAGCCGAGCTTCGCCAGGAGCGCCTCGAGCTCCTCGCTGCAGGCGTGCACGTCGCCGATGATGTCGAACGGGCCTGTCAGGTTCCGGCGGTCGCAGTCGAGCGGCTCGCGCACGATCTCGGCGTTGCGTGCGTTTTCCGGGGAGCGGAGGCGGTAGCGGCGGCGGAAGCCCTCGGCGGAGAGCTTCTTCGTCCAGCGCTGCATCGAGCGCCACTGGCGGCGAACCGCATGCGGCGGCCTCGCCTCGGCGCCGCGCGCGGCGTTCTGCGCGAGGCAGTCGTGTTCCGCCAGGTCGAAGGCGATGGCGGTCAGCGGTGCGTGCTCGGCCCGTGCGAGCTGCACGTAGCGCTTGCGGTCGTCGGGGGCGACGTTGGTCGCGTCGATGACGGCGAGGCGCCGGGAACGCAGGCGCCTGGCGGCGATCGCCTCGATGACGTCGAAGGCGTCCTTCGTCGTCGTGGCGTTGCGGTCGTCGTCGCCGACCACGCTGCGGTAGTGGTCGGAGGAGAGGACCTCGGAGGGGCGGAAGTGGCGCTCGGCGAACGTCGTCTTGCCCGACCCGCTGGGGCCGATCAGGACGACGAGGCCGTAGTCGTGGATCTTCAGTTGCATCGGTCGAACAGTTCCGGCTGGGTGGCGGTGCCTACCTGGAGGTTTGCGGAGCGGATGATTCGTCGTTCCGGCCGGGGTCGTCGGGTTCGGCGTTGGCCTCGAGGAACTCTTCCACGCTCTCGAACACCGGCGCATTCCAGTCGAGCTGTTGCGCCAGCCGGTCGGCCAGGTCCTCGTCGTTCCCGATGCCGGGCCAGGGCATTCCGGCGCCGTCGCGCAGCTGCAGCAGCAGGTAGCCGGCGCAGTGCTGCGTCTGGTCGCCGAAGACGTAGGTGTCCTCTCCGGTCAGGGGGTCCTCGTCGCAGTCGGCGGAGAGGTGGCACGGGAAGCCTTGCCGGTAGGCGTGCTCCTCGATCTCTTCGGCGCGCTCGCGCCCCCGGAACGTGAGCCGGGTGTCGTCGCTGCGGAACGGGCAGTGCGTGCAGGGTTCCTTCAGGTCGAAGCGCATGGTCCTCGCGTCCGGGTTCGGCCGGCGCCGGTGGGGGCGGCCGGGCCGTGGTTGTGGTCGTCAGTCGCAGCGGCGGAACAGCGCCCGTTGGGTGGGTGCGCCCACTTCCTCGTCGTGGGGGCCGATCCCGCCGATGTCGACGCGGTATCCGTAGCGTGCGGCGGTCGTTTCGGCCCAGCCCCTGAACTCGGTCCGCGTCCACTCGAAGCGGTGGTCCCGGTGGCGC
The DNA here is from genome assembly GCA_011523845.1 of Acidobacteriota bacterium. Lineage (GTDB taxonomy): Bacteria > Acidobacteriota > Vicinamibacteria > Vicinamibacterales > UBA8438 > WTFV01. The sequence continues at coordinate 4,620 of WTFV01000046.1, read as the reverse complement.
AGCTTCCCCGGCTCCATTCCGTCGAACCGCACGTTGTACTCGCGGTTGGGCGTGGTCAGCGCGATCAGCGTGGGCCGGGCGTGCCCGAACAGCGACCGCTCGAAGGCGTCGAGACGTTCGGGGTCGATGTGCTCGACGACCTCGACGACGGCGGCCGCGTCGTAGCCGGTCAGCCGCGTGTCGCGGTAGGTGAGCGGGGACTGGATCAGCTGGATGCGGCCGTCGGCGCTCCTGCGGCGGCGCTTGAGCTTCAGGCGGCGGTCGGCGATCTCCAGGGCGCGCACCGAGGCGTCGGCGCCGACTATCGCGGTGAACTCGGGTACTTTGGCCAGCAGCTTCAGCAGGCGGCCCTCGCCGCAGCCGGCGTCGAGGACGCGCCCGGCGCCGGCGTCGCGCAAGGTCTCGACGACCCACTTCAGGCGGGTCTGGTGCAGGCTCGCGCGCTCGGCCGGCAGGGTCTCGGCGGTTTCGGTCTCGGGGTCGTGGCCTTGGCTCTCGACGCGCAGGCGGGTCGCGGCGTCGGCGGCCAGCGTGCGGCGGTGTCCGAGGTAGCGGCGGACGATGAAGTCCTTGCGCGGGTGGTTCTCCAGCCAGCCTGCGCCGCGGGCGAGCAGCTTGTCGACCTCGGCCTCGCCGATCCAGTAGTGTTTGCGGTTGTCGGCGACGGGCAGCAGGACGTAGACGTGGTTGAGCAGCTCGGCGAGCGTCTTCGTCGCCCGCAGGCGCACGTTGCGGTAGCGGGGGCGTTCCTCGTCCGGGTCGGTTGCGGTCTCCACCTCGTAGCCGAGCGGTGCGAACAGATCCTCGGCCAGGGTCTCGGCGCCCCGGCATGGGACGGCGGCCAGCGTCGCCTCGAGCGGTATCGGGGTCCCGGCCAGCTCGGGGCGTTCCCTGGCGCGGCCGCTCATCGCCGTGCCGAACACGCGGGCCATCGCGACCGAGAGGAACGAGGACGAGACGTACGGGCGGTCGTTGACGTAGTCGGTGAGCATGGCGCCGGGGCCCCGGACCAGCTTGAGCGGGTCGATGTCGAGCAGCAGCGCGGCGGTGCAGCGCTCCGCCGTGGCCTCCGGGTAGAAGACGTGTGCGCTGCCGAAGGCGAGCTCGAAGGTCTGCGCCTTCGCCGGATTCTTGTGCAGCAGGTAGCCCAGGTCGGTCGCCGGGCGGTGCGTGGTCGAGATGGTCAGCAGCATCGTGTCGGTCCGGTTTTCTGTCGCGGCGCGTTCCGCGGGGCGGCGATCGTGGTCTCCGGCTGTGCGGCGCCGTCGTCGGGTTGCGCCCCGCCGGCGTGGCGTGCGTGGACGGTCTCCCGTGCCCACGGCACGATCCGGTCGGCGAGTTCCAGCGCTTCGCGCATTTCCTCTTCCGACGGCCCCGGATCCCCGGGGAAGGGATGTCCCGTGCAGTGCTTGCCGGCGCGCTCGAGCGCTGCGGGGTCCACGGCAGGGATTGCGGCGCCCGCCGCGCGGGCTTCGGCGGCCAGGCCGGCCGGGTCCTTCCAGGCGTGCGGGCGCTGTTCCGCGCAGACGATGACGGCCTGCAGCGCGAACTCTGTCGCCTTGCGGGCGAGGCCGGCGATCCGGGTGCGGTCGCAGGTGTTCATGCCGGGCGACGGGCACATTTCCATCCGGACCCTGTTGGTCGTGTGCGCTGCATCGAGCCTTCGGGCCGCGAAGTCGGCGAGCTGTTCGGACTCGGCCCGGGCCGTCCGCAGGTCGGCCGGGGTGTCGTCGCGCGCCGGCCGGGGCCGCGGGAGGCACGGCAGCCTTCGGCCGTTTCGGTAGAGCGTGACGCCCTCGGTGGCGATCGTGCGGTGGATCCGCGACAGGCTTCCTTCCGCCTCGCGCATCTCGCTCCTGGTGGCTGTCATCACGTCCGCTTTGGGCAGGTGCTCGATGGCGTCGCGGACGAGCCTTTCGGTGTCTCGCTCGGTTGACGGATCGTCTTCGACGATCAGCAGGTCGAGGTCGCTGCCGTCGCGCAGCTCGCCGCGGGCGGCCGAGCCGAACAGGATGACCTCGGCCGGGTCGCAGACCTGCAGGATGCGGGTCAGCGCTTCGTCGAGCAGTCGCGGGTCGGGCTGTCCGTCGCCCCGGTTCCAGGTCCCGGTGTTCGCGCCGTGGTTCTCCATGCCGTCGTCGGTCATGCCTGCGTTCGTGTGGCGTCCAGTCTGCCGTAGTGCGCTTCGTACTGCTCGCGCAGCCAGTGCGACCTTGAGTCGAGAGCCCGGACGAGGGCCTGGCCGGTCTCGCAGTCCGGGTGGTCGGCCGCGTGGGCAATGTGCTCGACGACGGCCGGGTCCATGTGGAGGATGAGTGCGATCTCGGCCCTGCGCGGGCCCTCGTGGACGATGGCCGCGGTGGCGTACAGCACGGCCTCTCGATCCAGGGTTTCCGATTCGGCGGTCGGGTCCTCTTCCTCCAGGTGCTCCCGGATGTGCGGCTGCTCATTGTTCACCAGCTCGGCGAACTTCCGGTGCTCCGGGGCCTGGAGGAGGTTGCGGATGCGGTCGCCGTTGTGCGTTACCGCCATCGCGAGCGGGCACAGCTCCAGCTCGGCGTGGTTCTCGGTGCTGTCGATGCCGCTGCAGCGGATGCTGCCCGCGTACAGCTCCCAGTGATAGTCGCGGAGCTTGCGCCCCAGTGTCTCGATGGCCTTGCGGGTCGGTTCAGTCATGGTCGACAGTGGTGGGCGGGCAGGCTCTTTCGTCCGGCCGGCCGGTCCGCTGGATCGGTCCGGCTGCCGGGCGTGCCCGCTCGGCGTCGCCGTCCGGTTGTTCCCGGGCCGAGACCCGCCGGTACTCGGCCAGGTAGTGCTCGTCGATCTCTTCCCAGGTCAGCCGCCTCTTCTCCCGCTTCGCCTGGCAGCGGCGGCACAGCCTGCGGTTCTCGGCCGGCTTGTAGCGGTAGCTGCAGGAGTACGGTACCCGCCGTCCGCAGGCGAACACGACCGTGAGCTTGTGGTGGAAGGTAGTGTCTTGAAGCTCGTTCGGTTCGCCGTCGATCTCGATCCGGTCAGGCCAGCACTCGGTGTTGTAGCCGCTCATTCGTCTTCTCGTGTTCGCGCGTGGGTTGCGCTACTGCCCGGAGACTTCCACTTCGACGGCCTCGACCCCCGGGTGCCGGGTGATCCGCACGGTCGTTCCGTCCGGAATCAGGTGGGCGATCCGGCGCTGGACGGCGTAGCGGATCCGTTCCGTCTCTGCCGTGGCAGGGTCGAGCAGCAGCCTGTACGCGGCGTAGTGCGCGTCCTCGCGCGCGTCTTCGAGCTGGGTCCCGATGGAGTCGTTCTCCCTGTCCTCGCCGGGTTCGAAGATCGCGTCGTGGATGAGCGCGGCGAGCTCCTCGATACCGAGCTCGGCGCCGGCCGCCAGGAGGATCCGTGCCCGGGTCGGGTCCGGCTCGTACTCGTCGGCGACGGCGAAGTCCGTGGGCAGTACAAGCGTTCGTTCCCTTCTTTCGTCCCGCCCGCGGCGCACGGTGGCGTGAACCTCGATCGCGTCGACGGTCGCCCGGTCCACTCTGTTGTCCTCGTCGCTGTCTCGGGGACACTGGAGCTTGACCGTCTCCCTACCGAGCCGGTACTCGATGCGCATCGCGACGATCCGTTGCAGCCCGTCGTGCCACGGCGTGGCCTCGGTGATCGGCACCCGGTGGAACAGCCGCTCGGCGAGGCCGTTGCGCTCGGCGGCGCGGTGGAGCGTCACCAGGTCGCGGTTCTCCGGCGGGTCGTCGAGCTCGACCAGGACGGGCGGCTCGGCGATCCCGGCGGCGGTGTCGAACGTGTCGAAGATCTCCTCTTCGCGGTTCCAGCTTCGCGGGCGCCACCGGCGCAGGCTTGCGTGGTTGGCGTTCATGATCGTCGGTCTCCGATGGCGTCGTGGTGAAGCTCGGACCAGCGCGGGTACGCGTCCGGGTGGAAGGGCATGAGGCAGGCGAGGGCCGGCTCGGTGGTGTCCTCGGTCGCCCATACCGTCGCGGGAGTGATTCTCTTGCCGTCCTGCGGATCCGCGGTGCGCCAGATGGCGCCGGTGTGCCGGTGGCGCCACAGGATCCAGCTGACGATCTCGGCGGGGAAGACGAGGTTCTCGCGCAGCCAGAACACGGGTCTGCCGATGTGCTTGTCGTTCCGGCTCGCGCCGTCGTCGTGACCTCGGCGTACTAGCCGGCGCTCGTGGCCCGCTGGCCCAGCAGCGCCGGGAACGCTGCCCGGGCGCCGATGCCGGTCCCGGCGGCCAGTGAGTCGCCGATCACGGCTATCCGCCATCGCTCGGCAGGCTGTTCGCCGATCGTGCCTCTTTTCGTGCCCCGGGTTGTGGCGCAGGCTTACGATGCTGAACCCGGCGTCGTAGTACATGCGCGCGGCGCGTGCGCTCAGCACCCACCCGAATGTCGGCTGTAGCGCGTCGTCCATGAAGGTGGCGATGGGTACTGCGTCGATGCGCTTGTCCTCGCCCTCCCAGTTCCTGAAGCAGATGCCGTGTAGTTGGCTGGCTCGAGACGTCACGCTTGGGGCGGAAGCTGTCGGACGATTAATGGTCCGCAGGTGCCGGTTACCGTGTGTATGAGTCGTTCCGGTCGGGCCCTATGGCGTCGTCGCCACCGCTTCCTGCCGGCTTGG
>WTFV01000174.1 GCA_011523845.1 Acidobacteriota bacterium | reverse complement strand
ATTTCCTGCTCGTTACAGTCCAGCCCCGGACATCCGGGGCACGGGCAGGGCTAGTGGGATTGACCGCGGCCGAGGTCAGCCTCGCCAAGGCGAGCGAGCTCTTGACCACCTTGGCTGGGGAAGCTGTCGAGACCCGCCAGGTCGAGCGCACCGCCGAGGCGCTCGGACGCCAAGTCGCCGCCGACGCTGGGGGGCGAGATGGGCCGAGAGAGAACCGCCCGCTCCCTCCGGCCGGCTGACTCGCGAGGCCGTGGGGTAATCCGTGGGGTTCGGACCGGAAGCTGCGCATGTTGGCATCTCGCCCGCGATTCTTGGCGGACGGTGTCCTCAAGAGCATCGCCGTACCCCATTTCGTGTCCAATCAGGGCGCGGATTGCAGTGGACTCTACCGGACGACCAGTGCTACCACTTCACGGCCGGTTCGTCGGCGCTCCGGACAACGACGTGTTCGACAACGGACGCGTCCGCGCCCCCCGCCCCCGACGGCGGACGGCTCACGTTGGGACAGTCTCAGCCGCATCGCTCTCCGCGTCGGTCTGACGTCCGCGGTTTCTCGGACTCCCGGCTCCAGAACCCCGCCGCCTGGCGGGTGTTCGTTTGCACCAGACCCGGTAGTCGGTCACCGTGTCGACCGATTCGATGCGCCTTCCAGTCTGGCGTCGTCGTGGATCAGCGATATATCACCGCAGCATGCCGATCGCCCTGAGACGCTCAACTATCGTCTTGCCCGCAGGCGCGTTGTCATCGAGGGCGAAGTCAACGGGGGCGGAGACCTCGCCGTCGACGGCAAGGTCGACGGGGTGATCGAGCCGCCGCAACATGTCTCGGACGGCCCGCGGGGGCAGCCCCAGGGGCAGCCCCGGCGCCCGCGGGGACGCGTGGTAGTCTGCCCGAGCGTTTCGCGGGCGCGGGATTCGAGTTCGGCGACACCTCCCGGGAGCGGGTTTTCATGCGATACCTGCCGTACGCCGCCGCCTCGTCCGAGCCCAACGTCATTGTCGACGGCACGGCGAATGACCGCACGCTGATCACGCTGTCCCACTGGCGTCGGAGCGGCACCCCTGCCGACCTGATGGGGGACACGTCGACGGCCATCGTGTTCAACTACCTCGACCGCCCCGACCTGCACGTTACGGCCGACGTCGTCGCCAACAACCACTTCGACGAGGACGGGCTCGTCGGCATCTACGCGTTGCTGGAGCCCGACGCCGCGGCGTCTCGCCGCGACCTGCTGATCGACGTTGCCCAGGCCGGTGACTTCGGCGTGTTCGGGAGCCGGCACGCGGCCCGAATCGCGTTCGCCATCTCGGCGCATGCGAACCCGGCGACTTCGCCGTTCCCGCGGCCGCTATTCGACCGCTCCGCGCCGCAGGTCGAGGAGGGGTTGTATCGGGCGTTGCTCGACGTCCTGCCTCGGCTGTTCGCCGACGTCGATGAGTACCGATCGCTGTGGAGCCCGGAGGAGGCGGCGCTGACGAACACGGAACACCTCTTCGACGCCGGCCAGATAACAATCGAAGAGCAGCCGGAGCTGGATCTGGCCGTCGTGCGGGGGCCGTCCGCCGGCGAGTGGCACCCGATGGCGGTGCACACCCGGACGACGGCCACCCGGCTGCTGCTGGTCCACGGCGCGCGCGTGGAGTTCCGCTACCGCTACGAGAGCTGGGTCCAGATGGCCTCGCGGCGGCCGGCACTGCGCGTCGACCTGACTGCGCTGGCTGGCGAGCTGACCCGCAAGGACGGGGCCGGCGGCCGATGGCGCTTCGAGGGGGTCGAGCACATCACCCCGCGAATGTACCGGGAGGGCGGTGCGTCGATCCTGACGCCCGAGGACATCCGTCGCCGGCTGGAGGCTGCGCTGCGGGCCGGCGCACCGGCGTGGAATCCATACGGGTGACGAGCGTTACCACGCCTGGCCCGCCGCGGTTCCGCGCCGTGGTGGAGCACGAGCAGGGCAGTGTCGGCCGCGGAGTGTGCCGATCCAGCGCCGACCCATGCCGGCCGTTCATCGGCGACATCCTGGCGCGCGCCCTGTCGGTGCGCCCCGCGGATTGCCGCCAGCGTCCGGCCACGGGGCTGGCCGGGCTCGGCCATCGAGATCCAGCGGCCTGCGGCTCGAGTCCGGCCGCCCCGTCTGTCACCAGATCGTCATCCTGCAGCCGCCGATCGCCTGGGTTGGCTTCAGCAACGTCCGTCTCGGCCGCGGCGAGCGCTCGGCCTCTGGAGGGGTTCTGTTCCGCGGCGCACCTGCGCATCGGCAACTGATCGGCCGCGGTCGAGAACAGCCTGCACGTAGGCGCGCGTCTCCTCGTATGCCGGGATGCCGTTGTAGCGCCGCACGGCGCAGGGCCCGGCGTTGTAGGCGGCCAGCCCGAGCACGGTCCCGAACTCCTCGGTGAGTCGGCGCAGGTAGGCGACGCCAGCGTCGACATTCTGCCGGGAGCGAAGGCGTCGGCAACGCCGAGGTCGCGCTGCGTGCCCGGCATCAACTGCATCAGGCCCTGGGAGCCGGCCGGCGATTGCGCGGTTGCGCGGTACCCGAACTCGATGGCGATGACCACGTGCACCAGGCCGGGGTCGACGCTGGCCGCTCGGGGGCCGCGGCGACGATGTCGGCGAACGGCCGCGTGCCGGCCTCCGCCGGGCGCGCGAGGACGCCGGCGGCGACGGCGACGAGCAGCAGGAGTACGAGGCAACGGTGGGAGAAACGCGACGGCGGCATGGCGAACGTGCAAAATACCACATGCGCGGCGCGGGCCGGTGAAGGACGTGAAGGACCCCGCGCCCGCGCTACGCTGGGCTGGCCGCGGGATTTGCTGGTCTTCTTCGCCCTGCGGCTCGGGCTGGCGCTGCCGCCGGGCTCACGCCGCAGTTTGTCGACGACGTCCTTGATGGGTTCCTGGACGCGAACGAGCGCGAGCCCGGCCTGGGCGGCGATCACCGATGTCGGTCACGGTGTCGTCGCCGATGCCGCTCGGTTCGACCATCGAGACGTGGGCCAAGTTGCTGTCGGCGTCGTGGCGTTTGAACTGCACCAGGTTCATCGGGTGCCAACCTCGCCCCTTGTGCGGCTCTTCAGCTTACCCCGGCCGGGAGAGGGTCGTCGCCGTCGTCGTCGAGCGTGTCCGTCCTGGACGTGGGGAGGTGATGAGTCGTGCTGGTCCGCGGGCGGAGCGAAGGTTGCTCCTTGAGGTCGCGCGGATCCGCTGCCGAGCTCGGCGCCGGCTGGTCCGCGGCGCGGAGGTGATTCAGCCCGTGCGCATTGCCCGGACCGCGCCGAGCTGCCGCCGGTCGGGAGGCTTTCGCCCCCGAAGGCGATCCTGAAACTGCCGTTCTGAGCGATTTCGTGGCTCTCGAGCGGGCTCCGGGCCGACGTCGAGCACACCTGACGCCGTGGTACGCTGCCGATCCAATGACGATCCGGGGTGAGAGACGTAAGGGTGAGGTCCTGGTGACGGTCCACGGCGCGCCGCTGGATCGGCGGTCGTCGCTGGCGGTGCGGAACCACTCGCCGACGGGACGGGCGTGGGGCTACGGCGGCTCGGGCTCGGGCTCGGCCCAGCTGGCGCTGGCTATCCTGCTGGCGGTGACCGACGCGGGGACGGCCGAGCGCTTCTACCAGCAGTTCAAGTGGGATGTCCTGGCTTCGATCGAGGCGGACGACTGGGCGCTGGACGCCGGCGACGTTCTCAACTGGCTGGAGTCGGCGGCGGCGGGGACGGCCGGCGTCGTGCACCTGGCGGTGGAGACGTGTGAGTAACCGCCGGCGGCTGGGTGCGCATCTGCCGACGTCGTGTCCGGACTGCGGAGGCGTCCGGGCGGACATCGAGGTTCCGGACCCGCCGGGCCGACCGCCGTTCAACGCGCTGCGGATCCGGAGGACGAAACCATGACGCTGCGTTTCATCGTGGCTCGCATCCTGTGGGAGCTGATCGAGTTGGCCGAACGCGACGGTGACGCGGAGCTGGTCGACGCGCTGAACGATGCGCTCGATATGGCGTCTCCGGCGGGCAGGCGGCAGCACTGATCCGGCGGCTTCGTTGACCGGGAAGAACGTGCATGGAGGGACTCGCGGCCCTGTGTCCGGGGTGTCGCCGGCTGGGAACGTTCCGGCGGTGCCGAACGGCAGGTAGAGGCGAGACGGGGCCGCGCTCGCTGCTCGGAAGGATGCCAGAAACGTCGCTGGCGCGTGCTCGGTCGCGGCCGCGGGCTGTTCGCGATCGCAGTGGACGACGGTGGCGGGTTCTGCGCGGCGACAGCGGCGCTGCGGCAACGGGAGCTGTTCGGGGCGGCGGAGTACTCGGTGCGGGACGTCGGTTCCGGACGGTCGCGACGACGTCGAAGTCGGAGGACGGCACCGGGAAATCCTGGTGGCATTTGGTGAGCGAGCTGTACGCGGTCGGGTGGGCGCGTCCGGGGCCGACCGCGGCAGTGGGTGTGGTCCGTGTTTCCGTCGTTGGGACTGGCGGTTCGCGTGGTGCGCGGCTAATGCGGCGTGCGACGGCGGCGGCCGGTGGCGGGTCTACGGCACGCGGGTAGCCGCCGTCGGCGACGGCCCGGTCGAGGTGGTCCTGGATCGCCGGCTGGCCGAGGGGCAGACGCATCGACAGGACTGATGCCGGAGCAGAAGATCGAGGTTCCGGCGTGCCCGCGCCGCGAGAATGGCCATCTGTGGCGGTTCGACCGGGAGCGCTCGACGCGGGATTGCCAGGCGGACGTGTGCCAGGGCTGTGGGCTGGTACGGCTGACGTCATATCGGACGGGGCAGGTGGAGCGCTACGAGGGAGCGGCTGACGTCGACGCCTGAACGGTCTCCGGACCGCGCGCGGGATGAATCGAGGGTCCACTTCACAAATGGTCAAGAAGAAGCAGCTTGCTGACGAAGCTTCGGCCAGTCGTCCGCCGGCGCCGCGCGGACAGGGCGCCAGCGGACCGCACGCCCCCGAGGGCATCACCACAATAGGGCAGGGCGTCGTCATCAAGGGCGACGTCAAGGGGGGCGAGGATTTCGTCATCGACGGCGAGGTCGACGGGACGATCGAGCTGCCGCAACATGTCCTGACGGTCGGTCCGACCGGCCGGGTCAAGGCGCAGTTGTCGGCGAAGTCGGTGGTGGTTCTCGGCAAGGTGCGCGGGAGCATCCAGGCGAGCGAGCTGGTGCGTATCGACGAGACCGGCTCGGCCGAAGGTGCGATCGCGGCTTCGCGGTTGGTTGTGGCCGACGGGGCGCGCTTGCAGGGCCGCGTGGACGTGTAGGGCTTGGGCTGGGAGCCACATTCGTGTCCCCGCCCATTTCGGGGCTACGATGCTCGTGTGTGAGCGAACCTTCCTCGGTCGCCCTGACGCAGCGGTTCCTGGCCCCTGTGGCGAGCACCACGACCTCGCAACATCTGGCGTTCAAGCTGGTCGCCGTGGGCAGCGGCCAGCTTGAGGTCGCCTGCAGAGTCGGCGACCGCGAGTACAAGAAGCACTTCCTGGGCCTCTCGGACAACGTCACCTACTTCGCCGAGCAGCTCGCCGCGGCGCGTGTGAGCGCCAACCACTACCGTGTGATCTTCAAGCCGCAGGCGATCATCTCGGACATCGACTTCCGGGAAAGCGGCGAGGAGCTGCTCGAGAACACCTCCGAGGCCGAAGCCATCCGGTGAGCGCGCCGGCGCACCGGCGCCGGACCGCAATGAGCCGAACGAACGCCGCCGCGGCGCCGGCGCCCACGACCCACCAGACAGGGGCCCAAGATGAGGAGCAGGGAACACAGCGAAATCCCGCCGGGATGGAAGCCGATCGTCGCCAGCGCCGAAGAGCGGCTCAAGGGGTGCAAGACCACCGGTCGAATTGAGGCGCGGGTCGCCAGCGGACGCCTGCAGCTACGGGCCGAGAAGGCCTCGGAGAGAGCGGCAGGGCATCTTGGACGGCGCAAGAGCCGCGAGCGGCGAAATCTGCGAGCAGTGTGGCGGCAAGGGCGAGCCGATCGTCGACCGCGACGGCGCGCCGAGCGGCTGCCGGTGCGCCGGCTGCCGCCGCCCGGACGACCGGACGAGCGCCCGCCCGTGGCCGGCGGCCACGGTGGAGGACCACGCAAACCGCGTGTCGCCGGGACAGTGGACCGCCGACATCCGGATACCGGAGGCGAGCTGGGACACCGGCGACTGGCGCAACTACGGCCGGCTTGAGACGCTCTACGCCGAGAACACCGCGCTGCTGATGAGCGGGCGCGACGACGAGACTGCGATGCGCATGTGGAGCAACTCGCCGGGATGGGCGGGCCTGCTGCGCGCAATCTGCGCGGCGATGCGCGCCGAGCAGGACGAACGGCCGGACGATCCCGAGCACGTCCCGTGGCGACTGCGGTGGCTGAAGGCCAAGTTCGGATACCTGGACGTCCGCACCAGCCGGACGACCGAGTATCAGGCCGGCATCGTCGGGCTGATCGCGTCGCTGAGCACCTCGATCTGCCAGAGGTGCGGGCAGCCGGGCTACTGCCGCAACGAGCAGTACGTGCGGACCGAGTGCGACCGCTGCCACGTCGAGCGGCCGCGGCGGGAGCTGAAGGAGTACCCTGGGGCTCTTGGCGTGTCTGGCGAACGTCCTCTCGGCCTCGGCCGCATCGTGCTCCTCGGCGAGCAGCTCGTATTTGGAAGTCGGCGATGACTGAACGTGAGGCCGCTCGTGTGGTTGGCGCGTCGCCGCCGACCTGGAGGAGGTCTACGCGCGGCGGGTGGAGCGCGAGCTGGATCGCGACGACGGTCGGAATGCGGTGCTGGTCGTTCTGGCGACCCACGGGCGAGACGGTGGCAGCAGTGGATGCAGAAATTGCTCGGGCATCAGCGGCTGCAGGGCATCCTGTGGCTGTCGCACGGAACCGCCGACCTGGCGGATGCTCCTGGTGTTCGGGAACGTCGGGACCCGGACGACGGAACAGTTGGAGCAAGCGGCCAAGCCGAGGTCCGGGCCGAGTTCGACTCGGTTGCCTGGGGAACGAAGGGTACCGACCAGATTCGTGTTGAAATACACGCTAAGGAACCGCGCCTCGTGAGCTTGGCGGGGTCGATCTTGATCTCGCCGTAGAGGATGACGTTCTTCCACTCGATCGGGCTGACGTGACGCAGCAGGTCGGCGTCGAACGGGAAGTCCGGCGCGGCGGCCAGCCGTGAGATCTCCCGGGCCTGCCAGTAGACGATGCAGGCGAGGATCCCGCACCGGATAGCGCCGGACCCACACTGATGTCGTGCACCGAGTGCACCGACGGCTCCGCTTGATGACATCGCAATCGTCGAGTAGTCTGGAGTTTTCTGGCATGAACAGCGGGAGTCACCAGTGGGGAGCATCACGGTCGGCAATCTCGACGACGACGTAAAGACCAGGCTTCGGACCCGGGCGGCGAGGAACGGTCGTTCCATGGCGGAGGAAGTGCGCCTGATCCTGCGAGAGGCCATCGACCGGGAACAGACTAAGGAAAGTAACGGGCGGCGATTGGAGGCCTGGATTCGTTTGTACGGCGACGAAATGACGTATGCGAGACAGCATGAATCATTGCGAACCAATTCTGCAAGTCTGATCGTGGCCGCGACTGGTGGAGTTCTCGCGTTGCTTGCATCCGAGGCAATGTCGCTGGAGGAACAGCCGTTGCTGGGAATCGTCGCGGCAGGGCTCGTCGCCGTGATCAACGTAATTGGCTGGTTCATCGGCGAGAAGCACTACGAGAGGACGAGGAGGCATCAGGCCATAGCTAGCGCATATCGGAAGGTGATATCCGACAATTGCCAACTCGGCGCCGTGCTGACCGACGAACGATGTAGGGCTGACCGTTGCCACAAGAAGGAGTTTGAGTGCTGGGAAAGACGGAGTCTACACAAACTGTGGGGCACCATTCATGTAGTCTTTTTTCTTCTGGGTCTGGTCATGGTATGCATATGCATGGTGTTTTACTTCTGGTGTTCGCGCTGACAGTGGGTCGGAGCGAGCCGTGAGACACCCAGCGAGCCTTTCGGGCGCGATCCGGTTGAACCTGGTGAACTTATGAGCCATTGAGATTTCTGCAACTCGCGCAGCGTATCGTCGTCAATGCTGTCGGCCGGCCCCTGCCGTCCCATAGGCGCTAACTTGTTTTCGCGGCGTGGCCGGCGTATCCTGAGCTGCGGATGCAGGACACGGAAGCCGGCACGCCGGTAGACGAGGACT
>WTFV01000138.1 GCA_011523845.1 Acidobacteriota bacterium | reverse complement strand
CCCCAGCCCCCGCCCCTGAACGATTCGGGTTCACGATTGCCCAGCGCGTGCTCAGCGTGGCGGCACTGCTCTTCGTGTTTCTGCTGGGCGTGAAGGGGCTGGGCGACGGCTTCGAGCTGATCGGACAGGATCTCATCGACAGCTTCTTCGCCGCCACCTCGAATCCGTTCATCGGTCTGATCGTCGGACTGCTGGCGACCACGGTCATGCAGAGCTCGTCGGTGACGACGGCCATGGTCGTCGGCCTGGTTGCGGCCCCGGCGAATCCGCTGCCGCTGGCCAACGCGATACCGATGGTGATGGGCGCCAACATCGGGACAACGGTGACCGCGACCATCGTGTCGCTGGCGCACATCGGGCGGCGGGACGAGTTCGAGCGCGCGTTCCCGGTCGCCATCTGTCACGACATCTTCAACTATTTCGCGGTGCTGGTGCTGCTTCCGATCGAGATTGCCACCGGATACCTCGGACGGACCGCGAGCACGCTGGCGGAGATGCTCGGGCAGGTGGGCGGGGTCGACTACGAGAGTCCGCTGAGCACGGCGCTGAGCGTCGGCTTCGCGCCGGTCGTGGCCCTGGCCGAGGCGCTCTTCGCTGCGGCGGGAGGACAGGCCGTGTTCCTCGTCGCCGCCAGCGGCGCCTTCATCTTCTTCGCGCTGTTTCTGCTCGTGCGGGTCATGCGGGCCACCGTCCATTCCAGGGTGGAGGGAATCATCGACCGGGTGCTCAGCTCCAGCGCCGTCGTCGCCATGCTGGTCGGCGTCGCCGTGACGGTCATGGTGCAGTCGAGCTCGATCACGACGTCGCTGCTCGTCCCGCTGGGCGGCGCCGGCCTGCTGCGCCTGGAGCAGGCGTTCCCGGTCACCATCGGCGCCAACGTCGGCACCACGGTGACGGCGCTGCTCGCGGCCCTCGCGGTCTCGGGGCCGAATGCGGCGGCCGGTCTGGAGATCGCCCTGGTGCACCTGCTGTTCAACCTGAGCGGCCTGCTGTTGATCTATCCCGTGAAGGCGATCCGCCGAGTGCCGCTGGAAGCGGCGCGGCAGGTTACCCGTCTCGCGCTGCGGTCGCGCAAGCTGACGGTGTTGTGGGTCGGCCTCCTGTTCTACGGCCTGCCTGCGCTCTGCATCGCCATCGGACGTTTCTTCGAGTGATCGCCCCCTGCGTCCCGAACGCGGCGCGCCAACCGTAGTACACTGAACGGTTGGCCAGGGTGCCGAACCGTGAACCAGACATCGCAGGTCGTCGTCATCGGAGCCGGAATCGTCGGGTGCGCGATCGCCTATGAGCTGGCGCGGCGCGGGCTCAATGTTCGCGTCGTCGATCGTCGCGAAGTAGGGCAGGGGGCGACGCAGGCATCGGCCGGCGTCCTCGCGCCGTACATCGAAGCGCATGATCGGCGCCCCCTGCTGGACCTGACCACCCGCAGCCTCGACCTCTACGACGAGTTCGTGGCGCGCATCGTCGAGGATTCGGGTGCGGCGGTGCAGTACGTGCGCACGGGTACGCTGGAGGTCGCTGCGGGTCCGGACGACATGGGCCGGCTGCGGGGCATCCATGCGGCCTGCGTCGAGCGCGGCATCGCCGCGGAGCTGCTCGACGCGGACGCCGTGCGGCGGGCGGAACCGCAACTGGGGCCGGGCGTACGGGGTGGGCTGCTCGTCGAGTCGCACGGCTTCATCGGCGTCGCCGAGCTGACCGCGGCGTTGCGGCGGGCTGCCGCGGCGCACGGCGTCTCGTTCCAGACGTCGGCGGCGGTCACCCGCGTCGAGGGGAACGGCGCGGGGATTCGCGTCGAAACGGCCGGAGAAGCGTTCGCCTGCGAGTCGGCGGTCATGGCGGCCGGGAGCTGGTCGGGCCACGTGGAGATCGATGGCGCTTCCCCCGTCCCGATTCGACCCGTGCGCGGGCAGCTCCTGCACCTGGGGTGGCCGGCGCCCCCTCTCCGGCGCGTCGTCTGGGCGCCGGACTGTTATCTCGTGCCGTGGACCGACGGATCCGTGCTCGCCGGGGCCACGAGCGAGGAGGTCGGCTTCGACGAGCGCGCCACCGTGGCCGGCGTGCGGGAGCTGATCGACGCGACCGAGCGGGTGGCGCCGGGGGCGGGCAATGCGTCGTTCAAGGAGGCGCGCGTCGGTCTCAGACCCGCCACGCCGGACCAGTTGCCCGTCATCGGTCCGTCGGCCGCCGTGCCGGGCCTCGTCTATGCCTGCGGTCACTTCCGCAACGGCATCCTGCTGGCGCCCCTGACCGCGGAGCTGGTCGGCGATCTGGTGATCGAGCAGCGGCTCGACGCGGCGCTCGACATCACCAGCCCGTCCCGCTTCGGCGCGTGCTGAGGGTGACGGGATGGGCTGATCACGTTGCCTGATTGCAGTAATCTCTGTCGCAGACCGAAGGAGTCGTCTCGATGATCAATGCTCGCGTTCAAGTGCCCACACCCGTCAACGAGCCCGTGCTGAGCTATGCTCCAGGTTCTTCCGAGCGGCGGGTGCTGACCGCGCATCTCGCCGAGGTGGCCGGGCAGCAGATCGAGATCCCGCTGATCATCGGCGGCGCCGAGGTCAGGACGGGTGATCTCGGCCAGTGCGTGATGCCGCACGACCACCGGCACGTGCTGGCGTCGTTCCACAAGGGGAATGCCGACTCGGTGCAGCAGGCGGTGGCGGCCGCCGCGGCGGCGCGTCCGGAATGGGCCGCGATGCCATGGGAGGCGCGCGCCTCGGTATTCCTCAAGGCGGCCGAGCTGCTCGCCGGCAAGTACCGCCCGATCATCAACGCGGCAACGATGCTGAACCAGAGCAAGACGGTCTTCCAGGCCGAGATCGACGCCGCCTGCGAGCTGATCGACTTCCTCCGCTACAACGTCTCGTACATGCCCCAGATCTTCGCCGAGCAGCCCGCCAGCGGGCCGGCGATATGGGACTACGTGGAGTACCGGCCGCTGGAGGGCTTCGTGCTGGCGATCACGCCCTTCAACTTCACCTCGATCGCCGGCAACCTGCCGACCAGCCCCGCGATGATGGGCAACACCGTCATCTGGAAGCCGGCGTCGACCGCGGTCCTCGCCGCCTACCGGCTGATGGAGATGCTCAAGGAGGCCGGCCTGCCCGACGGGGTCATCAATCTCGTGCCGGGCAGCGGCGGGCGGATTGGCGAGCCGGCCATGAACCATCCGGAGCTCGGCGGCGTGCACTTCACCGGCAGCACCGAGGTCTTCCAGGGAATGTGGAAGACGGTGGGCGCCAACATCGCGGGCTACCGCGGCTATCCGCGCATCGTCGGCGAGACCGGCGGCAAGGACTTCGTCTTCGCGCACGCCTCCGCCGACCCGGACGCGCTGGCCACGGGCCTGATCCGCGGCGCCTACGAGTACCAGGGTCAGAAGTGCAGCGCCGCCAGCCGCGCCTACATCCCGAAGAGCCTGTGGGACCGCCACGGCGACGAGTGGTGCCACGAGGTGGAGGCGATCAAGTACGGCGACCCGGCCGACCTGACCAACTTCATGGGCGCGGTCATCGATCCCGCGTCCTACAACACGCTGAAGTCGGCGATCGACGGCGCGCGGGCCGACGCCGGCGCCGACGTCGTCTGCGGCGGGCGCTGCGACGACAGCGAGGGCTACTTCATCGCGCCGACGATCATCCGCGCCCACGACCCGCGCTACCGGACGATGGAGGTCGAGCTGTTCGGACCGGTGCTGACGATCTACGTCTACGACGACGACGACTACGAGGCGACGCTCGAGCTGTGCGACAAGACGTCGCCGTACGGGCTGACCGGGGCGATCTTCGGGACGGATCGGAAGGCGATCAACCTCGCCCACACCCGGCTTGCCAACGCGGCTGGGAACTTCTACATCAACGACAAGCCTACCGGCGCGGTGGTCGGCCAGCAGCCCTTCGGCGGCTCCCGCGCCTCGGGAACCAACGACAAGGCCGGCAGCCTGCTGAACATGATCCGCTGGGTGAGTCCGCGCACCACGAAGGAGAACTTCCTGCCGCCGCGCGACTACCGCTACCCGCACATGCAGGATGGAGACTGATTGCCATGAGCTTCTGCGAGCACTGTGCAGGTCAGCGGTTCGATCGGGCGCAAGTGCTCCGCACGTTGCGCGCCGCGCGCAAGCGGTTGAGGGACGGACCGGAACTCTGCAGCGCGGTGGAGGCGCTCGACGACGTCATCCAGGCCGTGCGCGAGATGGAGATACCGCACCTCGAGCCGCTGGACGAGATGGGCGACGATACCGTGATCCACTAGGAGCCCGTTAGTTAGCGGGCTCCCGGCCGGGAGTCGGCGCCGGCAGGAATCGTGGCGAACGCGGACGACCGCGCGTCCGGGCGAGATCGTCCGCCCCGTGGTTGTCCGGCGCAGGTACGCGCGGCGTGGCTGCTGGCGGGAGGAAGGCGGCGCAACGGACGCCTTCCTCCGCTTTTCCGGGGGGCTCCGCCTACTTCGGCTGCGGGACGATGCGGATGTAGGGGAGCGGCGCCTGCCACCCGTCCGGGTACTTCTCGCGCGCCTCGGCGTCGGAGACCGCCGGCAGGATGATGACGTCCTCGCCCTGGTTCCAGTTGGCCGGCGTCGCCACCTTCTTCGCCGCGGTGAGCTGGCACGAATCGAGCAGCCGCAGGATCTCGTCGAAGTTGCGCCCCGTGCTCATCGGATAGGTCAGCGTTGCCTTGATGCGCTTGTCCGGCCCGATCACGAAGACCGAGCGGGCGGTGGCGTTGTCGGCCGGCGTGCGCCCCACCGACGTGTCGCCGGCGTCGGCCGGGAGCATGTCGTAGGCCTTGACGACCCTGAGCTCCGGGTCGCCGACGAGCGGGTAGTTGAGCGCGTGGCCCTGCGACGCCTCGATGTCCTTCGACCACCGCTCGTGATCGCTGACGCCGTCGACGCTGATGCCGAGCACCTTGCAGTTCCGCTTCGCGAACTCCGACTTGAGCCCGGCCACCGTGCCCAGCTCGGTCGTGCAGACCGGGGTGAAATCCTTCGGATGCGAGAACAGGATCGCCCAGCCGTCCCCGATCCACGCATGGAAGTGGATGGCGCCCTCGGTCGTCTCGGCCGTGAAATCCGGCGCCACGTCGTTGATTCGCAGTGACATCGTCGTCCTCCCCAGAGAGTAGACAGCTCGTGGCGAAAGTCCCCGCTGCGTTGCCGCTCTCGGTGCGGCGCGGGGTTCCACCACGGGCCAATAAAGGCACACCAGAGTGTACCGATTTCCCGCGGCCCGTGGCGAGATCCGCCCTGGCGGTGCGCGTCGTGGAGAACGGCGCAGCCTGCCGGCCGCGCTTGATTGGGCGGCAGTCGGAGCCGGGGGCGGACGATTGTCGGGCCTGCCCCGCTTGACGGCGCCGCGGGCGCGTAGTGTATGCTCTGACGTTTGGATTCCGAGTCGGGGGTCTTCCATAGCAGAGCGAATGGATACGTTGTCGTGTGACCTGCTCATCGTCGGCGGCGGCGCCGCGGGCCTGCGCGCCGCCATCGCGGCCGCGGCGGCCGTTCCGGATCTCGATATCGCGGTCATCTCGAAGGTCTACCCGATGCGGAGCCACACCGTGTCGGCCGAAGGTGGAGCCGCCGCCGTCATCAAGCCCGGCGACAGTCTCGACGCGCACGCCTACGACACCGTCTCGGGAGCCGACTGGCTGAGCGACCAGGACGTCGTCGAGGCCTTCGTCGAAGAGGCGCCCCGCGAGATGCTGCAGCTCGAGCACTGGGGATGCCCCTGGAACCGGGAGCCGGACGGGAGCGTCGCCGTGCGCCCCTTCGGGGGAATGAAGATCAAGCGCACGTGGTTCGCCGCCGACAAGACCGGCTTCCACATGCTCCACGCGCTGTTCCAGACGTCGTTGCGCTACGGGAGCGTGAGGCGGTTCGACGAGTGGTTCGTCACGAAGCTGCTGGTCGACGACGGGCGCTGCCAGGGTGTCGTGGCCATCGAGCTCGCCACGGGAAAGATTCACGGCATTACCGCGAAGGCCGTGATTCTGTGCACGGGCGGCTGCGGCAAGATCTTCCCGTTCACGACCAACGCCAACATCAAGAACGGCGACGGCATGGCGCTGGCCTACCGGGCCGGCGTGCCGTTGAAGGACATGGAGTTCGTCCAGTACCACCCGACCGGTCTGCCCCAGACCGGCATCCTGATTACCGAGGCGGCGCGCGCCGAGGGTGGGTGGATGCTGAACAAGGACGGCTACCGATACCTGCAGGACTACGACCTCGGCACGCCGACGCCCGAACCCGTTCTGCGTTCGATGGAGCTCGGTCCGCGCGACCGGCTCTCGCAGGCGTTCATCCAGGAGCAGGAGCGGGGGCGGACGCTGGAAGGACCGTACGGCCACTACGTCAACCTGGACATCCGCCATATCGGCGAGAAGGTGATCGACAGGAAGCTGCCGTTCGTCCGCGAGCTGTGCCGGAAGTACGCCAACCTAGATCCGGTCAGGGAGCTGATTCCCGTGCGGCCCGTGGTCCACTACATGATGGGCGGCGTGCACACGGACATCATGGGGGCGACGCCGCTCGGCGGGCTGTACGCGGCGGGCGAGGTGGCCTGCGTCAACCTGAACGGCGCCAACCGGCTGGGCTCGAACTCGCTGACCGAGTGTCTCGTCTTCGGCGCGCGCGCGGGGCGGGCGGCCGCGACGTTCGCGGCCGGGGCCCCTGCGCCCGCTGCGTCGGTCGAGGCCCAGGTGCGCGACGAGGAGCGGCGGCTGGAGGACGATTTCTTCAATGCGAGCGGGCGCACGGAGCGGATTGCCGACGTCCGCTCCGAGATGCAGTCGGCCATGGAGGAGAGCGCGGGCATCTACCGGACCGGCGCATCCATTACCGCGGGCGCGGAGACGGTCGGCCGGCTGCAGGCCCACGCGCAGCGCCTGCGCCTGGAGGATTCCAGTCGCACCTTCAACACGGAGCTGACCGCAGCGCTCGAGCTCGGCTACATGCTCGAGCTCGCACAGGTGATCCTCCGCTCGGCCGAAGCGCGGACCGAGTCGCGCGGGGCGCACCAGCGGACGGACCATCCGCAACGCGACGACGAGCGGTTCCTGGCCCACTCGCTCGCGTATCGGACGGACGGCGGCCCGCCGCGCATCGAGTATTTGCCCGTGACCATCACGCGCTGGCCGCCAGGGGAACGCGTCTACGGCAGGTAACCACATGGCGGATACGATTACGTTGGACGTGGCGCGGTACGGTCCGGAGACGGACTCCGAACCGAGCTTCCAATCCTACGAGGTGCCCTGCCGCGAGGATTGGGTCGTGCTGGACGCCTTGAACTACGTCAAGGACCAATTGGACGGGTCGCTCACCTATCGGTGGTCGTGCCGCATGGGCGTCTGCGGAAGCTGCGGCATGATGGTCGATGGGCAGCCGAAGCTCACCTGTGCGGTCCCGCTGTCCGACTACGCGCCGGGCCCGGTCCGCATCGAGCCGCTGCAGTTCTTCCCGGTCGTGCGCGACCTCGTGGTCGACATCAACGACTTCCTGGAGAAGCTCCGGAAGGTGCAGCCCTGGATCGTGCGTGACGAAGAGAAGCCGATCGCCGAGGGAGAGTACCGCCAGACGCCCGCCCAGCTCGAGGCGTACAAGCAGTTCAGCATGTGCATCAACTGCATGCTGTGCTACGCCGCCTGTCCGGTCGTCGGTCTGGAGGAGGAGTTCACGGGACCGGCGGCGATCGCCCTCGCCCAGCGCTACAATCTGGATTCGCGGGACCAGGGCGCGGCCCAGCGGATGGAGACGCTCGACGAGCACGACGGCATGTGGGGGTGCACCTTCGTCGGCGAGTGCACCAAGGTGTGCCCGAAGAACGTCGACCCCGCCGGTGCGATTCAGCTCTACAAGGTGGCCAGCGCGACGAACTGGTTCAAGTCCATGCTCCTGCCGTGGGGTTCGAAGTGAGTGACGGCACGCACGACGCCGGCCGGCCGAGGCTGTACCGGCGCCCGATGCCGCTGGGCTGGTGGCTGCAGAACGGCGCGTACTTCCGGTTCGTCGTCCGGGAGCTCACCTGCGTCTTCGTCGGCCTCTTCGCCGTGCTTTCGCTCTGGCAGGTGCGGGCCCTCGGCCAGGGTGCCGAGGAGTATGCTCGGTTCGTGGAGCGCCTGGGCGCGCCGGCTTTCGCAGCGCTCAGCGGCGTGACGCTCGTGGCCGTGCTGTATCACGCCGTCACGTTCCTGAACCTCACCCCGACGATCGTCGTGATTCGCATCGGACAACAGCGCGTGCCGGGCTGGGCAATCGCCGGCGCGCACTATGCCGCGGCCGTCGTTCTCTCCGGCGTGGTCGCCTGGATCCTCCTGCAAGGCTAGCTAGATGGCCAGGAACCCAACGCCCCTGATGTGGACCCTGTTCGGCGCCGGGGGGATGCTGTCGGCGCTCCTGTTCCCGATTCACATCTTCCTGCTCGGGCTGGCGTTTCCCCTGGGCTGGCTGGAAGGCCCGAGCTACGAATCGCTGCACGCGCTCGTCACCCATCCGATCACGCGTCTGTACCTGTTCGCGTTCATCTCCCTCCCGCTCTTCCACTGGGCGCATCGTTTCCGGTACACGATCAACGACCTGTTCCAGTTGAAGCAGGGCACCGGGATCGTCGCCGGGATCTGCTACGGCGCCGCGCTCGTCGGCACGTTCACCGCGGCGTACACGCTGTGGACGCTCTCGTAGGAGTCCCCGTAGAGAGGCTCCCGCACGTCGCCAGTGCACCTTGTCTCGTGGTTTCGGCGCAGGCAACGCAAGGCCGGAGTCTGGCGCGACGAGATCACGATCGGCGACAACGCTATCATTAGGTCGAGCCACGGGTGACCAACAGGCTCCACGATCTACCGAGCCGCCTGCAGCGCGTCTTGCGCTCACAGTGGGCGGATTGTGGTCGCCCGTCCCGACGGGGATGAGTGCAGACACGATGCGTGCTGGCGCCGATACGGCACCCGCACCGGCCGCCGATGCCGGAGCGGGGAAGGCGCGGCCCGCCAGGGTTTGGGTGGTTCGCGCCGCTGGCGGGAAGCACACGGACGACTTCATTGCTGGCGGCTATGTCTCCATTGGGTGGTTCGATGTGTCGTCCGTTGGTAGCCGTGACGAGATCCGCCGGCGATACGAGCAGGAGTACCCAGACGCGCTCGCCGGCCAGGTCGCCAACGAAACGGGCCAACTGGCGGGGTTTCGGTTGGAGATGGCCGAGGGTGATTTCGTCATCACGCCGGGAGCGGATCGCGAGTCGCTGCGCTACGGACGCATTGTCGGTCCGTGCGTCGGTCTCCCGGTTGACGGCGTGCGAGACCATCGCAATTGCCGGAATGTCGAGTGGACCGACACGCCGCTGAGTCGGTCGGCCCTCGCCGAGTCGCTCCAGAGCACGCTCGGATCGCCCAGAACGGTGTTTTGCGTCCATCAACGCGACGAGTTCCTGGCCGCTATCGGATGCTGCGACGAGTCGCCGAACGAGACCGCCGGGCGCGGTGGCGCCAGTCGGTCGCAGGCCTCAGTGTCCCCGCTGAATAACGTTGACACGGGGTTGGAGCCGGACGCAGCGTTGGATCCGTCGCGACCGTTGTCGGGGACGCAGACCGGGCAGGTGTGGGACCTCGCCGACGAGATTACCCGTGAGAAGGGGCGCAGGGCGGAGCGCAGCGAGGTCGTCGAGCTCTTCGTGGCCCGAGGAGGGAACCGGAACACGGCCAGCACCACCTACTACAGGTGGAGGGAACATCATGACGCGCGATCGGCGCCACTCGTCGGATCCTCTGATCAGCGCCGCGCCGCAGGACCGACGACGGTGGATGCCCCGCCGCAGGACACCCTGCCTGACCTCCGCGGCGCAGGGGGCAGTGGCCTGCCGGCGGGTGAAGACGACGACATCGAGCCGGACAGCGGAGTAGACGAGGAGCGGGACGACCCGGAACTGCCGGTCGAGCATCCGTTCGATCCGTCGAAGATCAAGGTCCGCACGGTCCAGATCCTCGTCGATCAACTTGTCGCACGCATCGGTTATCGCGAGATCGATCTCGCCCCCGATTTCCAGCGGATGCGCGGCATCTGGAAGCCGGTCAACAAGAGTCGGCTCATCGAATCTCTGCTACTGCGCATCCCGATTCCCGTGTTCTACGTCGCCGCGGATGCAGACGACAACTGGGAGGTTGTCGACGGCGTCCAGCGGATGTCGACCATGTGCGACTACGTCACCGGCAAGTTCCCACTGACCGGGCTGGAATACAGGATCGAGTTCAACGGCCGGCATTTCGGGCAGTTGCCGCGTGTGATGCAGCGCAGGATCCGCGAGACGCAGCTCGTTGTGAACGTCATCGAGCCGGGAACCCCTCCGGAGGTGATGTTCAACATCTTCAGCCGCATCAACACCGGCGGTATGAAGCTCAACGCCCAGGAGATCCGCCATGCCCTGCACCCGGGTCCGGTTCGTGATTTTCTGAGAACGCTCGCCGAGTCCGACGCGTTCACGGCCGCGACGAACGGGTCGATCAAGCCGGATCGGATGATCGACCGCGAGTGCGTGCTTCGGTTCCTCGCGTTCCACATCGAGCAATGGGAGCAGTACAGGAGTCGCTCACTTGACGGTTATCTCGCTGGGATCATGAAGCGGATCAACGCGATGGCGCCGGGCGAGCGAGATGTGCTCGCCGCCGACTTCGAAAGGGCCATGCGGGCTGCGCAGCGCATCTTTGGGCGCAAGGCCTTCCGGAACGTAAGCAACGAGCGTGCCCGAATCAACAAGTCACTCTTCGAAGCGTGGGGTGTGCAGTTGGCGCGCTGTTCGCCACGTGACATCGATCAGTTGGTCGGACAGCGCGAGAAGATCGTTGAGAGGTTCGAGGCCGTGCTGAGAGACCCCGAGTTCGACAAGGCGATTTCGCAGGCGACCGCCACGCCTCAGCGGATAAAGAAGCGCTTCACCGCCGTTCGTGACCTGGTACAGGAGTTCGTCTGATGTTGCGGCGGATCGGCCTCACCAATTTCAAGTGCTTCGAGAGCCTGGATCTGCCGTGCGCTTCGCTCAACCTGCTGTGCGGCCTGAACGGCATGGGCAAGAGCAGTGTGATCCAGGCGTTGCTGGTACTGCGGCAATCGTTCGAGACAGGTGACCTGCAGGAAGGTCGGCTCGTGTTGGGTGGCGCCCTGACGGATCTCGGGGCAGGTTCGGACGTACTGTTCGAGGACGCGGCCGAGGAAGCCGTAGAATTCTGTCTCGCCTGCCGGCGACAGAGGTCGAAATCTGCCGAGTTGGCAACCTGTCCAGTGACCGGCGAGCCGACCGGAGGGACCTTCGCCCCCGGCGCTGATGCCACCGCCAAATCCGTTCTCAACCGCTTGCTCTCGAATGCGATGAAGGAGTCCGATCTGGGTTCCCAGGTGAAGGACATAGACGCCTTCCGGCGCGCCCTCGCGCAGGCCAGGGAAGCGGGTGTCGATAGGGTGCAGCGGCCGTCCGAGTACTTCGATCCGACCGTTGCGTTGGGGTGGTTGGGCGCATTTCGCTATTCGAGAGCCGGCGATCAGTTGACGGCCGTCGAAAGAGAGGAAGCGGTAGATCACGCGTTCCAACCGTGGCGCGACGATCCACCGTTCGGTGGACGCCTCGTCTACGCACAGGCGGAGCGGATCGGTCCTCGCAAGTTTTATCCGCTCTCCGAAGTCTTGGCTCGGCGCGGGGATCTCGGTGCGCGCGGGGAGTACGCCTGGAACTTTCTGAACGACCATCAGGACGAGCGGCTGTCGGCGGACGATCCACGTCGCCAACGGACCTCCGGCCGCCGCGTGCTCGATGTCGTTGACCACTGGTTGCAGGACGTCAGCCCCGGCGCGCATCTGCAACTCGAAGCTGTGCTCGCTGCCGACGCCGTCATCGCCGGCTTCGTCTTCGATCGTCCGGGAGACGTTACGTCGCAGCGGCATCGGGCGACGAACGTTGGGTTCGGCCTGTCGTATGTCCTGCCCGTTGTGCTGGCCCTGCTCTCTGAGCCGGGGACGCTGTGTCTCATCGAGAACCCGGAGGCGCATCTCCATCCGCGCGGTCAGACCAAGTTGGCCGAGCTGGCAGTGCGGGCGGCCGCAGCAGGCGTACAGGTGTTCGCCGAGACCCACAGCGATCATTTCCTGGACGGGGTGAGGCTTGCCATCCACGACGGCCTGATTCCACCGGCCGACGTTGCGATTCACTACTTCGAGCGCGCCGGCGGACGGGCGGTCGTGTCTTCACCGACCATCGATGCCGACGGGCGCCTGTCGCGGTGGCCGGCTGGTTTCTTCGATCAGCACGAAGAGAACTTGGCGAGACTGTTGGCGCCACGGAGCTGACGTGCGCGAGATGATCCTGAACCACGCGAGCCTGGCGCCCGCCGGGTGGCGTGATGCGCTGGAATTCCTGCCGGATCTGGCGGATGGCATTGCTGGGCTCGTCCGAGCCGGCACAGCCCAAGCGACCCTACGCATGTCCCGGTCCCTGCATGAGACCCGCTGGCCAGACGAGGGGTCGCTGTTCGACGCCTTTCGGGAGATCATGCGCCGGGGTGCGCGGGATCAGTCCCTGTTTCTCATGAAGCTCAGCGAGAAGACGCCGCTCCTGAGCAGCCTCGCGCCAGACATCATCGGTCGGTTTAGAATGTGTGAAGCAAAGACGTTGTCGCCGGGCGATGGCGCGCCGCTTGTCCTTTGCGCCGTCACCGATGCGATTGCCGTCGGTTTTCCTTCCGAGCCGGTCTGGGATAGGGATAGACTCCCGGTCGATTTCCTGGAACTCCTGCCGGACGGCACGCTCGGGGATGCACACGAAGAGATCGACAACCTTACGCGGTCTGCGCACGCCGGCCCAATTGTCGGTCGCCACCGCGAGCGGCTCCGACGCCAATACTCAGACGCCGCAGACTTGTGGAACCGGCGCGGGCAGATGTTCGCGCACTTGGCATTCGGACCAGATGTGGGGGAGCACCTCGCCGAGTTGAACGCGGGGTGGCTTCCGACGCTCGTGAACAGACTGGCGGAACTCGACGAAACGGCGGCAGAGTGGGTGGCTGTCGGTGGCGACGCCCCACCGTGGAAGTGCAAGGTCACCCCCGAAAGTCAGTCGGTGAGAGACTACAAGAAGGGGAAGCTCCTTCAAGCGCGAACGTTTCGCGCCACCGGCGGTGAACGGGTCCTGTTCCAGTGGCACGCCCGCTTCGGGAGCGGAGCGCGCATCCATCTGCGGTTCGATGCGTCGGCGCGGAAGATCGAAATAGGCTACGTCGGCGTCCATTTGCCGCTGCCGCCGCCGTAATCGCTGCGGCGGCCTGCCGGCGCGCTGGCCGGATCGCGCCGGGCCCTCGAGGTCGTGCGGACCACGCGCCAATTGCAGGCAGTCGGCGTTGCCGCTATCCGCCGTCGCCGAGCCGGCGCCGCAACGCTTCGATCTCGGCTCGTTGCGTCTCGATTGTCCGGTCCCGTGTGGCGATGGCCTCCTGCTGTTCCGCGATGGCCTCCTGCTGTTCCGCGATGGCCTTTCGGTTATTCGCAATGGCTTCCTGCTGCTCCAGGTTTTCCCGGTGCACGCGCTCCCACGCGTCCACGATTTCGTCTTCCGTGAGCATGGCGTGCCGCAACTCCGGACTCGCGGTCGCGAGTTGCAGGCGGCGCAGCACGGGCGCGTAGCGTTCCGGCATCGTGGCGGCGTCCAACTCCAGCGCGTGCCGGCTGTTCGCGGCGCGCAGATCCTGATCGAACACGCTCAGCAGCTTCTCCAGATCGTTGCGCCGTTGGGCGGGCAGCCGCGACACCTGCACCACGTAGCAGTCGTGCGTCAGCGCCTCGACGAACTCCTCCCGCTGCGGCAGCCGGTCTCCGGTCACCGCGTCCACGTACTCTCGCGCCACCTTCAGCACCGTCGCCGCGGTGCGCGGCAGCGGTTCCCCCAGGAAGTAGATCGTCGTCAGCCGCCGCGGCCGCTCGCGCTCGCGACCTCCTTCCGCGTACGTCACGGTGTTCCGCTGGTCCGCGTAGTGCATCCCCAGGTAGCGCCGGAAACGCATCACGTCGTTCGAGTAGCGCGCCTTCTGCACTTCGATGAGCACCCGCAGATGCTCCCCCGCCGCCGTCCGCACCGTCGCCGCGAAGTCCACCCGCAGCACCGTGAAGCCCGTGCCTTCCGGCGCCGCCTGCTGCGGCGAGCCGACCTGCACCGCGGCCTCCTGCGGCGCCATCTCGAGGCTCTCGATCTCTTCGCCGAGGATCGCGCCGACGATCAGTTTCGCGGACGCTGGATCCTCAAGCAGATACTTGAAGACGGCGTCGTACATGGGGTTGGCGATGCGCATGCCGGAACCTGTCGCGCGGAGCCGCTATCCAGCCATCATAGCCGACGTGGGCGGGAAATCCGGATGCGCTCGCCGGCCGGATCGGCAACGAAACCGGCCGGCGAACGGCGCCCGGCGGCGCGGTCCGCCTGACCGGTACGGGAATCTGTGCCGAGCCCCATACAGCGCGCGTTTCGCCGCCGGTTACATGCCCCACACGGTGACCGGCGCGCCTTCCGCCGCCGGGTCGCGGCGGAAGATCTTTTCCGTCCAGGATCGTTCCGGCGCGCGGTCGAACACGATCAGGTGGCCCGCCTCCGCCCCGCAGCGGTCCATGTAGCCGCGCGTCTGCGCCACTCCCTCCGCGATGGTGCGCTCCAGTTCCCCGCGGCGCAGCTTGCACTCGACCACGAACTTGCGCGTGCGCCCGCCCTGCGGCCAGCGGAGCAGCAGGTCCGTGCGGCCCCGGCCGAGCGCATACTCCCGCTCGATGACCCCGCCCCCGTTCACCACCCGCTGCAGATGCGCCTGCAGCAGGAGCTGCGGGCCCGCCTCCTGGTACCGCTCGAAGCGCTGCACCCAGTGCTCGGAGTGCTCCCGGAAGAACGTCTGGAAGTCGGCGAGCAACCCCTCCACGTCCAGAGCGCCTTCGCTGTCCACGTACCAGGCGCGCTCGTGCGGCAGGCCCGCCTGCACCGCGGCGTTCAGGTGGCGCGGCACGACCTCGGCGTAGATGGGGTTGGCGATGCGCGGCGCGCCGCCGGCGTCCTGTGCGATCAGTCCCAGATCGCGCAGGTAGAGGAGGTCCTCTTCCGACCACGACTGCTCGGTCGCGCCGGCCAGGATCGGCTCGATCACCCGCCGCACCCGCTCTTCGCGGAGCTTGTGCGCCAACTGGTCGATGTGGGTGTCGCGCCGCAGGATCAAGCGTTCCTGGGCTGCCCGGAAGTCGTCGCCGGTGATTGGCCGCGCGCGGTCGCGGCCCGCCCTGTCGTCGAAGCAGGCGTCGTAGCACAGCGCGTTCACCAGCCAGGGCTGGCCGGCGGTGCGCGTCCAGACCATCTCCAGTGCGTCCTCGGTGAACGTCTGTTCCGTCTCCGCGGTGTGCTGTGCGAGCAGGGCCCGCACCTCGGCTTCGGTGAAGTCGCCGAGCCGCAGCGATTTCGACTTGACGTTGAAGGCGCTGCCGCCGAGCACGAGCGCGTTCGCGGCGCTCGACCGGATGCGGTAATCGCGCACGTCCACCACGCCGCACAGAACGACGCTGTGGGGAAAGCCGGCGGGCCGCTGATTGTAGCCGGCCCGCAACTGCCGGAGCACGGAGACGAGCGTGTCGCCGATCAGGGTGTCGATCTCGTCGATCAGGAGCACCAGCGGCCGCGGATCGGCCTCGGCCCAGCGCGAGAGCACGTCGATCAGCGCGCCGTCGGCGCCTTCGGTCTCCAGCGCGGCGCTCCGTAGCGCATCCGGCGTCTTGTCGCCCAGCGTCACGCGCGCCTGGCGGGCCAACTCCCCGAGCAGTGGGCGCATGGCGCGCGCCGTGTCCTCCCGCGCGGCCTGCCCGACCTCGAAGTCCGCGTACACGCACCGGTAGTCGCCGCCACTGTTCAGCAGGTCGCGCAACGCCAGCAGGGCGGACGTCTTGCCCGTCTGGCGTGGCGCGTGCAGCACGAAGTACTTCTTGTCGCGAACGAGGCCGAGCACCGTGTCGAGATCGATGCGCTCCAGCGGCGGGATGCAGTAGTGGTCGTCCGGCCGTACCGGACCCTCGGTGTTGAAGAAGCGCATCGGTTCCATTGTCGCAACCCGCGGCGCGTCTGTCATGCGCCGGCGGCCGGCGCGGCTGACGCCCGGTGGTCCGGCCACAGGAACCGCTCGCCGCGGCGTGGAATAATGGGCCGCGACACTGCAGCGGGGAGGCGATGATGCGAAGACGATGGCCGCGGTATCTCCTGTGTTGTGCGCTCGCGTCCGTCTGCTTGGTGGGTGCTTCCGCGTCCCAGCTTCCCGAGGTATCCGTCGAGGAGCACCTCATCGCGCTCGAGCGGGGCTGGAACGAGGCGTTCTACGCCCGGGACGTCGAGTTCCTCGAGAGCATCCTTGCCGACGATTTCATCGTGACCTACGACGACGGCGCGCGGGGCGACAAGGCCCGCGAGCTGGAGCTCTCGGCGTCCTTCAATCAGCGGGTGATCTCGGCCACGCAGGAGGACTTCATCGTCCAGGTCCACGGAGAGACGGCGGTGGTGTGGTTCACGCTCCGCGTCGTCGGCATCCGACGCGGAGAGGAGGCCGAGATCGCCCTCCGGTACACGGACGTCTGGGTGATGCGCGACGGCCGGTGGCAGTGCGTAGCGTCCCAGAGCACGCGGCTGAATCCGCGCTAGATCCAGCGCTATCAGGGATTAGTGCCCGGTTTTCACGTAATGTTCTTCACGTCGGGTTTGCCCGGCCCGCAGTTGAACACCCGTGGGCGCTTGCACAGGAGGGTGCTCGGTGTTCTGTGCCACAATAGCAAGACGGCGACCTGACGACCAGGAGGGGCACGATGAGCACGCGTGAAGCGATCTGGCTTGCGCTGCTGGACAGCGCCAGGTGGGAGCGCTACTACGGGGTTCTGGCGGGCCGCTCTCAACGACTGGACACGGTGGTCCGATCGGTACTGTTCCTCTCTGCGCTGGGCTCGGTGACGTCGCTGGTGGCGGAAATGCCTGACGTCGTCAGAGTCACATGCGGTCTCGTCGTCGCTGGTGCACTGGCTGTTGACTTCATTGCGAAGCCGGGCCAGAGGGCGGCCACCCTCGTGCTGATCCGTGACGAGTGCGGGCGGCTGCGGCTGGCGTTGGGGGATCTGCTGCGTCGGCATCCGAGCATGGACGATGGCCAGGCAGATGCAGCTCTCGTCGCCTTGAACTCCAATCTGCACCACATCACAGCGAAGGATCCGACGCCCTGGAGCGACAAGGTCAATGAGGAGACTACCAAGGCCGCCTTCGCCGAGATGGAGTCCATCTATGCTTCTTGACGGGGACGATTCACGAACCGGCCCACCGGTCCCGCCTGGAGTGCCGCGCCCGCCGCCACCGCCGCCTCCTCCCCCTCCCCCACAGCCACCAGGCCGCTGACGGCTGTCGTCGCTATTCATCGATCGCGACGACGCGGCTGCCTTGCGTCTCGGCGTTGCCGCGTCCGTGGCCTGTACGGGCCACGAGGTCGGGGCGGAAGGGTGCGGGCCTCGATCAGGCCCACGCCACGGTCCCGCGGCGCCGGTCAGCGTTCGGCGGCGCGCGTCACGACCCCGCCGGGCGCTCGATCGGCGACGCGGCGATCCGCGCCGGGAGCAGGGTCACGATCACGCACGCCGCCACGTTGACACCCAGCCCGAGGACCCCGGCGTGGATGTCCCATACCTGCGGCCGGCCGACGAGCAGTAGTCCGGCGTAGGTCGCGCAGCCGGCCAGCATTCCACTGAGTGCTGCCGTTGTCGTCAGGCGCCGCCACGTCACGCCCAGCACGAACAGCGGCGCGACCTGGGCCAGGATCTCCATCTTGATCTCGGTCAGGCCCCACAGCGTCACCCGCGGCGACAGCGCAACGAGCACCAGCACGCCGACGACGACCCACGAGAGCAGCTTGCCGATGCGGGTCAGGCGTTCCTCCGGCGCGCCCTCGAGCAGGGTGCCGCCGACGACGTCCTTGGCGAGTATCGACGACAGGCTCAGGAGCACCGAGTCGGCGGTCGACATCACGGCCGCGACGACCGCGGTGATGACCACCACGCACAGGAGGTAGAGCAGCACCGACCGCCCGCTCCAGGCGGTCAGCAGCGCGGGCATCACCTGATCGGCGTCGCCGGTGGCCGACAGCTCGCGGATGGCCAGGATGCCGACCATGAACATGACGCCGGTCGTGACGAGCGGCAGGAAGACCATCACGCTGAAGGCGCGCTTGAGCGTGGCGGCGTCGCGGGCGGCGTAGATGCGCTGGATCGCGTGGGGATAGACGGCGCCGGAGAAGCCTATGAGGAGGAGCGTGCTGAGCCAGTTGCGCGAGACCCCCCAGGCCGGGACGGCGACCTTCTCGGGCGACTCCGCCGCCACCGCCAGGGTCAGCTCGGTGAGGTGGGCCGGGGTCGGCACGACGGCCAGCAGCAGGCCGGCGAGGCCCACCAGCAGCATGATGCCCTGCACGCAGTCGGTCCAGGCGACGGCGCGCATGCCGCCGACCGTCTCGTAGACGATGACGACCAGGGTCAGCAGCACCACGCCGACCCAGTAGGGCACGGCCCCGCCCGAGAGTCCCTCGGTGACGTGGCCCATCGCCATCAACTGGGCCAGCAGGTAGTTCGAGATCGCCAGGACGAGCAGCACGTTGGCGATCAGCGTCAGCGACGGCGAGTGGAAGCGGTGGGTGATCCAGTCGCCCGGCGTGACGAAGCGGTGGCGGCGCGCGAGACGCTGCAGGCGCGGGGCGAAGATCAGGTAGACGACGATGATCGCCATCATGAACCCGACGCTCATCACCCACGCGTAGCCGATGCGGAACGCCTCGCCGGGATAGCCGAGCAGCGTGTTGCCGCTGTACTGGGTCGCGTAGAGGGTCAGCAGCAGCACGAAGCCGCCCAGGTTGCGGCCGGCCAGGTAGAAGTCGCCGAGGCCGGTCTGGGCGCCGCGGCGCCGGGTCGCATAGCCGACCGAGACCAGCACCGCCAGATACAGGCCGACGGCGGCGCCGGCGCCGATCGCGAGCGACGGGCTCACGCGGCGTCCTCCGGGGCGTCCGCGTCTTCGTCGGCGGGCGGCACGGACCAGTAGCGCGCCACGACGTACGCGGTGAAGACGGCGATCGCCAGATAGGCGCACAACGAGATGACGACCCAGTGCGGCAGGCCGAGCCAGAGTCGCGCGGGACTGCCGGCCGGCAGGTACCACGGTACGGAGGCCGCGAAGAGGAAGACGTAGACGGCCCAGATCCAGGGGTGTGACCGCGGCTCGCGGAGCCCGTGGTGAAACGCCGCGTGGCACCGAGAGCGGCGAGGCGCCCGCGTGGCGCGGCGCGACGAGGGAGCAGATTGGGCGTATTCGACCGAGGAGCAACGCAGTCCACGCGGGATGCGTCGCCGTTCGAATGCAGCGGGGCTCCGGCCGCGGGCTCCTTCGCATTCTGGCGGGGCGGGCATGTTTCCTCGCGGCCGGCGCCGGAAAGGACGGGCGGAATCGTCGTGCTTTCTGCTCGGCGGACTTCCGGTCCGGTGGCCCTATGATAGTGCCGTGCGGTTCGGGCGGGAGTGGGCCCCCGGCCGCCAGGTGACGACAGGAGGTCTCCGATGGGTGGAATGAAGAGAATCGCGGTGCTGCTGGTCGTCGCGGCCGGCGTGGCGGCCGTCGGCGTGGCCGGCTGGGCGGAGAGTCAGGAGCCGGAGATCTCTCTGGAGGGCGTCGTCGATCTGCACTTCCACACCGGGCCCGATTCGCGCCCGCGGTCGGTGGACGACATCGAGGCGTCGCGCCTGGCGGCGGCGGCCGGCATGCGCGCCATCCTGCTGAAGAACCATTTCACGATGACCGCCGACCGGGCGGCCATCGCGATGGGCCAGGTGGACGGCCTGGAGATCTTCGGCGGGCTCGTCCTCAACCGCGCCGTCGGCGGGATCAACCCCGAGGCGGTACGCCAGATGGCCACCTTCTCCGGCGGCCGCGGCAAGGTGGTCTGGCTGCCGACCTTCGATTCCGAGTACGCCGCGACGTCGTCGGGCAGCGATGGGCCGTACGTGTCGATCCTGGAGGACGGCGAGCCGCTGCCGGCGGTGCTGGAGGTCTTCGAGCTGCTCGCCGAGCACGACCTGACGCTGGCGATGGGGCATTCGGCGCCCGGTGAGGTGCTGCGCCTGATTCCGGAGGCGAAGCGGCTCGGCGTGCAGCGGATCCTCGTCACCCACGTATTCAGCCAGGGTGCGACCCTCGAGCAGATGCGGGAGATGGCCGAGGGAGACGCGATCATGGAGATCGACTGGCTGGCCGTGTACGGCGGGGGCCGCTCCATCGACGACTACGTCTCGGCGATCCGGGCGCTCGGGGCGGAGGCCTTCTTCATGTCCTCGGATCTGGGCCAGGCCGGTAATCCCGTGCACGCCGATGGTCTGCGCGCCTATGTTCGCGCCATGCTGGACGCGGGCATCACCGAGGCGGAGATCGACATCATGGCGCGCCGGAATCCCGCGCGCCTGCTCGGCCTCGATCCCTGGTAGCCGGGCCGCCGCCGCGGCGTGCCCGACAGCTCCAGGTCGTTGTGCAGCGGACTCGATGACGGGCCACTGTCAGCCGGACCGCCGTTACGGCGCGATCGACGGGGGGCGCTGTTGCGGCGGCGCCGCGCGGCTCTCGGTGCGACGCGGGGTTTCGCCACGGGCTGCTGCGAGCGTGGGAATCAGTGGACCCGGTAGTCGCGCCGGTGTTCATCCCAGGGATCCGCGTCGAGCGCCTCCTCGGCCTCCCAGCGCCGCCGCCGTTCCGCCCGTCGCAGGCGATGGCGCCAGATCGCGGCCAGGGCCAGGCTCGTGATCAGGGTCCAGAGGGTGAACGGGCTGGCCACGAAGGTGATCCACTCCTCCCAGCCGCCGGAACTGCGCCAGAACAGGCGCGTCGCGCCGCGCACGGTCGTTCCGGTGGCGTCGATGAAGGCGAGGTCGAAGGTCTTCCCGGCGGCGACTCCGGACAGGATGCGCGGCACGACGCCGGCACCGTGCCGCCGGATGATGTCGCGGACGATGGCGTGCGAGATGATGTAGGCGCGCGCCGCGTCGCGTCCGTCTCCCGCGAAGAGGCCCTCCAGCGCGGTGACCGTCGGCCGGCCGGCCACCACGGTGGCCCAGAGGAACCGGGACCGGTTGCCGATGCCCCAGCTCCGTTCCGCGACGCTCGCGAGTCCCTCGCTGAACCAGCGCGGCAGGCGTCCGCCGCCGGCGGCGCGGTCGGCGAGGATGTGGGCGACCTCGTGGTGGAGCACCACCTCCAGCGAGTCGTGCGGATAGCTCCCGATACGGTCCGGGAACAGCACTATCAGATCGTTCGGCGGGTCGGCGAACGCCCCGACCCAGGGCGGGGCGTCGCGCGCGATGCGCGAGTCCTCCGGTACGAGCACGATCCGAATCCGGTTGCCCGGATCGCGGAGGCCGATCAGGCGCATCACCGCATGCAGCCGGCCGGCGTCGAGACGCTGGATCCGGGCCGCGACGGCGCGCAGGCTCTCGGGAGCCTCTATCGCCATCTCGGGCAGTTGCGGCTGGGCGACGGCCGGCGCGACGACGGCCAGCGAGAGGCATCCGACCAGTTGCGCAGCGACGGCCCGCCTGCGCGCGCGCCGTTTCCCCGTGCGGTCCACCGGAACGTCGGAAAGTCTCGCCGGCAACGCCGCCCGGGGGCCCGCCGTGGCCGACGAGTTCGGCATCGGAACCGGAACGTCAGAAGGTGTCGTCGGTAATGCCGGCTGGCCGAATCGACGCGACCGTCGCGCCGAGATGCGATCCGGGCGCATCCCGGAACGCGGTGACGAGGGGATGCCGTTCGAGCGCGGCCTGGACGTTGCCCCGCTGGACGCCGGAGCCTCGGCCGTGCACGATGCGGACCTCTCGCAGACCCGCTTCGGCCGCGGCCTGCACGTACTCGGCAACCACGGACCGGACGTCGCGCGGCGCGAAGGGATGCAGATCCAGCTCTGCCTCGATGGGCACGCTGTGTGGTGGCTCATCGCGCTCATGGCTGCTCATGGCGCTGGTTCGGCGTCGTCTGCGCGGTCTTCCGCGGTGCGGGCTCGTAGGTTGCCGCTACCTGGGTGGTGATGCCGCCGCGCACCGAGAAATCGCCGACCACGGTCATCCGCCGCGGGCGGCACGCCGTCACGAGGTCGTCCAGGATACGGTTCGTGACGTCCTCGTAGAAGATGCCCTGATTGCGGAAGCCGATCAGGTAGTACTTCAGCGCCTTCAGCTCGATGCAGCGTTCGTCGGGTACGTAGGTGATGCGGATCTTCCCGAAGTCGGGAAGCCCGGTCTTGGGACAGACCGACGTGAACTCGGGGCAGCGGATGGCGATCTCGTAATCGCGCCCCCGTCTCGGGTTGGGAAAGGTCTCGATCGGCGAGTCCGGCACGCGATGAGTTTAGCGCGAATTCGGAGGCGGCGCCGGTCCGCGACGGATTGACACGCGACGCCGCTCACGCTAGCATTTCGACGCGGTTTACGCTGACGTTCGTCATCTATTGCCGGGATTTTCGTCCGGATGATCGCCAGCGCGCGCGGTCGCCGCGGCGTCGGGGACAGCGCGCCAACACCAAGGGGGAGCGTCGATGGCCGCAGCCCGCAAAATGGGCAAGACCGAGTTGTTCGCGCACTTCGTCGAGCACATGGCAGCTTTCGATATCCAGCTCAAGCGCGCGGATGTGCGCGAGTTCTTCGAAGAGCTGCAGCGGCTGTGCGAGCGGCAGTTGCAGGATTCGGGGGAATTCACGCTGCCGGGAATCTCCAAGCTCGTGCTGCAGAAGCGCGAGGCGCGGACCGGCCGCAATCCCGCGACCGGGGAAGCCATCCAGATACCGGCCAAGCAGGTGGTGAAGGCGCGCATCGCCAAGCAGCTCAAGGACGCCGTGCTCTCCTGACGCGTAGCGGCCGGTGCCGGCCGCCGGCCCGCGCTGGCGACCGGCCCGCGAGGTTGGAGCCTTTCCTGCCCTCCCATTCCATTTTTTCCGGGTCGGCCGTTCCCACCGCCCCGCGCAAGGCAGCCCGTACCGGTCCCCGCGACGGTCCGCAGCGAGTCGATGGCAACCGACGTACTCATGCCGCAGCTCGGTGAGTCCATCGCCGAGGGCACGATCGTGCGCTGGAACAAGCGCGTGGGCGACCGCGTCGACCGGGACGAGCCGCTCTTCGAGGTGTCGACCGACAAGGTGGATGCCGAGGTGCCGTCCCCGGCCGGGGGCATCCTTGCCGAGGTGCGCGCGCAGGCGGGCGAGACCGTGCCGGTCGACAGTGTCGTCGCCATCATCGGGGCCCCCGGCGAGACGGTTGTCGAGGCCGGTGAATCGCCGCCGGCGGCGGAGCCGGAGCCGGAAGCGCCGTCGCCGCCGGCCGCCGTACGGCCGTCGGCGAAGCCGCGCGGAGCGGGTCATGTCTCGCCGGTGGTCCGGAGACTGGCTCGCGAGCACGGCATCGATCCCGCCGACGTACCAGGCACGGGTGGGGGCGGACGAGTCACGAAGGACGACATCCTGAAGCACGTCTCGTCGCTCTCCACGGGAGGCGATGCGAGCCCGGCCGTGCCGGCCGACGATCGTCGGATCGCGCCGTTGTCGGTCATGCGGCGCGAGATCGCGGAGCACATGCTCCGCAGCCGCCGAACGTCGGCGCACGTGCATACCGTGTTCGACGCGGACTTCTCCCACGTCGCGGCGCTCCGCGAGGCGCACCGGGAAGCATACGCGCGCAGCGGCGCCAGGTTGACGTGGCTGTCGTTCGTTGCGAAGGCGGTCGTCGACGCGCTGGTCGAGATGCCGGTGCTGAACGCCTCGCTCACCGGCGACGGGACCGGAGTCGTACACGCACCGGACGTCAATCTCGGCATCGCCGTGGCTCTGGACGACGACGATGGCCTGATCGTGCCGGTGATCAGGCGCGCCGGTTCCAAGAGCGTCCGGGAGTTGAGCGCTGCGATTGCCGACCTCGCCGCGCGCGCCCGCTCGAAGCGCCTGACGCCCGGGGAAGTGCAGGGCGGCACGTTCACCATCACCAATCCCGGGGCGTTCGGATCCATCTTCGGGATGCCGATCATCAACCAGCCGCAGGTGGCCATCCTCTGCCTCGGAGCCGTCGAGCGCCGGCCGGCGGTGATTGACGACGCCGGGACCATCGCGGCGCGGCCACGAGCCTATCTGACGCTCGGCTTCGACCACCGCCTGATTGACGGCGCGGTCGCGGATCGGTTCATGGCCAGGGTCAAGTCCGGCCTGGAGCAGTTCGACGGCAGCGTTCTGTAGCGCCGTGCAACCGGGCCTCGTCATGCGTCCACCGCTGGAGGTGCGGCGGCTGGGAACCGTAGGCTACGCCGATGCGATCGACGTGCAGCAGCGGCTCGTGGTCGAGCGCCAGCGGGGCGAGATAGCCGACCAGTTGCTCCTGCTCGAGCATCCGCCCGTCATCACCCGCGGTGTGCGGGCCGGTGCCGACAACGTGCTGGCGTCACCGCTCGTGCTGCGCCGGCGCGGCGTCGAGATCCACGACGCGCGACGGGGCGGCGACGTGACCTACCACGGCCCCGGGCAACTGGTCGGATATCCCATCGTGCTGCTGAAGCCCGACCGCTGCGACGTGCACCGCTACGTCCGCGATCTCGAGGAGGTCCTCATTCGAGCGGTGGCGGACTTCGGCGTCCGCGCGACGCGCATTGCGGGGCTGACCGGGGTCTGGGTCGGCAACGACAAGCTGGCCGCCATCGGCGTTCGGCTCTCGCGCTGGGTCACCAGTCACGGGTTCGCGCTCAACGTGACGACCGACCTCGACGACTTCACGCTGATCCGGCCGTGCGGCCTCGCGGATCGCGGCGTCACCTCGCTGGCCCGGCTGACCGGGGCGGCGGTTCCGGTCGCCGCGGTGGCCGACTGCGTGACGAAACGGTTCGCGGAGGTCTTCGAGCGCGAGGTCGCGGCCGGCGCCGACTGAGTCCGGAGTCAGTCGGCGCGCGCGGCTGCAAGCCGGGTGCGCTCGCGCGCGTTCAGCGGCGGTTCGACGATGCGCGTCACGCCGCCCGCGCCGAGTTGGACGGGGGCGGCCAGCACGTGCTTCCGCACGCCGAATTCCCCGTCGACCGCGACGAAACAGGACGACTGGCGGCTGCTGCCGGTGACGAGGGACGCTGCCACCCGTCCGGCGGCGGCGGCGAGAACGTAGGGACCCGGCGGCCACAAGGCTGCGACGCGCTCGCGCAGGCGCCTCTGCCGTGCGGGTGCGAGGCTGGCCTCGAGCGACAGGCCGCCGACCGTCACCTGGCTCCAGGGCACGACGACCTGCCGCGGAGGGGTCCCGAGCAGGGTGAGGGCGACCTCCGAGGCCTCGCTTCCGACCTCCAGCGCGACGATCGCGCGCACGGCCCCCCGCAGGGCTTCCGGCGCCGAGCCGATGATCCGTCGCCGGTCGAGCCCCGCCTCGGACACGCCCCGCTCGACGAGGCGCCGCTGGCCGGCGCCCGCGCAGATGACGACCGTGCCGCGGCCGAATGCGGCCACCCGACGCAGTCGGTCCAGGCCGGCCTCTTCGTCCCACTCGGCAGCGGGCGCCGCCGCGGGGCCGGTCAGGACCACGACGTTCGCGCCTATCACCGCCGAGGGACTGCGGTCGGCAACCACCGCCGTTCCGAAACGCTCGATCGGGCCCGCCTGCCGAATGTCGAGCGCCTTTCCCGCCGCCACGTCGCCGGCGTCGTCGATCAGCCGAACCTCCCGGTAGTGGTCCTGCGAAGCGGCGAGGTGGGCGAGCGCGCCGCCGAGCGTTCCGGCGCCGATGATGGCCAGGACGGACATGCTCTCAAGCCGCCGCGCATCTTCCTGCGAGGCTCGCGGTATTCTAGTGGCGATGACGGACGACAGCCGCGCCGGGGCGCAGGGCGGAGCCGCTCGTTTCGCGGGCTCGGTCGCCATCGTGACCGGGGGCTCGCGCGGAATAGGGCGCGCGGTGGCGGAGAGCCTGCTGCGGCGCGGCGCCGACGTACTGATTTCCGGGCGCTCGGCCGGATCGCTCGCCGAGGCGGCATCCGAGCTGGGGGAGGTCGCCGCGACCGCGGGAGCCGGGCGGCTCGCGACCGTGGCGGCCGACGTGCGGCGCCCGGCCGACGCGGAACGCCTCGTCGGCGCCGCGAACGAGCGCTTCGGCGGCGTGGACATCCTGATCAACAACGCCGGGGTCGGGCACTTCGAGGCGGTCGCCGAGCAGTCGACAGCCGACTGGGCGCAGGTGATCGAGACGAACCTCGGCGGGGTCTTCTACTGTTGCCGGGCCGCGATTCCGGTCCTGCGGCGGCGGGGCGGCGGGTGGATCATCAACATCAGCAGCCTGGCCGGCAGCCATCCGTTCGCGAACGGCGCGGCCTACTGCGCGTCGAAGGCAGGTCTCGACGCGTTCACCGCCGCGCTCATGCAGGAGGTTCGCTTCGACGGCATCCGGGTGAGCGCGGTCGCGCCGGGCTCGGTAGGGACCGCGTTCGCCGGGAGCGACGACCGACACGCCGCGGCGCCCTGGAAGCTGACGGCCGCCGATGTCGCGCAGGTGGTCGTCGATCTCCTGAGCCACGACGCGCGGAGCCTGCCGAGCCGGGTCGAGATTCGTCCGTCCCAGCCGCGCAAGGGCTGAGCTTCCGGAAGGTCATGTGGATTCTTCGCGCGACGATTGGCCGGCGCCCGCGGATCCTGCGGCTGCCGCCGGGAGCGGGCAGGACGCTGGGCAGATCGACGACCGCCGACTTCGTCATCGACAACGCGCTCATCTCACGCGTTCATTGCCGGCTGACCGCGACGGAGCAACAGCTCGTGATCGAGGATCTCAGAAGCACGAACGGCACGTTCGTCAACGAGGCCCGCATCCGCCTCGCCACCCTGGAAGCCGGCGACCGGGTGCGGGTGGGACAGGTGGAGCTCAGCGTGAGCCGCGAGCAGCCGCGGACGGCCGAATGAGGCTTCCACCGCGACCGCCGGCACGAAGCGTCGCCCGCGACCGCCGGCACGAAGCGTCGCCCGGGGCCGCCGGCAGGCGCGGGCGGGCTACTCGGCGGGGACCGTCCGGCGGATCCAGTCGATGAAAACCTCGGCGATCCGTGGCGTGATCTCGCGGTTCTCCAGCGGCGCGCTCTCGCCCGCCGCGCCGGTCGCCGCCAGCAGCAGGTGATTGACGCCCTCGAGTCCGGCCAGCTCCACCGTCGACTCCCGGCGCCCCCGCAAGCGGGCCACGCTTGCGAGGCGCTCGGCATGATAGGGCGGAACCTGTCGGTCCAGAGAACCCTGGATCAGCAGGAGAGGCTGGCGCACGCGGCGGATGACGTCGGTCGGGTCGAACTCGAGGAAGCTGCGGAACATGGGGGTATCGGCCTGCCTGCGCACTGCGTCGGGGATGCCGTCCCACCCGTCCTCTCCCAGGACCGCGCGGTGGATGCGCATCTGCAGGTCGATGCGTTCCTGGCGCTCGTCTCCCGTCGTGCCCCTTCTCCGCAACTCGTCCCGTTGCTGCTCGAGCACGAACGTCGCGCCGGCGGTACCGGGTGTCGCCAACAGGGCCAGCCCCTTGATCCGGTTCTCCCGGCGTGCGGCCAGCAGTCCGATCCAGCCGCCTTCGCCGTACCCCGCGGCGACGATACGGTCCCGGTCGACATCTTCGCGCCCCTGCAGATGCCGCACCATCACGCGCACGTCCTGGGCGTAGTCTTCGAGTGTCGCCGATTCGGCCCGGCCGCCGCTTTGCCCGAAGCCGCGCTTGTCGTAACGCGCGACCACGAATCCGCTGTCGGCGAGGGCCCAGGCGAGCTGGCGGAAGACGGGCACGCCGGAGACGTTCTCGTCCCGGTCGACCGGCCCGGTACCCGGCACCAGCACCACCGCCGGCCAACGGCCGTCGGGCGGCGGGGCCACGTCCACGGGGGTGATCACGGTGGCCGCCAGGCTGAACCCGGCCGCCCGGACCCGTACGCGCTCGCTGCCGGGGTGGGGTGGATCGGTGGTCAACCGTGCCGAGACCGATGCGATGTCGCGGCGGGCGACCTCCAGCGAGGCGTAGGGCAGGCTGATTCGCAGCAGCCGGTAGTTCTCGTCGGTCCACACCTCGGCTTCGAGCGGCTGACTGGGGTCGGTGAACGTGATGCGGTAGGTCCGCGCCTCGATGATCCGTTCGGCCGTCTCGATGTGCTGGATGCCGACCCCGTCGACCCGCGCTGTCAGGTAGCCTCGCGGAGGCACGTAGATCGGCAGCTCGTCGCCCGGCTGCGACCCGCCCAGGCGGGCGGCCAGGGCCTCGTAGCTGACGAAGATCGAGTTGGGCAGCAGGACCGCCGCGGGATCGATGCGATCGCCGGTCGTGGTCTCGCGGTCGCCTTCCCGCAGAACGTTCGTTACGGCGCCGTCCGCGAAGCTGCTCTCGAGGCGGAAGGGAACGCCCGCCCGGGAACCTTCGAGGGTGAGCCGACGGGGGCGCCAATCCGAGTCGTACGCGGCCTCGAAGACCCGCGTGTCGGTCGGCACGGGCACCGTCATCTGGCCGCTCGCCTGCACGAGCCACCCGTCGTCATCGTCCGTCCGGACCACGCGCACCCGCTCGAAACCGGCGGGTGTCGATCCCACGAAGACGTTGAAGAGCGCCTCGCCCGCCCCCACGTCGGCCGCCGGCTGCGCCCAGCCGACACCCGCGGACACGGCCACCAGCGTCGCACAGGCGGCCAGGCGCATGCGCTGGCGAAGTCGTTGCCTCACGAGAGTCAGCATATCATCCAGCAGACCGTGAGCATCGCCGATTATCGGACTCTGCGTAGCGGCGCGGGCCTCGTCGAGCTTCCGGGCCGCGGGTGGCTGGAGGTCGCCGGCCGCGACCGGGCCGATTTCCTGCAGGGCCTGCTGAGCAA
The DNA here is from genome assembly GCA_011523845.1 of Acidobacteriota bacterium. Taxonomy (GTDB): domain Bacteria; phylum Acidobacteriota; class Vicinamibacteria; order Vicinamibacterales; family UBA8438; genus WTFV01. The sequence goes on along the minus strand of WTFV01000138.1, from coordinate 27,546 downwards.
CGACGTCGCCGCCCTGTCGCCGGGAAGCGGCTGCTACGCCACCATGCTGACGCCGCAGGGGCGGATGATCGCCGACATGCACGTCTTCGCCGGCCGTGAACGCGTGCTGCTGGACGTCGACGGCGGCGTGACGGACCGGCTGCGGGAGCGGTTCGACGACCTCGTCTTCACCGAGGACGTGCGCGTCGAGGACCTGACCGCGGGATCGGCGACCTGCGGGGTGCACGGGCCGGGCGCGCGCGAGGTGATCGCGGCGCTGACCGGCGCGCCGGCCGGCCGCATGGGGGTCTGCGACCACCGTGCCATCGAGCTCGGGGCGGGCTCGGGTGTGGCGGCCCGCACCGACGATCTGGGCGTCGAGGGTTATCGCGTGATGGTGGAGCGGCCCGCCGCGAAGGAGCTCCGGCGCGCCCTCGTGGCGGCCGGCGCCGTGGCCGTGGAACGCGCGGCGTGCGAGACGGTGCGCGTGGAGTCGGGCCGCCCCGCGTTCCCGATCGACATGGACGGCGAGACCATCCCGCTCGAGGCGGGGATCGCGGACCGCGCCATCAGCTTCGACAAGGGCTGCTACGTGGGGCAGGAGGTCGTCGTCCGCATCCTCCACCGGGGGCAGGGGCGCGTCGCCCGCCGGCTCGTGGGCCTGACGCTGGAGCAGCCCGCGGCTGCGGATTCTCCGTTGCCTGTCCGCGGCGCGGCGATTCTCGGCGGCGACGGCGAGGTCGGCCGCGTGACCAGCGCGGCGTTCTCCCCGTCGCTCGGCGCGGTCATCGCGCTGGGTTACGTGCGGCGAGAGCTGGCCGACGCCGCCGGCGCGCCCGTCGCGGTCGCGCTGGAAGCGGAGCGCGTGCCGGCCGTCGTCACCGCCCTGCCGTTCGTCCCCGCCGACGGCGCCGTGTGATAATCCCGGCCGATGCGTCTCTATACCGGGGTCGGGGATCGCGGCACCACCGCGCTGTTCGACGGGACCACGGTCCCGAAGGACGATCCGCGCGTCGCCGTCTACGGCGACGTCGACGAGCTGAACGCGACGGTCGGCGTCGCCCGCGCCGCCGGGTTGCCCGACGATCTGGACGAGATGGTCGTTGCGGTGCAGCGCGACCTGTTCGCCATCGGGTCCCGCCTGGCCGACCCGCGGTCGCGCATCTCGGCCCGCGTGACGAAGGCGCGGATCGGCCAGTCCGACGTCGAGCGTCTCGAGGCGTGGATCGACCGGGTCGACGGCGCGCTGCCGCCGCTGCGCAGCTTCATCCTGCCGGGGGGAAGCCCGACCGGGGCGGCCCTGCACCAGGCCCGCACCGTCTGCCGGCGCGCCGAGCGGCGGATCGTCGGGCTCGGCCTCGAAGCGGTGGAGCCGGAGATTCTGCGCTACGTCAACCGGCTGTCGGACCTGCTGTTCGCCCTCGCGCGCGCCGTGAATCACCGATCCGGCGCGGCCGAGATCGAATGGTGACGTTCGCCGGCGCCCGCCGTGCGCCGGCGCGGGCACTCAACCCCGAGCCTCCAGGGTGCGCTTGACCGCGTCGAAGATGCCGCGCGCGAGCTCCTGCGAGATCTGCTCGCGGATCGCACCGCAGGGAACGATGACCGTGCCGCCTTCCTCGATGTCGATGGAGACGTCCCAGCGGTCGCGCGCGAGCCCTTCCGGCCGCTGCTGGACGAGGTCGCTCCCGATCGCGGCCGCGGCCTGATGCTCGGGTCGGGCCGCGACGGCGATGGGGGCGCCGTTGATGAGGACGCGGGCGGCCGCAATCCTCGCCTTCGGCATCGGTCGGTCGCCCAGGTAGAACGCCGCGGCATCCTCCGTGAAGAACAGCAGGCCCTCGTCGGTCGGTATCTCGGCCAGGATGGTCCGCCCGCCGGCCGCTATCGCCTCGCGCTCGCTGCCGCGCTTGCGCCGGTCACGGGTCAGCGCCGTCGCGAGCCGCAGGGCGACGAACACGAGCAGGACGGCGACCAGGGCCGCAACGATGTCGCGCATGCGTCCATGGTAACCCCCAGCGAGCCGTCACCGTCCTCCGTGGCATCCAGGCCGCAACGATGTCGCGCATGCGCCCATGGCAACCCCTGCCGCCGGCGGGTCGCGCGGGTCCGTGATTGGCTCCCCGCCGGTCCGCCGAGTACGATCGGTCGGCGCCGGGGAGACCATGGATTCGGTCATCGTTCACTATCAGGAAATCGCGCTCAAGGGGCGGAACCGACCCTGGTTCATCGACCGGCTCGCCGGCAGCCTGCGCGATGCGACTGCGGATCTCGACGTCACGCACGTGCGGCCGCTGATGGGGCGGATAGAGGTGGGGTTGGGCCCGGGGGCCGACTGGCCGACGGTGCGCGAGCGCCTCGGCCGGGTCTTCGGCATCGCGAACTTCGCGCGTTCCCGCAACGCGGGACGCGAGGTCGACGAGATCGCCGACGCGATTCTGGGGCACCTCCGCGAGGCCGGCGCCCGCGCCGCGGATCGGGTGACGAGCTTCCGCGTGCGGGCCAGCCGGGCGGACAAGACCTATCCGCTGACGTCGCCGCAAATCGAGCGCGAGGTCGGCGGCAGGATCAAGGCGGGAACCGGCTGGCGCGTCGACCTCGAGTCCCCGGATCTCGCGATCGGCATCGAGATTCTGCCGGACCGCGTGTTCTACACGCTCGGCAAGGAGCCGGGCCAGGGCGGATTGCCGACCGGCACGAGCGGGGCCGTGCTCTGCCTGTTGTCCGGCGGCATAGACTCGCCGGTCGCCGCCTACCGCCTGATGAAGCGGGGCTGCCGCGTGCGGTTCGTCCACTTCCATGCGTACCCGATACTGTCGCGTGCGTCGCTCGACAAGACGCGCGAGATCGCCGATCTGTTGACGCGCCACCAGTTGCGGTCGCGGCTCTACGCCGTGCGCTTCGGGGAGATCCAGCAGACCATCGTGCTCTCGGCGCCGCCGCCGCTGCGGGTCGTACTCTACCGCCGGATGATGATGCGGATCGCCGAGCGGCTGGCCGGCGGCTGCGGGGCGAAGGCTCTGGTCACCGGCGAGTCGGTGGGGCAGGTGGCCTCGCAGACCATCGAGAACCTGGCGGTGATCAACGACGTCGTGACCCTGCCGGTGCTGCGGCCGCTGATCGGTTCCGACAAGGAGGAAATCACGCAGGAGGCGCGCCGGCTCGGCACGTATCCGATCTCCATCGTTCCGGACCAGGACTGCTGCACCCTGTTCGTGCCCCGCCGGCCGGCGACGAGGGCGCGTCCGGAGGATGTCGAACGCGCCGAGCGGAATCTGCCGGTCGCGGATCTGGTCGACAGGGCGGCGGCGGAGATCGAGCGGCAGGACTTCGTGTTTCCGCCGCCGGCCGAGGCGTCGGTCGCGGCGACTCCCGGCGGGGACGCCGGCGCCGCGGACGCACGGATCCGACAGGTCTGAGCGGATCCTCGCCGCGTGCGCCGCCCGCCCCAGGGGAAGGCCGAGGAAGCTGAAGCGGCTCGCAAGGCGGAGCGGGTCCTCGCCGCGTGCGCCGCCCGTCGCGCGGGCCGGCTTCCACGCGGGCGTCTCGCCGCTCTCGGTGACCGCCGGCGTTCGACCACGGAACAGGCGCTTGCTAGAGCAGCGCCGGGTGGAGCAGGCCGCGCCGGTGATCGCGCAGGGCGTCGCGGGTGCTGCGGAACGCCAGCTCGGCCCACGGGACGTCGTCCGGGGCGAACCACCCCGCCTCCAGCGACTCGTCGGCCGCGTCCAGCGTGCCGCCGACCACCGACGCCTTGTAGACGATGACGATGGGGACCGCTCCGGCGTAGGCGTAGATGTTGATCAATCCGTCGAGCCGGATCTCGATACTGGCCTCCTCGCGCGCCTCGCGCACCGCGGCGACGATCGGCACCTCTCCCCGGTCTACGTAACCGCCCGGGAAGACCCACTTGCCGTAGCCGGGCTCGATGGCGCGCCGCACGAGCGCGATGTCGCCGTCGCCGTTGGTGATCACGGTTCCGACGGCCACCTTCGGGTCCAGGTAGACGACGTGCCCGCAGCGGGTGCAGACCGGGCGCTCCGGTTCGCTCTCCTTGACCCGCTTCGGCGCGAGCGGACCGCCGCAGGACGAGCAGAACCGGAGGGCGGAGCCGTGGTCGTGCGAGTGGTCCACCGGGCGAATATAATGTGAACCGATGTCCATCCTGAAGGTGGCGCGCATGGGGCACCCGGTGCTCCGCCGCCGGACGCCGCCTCTCGACCCCGCCGACATCGGATCCCCGGCCATCCAGCAGCTCATCGACGACATGTTCGAGACGATGAACGAGTACACGGGCATCGGGCTGGCCGCGCCGCAGGTGCACGAGAGCCTCCGGCTGTTCGTCGCGGGCGTGGACGACCCGGACGGTGGCCTCCCCCCGGTGGTGATGATCAACCCGGAGATCGAACCGCTGGGTCTCGCGGAGGAAGAGGACTGGGAAGGTTGCCTGAGCGTCCCGGACATTCGCGGCCGCGTGCCCCGTGCGACCGAGATCCGGGTCCGGGCACTGGATCGTCACGGCATGGAGCAGCGCCTGAACGCCAAGGGCTTCGCCGCCCGCGTGATCCAGCACGAGACCGACCATCTCGACGGCGTGCTGTTCCTCGACCGCATGCGCTCGTTCGACAGCCTGACCTTCCTCGCGGAGTACGACCGCTACTGGGACAAGGACGAGCAGTCGGGCGCCTGACGGTGGTTCTGCCGGAGGACTCGAAGAGCCCGAGCTGACGCTGGATCGATTACGGGAAGCCGTTACAGGGCGCGCGGCAGCGTTCCGGTGCCGCCGCCGGCGGCCCGCGGGTGGCGACGGCGACAAGGTGTTCCCGCCGCTGACACGGTTCAAGATTACTCTACGTCAGGCCGGGGGACGGGAGCGGCCCTCGCTGCGGCTTCACTCCAGAACGATGTGACCGCGTCTCGCAGCTCCGCCACGTGCACTGCCTTGGCTGCAGTTCCCGGCGTCATGGGGCTGTCCGTGTAGTGCGGGCGTCTCAGGCCGTTTCGCTCGTACACCGCGTCGAGAGCCGTGCGCAGTTCGACCAGGTGGACGGGCCTGATCGGTGTCACGCCGGCCGTGAGGACTGCATCGACCCATTGAAGCGCCGACAGTCCTGCGCCCGCCCGCAGCGCATTGACGCACGCCCGAAGCTCGAGAAAATGGACTGTCCGGATCGGAGTCACACCGGGCAGAAGAGGATGATCCGTAAACCGGCGGCAATCCGGCACCGTCACCGTGAACCGTTGCACCGCGGTCCTGCCGGAGCCGTCGACATCCGTTGCGGTGACCGTAACGGTTGCAGATCCGGCAGCCACCGGCGCAACCGTTACCGTGCTGCCCCATGCCGTCGCCCTGGCGACGAGCTCCGACGACGAGACCGACACGTAGGTGAGTACGTCGCCATCCGGGTCCGAGAACGTCCCTGCAACGTCGATCACGAGCGCCGACCCGCCCGCCCCCAGGGTCCGATTCTCCAGCGTCCTCACGGCTCGGGGCGCCTGGTTCCCGGTGGCGCCGCGGGTGACCGTTGCCACGAGCGTCCCTTCGAGCGTCTGGGTTTCGGCACTGTTCGATTCGGCGGCCCGGACCAGGATCATGTAGGCCGGCGGCCAGCGGTCGCCCGGCCGGCGCAGGCTGATCGTCGCGACGCCGTCACCGAGGATGCGGTTCGCCGTCTCGCTGGATTTGACCCAACCCGGCCACAGGTCCTGGCCTGCTACCCACAGACCGGCCACCGCGCCGGGCGACGCTGATCGAGTATCGAACCGGATCTCCAGTTCGCTCGCATCGGAGGGCGTCCGCACGTAGTACTTCTCGAAGTCGAGGTCGCGGTACTCGAGATCCGTGCCCTGCCACCGGAGCGACACCTGTGCCGGCATGCCGCTCCGCAGCTCCGTCGCGTCCAGCGCGAACGCCGCTTCGGCAAGCTGGCCGTCGTTCATCGTCACCACGGCCGCAGGGTTCCGGCCGGAGACCGCGCCGTTCCAGCCGATGAATCTCGCTGGCGGCCGGGCGACGGCCAGCAGGCGCACTCTCGTCCCTTCGGCGTAGTAACCGTCGCCGATCGGGTCCGGGCTGGTCTCTACGCGGTTCCCGTACCAGTCCTGCCACGGTCGGGCGCTGAGCAGGTACAGCGTGTCCAACGTCAGCGTCAGGGTGCTGTCGGCGTCTTGCGGGACCTCTATGGCATGGGTCGTGTCTCCGCCGTCGCTCCAGCTTCTGAAGCGGTGACGGTAGCCGCCGTTGAAGTCGGTGCGTTCGAACATCGACACGACAGGGGCGCCCTGGAACCTGTCGGCGCGGTAGGCGACCGGCGTCGGCCGCTCCCATCGTTCACCGATGGTAATCGGCACGGGGTCGACGTTCGATTCGATTCGGAAGATCGGCCCGTCGACGAAGTGCGCTTCGTAGGCTGTTCCAGGTCCTACCCGCGTCCGGGCCGGGTTCGAGGCCTCGCCGTGCCTGGAAGTCCAGGACCACTTCCAGTAGCCATCGCCGTGCACCGTCCATCTGAGGAATCTCGCTGCGCTGTCGGGGGCCGTCGACGCCTCGATCTCGATGGGTGCACGGAGCGTGTAGTAGCCGTCCGGGCTCGCCGGCGTGATGGTCACGCTGCCGTCGTCCGGCGAGCACGCTGCGCGGCGGCACGACACGTTGACGCTGACGGGCACCTGGTGCTGCGAGATGAAGTTCGCGTAGTACAAGGTGGTGGCGGCCGTCGCGGTGATCGTGTGCGCTCGGGCGCCGTCGTCGCTCCATCGTCCGAACAGGAACCGGCGGCCGGGCCGGAACTGCGGCGACGGCATCTCCAGCGTGTGCTCGCTGCCGATCTCCCAGGTGAACCTGGCCGGTGCGGTCATGCGCTCGCCGTCCACGATGATCTCCAGGCCGGGAGGATTCGTCGCTATCACGTGCTCCGTCGGAACGTGGCCGTACAGCCTCGCCACGGCGTCGATGTCGCCAGGCGACAACTCGGCCGCATCGCCGAACTGTTCTCCTCCGAACGGGATGCCGGGCGGGATCGTTTCCATTGCCAGGGTCCGCGCGTGGTTTCTCCGCTTTCCGTGCGCGAAGGCGTCGTAGGTCATGATGGAGCGGTAGTCGTACGGCCCAATCCCGATGTCCGATCCGATGTGCGGGTGCCAGTTGTCTCGCGCGTAGGGCTTCGCCGAGATGTTCTCGCTGAACACGGTCACCCAATGGTCGCGGTCCCGTCGCTGCATCTCGTGCGCCAGGCCGATCGCGTGGCCGATTCCGTGGAGGATGACCTCGTAGCTGTTGCCGTGAGGTCCGCGCTGTGTCTCTATCTGTTCGCCGGGGGTGTCTTCTCGGCACAGGTAGGTGCCCGAGACCGGTTCCAGGGCGAAGCGCAGGTAGTCCCGTTCCGAGGTCCGCTCCACGAACCGGAGGACGGTCTCTGTGTCCCACTCGCGAATCGCCCGCAGGATCCTGTCGCGCCCGGGCACGTTGTCGTCGATGACGTACGGGACGACTCCACCCGGCCAGATGCAGGGAGAGCCATCCTGGTGCTTGCCGTACGGCACCGCTCCCCAGGCCCCGCTGGCGCTCACGGCCATCAGCGCCAGACCAACAACCGCCGTGATCCGTCCGTTCATCGGAGGGTCTCCGGGTCGACCGCGGCATCGGCGTGTCGCGTCGCGCGACTCCTGTCGATGGCGCGCTCGGACGCGAGCCGCTCGAGCTCGACCGCCGAATGGTCAGCGAAGGTCATCGCGGCGGCGATCGCCCGGTGGCCGGCCTGGTCGGCGATCAGCCGGTGCATCCGCTGGCACACGCGCCGGTACGCCGGGTGTCCCTGCGGTGAGGTTCTGAGCTCGATGACGTGCATCGCCTCGCGGGCGTTCAGCCGCATGTAGAAGCGGATGTGATAGGCCATCGCAACGGCGTACTGCGCGACTGCCGGTGAATGGCGCCGGGCGAGGCGCTCGTGGAGCTCGGCGGAGGCGTCCATCATGCGCTTCCAGTCGGCGAGGGCGCCGACGTCCTCGACCGGCGCGGAAGGTGGGGCGCATCCGTGCCGTGTAGTCAGATCCTGCCAGTCGAGGGTCAGCATCCGGTGCCGTTGCAGGTCTCGGAAGGCGCCGTAGTCCGACAGCACGTCGAACGTGTAGGAGGCATGCTCGAAGGCCCGACCGGGACGGTGCCGGCGGTTCTCGCGGTTCCCGGCGTACGTCTGGAGCACCCGAATTCGCCCCTCCGTCGTCATGCCGCGAGCCACCCCGACAAGACGGTCGAACGGAAGCTCCGAGGCGGGGTAGAGGGCCGCGGCGACCACCTTGATCTCGCCGTCCGGGTCGAACTCGGTCAGGGTCACCTCGTCGCGGGGGTCGTCCGCGTGCGCATCGGCAAGCTCGGAGGCCAGTGCCCGCGTCTCCCGTTCGCGCGCACCGAGGTAGTCGCTCCAGCGGACACCGCGGTCCGGCCGATCGACCCGCTGCAGGAACGCCGGGATCACCCGTCGCAGTTCCCGGAGCATCAGGCCGGCCACCTCGCGCGCCTCGGCCAGCGGGTGGGCGCGCATCCTGAGCAGCAGCATCTCGTAAGCCTGACCGGAGCCGTAGATTCCGACGTTGGAGCGGGTCGCGGCCGGCAGGAGGCCGCGCAGGGTGTCGAGCGCCTTGGCGCGGATCACCGCCCGGTAGACCGCGTCCGAGTCAGTGGCGGCCTGCGGGTACCGCGCCCGAAAGTACTCCTGCAGCGGTTCGATCCAGCGGGCGTAGGTCTCGAACGCCCGGTCGAGCGTCGTCTCGAACGCCCGGCGGTCGGCGTCGTCCTCGAGTTCGGCCGGAACCACGTACTTCCACCGGCCGCCCGGCCGGTCGGTGTATGGCACGTAGCGGGTCGATTGCTCCAGGTAGGACATCAGCCGGCCGCGCTCGAGCACTTTCGTCAGGATGTTCGAGACGCCTTCGCATGCGATGTGCGCCCCGCCGAGCTGCGCCACGGAATCGTCGCCGTACTGATCGAACACCCGGCGGTACAGGCGCTCGGCGCGCTCGCGGCCGGGCCCGGCGCCCGCGGCTTCCGCGCCCCCTTCCACACCGTCGTGGAACTCGTCGAGGAACAGGCGACGGAGCGATTTCGCCGAGCGCGAGTAGCGGGCGAAGAGCGCTCCCTTGACTGTTTCGGGCAGGTTGGTCAGGACGAATATCGGCTCTTCGCCGTTACCGAAGTAGGGCGCCAGCGCGGCGGTCTCTTCGGGGTTGAAGGCTTCCGGGATCGCCAGCGTCGAATGCACACGGTAGGATACAACCCGATGAGAGCCACGATATCCCTGCCCGACGGCCTGTATCGGCTCGCCCGGATCGAAGTCCGACGGCGCGGTGCCAGTGTCTCTGCGGTAGTCCGGCAGGCGCTGGAGAGAAGCCTGTGCAGGCCGCCGGGCGCAAGACTGCCGTGGCAGGGAATCGTCAGCGATGGTGGCAGCGCCGCACGGAACGCAGACGCCGTGCTGGCCAGCGGATGGACGGACCGCGTGCACGGTGAGCGTCAGCAAACGGCGGCGGCATGCACGCGGTATGATGCGCCGTGACTTCCGCGTTCACGCATCGCATCGAGGTCCGCTTTCGCGACTGCGACGCGATGGGGCACGTCAACAACGCGGTCTACTTCACCTACTTCGAGCAGGCGCGCGCGGTGATGGCCGAGACGCTGGGCCTGCGCCGCGAGCTGGACCAGGCCGGACTGGGCGTCATCCTGGCCCATACGTCGTGCGACTACAAGGCGCAGGTCGTCTTCGGTGACCAGGTAGAGATCGGCGTGCGGGTGGTGAAGCTCGGCCGCACCAGCTTCACGTCGGACTTCGAGGCGCGCCGCGTGCGGGACGACGTGGTCGTGGCGGTCGGCAGGTCGGTGCAGGCCGTGTTCGACTACGACGCCGACCGGACCACCCCCATCCCGGACGGTCTCCGCGCCAAGCTCGAGGCGCTGATGACCGGGCCCCTCGTCGCCACGTGAAGGTCACCCTGATTCCGGGCTGCAACCCGGGTCCCTACACGGGGGCCGGGAACAATACCTATCTGCTGTCCGGCCGCAAGCCGGCCCTGATCGACGCCGCTACCGGGGAGCCGGGTCATCTGGCGGCATTGGATGCGGCGCTCGCCGGGGCGGCGCTCTCGCGCGTGCTCGTGACCCACGGCCACGTGGACCACGCCGCGGGCGCGCCGGGGCTGGCGGCCCGCCGGCCCGAGACGGCGTTCTTCAAGGCGCCCTGGCCGGAGTGCGATGGAGAGTACCGGGTCGAGTGGCGGCCGCTGACGGACGGGGACGTCGTGGACGCAGGGAACGGGGCGCTGCGCGTGCTGCATACGCCGGGCCACGCGCCGGACCACGTCTGCTTCCTCGACGAGGAGGACGGCGTCCTCTTTTGCGGCGACCTGCTGATCCAGGGCGGGACGGTGGTCGTTCCCGGCAGCTACGGGGGCGACCTCGCCGCGTACCTGGCGTCGCTGGCGCGGGTGCGCGAGCTGCGGCCGGCCCGCGTCCTGCCGGCGCACGGACCCGAAATCGACGACGTGGCCGCGCTGGTCGACGAGTACGTCGCCCACCGGCGCCGCCGCGACGACGAGATACTGGCGGCGTTGCGGCAGGGCCATGCAACGCAGGCAGCGATAGTGAAGGTGGTGTACCCGGATCTCGTTCCGGAGCTGCACGGAGCGGCGAAAGAGAGCGTGCTCGCGCATCTGCGGAAGCTGGAGGCGGAGGGGGCCGTCCGCCGGCACGATGCCGTGTGGGAGGCCCTCTGAGCGCGGGACGCGCGTCGCGGTTGGGAGAATGACGATGGAGAATCCGAAGGGCTACGCCAACCCGGAGCTGCTGATCGAGCCGCTCGAGCTGGCGCGCCGACTCGGCCTCGGCGCCGCGGTCGAGTTGCCGTCAGGCTCTGCGGGCGAGGCGCCGGTCCTGCTGGACCTGCGCCCCGCCGAGGCGTTCGCCGCCGGACACATCCCCGGCGCCGCGCACCTGGATCTCTTCGGGGTGAGCCTCGTCGACACCGATCCGGCGCCGCTCGCCGCGTTCCTGTGGATCATCGCGCACCTGCTCACCTCGCGCGGCGTGGATGCCGGGCGCCCCGTCGTCGTCTACGACGAGCAGTCGGGGATCCGTGCCGCCCGCGCCTTCTGGTTCCTCGAGTTCTTCGGCCATCCCGACGCGCGGCTCCTCGACGGCGGCTTCGGGGCCTGGGAGCGCGCGGGGCTTCCCGCGACCCGGGACGCGTCGGCGCCGCAGAAGGGAGCCTGGGAGGTGGGCGGCGACAGGGCGCGCCTGGCGACCTGGCGGCAGGTCAGCGAGCGTCTCGGTCGCGCGGAAGTCGCGATCCTCGATACGCGCAGCGACGAGGAGTACTGCGGCGCGCTGGTGCGCGCCAAGCGCGGCGGGGCCATCCCGGGCGCCGTCCACATCGAGTGGACCCGCAACCTGGACGAAGCAGGCGCCTTCAAGCCCGCGGCCGAGTTGCGGGCGATGTACGAGGCGGCCGGCGTCACCCCCGACAGGGAGGTGGTCTCCTACTGCCAGGGCGGCTACCGTGCGGCGCACGGCTATTTCGCGCTGCGGCTGCTCGGCTATCCCCGCGTCCGGAACTACATCGGCTCGTGGAAGGAGTGGGGCGACCGCGAGGACCTGCCGGTCGAGAAGCCTGCCGGGTGAGGCCGGACTCCGGCAGTCCGTGGAGAACCTTGGACTGGCCAACTGTTTGGTTTCACTGGTCTACGGAGCTGCCTCGCGCCGGGGGTCTCTTCGCGGCGCTGGTACGCGGCCGGGTCCATGACGATCACGGGCAGAGGGCGACGGGGAAGGTCCTGATCACGGTCGACGGCGGGGCCGGCCGGACTGGCGCTGGGGATCCGGTTCGACCCGCGGTCCAGGTGGCGCGTCATCGCGCTGATCGAGGCATATCGCTGGACGCGAGAACGTAGGCCTCGCGGTCCGAACACACTGCCGGGAGCGGCAGCCGCACGTAGATGGCGGCCCTCACGGTGAAGAGCATCGCGTCCAGGATGTCCGCGCCGGTCGTCGCCGACCCGTCCGACGCGCTGTTCATGACACGAGCTGTTCGCGCGGGGCGCGCCGCGGACGTAGTCCTTCGGGGTGCCGATCTGGGTAAACCTGCTCATACGAGGAGGACCACGGTGTTCGCTGAGTGATCCGGAGCATGAGCTGGGGGCCGGGGAGGACGCTGCTGACTCCGCCCGCACAGGGCTGGTGAACCGATCATCCGAGCCTTCAGGGCCCGCGGACGATATCGACGCCGCGTCGTTCCTTACCCCTGCATCGCCAGATTCGGAACGCGTGCGGCTATGATCGCAGTCCGAACTACGATGAGGGGATCTGGAATCCCAACCGGTAAGGAATGCCGCTGACGCCGGAACAACAGGCCCGCCAACGGATCGATGCGGCGCTCGCAGAGGCGGGATGGATAGTTCAAGACCGCGACGAGATGAACCTCGCCGACGGCCTTGGGGTCGCCCTGCGCGAGTTCAGGATGGCGCCCGGCCACGGGTTCGCCGACTACATGCTGTTCGTCGGCAGGAAGGCGGTCGGCGTTCTCGAAGCAAAGCCGGTCGGGTATACGTTGTCGAGCGTCGAGTTGCAGGCGGACAAGTATGCGGCCGGGCTGCCGGGGGGCTTGAATCCACCCGTCAATCCGCTCCCGTTCCTGTACGTCAGTACCGGCGTCGACACGAGATTCATCAACGGCCTCGATCCGGACCCGAAGAGCCGGCGCATCTCGCACCTGCCGCACATCCACCGGCCTGAGACGCTGGCCGAATGGCTCAGGGCCGAGACGCTCGACGCCTGGGTGAAGCGCTTGCGCGCGGAGGGCGGGGGCGTCCACACGGCGGCCGACGAGGCGCGCCCGTCGGCGCTGCGCGGCCGCATCCAGACGCTGCCGGAGCTGGAACAGGACTTCCTGTATCCGGTACAGGTCGAGGCGGTCGGGAACGTCGAATGGTCACTCAAGCGCAATCATCCGCGCTCGCTGGTGCAGATGGCGACCGGGTCCGGCAAGACGATCTTCGCTATCACATCGGTCTATCGGCTCATCCGGTACGCCGGCGCGCGACGGGTGCTGTTCCTCGTCGATCGAAGCAACCTGGGCGAGCAGGCGGAGAAGGAGTTCCAGGGCTTCCGCACGCCGGACGATCACCGGAAGTTCACCGAGCTCTACACCGTCCAGCGCCTGACGTCGAACATGATCGGCGCGGCGAGCAAGGTGGTCATTACCACGATTCAGCGTCTCTACTCGATGCTCAAGGGCGAGCCCGACTTCGCGGCGGAGGACGAAGCACCGTCACAGTTCGAGTCGGGCGGCGGTGCGATCAGCGAACCGTTGCCGGTCGTTTACAACGCTGCCTATCCCCCGGAGTACTTCGACGTCATCATCATCGACGAGTGCCACCGTTCCATCTACACCGTCTGGCGACAGGTGCTGGAGTACTTCGACGCATTTCTCATCGGGCTGACTGCGACGCCTGCCAAGCAGACCTTCGGGTTCTTCAACAAGAACCTGGTCATGGAGTACGACCACGAGCGCGCGGTCGCCGACGGCGTCAACGTCGACTTCGATGTGTACAACATCCGCACGCGGATCACGGGGCAGGGCGCGACCATCGAGGCAGACCCCGAGACGATGGTCGAGTATCGCGACCGGCAGACCCGGCAGCGGCGCTGGGAACGGCCGGACGAGGACATCACCTACGACGCGGCCGAGCTCGACCGCCGCGTGGTCGCGCCCGACCAGATTCGCACGGTTGTTCGGACGTTCCGTGACCGCCTCTTCACCGACATCTTTCCCGGTCGGAAGGAGGTCCCGAAGACGCTCGTCTTCGCCAAGGACGACAGCCACGCCGAGGACATCGTCGAGATCGTTCGCGACGAGTTCGGCCGCGGAAACGACTTCTGCCAGAAGATCACCTACAAGGTGACGGCCGCCCAGCCGCGGGACCTGATTCAGGCGTTCCGCAACAGCTTCGAGCCGCGCATCGCCGTCACGGTGGACATGATCAGCACTGGCGCGGACATCAGGCCGATCGAGATCGTCATGTTCATGCGGTCGGTCAAGAGCCGCGTGCTCTTCGAGCAGATGAAGGGCCGCGGTGTTCGCGTCATCGACGTCCGCGAGCTCCAGGCGGTGACGCCCGACGCCCTGGCCAAGACCCACTTCGTCATCGTCGACTGTGTCGGGGTGTCCGGCGCCCCGCTCGCCGACACGCAGCCGCTGGAACGGAAGAAGAACGTGTCCTTCGAAGCCCTGCTCGAGCACGTTGCCATGGGCGGGACCGATCCGGCCATGCTGTCGTCGCTCGCCGGACGGCTCGCGCGGCTCGACCGACAGTGCGGGCCGGAGGAGCGCGAGCGCATCGCCGAGGCGTCCGGCGGCGCCAGCATCGGCGCCATCAGCCGCGACATCGTCGATGGGCTCGATCCGGATCGTCAGGTCGCCAAGGCGCGTTCGATGTTCGACTTGCCCGCCGGTGACGAGCCGACCGAACGACAGTTGAAGCTGGCGGCGACAACTCTGCTCCAGCGGGCCGCCGAGCCGATCGCCACCAAGCCGGTGCTACGCCGCCTGCTGCAGGACATCAAGCGTCAGATGGAGCAGCTCATCGACGCCATCTCCGTGGACGAGCTGATCGAGGCGGGGACGAGCGAGGAGGCGAAGCAGAAGGCGAAGTCGCTGGTCGACTCGTTCGAGCGGTTCATCGCGGACAACAAGGACGAGATCGACGCCCTCCAGTGCTTCTACGCGCAGCCGTACGCGAAGCGGCTCCGCTTCGGCGACCTCAAGGCGCTGTCCGACGCGATCAAGGCGCCCCCGCGTGCCTGGACCCCGGAGAAGCTCTGGCGTGCTTACGAGACGCTCCACAAGGACCGGGTACGGGGCGCAGCGGCGCATAGATTGCTCACCGACCTGGTTTCGCTCGTCCGGTTCGCGATGAACCGCGAGGCGGAGCTGGCGCCCTTCGGCGAGCACGTCCGGGCGCGTTTCGAGCACTGGCTCGCACAGCAACGCACCGCGGGCCGTGACTTCACGGCCGATCAGGTCCGGTGGCTGGAGATGATCCGCGACCACATCGCCGCCAGCGTGGAGATGACGGTCGAGGATCTCGACTACACCCCGTTCGCGGAGGAGGGCGGCCGAGGCCGCGCGGCGCAGGTGTTCGGCAAGGGGCTCGGGCCGCTGCTGGATGAGCTGAACGAGGTGCTGGCGGCGTGAGCGCGAGCCGCTGGAAGAGAGTTCTACTCTCGGAGATTGCGGAGGTCCGCCTCGGTCGCCAGCGTTCTCCGAAACGGGCGGTCGGCCCCAACATGCGGCCGTACATGCGCGCCGTCAACGTCACGTGGAACGGGATCAGCCTGCACGACGTCAAGGAGATGGACTTCACGCCGGAGGAGTTCGAAACCTACGCGCTGCGGCGCGGGGACCTACTGTTGTCCGAAGCCTCGGGGAGCGCGTCCGAGGTCGGTAAACCGGCGATCTGGAACGGAGAAGTCTCGGGCTGCTGCTTCCAGAACACGCTGATCCGCGTTCGAGCCCCGGAACCGCTTGTGCCGTTCCTGCATCTTCACTTCTACAAGGATGCGTTGACCGGCGAGTTTGCCCGGGCGGCTCGCGGAGTGGGAATCCACCACCTGGGTGCGAAGGCGCTCTCCGGCTGGGAGGTTCACCTGCCGCCGCCCGACGAACAGCGGCGCATCGTCGAGACGGTCGACTCGTACCTCACACGCCTGGACGATGTCACCTCGACGCTGGAGCGGGTGCGGCGGAACCTGAAGCGGTACCGCGCCTGCATCCTGAAGGCGGCCGTTGAGGGTCGGCTGGTGCCGACCGAGGCGAAGCTCGCCCAGGCCGAGGGGCGTGAGTACGAACCCGCCTCCATCCTACTCAAGCGGATCCTGGTCGAACGGCGCCGGCGCTGGGAGGAAGGGGAACTGGCGAAGATGAAGGCGGCGGGGAAGACGCCGAAGAACGATGACTGGAAGGCGAAGTACAAGGAGCCGACTGCTCCAGATACTACCGAACTGCCGTCGCTGCCGGTGGGTTGGTGCTGGGCTCTGGTCGATCAGTTGGGCGACGTGAATGGGGGACTCACGCAGAACTCGAAACGTCGGGATCTGCGACTTCAGGTCCCATTCCTCCGTGTAGCGAATGTCTATGCCGATGAGGTTCGGCTCGATACCGTCAAGGAGATCGGCGTGACGGAGGCGGAACGGGAGCGCACTCAGCTCGTCGCCGGCGATCTTCTCATCGTTGAGGGCAACGGCAGCATCGATCAGATCGGTCGTGTCGCACTTTGGAACGCAGCAATCGCGCCGTGCGTTCATCAGAACCACTTGATCAGAGTCCGCTTCGAGCCTGTGGCTCTTGCCCGGTGGACACTTGGCTGGTTACTCAGCCCGTCTGGACGGATCGCTATCGAACAAGCTGCCAGTTCAACATCGGGGCTTCACACCTTGAGTCTCTCCAAGGTCTCACACTTGCCCGTTCCACTGCCGCCACTCACCGAACAGGTTCGAATCATCCAGGCAGTGGATCGGTACCGAGACCGGCCCAAGGCGCTGGAACAGATAGTCAGCTTGGAAGTGCGCTACTGCGACCATCTACGTCAGTCCATTCTTGCCTGCGCCCTTCGGGGCGAGCTTGTGGAATCGGTTCGGGGCAGTGGAACCGACCAGAGGCGGCGCTCGCGGACTCAGTGATCAGAAGATTACTCGCTGCTTCGACAGACGGAACCAACAGACCCGACATATGTTCCTCACCCACTGAGTTCCATTGAGTACGAATTTGTTGCGACTCGCCCAGCGCAAGCTGCCGCTCACGCTGCCGTCGACATTCAGCCCGCACGAAGCCGCTTCGGCAGTGAGTGGCACAGCGCGGCCCGCTCCTTGCCGATGAGGTCCACGACCCACTGCCCATGCTGGTCGGGGACCCGCATGCGACCACGATCCAGAGCATTGAAGACGGCGTCGGCCAGACCAGGCCCGAGCGCAGCCTGGACGTGGTGCTGAGCCAGCACGTCCACCGTGCATCCGACGGAGAGGTTCGGGAAGCGTTCGGCGCAGATCCGAATGGCCTTGCGCTCGTCGACGAGGGCGACCGCGCCCCGGTCGATGGCGCAGGCGATGGTTGCGGCTTCACCGTCATCGAGAGTCTCGGCTGCCGACCCGCTGACAAGGCTCGCGAAATGGGACATGCCCCCGCCACCGAGTCGGGCACGCTCGACGAGATGCTGCTCTATGAGCACGGCTAGCGCGTCGGCATCTCCGCGGCCTGTCTGACGGCCGATTTGAAGTTCCAGCAAGACATCTTCGACAACCACACAGCGGTTGGGCAGGGCTCGCAGGATCGCTTCCGCGCATCCGGTGGCATTCAAGTTGATGACGACGCTCGTGTCGACGACGACGGGAGCCGCGCGTTCATCGAGGCAACTTCGGCAGACCATTCGTGTCGTTTCCATCGATGTCGGCAGCGTCGAGGATCCTGCGCAACTCGACGCGATCGAGGCGCAACAATCGCGCGAGTTGCCCTTCGCTCAACAACTCGCGACGCTGGGCCTCGGCGGCGAGGAGGCCGAGGCGAAGAGACACTGGTCGCTGCGCCTCACGGCTATCCGGCTCGACGGCAACTGGCTCGCCCAGAACCTGACGTGCCTGTTCGTTGGTGATTCCGCCGTGTGCCTCGAACCAGTCCCACGTACCCCGCTTGACGAGGCCGAGTTCCTCCAGCCGGCGGACGATCGCTTCACGGGACACCCCGAATGCGTGCGCCAGGAGGATGACGTGGCGTCGCGTGAAGCGGGATGCACCCGCGGTGAGGTCCTGGAACCTGACCGTGACGGTTCGCGCCGGCGTGAGGAATGCACGTCCGAACGCGTTGGCGTACCGTTCCTCGCGGGAATCGTCGTGCTGATCGAAGCGGCAAACGTCCGGCGTCTGCCGGCGCGACGTCAGATGCCCGAGTTCGTGCACGCCGGTCTGTGCCTGGCGTTCGCGGGGATGTTTGGCGTTCAGCAGGATGCAGGCACCGACCCCGTCTTCGTACGCGAACAATCCGGAGACCCGGCTGTCGAGCGGCCGCACGTAGACGCGCACCCCGAGTTCCAGTTCCAGGAGGCTGATGACGTCGTGCACCGGAGCCAGTCCCAGTCCGAGCCACTGTCTGAGCGCGATCGCATCGTTTTCAGCTTGCAGACGCACGTCGCCAGGCAGCAACGGTCTCGCCGGCGGGTGGTTGTGGGTGCGGGTGACGCCCAGCAGGTTCTCGAGCTCGACTTCGGCTCGGACGAGGTCCGTCAACAGGCGCGCTGCCCGCTCGGCCGCCTCGTCGTTGGCGGTCGAGAGCTTTCGAAAACGGGGAACGAGATCGACGTGCGCCGCTTCGCAGCGCAGCACCGCATTGACCGACGTGCCATACAGGCGCGCCAGATGCTGGATTTCATCGATCCGAACGCGGCGTCGCCCCTGCTCCATCGCGACCAGCGTCGTCCGCGCAACGCGAAGGTCGGTGGCAGCGTCGGTCTGCGTCAGGCCGGCCGCTTCACGCGCCGCACGCAGGCGGGCGCCGACGTCGACGGGGTCGATACTCTGAAGCGTCATGTCAGTGTCCTCGAGCGATCCACTGCGCCACGAACGAACGTGGTCCGAGAGAATCGATGAAGTCCCGCCATTCCACTTCATGTCGCTGGAGCATGCCTTCCAGCTTCGTCTGCGTGTCTCGCTCGTCCAATCCGAGTGATCGGTCCAGGAGGTAGGCTTGCCTCCCGATGGCTGCCGTGCTGGATGGCGACCGGCGCAGGTTGGCCAGGTGGTCGAGATGAAGGACCCCGGCGATCGCGTACTCGTGAAGCGCGCCCGTGGGCTCTCCATGCGTGAATGCCGGGGCGGCGCCGTCCTCGAACCGGGTGGCGCTCAGATTCTCCCACACGTAGGTCTCGGGAGCCTCGCACGTGCCGGCGGCGTGAACGCTCATTCGTCTGAGCAGACAAGCCGCGCAAATCCCGCATTGGCGGAGGCTTCCGGATACCGATACCTGTCGCGGCCCTTGCCAACATGACCGCGTGTCCGCCCAGTCGGCATCGACCGGGCATGATTCGAGAAAGGTGGACAAGGTCTGGCCCTTCGTTCGCCAGAGATGTGGGTACTCGTACTGAATCTCGTGACCGAACAGTGTCCATATGAGCCCTTCCATCTTGGCGGTAAACCGGGGGTGATTTCGGACGTCCGGATAGGCTTGGCCTACCGGGGCCAGTGACGGTCCCAGGGCGCCCTGGCCGCTTTCCGGTAGAACGATTCTTCTGCTCCCGCAGAGAAACGCCGCGATGCCGCTGAGCAGTGCGAATCTGAACCCGCGCGAACGCGCGCTCGATTCGACCGAGCCGGACTTGCCGTAGGACACCCGCCACGGCACCGACGCGAACGCACGCGACGGCGAAGTTGGGGATTGCCCTCGCGGCGAGGCCTTCGATCCGAGTCGAACGCGGACCAGCGCGTTACCGTGCTTCCGCTGAAGCAGGCCCGCCGCCAGGTGCGAGTCGAGACCGTCGCTGAAGGGCATTACGATGCAGGAACTCGGGAAGTCGAAGGGCGCCTCCCGCGGAGACGCGAAGTGCTTCTTCCGCCGCGCGAAGTCGATACGCCACCGGTCACCGGTCAGAAACGAGAGCGCGTCATGGAGTGCATCGGACACGCTCGTCGACCGCCACAGGTCGGGGTCATGGACAGGCACGCGTAGAGCGATGTCACGGCCCCAATCGGTGGAGCGACGCCGCTTCGTGTGGTCACAGAACTGAACCGCCGCCCCGACGACGCACGCGTCGTACGCCGTAGCGTTCCAACCGGCCACGCAGTAGGTCTCGATGCCTGCCGTGTCGAATCTCAGGTGTTCACCAATCCCGCACGTGATCCGATCCTCTCGAGCGGAACTCGTCTCTTCCACGACATCGACGCGGTGTTCGGGCAGAAAATGGGTCATGCTACGGCCATCCTCAGGGCAGCGATACCCCGTCGTCGATCCCGGTTTTTTTCGTTGGCCCTCGCGGCGCGGCGGCGTCAGCACATCCGATGCACCGCTTGGCGACGTCGCTCATGTCGGCCGCGGCAATCGCGCCCTCGATGCGGTTCCTCACGCGCGTAGCGCTCCGAGTCGAGGACTCCCGCAGCCAGTGTTCCTCTACTTGGCGCCCGACGCTGCAAGCACGTTCCAGAAGCGCGTCACCGGCTGCCCTGGCAAGTGCTTCCTCGCCGCGGTACCCCTCGTGTATCGCCTGGGACACGCAATCCAGTATCGCGCTGGCGAGGGGACTCTCCGCGGCCTTGCCTCTCAGCGCTTGGATCTGTTCGACCGCCGATTCGCCGAAGAGGACACCTTGGCGATCGTCGATGATGTTGCGGAGGTGTCCGACAAAGCCCTCGGGAACCTCGGCACGCCAGTCTCCCTGGAGCGCACCGGTCAAGGTCTCGATTGTCTCCCTGTCGTCGCAGGCGGCGTTGGAGGCGCTCTTCGCGAGCCGCTTCCAGTGGCGCCGCATGTTCAGGCTCCTGAGTGGTCCGTCGCTCACATCGAGTGTCCTCCTGTGTCAGATGCTACGCGAGAATATCTGACAATGTCAACGCCTTAAGCCGCGACGGTCGAAGAGCGTGACCCGGGTCGCGGTCCGTCGGCCTGCTGTGGACGCCGAATCCGTCGAGGGCGTCGCGGGGACGTGGTCGTGGGCTTCTGGAATAGGGGTACTCTGGAGCTGGATATCGGCAGGGTGACGAATGGGGGCGTTGTTCGAGGGGTACGTGGCGGTCGACTGGTCAGCCAGCAGCAGACCAAAGACGGGCGAAGACAGCGTCTGGATCGCGATCCGGGGTTGGGGCGAGACGACCGAGTCGGAGAACCCCGCGTCGCGCATGGCGGCTGTGGCTCGGATCGAGGCGTTGCTGCGGAGCGCAACGAAGGCGGGTCGCCGGTTGCTGTGCGGGTTCGACTTTCCGTTCGGATATCCGAGGGGCACGGCGCGCATGCTGACCGGCGGGGATGGCTGGGAAAGTGTCTGGGCGCGGATCGCTGAGTTGATCGAGGATCATCCGGACAACGCGAACAATCGCTTCGAGGCCGCGGCTGCGTTGAACGCTGCCGTTACCCATGACGGGCCCTTCTGGGGAAATGGACTCAAGCGAAATGTTCCCGGCCTTCCGAGGAAGAAGCCGTCCGGCTGGGGGGAAAACCTGCCTCCCAACTTGCGCCATGCCGAACGCGCGGTGAGGCGCTTGCCGGAGTCGGGGAGCCCGCAGGAGGTTTGGAAACTCTCCGGGGTGGGCTCGGTCGGCGGGCAGGCCTTGCTCGGAATCGCGGCGCTGGAAGGGCTGCGCCGTCGCGCGGTTGCGGAGGTCTGGCCCTTCCAGACGCTGGGCGAGGGCCGGGCGCACGTTCTCGCGGAGATGTATCCGTCGCTGATCGATCCGGAACCCGGATCGGATGTCAAGGACGCGCGGCAGGTCAGGACGTGGGCCGCCGCGCTTCGAAGGGTCGACTCTGAAGGAAACCTGGCCCGGCATCTATCGGCTGCGGGCGAGATGCCGGTGGCGGTACGGGAGGAGGAGGCTGCGATCCTGGGAATGGATGACCCGGCGGCGTTTCAGCGCATGGTCGGCGTATCGCCTGCCCGCGCGAGACGCTGCTAGACTCGACCGCGAATTGGCCTCCCATGAGTGACACCGCGAATCGAATCGTCCAGAAGCTGTGGTCGTACTGCAACGTCCTGCGCGACGCCGGGCTCTCCTACCTGGACTACCTGGAGCAGCTCACCTTCCTGCTGTTCCTGAAGATGGCCGACGAGCGCGAGCGGCTCACCAGCGAACGACAGCCGATCCCGGCCGGCTACCGTTGGGAGAACCTTGCGTCGCCGACGATGGAGGGCGCGGAGCTGGATCAGCACTACCGCGACACGCTACGCGTACTCGGAACGCAAGGCGGAATGCTCGGCATGATCTTCGAGAAGGCGCAGAACAAGATCCAGGATCCGGCGTTGTTGCGCAGACTCATCGTCGAGCTGATCGGCCGGGAGGACTGGTCGGCGATGGCCGCCGACGTGAAGGGTGACGCCTACGAGGGGCTGCTGGAGAAGAACGCCCAGGACGTCAAGGGGGGCGCGGGCCAGTACTTCACGCCGCGGGCGGTCATCCAGGCGATGGTGGACTGCGTGCAGCCAAGGTCTGGAGAGGTCGTCGTGGATCCGGCGTGCGGCACGGGCGGCTTCTTGCTCGCGGTCCACGAATACCTCAAGCGCGGCGGAGACCTGGATCGCGATCAGAAGCAGCATCTCCGCTTCGAGGCGTTGCGCGGCGTGGAGCTCGTCCCCAACGTCGCGCGGCTCTGCGGCATGAACCTCTATCTGCACGGGATCGGTCCCGATGGCGGCGACCGCCGCGAGCCGCCCATCACGACCGACGACGCGTTGCGGGATACGCCCGGGGCGTCGGCGGACGTCGTCATAACAAACCCGCCCTTCGGCAAGAAGTCGTCGATCACGGTAGTGAACGCGGAGGGGGAGACCGGCCGGCAATTGCTGACCTACAACCGCCCGGACTTCTGGACGACCACCTCGAACAAGCAGCTCAACTTCGTGCAGCACGTCAAGTCGCTGCTGGCGGTCCACGGTCGGGCCGCCGTCGTCGTGCCGGACAACGTGCTGTTCGAAGGCGGAGCCGGCGAGACGGTGCGCCGAAACCTGTTGCGCGAGTGCGAGGTGCACACTCTGTTGCGCCTGCCGACCGGCATCTTCTACGCGCAGGGCGTGAAGGCGAACGTCCTCTTCTTTGACCGCAAGCCGGGCGCGAAGGAGCCGTGGACCCGGACGATCTGGGTCTACGACCTCCGCACGAACAAGCACTTCACCCTGAAGACCCGCCGCATGACCCGTACGGATCTCGACGAGTTCGTCGCCTGCTACCGGTCTGGCGCACGTCACACGCGGGAGGCGACCTGGTCGGAACGGACCCCGGAGGGTCGGTGGCGGCCGTATTCGTACGACGAGATCGTCAGCCGCGACAAGGTGAGCCTCGACCTCTTCTGGCTGCGCGACGAGAGCCTGGAGGATTCCGCCGACCTGCCCGAGCCGCACGTGCTGGCCCGCGAGATCGCCGACGATCTGCGCTCGGCGCTCGGCCAGATGGAGGCGATCCTGGCCGATCTGGAGGAGCGCGCGGAACAGGCCGAGTGACAAGGCGTCTTTGTTGGAGCATCGTCGATTGCGTCGGGGTGTCCAACGTCCCGCTCACCGGCACGCAGCCTCCAGTGCTCGCCCCCCGAGACCGGAACCGCGTGCCTCGTACCATCGCACCGCGTGGCGCAACTCCGTGCTGGCCGGCGCGATGGTGCGGACCGTCACCGCCCGAGAATCTCACGTTCGATCCGGCGCCTCACGTCGTCCCAGGGCTCGACCTGAACCGTTCCGGCTTCGATGGCCGCGACCCGCCGTTCGATCTCGACGTTCCATGCCGTTTCGGCATCCGGGTCTGAAGGGCCATCCAGGCTACCGAGGAGTTCAACGGCAATCTCCGCGCGCGCATCGAGATCCAGGCGCAACGCCTCGGCAAGAACGGCCTGGGCGGTTTTCGTCATGTTGTGGATCCTAACGTGACCGGTCTTCGAATCGGCTTGTCGGCGCGAGCCGCTGTTGAGTCCCCACATTCACATTTCACAAGACAGCGGAGCGCCGGAGCCGGCGGCGACCGGCCCTGAGAGTGGCGGCGGGCCGGGTCGGGGCGGGACCGTGGCGTCCCGCCCCGGTGGGAATGGAACCGACCCTGGCCCGCTACCAGAGATAGCGCGCCGAGAAGACCATCGTGCGCGGCGGCCGGGCGGAGATCACCTGCCCGAACCGCGAGTCCACCTGGTTGCCGGCCTCGTCGAACTGCGCGTTGAGGTCGACGTTGCGGAACTGCACCTGGTTGAACAGGTTGTAGATCTCCCAGCCGAGCTCGAAGAACTGCCCGTTGCCCACCGGCATGCGCTTGCCGAGGCGGACGCCGGTGTCGTAGAAGCCGGGCAGGCGCAGGTCGTCCTTGCGCACGTTGCCCACCTCGCCCTGGGCGGGACGGCTGAAGCAGTCGGTGTTGAACCAGCGGTCGATCGAGCCGCCGCCCGCCGACAGGTCGCAGTTCCGGTCGATGTTGGCCGGCACCACCAGGTCGATGCTCGCCAGCCCGTCCGGGTTGGTGGACCGGCGCATCAGGTCGCCGCCGCCCAGGATGTCCTGGTTGTCGGTGGTGCTGAAGGCGACCATGGCCGGCGCGCCGCTGACGAACTGCGTGATGCCGGAGAGCACCCAGTCGTTCAGCAGGAAGCCGGCCGCGCCGCCGGGGTCCGGCAGGTCCCACGTGTAGTTGATCGTCAGCAGGTGCGTCCGGTCGAAGTCCGACAGGCCCCAGGACCAGGTGTCCCGGTTCTCGTACTTCGGTACGCGCGAACGGGCGCCGTAGAGGATGTCGGCCGACGTGTGGTCCTTCGACTGCGACAGCGTATAGGAGACGGAAAACTCCAGGCCGCCCGTGAAGCGGCGGTTGACCTGCGTCTGCAGCGCGTTGTACTCCGACCGGCCGGCGTTCTCCGTCATGATGATGCTGGCGTAGCCGGGATAGGGGCGGAAGAAGTTGTCGGGCAGCGGCCGCCCGGTCGTCGGGTCCTGGTTCTGCGGCAGGAACCGGGCGCCGCGTCCGACGGTGTTCTCGTCCCAGAGCTGCGGGAGGTTGCTGCCGCGCGTCCCGACGTAGGCGATGTCGAGCACCGTCTGCCAGCCGATCTCGGTCTGCACGCCGCCCGTGAAGCTGTAGAGCGTCGGCGCCTGGTGATCGGTGACGACGCCGTACACCGTGCCCGTGGGGTAGACGATGCCGCCGGTGCCGGCGAGCACGCCCTGGCGGATCGACTCCCAGTTGTACATCGAGTTGTACCAGACCTGCGGCGTCGCCACGAGCGGCGGGTTGAGCGCCTGCCGCCAGCTCAGCGCGCCCGCCTGCTGCGTGTTGTGGAAGACGCCGAAGTTAGCCCGGATCGCGGTCCGGCCGTTGCCGAACACGTCGTAGGCGAAGCCGATCCGCGGCTCGAGCAACAGCGCCGGCAGGTCCTGGAACGGCGCCGGCACCTGCGAATCGTCGTGGCGCACCATGCCGTTGTCGTGGGGGCCCCCCGGCACGAGCGCGCCGATGACCACCTCGGGCTGGATGTCCGTCGGATTGTTCGGGTTCATCGCCATCCGGACGCCGTTCACCAGGGTCGGCACGTAGAGCTGCGCGGCGCTCGCGTGGTCGAAGCGCGACGGCAGGAACGACGCGGAGGGGTTCGCCTGCTCGAACACGGTGTACCTGCTGAAGCGCATCCCGATGTCCAGCGTGAGGCGGTCTACGGGCTGCCACTTGTCCTGGATGAACCCGTTGCCGATCCACTGGCTGGCGCGCTGTCCCAGCCGCGCGGTGTTCTCCTGGTACGAGCGGAACGACCCGATCAGGGCGTTGGCGTACGGGTGACCCGTGTCGAACGGGTTCGCGGGGTCGCGGTTGAAGTCGTAGATTCCCGCCAGCGCACTGGCGCCCTTGCCCTCGATGTTCGTCAGGTGCTCGACGTACATGCCGACCTTGAAGTTGTGGCGTCCCGAGGTCCACGACAGGCCGTTGTAGAAGTTGAACAGGTCGTCGTTGCCGTAGTTGATGAAGCGCGAGTCCCAGCTCGGGTTCGCCGGATTCGGGATCGGCGCGCCGAACGACATCGCCGGAATGATGCCGTAGAGGTTGTTGTTGGGGTACCACTGCGCGAGCGTGTACGGCACGACGCCCTGCGTGTTGGACCCGTCCCCCCCGTTGTCGCGGCCGTCGTCGCCGGGGAAGGCGGTGTGGGAGTCGGTGCGCCGGTTGCGGTTGATGTCGAACGAGTCGGCCCACGGGTTGTGCTCGGACGAGTGCCGCCAGCCGAAGTTGAACTCGTTCACCATGTTGTCGCCGATGACGCGGGTGTAGTTCACCGAGATCGCGTAGTCGTTGTAGGTGAACGTCCGCTCCAGGCTCTCCCAGTTGCCCCGCCAGGAGCTGGTCGGCTGCAGCCAGTGCGAGAAGCGCGCGTAGATCGCGTCGTTCACGGTCGGCCGGACGTCGAAGCGGGTGACGTTGTTGATGCGGGGGGCGCGCTGCTGGCCCTGGAACTGGTAGTTGTAGTTCGACTGCCCGTCGACGTTCGGGTCCGGGAACCAGTTCAGCAGCGCCTGCCCGTGCGGGTTGATCCGGCCCGCCGGGACGACGTTGCCCGGGAACGGCATCCCGGTCACGGGATCGATCACCGGGATCAGGTTCCCCGACTGATCGAAGCTCCGCGAGAAGTCGCCCATCCGCTCCGCCAGGCTCGGCACCGTGAGCTGGGCGAGGTTCTGCGGCGTCCTGACCCCCCACTGCTCGTAGCTGTAGAACAGGAACACCTTGTCCCGCACGATCGGGCCGCCGGCGTTGGCGCCGAGCGTCCAGTAGCGGTAATCCGGCTTCGGAATGCCCGCCTGCTTGTCGAAGTAGTCCTCGCTCCGGAACTGCTCGCT
The DNA here is from genome assembly GCA_011523845.1 of Acidobacteriota bacterium. GTDB lineage: Bacteria > Acidobacteriota > Vicinamibacteria > Vicinamibacterales > UBA8438 > WTFV01. The sequence goes on along the minus strand of WTFV01000138.1, from coordinate 981 downwards.
GCGGCCGTAGGTGTAGGCGGTGCCGGAGAAGTCGTTCGTCCCCGCCTTGGTGACGAGGTTGATCTGCGCGCCGCCGTTGCGTCCGGTGTCGGCGGTGAAGTTGGTGAGCTGGACGTTCACCTCGCCGACCGCGTCCGGGTTCATCGAGTGGCTGGAGACCTCCGGCAGGCCGATGTCGTTGCCGGGGATCCCGTCGATGGTGACGGTGCTCCAGCCCTGGCGCGTGCCGCCCACGTTCGGCAGCCACGAGCCGATGACGATCTCGCCGATCGCGTCCGGGTCGGGCTGGTAGCCGACCCCCGGCAGGATCCGGAGCATCGACGTGACGTCGCGGCCGCGGACCGTGATGGCGTCGATCGTCTCCTCGGTGATCAGCGCCGAGCGGTCCGAGCTGATCGTCTCGACGATCCGCTGCGCGGTGACCTGGACGGTCTCCTGCAGGGTGGCGATCGACAGCTCCACCGTGCCGACGTTGTACTGCTGGTTGGTCGCCAACTGGGCGCCGGTCAGCTCGTAAGTCGAGAAGCCGGGCAGCTCGATGCGCACCGTGTACGGTCCCGGCTGGACCGCCGCGAAGTTGAAGGCGCCGACCTCGTTCGTCACGGTGTTGCGGAGCGCGCCGGTCTCCTCCTGCAGGATGGTGACCGTTGCGCCCGGCAGGACCAGGCCGCTGTCGTCGACGACGTTCCCGGAGAACCCGCCGGTGGTGGTTTGCGCGTCCGCGTTGTGCGCCACGCTCAGAGCGAGCAGGACCGCGAACAGAAGAGACCTCCGCGTGCTACTCATCGATGCGTCCTCCTGAGGTAACGATCGATCCGCCGCACGAATGCCGGACTCTACCCGGCACTGTAGAGAGAGATCCGCACTGGTACACACTCGGCGAGATCTGTCAACGAGCGAGGAGCTTGCGCCGCAGAACGCAACGAAGTGGGTTCCGAGGCGCAAGCTCCTGGGCGGTGGGGGCTGGGGCCGAACACCGAG
>WTFV01000270.1 GCA_011523845.1 Acidobacteriota bacterium | reverse complement strand
GCGCAGAACAGCCCGTCGCGCTCCGGCTTGAAGGTGCGGTAGTTGATCGTCTCCGGCTTGGTCACCTCGCCGTGCGACCACGACAGGATCTTCTCCGGCGAAGCGAGCGTGATCCGGATGGCGTCGAAATCGACGGTCAGGGAACCTCGGTCCGCAAAGCTGGGTCGCATGGGGCTCCTTCCCTTCACGCCTCGCCGTCGGCGCCTTCGAGCACGGCGGCGGCGATGTCGACCGCGGCATCGCCGGCAGCTTCGTCCCCGGCGCCCGGCTCGACTTCGTCCGGCGCCGCCTCGACGGGCGGCATCCGGGTCTTGATGAGATCCACGTCGAGGCACAGCGCCTGCAGTTCCCGGATCAGGACGTTGAACGATTCGGGCAGGCCGGGCGCGAACGACGCGTCGCCCTTCACGATCGCCTCGTAGATCTTGGCGCGCCCGGTCACGTCGTCCGACTTCGCGGTCAGCAACTCCTGCAGAATGTGCGCGGCGCCGTAGGCCTCGAGCGCCCACACCTCCATCTCGCCGAAGCGCTGGCCCCCGAACTGCGCCTTCCCGCCGAGCGGCTGCTGGGTGATCAGCGAGTACGGTCCGATCGAGCGTGCGTGGATCTTGTCGTCGACCAGGTGCGACAGCTTCAGCATGTAGATGTAGCCGACGGTGACCCGCTGCTCGAAAGGCTCGCCGCTGAGACCGTCGTAGAGGGTCGTCTTGCCCCCGCTCGGCAGCTCCGTTCGGCCGAGCCATTCCTTGATCTCGGGCTCGCGCGCGCCATCGAAGACCGGAGAGGCGAAGTACAGGGGCTTGGCGTCCGGTCCGAACTTGTCCCGGTTGCCCGCCTCGTGGGCCGCCCAGCCCAGATGCGTCTCGAGGATCTGACCGACGTTCATCCGGGAGGGCACGCCGAGCGGATTGAGCACGATCTCCACCGGGGTCCCGTCGGGCAGGTGCGGCATGTCCTCTTCCGGCAGGATGCGGGCGATGACGCCCTTGTTGCCGTGGCGGCCCGCCATCTTGTCGCCGACCGAGAGCTTTCGCTTCATGGCGACGTACACCTTGACCAGCTTGATGACGCCGGGCGGCAGCTCGTCGCCCCGCCGGATCTTCTCCTTCTTCTCCTCGAAGAGCTGCCGAATCACCTCGACCTGACGCTCGGTCCGTATTTCGAGCGTCTGCAGCTCGTCCTCGAGGGCCGTGTCGTCCGTGGCTATCCGCACCCGCACCAGCTCGCTGAAATGCAGCTCGCGAATGATCTGCTCGCTGAGCACCGTGCCCTGCTCCAGGCGTCGCTCGCTGCCGAACTCGTCGTACAGATCCGCCGCCAGCGTCTGTCCCTTCAGCAGGGTGAGCAGCCGCTTCCTGACCTCGTCGTGCAGGATGCGAATCTCGTCCTGCAGGTTCTTCTCCATCATCTCCAGCTCTTCGGCCTCGATCGCCTTCGCGCGGTCGTCCTTCTCGATTCCCTTGCGCGAGAAGATCCGGACGCCGACCACGATGCCTTCGATGCCGGGCGGGCAGAGCAGCGACGCGTCGCGCACGTCGCCCGCCTTCTCGCCGAAGATGGCGCGCAGCAGTTTCTCCTCGGGCGTGAGCTGGGTCTCGCCCTTGGGCGTGACCTTGCCGACGAGGATGTCCGACGGCTTGACGTACGCGCCGATACGGATGATCCCGCTCTCGTCGAGGTCCTTGAGGAACCCCTCGGACACGTTCGGTATGTCGCGGGTGATCTCCTCGGGGCCGAGCTTGGTGTCGCGCGACTCGATTTCGAACTCCTCGATGTGGATCGAGGTGTAGTAGTCCTCCTTCACCAGGCGCTCCGAGACGAGAATCGCGTCCTCGAAGTTGTAGCCCCGCCAGGGCATGAACGCGACGAGCACGTTGCGCCCCAGGGCGAGCTCGCCGAGCTCGGTGCACGGCCCGTCCGCCAGCACCTGCCCCTTCTCCACCCGTTGCCGGACCCGCACGATCGGCTTCTGGTTGATGCAGGTGTTCTGGTTGGACCGCCGGAACTTCGTCAGGTTGTAGATGTCGGCGCCCATCTCGCTCGACGACTCGGCGGTCGCCGGCTCGCCCTCGACGCGTACGACGATCCGCTGCGAATCGACGAAGTCGACCACGCCGCTGCGGCGCGCGGTCACCACGGCCCCCGAGTCACGCGCCGTGATGTACTCCATGCCGGTCCCGACGTACGGCGCGCGCGCCCGCAGCAGCGGCACGGCCTGGCGCTGCATGTTCGATCCCATCAGCGCGCGGTTGGCGTCGTCGTTTTCCAGGAACGGGATCAGCGATGCCGCCACCGACACCAGTTGCTTGGGGGAGACGTCGATGAAATCGACCTTGCCGCGCTCGGCGAGCACGAAGTTGCCGGCCTCGCGCGCGTTGATCCGCTCGTCGACGAGAGCGCCCTCGTCGTCGAGCCGGGCGTTCGCCTGGGCGATGACGTACTTGTCCTCCTCCCACGCCGACAGGTAGAAGGAGTGCGGTTCGTACTCCGCCGGCCGCTTCTTGCGCCGCTTCGTGGCGACGCTCTCCTCGTCGGCCTCGACCGCCTCGACGACTTCGCCCACCTTGTACTTCGTGCCCCCGGCGTTCGTGATCCTGACGTAGTCGACGGCGCGGCCCGCCTTGACGGTGCGGTACGGCGACTCGATGAATCCGAACTCGTTGATGCGCGCGTAGCACGACAGCGACGAGATCAGGCCGATGTTCGGACCCTCCGGCGTCTCGATGGGGCAGATCCGACCGTAGTGGGTCGGGTGCACGTCCCGGACCTCGAACCCCGCCCGCTCCCGCGACAGCCCGCCCGGCCCGAGGGCCGACAGCCGCCGCTTGTGCGTGATCTCCGACAGCGGGTTGGTCTGGTCCATGAACTGCGACAACTGGGACGATCCGAAGAACTCCCGTATCGCGGCCATCACCGGCTTCGCGTTGATGAGGTCGTGCGGCATGGCGGTGGCCATCTCCTGGTAGACGGACATCTTCTCCTTGATGGCCCGCTCCATCCGCACCAGACCGATCCGGAACTGGTTCTCGAGCAGTTCGCCGACCGACCGCACGCGCCGGTTGCCGAGGTGGTCGATGTCGTCGACGTTCGACGGATTCCGGCGCAGTGTCAGCAGATACCGAATCACCTCGTAGAAATCGTGCGGCTGCAGGACCCGTTCGTCGAGCGGCGTATCGAGGCCGAGCTTGGTGTTCAGCTTCAGGCGCCCCACCCGCGAGAAGTCGTACTTCTGCGAGTTGAAGAACAGGCTCTCGAAGAGCGAGCGCGAGCTGTCCAGGGTCGGCGGATCGCCGGGGCGCAACCGCCGATAGATCTCGATCAGCGCCTCCTCCTGCGTCTTGATCGGGTCCTTCTTCAGGGTGGCCGACAGCACCGGACCAATCTCGTCATGCTCGGGGAAGAACACCTCGATGGCCCCGACTTCCTTCTCCTGCGCCATCGACACGATGCGCGGCGTAATCTCCTCGTTGGATTCGAGTATCACCTCGCCGGTCTCGGGATCCACGATGTCGGCCACGGCAAAGGCGCCGGCGAGCTCCTCGGGGGCCAGCTCGATGGAGGCGATGCCGGCCCGCTTGAGCGCCTCGATGCGGGTGCGCGTCAGCTTCTGCCCCTTCCTGGCCAGGGTCTCCCCGCCGGACCCCTCGACTTCCGTCGCGACCTTGCGCCCGACCAACGTGTCGCTCACCGCCCACGCGAGGGTCGACCCGGTCGTGACGATGCGATCCACCGTGTAGAACGCCCGGACGATCTCGTCCGGCTCGTGCAGCCCGAGAGCGCGCAGAAAGACCGTCGCCAGGAACTTGCGCTTGCGGTCGATGCGGACGTAGAGCAGGTTCTTGGCGTCGTACTCGAACTCCACCCACGACCCGCGGTACGGAATGATCTGCGCGACGAAGGCGGCCTTGTCCTCGGAGTGGAAGAACGCGCCGGGCGAGCGATGCAACTGCGAGACGATGACGCGTTCGGTGCCGTTGATGAAGAACGTCCCGTTGTCGGTCATCAACGGGATCTCGCCGAAGTAGACCTCCTGCTCCTTGATGTCCCGGATCGACTTGACCCCGGTGTCCGGATCCTTGTTCCAGACGCCGAGCTGAATCGTCACCTTGAGGGGCACGGAATAGGTCATGCCCCGCTCCTGGCACTCCTGGACGTCGTACTTCAGGCGCAGGCCGACGGTCTCGCCGCACACGTCGCAGACAGTGCCCCGGACGCTGTTCGCGCGCCCGCAGGAACGGCAGATCACCTCGCGCTCGCCGTAGGGGTCGGCTTCGAGCACCGCGCCGCATGCGGAGCAGGGTTGGCGCAGATGCTGCAAGCCGTTCAGGCGCTTGCACTTGCACTCCCAGTCGCCGATGGAGTAGTCGATGAACTCCAGCGAGGAGTTCTCCCGGAAGTCGCTGATCGGGAAGACGGACTTGAACACCGACTGCAGGCCGGCGTCCTCGCGCTCGGCCGGCATCCGGTTCATCTGCAGGAAGCGCTCGTACGACTTCTTCTGGATCTCGATCAGGTTCGGAATGGGAACCGCGGCGCGGATCTTCGAGAAGTCGATGCGCTCGCGGTACACGTTCACGTTCTTGGGCAGGATGTGCTGCACGGTTGAAGCCCTCTCCGTCGATCGGGAAACGAGCCGGAAGCGGCGCTCGCCCCGCGCCTGCGTCTCCGAGCCCGGACCGGCCCGCCTGCGCGCGGCCACGCCGCCGGGGGCGGCCGGTCGCCGACACCACCCGCCAGACCCACGGGCTTGCGCCGGAAGCTACTTGATCTCGGCCTTGGCGCCGACCTCGTCGAACTTCTTCTGCAGCGCCTCGGCCTCGTCCTTGGGGATCGCTTCCTTGATCGGGCTCGGCGCGCTCTCGACCAGATCCTTGGCTTCCTTGAGACCGAGACTCGTGACCTCGCGGACGACCTTGATCACGTTGATCTTCTTCGGCCCGATCTCCGTCAGGGTGACCGTGAACTCGGTCTGTTCCTCCTCCGCCGGGGCAGCCCCCGGCGCCGCGGCGCCGGCAACCGCAACCGGCATGGCGGCTGCCGCCGACACGCCCAGCTCCTCCTCGAGCCGCTTGACGAGTCCCGACAGCTCGAGTACCGACATTTCCTTGATGTAATCGACCACCTGATCCTGGGTCACGTCAGCCATGCTCAGCCTTCCTCCTCGGACTTCTTCTTCTCGACCTGGCTCAGAACGTTCATCAAGTCCCGCGGCGCCGCGTTCAGCACCTGCGCCAGTTGCACCATCGGCGCCTGCAGCACCATCAGCAGCGTCGCCTGCAGCTCCGGCTTGCCCGGCAGCGCAGCCAGGTCGGTGACGCCGTCCGCCTCCACCGTCTGGCCCTGCACGACGGCCAGCTTCACGACCAGCTCCGGCTCGGTCTTCGCGAAGTCCACCAGGACCTTCGCCAGCGCGACCGGATCGTCGGCGCTGCAGGCCACCGCCGTCGTCCCCTCGATGCGGTCCCGCAGCGCCTCGAACGGCGTGCCGTTCACCGCCCGGCGCGCGATCGAGTTCTTCACGACCCGATAGCTCGCCTGCGCGCCGCGGATCCTGCGGCGCAACTCGGTGACCTTCGGAACGTCCAGCCCCTTGTAGTCCACCAGCACGACGCTCTCCGCGGCGCCGAACTCGCTCCGGAGCTGCGCGAGCTGCTCTTCCTTGCCTGCCCTGCTGAGTGCCATGGCTATGCCTTTGCGCCGGCCTCGACGCTGGCGGTGTCGACCGGAACGCCCGGGCCCATCGTCGACGACAGGTGCACGCCCTTGATGTAGCGGCCCTTGGCGGCCGCCGGCTTCGCCTTGATCACGCTCGCGGCCAGCGCGTTCGCGTTCTCGAGCAGTTGCTGCACCTCGAACGACACCTTGCCGATCGCCGCGTGCACGACGCCCGCCTTGTCGACGCGGTACTCGACCTTGCCGGCCTTGATCTCCCGGACCGCCCGCGCCACGTCGGGGGTGACGGTGCCGGTCTTCGGGTTCGGCATCATGCCGCGCGGCCCGAGAATCCGGCCCAGCTTGCCCACCGAACGCATCATGTCCGGCGTCGCCACGACCGCCTCGAAGTCCATCCAGCCGCCCTGGATCTTCTCGACCATCTCGTCGCCGCCGACGCTGTCGGCGCCCGCCTGCTCGGCTTCCTGCTGCTTGTCGCCCGCGGCGATCACGAGCACCTTCTTGCTGCGTCCGAGCCCGTGCGGCAGCACGACCGTCCCCCGGACCATCTGATCCGCATGCTTCGGATTGACCCCGAGCCGCATCGCCATCTCGACCGTCTCGTCGAACCTGGCGAACGTCAGGCTACGCACCAGCGGAATCGCTTCCTCAATCGGGTACGGATCCTGCGCCACCTTCGCCTTCGCCGCTTCGAACTGCTTGCCGTTCTTGCCCATTGGTCACACTCGCCCGCGTCGCCGCCCCTACCCCGCCGCAGACTCCTCACCCTCGATCTCGATGCCCATCGAACGCGCCGTGCCGCTCACGATCGCCACGGCGGCGTCCAGGGTGTTCGCGTTCAGGTCCGGCATCTTGACGCCGGCGATTTCCTCGACCTGTTGCCGGGTCACCTTGGCCACCTTCGTCCGGTTCGGCTCGCCCGAGCCCTTGGCGATGTTGGCGGCCCGCTTCAGCAGCACCGCGGCGGGCGGCGTCTTCGTGATGAAGCTGTAGGAACGGTCCGCGTAGACGGTGACCACCGCCGGAATGATCAGCCCGTCCTGGGCCGCGGTCTTCGCGTTGAACGCCTTGCAGAAGTCCATGATGTTGACGCCGTGCGGGCCGAGCGCGGTGCCCACCGGCGGGGCCGGCGTCGCCTTGCCGGCCGCGATCTGCAGCTTCACCAGTCCGATGATCTTCTTCGCCATGACATGCCGGAGGCCGGCAGCCGGACCTCCCTCGCTACAGCTTCTCCACCTGCAGGAAATCGAGCTCCACCGGCGTGGAACGCCCGAAAATCGTCACCATCACCTTGAGCGTGTTCCGATCGACGTTCACCTCGTCGACCACCCCGTTGAAGCTGGTGAACGGCCCCTCGTTGATCCGCACCTGATCGCCCTTGTCGAAGGTGTACTTCGGCTTCGGCTGCTCGGCCGCCACGGTGACCTGGTGGAGGATCTGGTCCACCTCCTCGCGCGTCAGCGGCGTCGGCTTCGCGCCCGCGCCGACGAAGCCGGTGACCTTCGGCGTGTTCTTCACGACATGCCAGGCGCGATCGGACATGTTCATCTCGACCAGGATGTAGCCCGGGAAGAAACGCTTGGTCGTGACCACCCGCCGGCCGCCGCGCATCTCGACCACGTCCTCGGTCGGCACGAGCACCTCGCCGATCTCGGTCTCCATGCCGTAGGCCTGCACCCGCTGCTGCAGCGACTCCGCCACCTTGTTCTCGAAGCCCGAGTAGGTGTGGACGATGTACCACTGCTTCGTGAGGACGTCCGTCATCACACACCAAACGCCTGGAACAGGGCTCGCGCGAGTCGATCGAGCACGAGGTCGATGCCCCACAGGTAGAGGCCGAACAGGATCGATGTCAGGATCACGACGAACGTCGTCGCCTGCACCTCCTTGCGGGTCGGCCAGGTCACGCGCGACAGCTCGTTGCGCACCTGCGCCAGGAACGTGCGCGACCGGCCCCACCAGCCGAACACGCCTCTCGCAGACGGCTCGCGTACGCTCTCCAGCTTGGTCGAAGTCACAGTGTCGTGTCCCTCGCGACGGTCGTTGCGCCCGCTGCGTCCGGCCGGCGACGCATCCCGCCTCGCCTGTCGCTCCTCGGTCACATGCCGCCCGGCATGCTCCCTCGTCGCGCCGCGCGATCCGGGCGCCACGCCGGCCCCGGTGCGACGCGGGCGCCGTCACGGAAGTTGGCAGGCCAGGAGGGGCTCGAACCCCCAGCCCCCGGTTTTGGAGACCGGTGCTCTACCAATTGAGCTACTGGCCTGCACTCGCGCGCACGCTACTTCGTCTCCCGGTGCGGCTTGTGCGCCCGACACCAGCGGCAGTACTTCCTGAGCTGCAGCCGATCGGGGGTCTTCCGCTTGTTCTTGGTCGTCGTGTAGTTCCGCCGCTTGCACTCCGTGCACGCCAGAATGACGATATCGCGCATGTCGTGACCTTCCGCCCCGGCCCGCGTGCGGGCCGGGATCTACTCGACGATCTCGGTGATGGTGCCCGAGCCCACCGTGCGGCCGCCCTCCCGG
>WTFV01000075.1 GCA_011523845.1 Acidobacteriota bacterium | reverse complement strand
CTTGGCGACCTGCCCGAACCAGAACTCACCCACAGATTCTGCTGACGAGGCCGAAACCCTGAGCCGAGGCCGACAGGGCTGAAGTGACGATCACGAGCGCGACAACGCCGCCGGCGAACGCCGCTCTTCTCATGACACTACCTCCTCGGACGTGAACGTCCACTGGCGGTTCACTACGCGGTCATGCTCACCTCCTTCCGCGGACTCGCAACCTTGACGACACCTGATGCGACGGCGGGAAACGTGAAGACGGAACTAACAGCGGCCCGCCCGAGCAACATGATCGAAGGCCGCGCTGACCTCCGCTCCGGCTCCATAACGCTCCAGATCCAGATGTGCGTATCCAGCAGGAGCTTCACGAACGCAGCACCTCCCATTCCCTTTCGTCCAGCGCCGGCGAGACGATGTCGCCGTTGATGCGGAGCGTGGAGCGCATGCAGCCGAGCCACCGCTCCGGACGTTCGGGGGGCGACGGGGGCACCACTTCCGCCACGGGCTTGCCGAACCGGGTGGTCAGGACCGGCTGCCCCGTTCGGTTCACGCGGTCGAGAACAGCCAGACAGGTTGCCTTGAACTTCGAGATGGCGAGCTGTTCCACGCGAGCCTCCACCGCTCATGATAGACCATGGTCACAGTCCATGGTCCGATCACTGACATCGGAGACCTCAATCCTTGGCCACCGGAGACAGGCCGACGGACAGCATGTCGTTCAGGCCCTGCTCGTCCAGCACGGCGACATCGAGCTGCCGCGCCTTGCGCAGCTTCGAGCCCGAACTCTCCCCGGCCACGACGTAGTCCGTGTTCCGGCTGACGGACCCGGTGACCTTGCCCCCGGCCTCCTGGATGCGCGCCCTGGCTTCGTCGCGGGTCATGCCCGCCAGCGTTCCGGTGAGCACGAACACCTTGCCGGCAAGCGGGCGAGGCTGGCTCGTGTCTTCCGCATCCTCCCGGAATCGCAGGCCGTGCCTTCGCAACCGCTCGATCAGATCGCGGTTCATCTCCGTCCCGAAGAAGGTCCGAATCGACTCGGCGATGCGGGGACCCACCTCTTCTACCTGCTCGAGCTCCTCGGTCGTCGCCGCCGCGATTGCGTCCAGGCTCCGGAAATGATCCGCCAGCAAGGCAGCGGTCCGCTCGCCGACGTGCCTGATGCCGAGACCGAACACCAGGCGCCCGAGCGGCACCTCCTTCGAACTCTCCAGCCCGGACACGACCCGGGCCGCGTTCTTCTCCCCCAGCCGGGTCGGACTCACCTTGGTCTCCTTGGTGAGACCCGCCAACTGCTCCGGCGTCAGCTCGTACAGATCCGCGAAGTCCTTCACCAGTCCGCCGTCGACGACCGCGTCGACCAGCCACTCTCCCAGCCCGTCGATGTCCATCGCGGTGCGGCTCGCGAAGTGCAGGATCGATTCCTTCAGCCGCGCGATGCAACTGGCGTTGACGCACCGCGCCACTGCCTCGCCCTCCTCGCGCACGACGGGGGCGCTGCAGGCCGGGCAGCGCGAGGGCATCAGGAAGGGGCGGCGGCCCGCACCCGCGCGGACGACCCGCACGACCTTGGGGATGACGTCGCCGCTCCGCTCCACCAGCACGGCGTCCCCGATCTGCAGCCCGAGGCGCGTAATCTCGTCCTCGTTGTGCAGGGTGGCATGCGACACCGTCACCCCGCCCACCTGCACCGGTCGCAGCAGTGCGCGGGGGGTCACCGCGCCGGTCCGTCCCACCTGCACCTCGATGTCCTCCACCACCGTCTCCGCCTGCTGCGCGGCCGGCTTGCAGGCGATGGCCCAGCGGGGCGACTTCGAGGTCGCGCCGAGACGCCGCTGCAGGTCCACGGCATCGACCTTGAACACCAGGCCGTCGATCTCGTAGGACAGCGACTCGCGGCGTCCCATCCACTCGTCCCGGAACGCCAGCAGGCCGTCGATCCCACGCAGTCGCGCGCGGTGGGGGTTGACCTTGAAGCCGAGGGCCGCGAGCGCCTCCAGCGCCTCCCAGTGCGATGCGAAGACCGGCTGACCCGCCGCAAGGAGCAGGTACGGATAGAAGTCGAGGCGGCGCGAGGCGGTGACCGCCGCATCCAGCATGCGCAACGATCCGGCCGCCGCGTTGCGTGGATTCGCGAACATCGGCCTGTCCTCGGCGCGCTGCCGCGCGTTCAGGTCCGCGAACGCCTGCGTCGGCATCACCACCTCGCCACGCACCTCGAACTCCGTCGGCACCTCGTTGGCGACCAGCACGGAAGCGGGAATCGACAGGGGCAAGGTGCGCAAGGTGCGGGCGTTCGGCGTGATTACCTCACCCCTCGTCCCGTCGCCGCGCGTCAGGGCCAGCGTCAGGCGGCTGGCTGTGGCCGCCTCGCCGAGCAGAGTCGCCGACCCGGCGCCGACGGCCTCCCCCGTCATGTCGTCGCCGCCGAAACGCACCGCCATGGAGACGCCGTCGAGCTTCAGCTCGCCGACGTAGTCGAGCACTTCCGCTCCGGCCAGCTCCCGCGCCCTCCGGTCGAAGTCCACCAGCTCCGCGTCGTCGAACGCGTTGTCCAGACTGAGCATCCGAGATGAATGGCTCCGCGTCTCGACGCCCTCGCGCGGGGCGCCCCCGACGCGCTGCGACGGCGAATCGGACGTGACCAGCTCCGGAAACCGTGCCTCGAGCTCCTGCAGCTCCCGCAGCAGCGCATCGAACTCGGCGTCGCTGATTCGAGGGTCGTCGAGAACGTAGTAGAGGTGCTCGTGGCGTCCGAGTTCCCTGCGCAGGCTGGCGATGCGTGTCCGCGCCTGGTCGAGCGTCACGTCGGAACCGGAATCGGCGGGCATCGACGGCACCGTTCACCCGACGACGCGCCGTTGCCTCAGCGGTCGCGGCCGAGCACGTAGTCCGGCAACGCGAGCAGCGCGCTGCGCTCGGCCGAGGGCGGAAACAGGTCGAGACACGCCCTGGCCGCCGTCGCGTACTCGACCGCCTTGGCGCAGGCGTACTCCGTCGACCGATTCTCCCGGAGCAGGGAGCTCAGCTCCCGCCACGCCGCCATGTCAATCGCTTCGTTCTCCACGGTCGAACGGACGATCGCACGGGCGCGCCCCGCGGAACCGTCGCGCCGCAGCAGGTGGATCGCGGCCAGCGTCACCTTGCCTTCACGGAGATCCTGGCCCACCGGCTTGCCCAGCGCCGCCTGGTCCGCCGTGAAGTCGAGCAGATCGTCGACGAGCTGAAAGGCGACGCCGAGATTGAAGCCGTAGTCACGGAGGGCAGCGCGTTGCGCGTCGGTCGTGGCCCCGAGCATGCCGCCGATCTCGGCGGATCCGCCGAACAGGTAGGCCGTCTTGCGCCGGATGATCTCGAAGTACTCCTCCTCCGAGATGTCCACGTCGCCGGTCTTGGTCAACTGGTAGAGCTCGCCCTCGATCATCCGCCGCGTGACGTCGCACAACAGTCGCACGATCGGGATGGCGTCGTCGTAGGTGAGGGCCAGCTTCATCGAGCTGATGTACAGGTAGTCGCCCAGCAGGACGGTCTTGTCGTTCCCCCAGCGCGAGTGCGCGGCGAGACGGCCGCGCCGGAGCTCCGACTCGTCGATGATGTCGTCGTGAACCAGCGTTGCGGTATGGATGAACTCCACCGCGGAGGCGTAGACGACCGCGCGCTCGCCGGTATAGCCCGCGAGTCGCGCGGCGAGCAGGAGCAGGGCCGGCCGGACACGCTTTCCACCGCTGGCCTGGACGTAACCGGCCATGCGCGGGATCACCTCGTCCACCACGTGCACGGCTCCCGGCACCGACCCGGCGCCCCCGCCGACCGCTTCCAGGGCCGCCGCGTCGGCTTCGACGGCGGGGCGGACGTATCGGGCGTAGGCCTGCTCCACCGCCTCGAGCTGCGTACGGATGGGCTCGAAAATCTGTTCCAGGTCGGCCGGAGCCGACGACTTGAGGGCCACGTTCACGCCGCGAGAATCAGACCACAGTTGCGCCGCGAGCGTCAACGCGGCCACCGGCGCGCCGAACGCTCCCACCCGCGCGCGGAGGCGGCCGGAAGCGGCATCCCCCCGGATCACCCGTTCGCGCCGTCCGCGAACAGCCACCCAAGCCTCGCTTTCCGCCCCGCGTCGCGAGCGGCCCCGGATCACCCGTTCGGGCGGCCCGCGAACAGCCGGACGTACGATTGCCGGGTCGCCGCCGCGATATCGTCGCGACTCACGCGGCGAACCTCGGCAAGGGCGTCCATCACCTGCGCCACCCGCGCCGGCTCGTTGCGCCGGCCGCGGTAGGGAACGGGCGAGAGGTACGGCGAGTCGGTCTCCGCGAGGAGTCGATCCGAAGGCACGATGGCTGCCGCCTCGCGAATCGCCGCGGCGTTGCGGAAGGTGACGATGCCCGAGAACGACACGTGGAAGCCCAGGTCGAGGGCCCGGCGCGCGAACGCGGCGTCGCCGGTGAAGCAGTGAAAGACTCCCTGCACGTCGCCGCGGGCCTCGGCCCGCAGCGCGTCCACGGTGTCGTCGTCCGCCTCTCGCGTGTGGACGACGATCGGCCGCCGCAACTCGCGGGCCAGCGCGATCTGTCGGCGGAACACCTCGATCTGGGTCTCGCGCGGCGCGAAGTCGTAGTGGTAGTCCAGCCCGATCTCGCCGATCGCACAGGCGCGGTCTCGCGCCGCGAGCGTCCGGCGAACGAACGCCGCGACGCCGTCGTTTCCGCCGGCCGCGTCCTCGACCGCAGCGGCCTGGTGCGGATGGACGCCGACCGCGAACGCGACGTCCGGCCAGGCAGCGGCCACGCGGTCGGCCCGCACACCCTCTTCTTCGTTCAGCGCGTCGAGAATGCACAGGGCGCCGTCGACCCCCGCGGCGCGGGCGCGCGCGATCACCGCGTCGAGGTCGGCGGCGAACTGTTCGTCGGCCAGGTGGCAGTGGGAATCGATCATCGAATCGCCGATCCGGCGGGCGCGCGCTCGGGGTCGTCCGGGGTCAGCAGCACCGGCCGGCCCTCGGCATCGAGGGCCGCGAGGACCATGCCGTTCGATTCGATGCCCATCAGCTTCGCCGGCTGCAGGTTCGCCACGAACACGACGTGCCGTCCCACGAGGCGTTCCGGCTCGTAGACCTTCGCGATCCCGGCTACGACCTGGCGCACGCCCGCACCATCGTCGATCTCCAGCCGCACGAGCTTCTTCGACTTCCGCACCGCCTCGGCCGTCACGACACGTCCCACCCGCAGCTCGACCTTCGCGAACTCGTCTATCGATATCCGTGGCGTTGCGGGCGCCGGGGATGCAGCCGCCTCCGCGCCGGGGCCGCCGTCGGCCGTCGAGCCGGCGACCTCCGGCCCGCGCGCGGCGGGAACCGCTTCGTCGGCGCCCTGCTGTTCACTGTCGTTCATCGTCCGCTGCTCCTTCCGTTGCATGCCTGCGTCACCGGCCGGCGCGATTCCCGCCGGCCGTCCGACCATTGCCGGCGGTGGAACCGTCCGTTGCGCACCCGCACGCGCGGTCGGTCCGGAACGGTCGGAATCGAGCCGCGGCCAGAGCGGATCGCCCTTCGCGATGCGCCGCTCGGCGCCGGGCGGCGTCGTCCAGACCGCGTCGCGGTCGAGGTTCAACTCCGAAACGTCGCCGGGCGTTCCCACCCGCGCCAGCACCTCCCGGCACGAGCCCGGCATCACGGGCGTCAGCAGCAGCGCAGCGAGCCGCAACGCCTCGCTCACGTCGTAGAGCTGCCGGTCCAGCTCGGCCGCGCGCGCCGGGTCCCGCGCAGTGAACCAGGGCTCGACCGCCGCGATGTACTCGTTGGCGGCATCGACGAGCCCGAACGCCGCGGAGATGCCCGTATGCAGCGCGAGCGCGTCCATCGCCTCGCGGTAGGCGGCCACCGCCCGGCTCGCCGCCTCGGCCAACGGACCGGGCCCGCTCGGCGGCGCCACCAGCCGTCCCCCGCGGTAGCGGTGGGCCATCGACGCCAGCCGCGAGACGAGGTTGCCGAGATTGTTGGCCAGGTCGACGTTGTAGCGCTCCTCGAACCGGTCCCAGGTAAAGTCGCCGTCCTGCCCGAACGCGATCTCCTTGGTCAGATACAGGCGCAACGGATCCGGTCCCAGGCGCTCGGCCGCCTCCAGCGGGTCGACCACCGTCCCCAGCGACTTGCTCATCTTCTGGCCCTGCCAGTGCACCCAGCCGTGGCCGAAGACCCGGCGCGGCAGCGGCACGCCCGCGCTCATGAGCATCGCCGGCCAGATGACGCAGTGGAAGCGGGTGATGTCCTTCCCGATGACGTGCAGGTCGGCCGGCCACCAGATCCGGAAGAGCTCTTCGTCGGCGCCGTACCCGACCCCCGAGATGTAGTTGATCAGCGCATCGAACCAGACGTAGACGACGCTGCCGGGGTCCGACGGCACCGGGATGCCCCAGGCCTGACCGGTGCGGCTCATCGAGATGTCGTCGAGTCCCGACTCGAGCAGCCTGAGCATCTCGTTGCGGCGGATCTCCGGCTCCAGGAACTCCGGGTGCGCCGCATAGTGGTCGAGCAGACGCTGCCGGTACTTCGACAGCCGGAAGAAATGGTTCTTCTCCTTGATCCACTGCGGCGGCCTGCCGTGCACCGGGCAGTTGCCGTCTTCGAGGTCCTTTTCCGTCTTGAACGCCTCGCACGAGACGCAGTACCAACCCTCGAAGAAGCCCTCGTACACGTCGCCCGCGTCGGCCAGGCGCGACGCGAGGGCCGTCACGCCGGTCCGGTGGCGCGCCTCCGTCGTGCGGATGAAGTCGTCGAACGAGATGTCGAGCCGCGCCCAGACGTCGCGGAACGTCCGCTCCATGCCGTCGCAGAAGGCGAGCGGCTCGACGCCCAGCTCGCGCGCGCGCTGGAAGACGTTCTGCGAGTGCTCGTCGTTGCCCATCATGAAGCGGGTGTCGACGCCGCACAGCCGCTGGTAGCGGGCGATGACGTCGGCCGCAATCTTCTCGTAGGCGGTGCCCAGATGAGGCCGGCTGTTGACGTAGTCGATCGCCGTGGTGATATAGAACTTCGACATCGCATCAGGGACCGGTTTCCGCGTTCCGGTCGAGCCACGCCTTGACGGCCATGGCCTGTACGTCCTTTATCGACAGCCCGCGTTGCGCCGCCAGCCGCGCACAGTCCTCGAACTCCGGCGCCGCGTTGCGGACCGCGCCGCCGCGCCGCGCCACCTTGACGCGTATGGGGCCGATCGGCGTCTCGACGGCGACCGACTCGCGGTCCAGCCGCTCGCGCTCGGTCTCGGTCACCCGCAGGCCGATGGTGGTCGACTCCCGGAACAGGATGTCCGCCAGCGCTTCGCGCCGGGCGGGGGGCGCAACCACGGTCACCAGCGTACCCGGCCGGTTCTTCTTCATCTGCACCGGCGCATAGAAGACGTCGAGCGCGCCGGCGGCGGCCAACCGATCCATCAGCGCGCCGTAGAGCTGCGGATTCATGTCGTCTATCTGGCATTCGAGGACGAGAACGCGCTCGACGGCGCCGGTCTCCGCCCCCGCCCCCAGCAGGGCGCGCAGCACGTTGGGGCGCCCCGCCGGATTCCGATCGCCGGCGCCGTAGCCGATCCGTTCGATCCGCATCGGAGGCGCCGGACCGTAGGCGTCGGCGTACTCCGTGACGATGAGCGCCCCGGTCGGCGTGACCAGCTCCGCCGGCGGTCCCGCGGCGTACACGGGAACCCCCCGGAGCAGCTCCGCCGTCGCCGGCGCCGGCACCGGCAACACGCCGTGCGCGCACTCGACGGTGCCGGACCCGACGTTGAGGGCGGAGGCGACGACCCGGTCGGGCGCCAGCCATTCCAGGCCGCAGACCGCCGCCACCACGTCCACGATGGAGTCGACCGCGCCGACCTCGTGCAGGTGGACCTCCTCGACCGGCACCTGGTGGATGCCCGCCTCGACCTCGGCCAGGCGGCGAAAGAGCCGCGACGCACGGGCCTTGCCCGCCGGCGAAAGCGACGAACGGTCGACGATGGCGTTGATCTCGGTCAGGCCGCGGTGATGGTGCGCGTGCTCATCGCCCCGCGCGCGGCCGTGGTCATGCCCCAGGTCATGGGCGTGATCGTGATCGTGGCCGGGGTCGTGGTCATGATCGTGCGGGTGCGCATCGCCGTGCGCATGCGCATGATCGTGACCGTGCGCGTGGGAACGGCCAGGGTCGTGCGCGTGGCCGGGGTCGTGCGCATGGCCATGACCATCCCCCGCTCGCCCGCCGGCCGCCTCTCCGCCGACCGTCACGCGGAACTTGGCGGCCCCGATCCCGCTCCGGTCCACCCGTTCGCTGCTCACGCGGACGTCTTCGAGGCCAAGCGAATCGACTGCCCGTGCGAGCGTGTCGAACGGCACGCCGGCATCGAGCAGCGCGCCGGCGATCATGTCGCCCGACGCGCCCGAGAAGCAGTCGAGGTACAGGATTCCGGACATCTCTCGACGTGTCCACCGGCTGGCCCAGCCACCAGCGAGGCTTCGCGCCCCCGCGCCGCGCCCCAGAAGGTCTCGCGCTCCGCAAGCCGGTCGCGCAACCACCAGCGCAGGCTTCGCGCCCCCGCGCCGCTACAGGCGGCCGTGCTCCTTGAAACTGTAGTAGCAGGCATCGGCCAGCACCATGTGGTCCAGCACGTCGATGCCCATGATGGCCCCGGCCTCCACCAGGCGAGCGGTCAGGGCCACGTCGTCCTCGCTCGGCGTGGGGTCTCCCGACGGGTGGTTGTGAAACACCACGATCGCCGCGGCGCCGCCGGCGGCCGCCATGCGGAACACCTCCCGCGGATGGGCCAGCGTCTCGTCCAGCGTGCCGACCGACAGCAACGCGGTGAGCAACACGCGGTGACGCGCGTCGAGCTGCACCACGCCGAACTGCTCGACCGAGCGCGCACCGTAGCGCGGCAGCAGGTAGCGCGCCATTTCGCGCGGCCCGCCCAGCCTCGTCCGTTCGTCGGGCAACGCGAGGGTACGGCGACCCAGCTCGATCGCCGCCATGATCCGGGCCGACATCGCCGGCCCGACGCCGTCGAACCCCCGCAAATGCCCCTCGAGCGCGCGCGTCAACCCGTGTACCCCTCCGGAATGGAAGAGTACCCGGTTCGCGATGTCGAGCGCGCTCTCGTGCTGAGATCCGTGACCGATTACCGCGGCGAGCAACTCGTTGTCGCCGAGCCCCGACGGGCCCAGACGCCTCAGCTTCTCGCGCGGCCGGTCGTGCAGAGCCAGATGCCTTACGCTCACGCGGAAAGCTCAGTCAATCCGCGTGCCGCATTCGCGGGATCGTACACCATCGCCGTACCGGGGCATTCGGCGGCCGTGCCGGCCGGCGACTCGATCACGACGACGGCAACGGCGGGATCCATCGACCGCGCGCGACGATGTCCGCCCAGCCGGTGAGCAGGATCTCCTCGTCGGTCCAGTCGACGCGCTGCGCCCCGCCCGGCGACACGACCTCCGCACTTCTCGCCGCACCGCCGAAGCGGGCCGCCGCCACGGCCGCGGCGCACGCGCCGGTGCCCGAGGCCAGCGTAGGTCCCACGCCCCGCTCCCAGATGAGGATCCGAATCCGATCGGGGCGCTCGACGGTCGCGAACTCCACGTTCGTCCCTTCCGCAAACCGCTCGTGCGTCGCCAGGAGTCGCCCGAGACGCCGGAACCGGCGCTCCGCGTCGTCCATCGACGAAGACAGCACGACGCACTGCGGGTTGCCCACCGACAGCACGACGACGCGCACCCGCTCCCCGCCGGCCGCCACCTCCTCCTCGCGCAACCCGAGCGGCTGCCCCATGCCGGCGCGGAAGGTGTAGCGGGGATGCTTCGCCTCCAGCAGCGTCAGGGTCTTCAGCCCCCCGGCCGTCTCGATCTCGATGGGAACGGCGGTCGCGCCGGCAGCCTCGCCCGGAGCGGTCTCGACCAGCAACGCTCCCAGGCAACGCACCCCGTTGCCGGACACCTCGGCGGGGCTGCCGTCGGCGTTGAGGAGTCGCATCGCCGCGCCCGCGGCGGTACGCCGGTAGACGATCAGCCCGTCGGCCCCGATCCCGTGCTGCCGCCGGCAGATGGCCCGCGCCAGGACGTCGAGGGGTGCGCCGTCGACATCCCCCTCCTCGACGAAGAGGAAATCGTTGCCGTAGGCATGCGCCTTGACGAATCCGACCGTCGCCGCGCGCCCGGGACCGCTCACGGCAGGTCCAGCCCGCGGAACACCCACGTCAGCCCCGCCGTCACGCCGAGCCCGGCGTCGTGCGGCGTGAGGCCGGCCACCAGGGCCGCGTCGACCCGCACCAGGCCGCGCGTCAGCCGGGCGCCGAAACGGACGTAGCCGGAGCTGTCGGTGCCCGGCGGCGGATCGCCGCGCCGCGTGTTGAAGCGACCGTTCATCTCGCCGACGATCTCCGCCCCTTCGGCGAACGCGCGGGCGAACGAGATCCCGTAGGTCATGACGTCGTTCTGCCGATCGCCCCGGGTCGGGTCGCTCAGGATACCGAGCCCGACGTTCCCCACCACCCGCAGCGATCGGAACGTCTTGCCGATCAGCAGCGAGTTGTAGAAGTCCATCGTGTCGAGCCCGATGCCCTCCTCGTTGCCGGCATTCGGCAGCTTGGTGGCGAAGCGAAGCGCGATGCCGGGACGCACCGCGCTCTCGGACAGCAGGCGCGTCTTGGCGCCGACCACGGTATCGGACCAGCTCGACGTCGTGGCGCCGCTGACGCGCAGAAGGTGCGACAGCGGCGCAGTGGTTCGGTCGGTAATGCGCAGCGTGTCGTACGACACGTTGTCGATCTGCACCTCGGCGATCGGGCTCACGCCGATGCTGACGCCGAATCGGGGCAGGCTGCGAAGATGGCCGCTCAGACCCGACACCGGAAAGTGCTGATCGCGCTGGTAGTCGAATCCCGTCTCGATCAGCACGAGGCCGCTGCCGACGGACTCCGGATCCTCGGTGACGAGTGGACGCTGCTGGGCGCCGGCCGGCGCCGGCCAGATCAGCACGACGAGAGAAAGGGCGGCCGCGCGAAGACGCATCCCCTGATCTTAGCGCCCCGAGACGCCTCGCTGGATCGGCGTTTCGGCCCATCCCCCCGCGGCTCCATGAGTCTGCGCCGCGGAACTCACTCCGTTGCGTTCTGCGACAGAGACTCCTTGCCTCCCGGATCGGCGGCAAGCTCGGTGACCGGCGTGCAGTCGGGCCCCCAGCGGATGTAGATCAGCGCCGCCGCATCGTAGAGCGCATGCGCAACGATCGGCGCCAGCAGCCCGCCGGTTGCGTTGGCCAGCCACCCGAGCGCCGCGCCCATGACCGCGACCCAGCAGCCGAAGGCGAGCGTGTCGCGGCCTGCCATGTGGAGCGCACCGAAGACGAGGCTGGCCGGGATCAATCCGATCTCCGGCTGCAGCGCACCCCGAAACAGCAGTTCCTCGCCGATGCCGGCGGCAATCGAGACAACGACGACCTCCCGCACGCCGATGCCGGCGAACAGCGGCTTCAGCAGCTCGCGGTACGTGCGACGGATGGTCCGCACGGGGCGCAGCGGCGGCGCGTGCCACAGCAACCCGTAGTTGGCCGCCGCGAACGCGACAGCCGCGATCACGCCGGCGGCGGCATCCCGGATCCAGGTCCCACCGGCAAGGACCAGCGGCAGATCCCGGTATTCCGCCCATAGCAGCGCCAGGAGGACGAGGAGCAACTCGCCGGCCAGCGCGAGCCGCAGCATCTCGCCCGCGGTCGGACGGGTTCTGTTCGTCCCCACGGGTCTTGGCTAGAAAACCCGCCCGCTGTCGAGCAGCACCGTCACCGGCCCGTCGTTGACCAGCTCGACATCCATCATTGCCTGAAACTCTCCGGCTTGAACCGGGAGGCCGTTCAGTCGCAGCCGGTCCAGCAGCCTGTCGTACAGCGCGCGCGCCCGGTCAGGGGGCGCAGCTCCGCTGTAGGATGGTCGCCGGCCGCGGCGGCAGTCACCGAACAGCGTGAACTGCGAGACCACGAGCACGGCCCCGCCGACCTCGGCCACCGACCGGTTCATCCTCCCGCCGGCGTCGGCGAACAAGCGCAGATCCCTGATCTTGGCGGACACGTAGTCGGCATCCCGGTCCGTGTCGTCACGGCCGACGCCGACCAGCACCAGGAGCCCGCGGCCGACGGCGCCGACGATGCGCCCGTCCACCGTCACCGACGCGCGCCGGACACGCTGCACGACCGCGCGCATGAGAAACCGATGCCCTCCATCTGCGCGGCGTGAAGACGCCTCACGAAGCTCCCACGGAATCCGCAACCGGCGCCGGCAGGCCCGCGGGAACGCCGGCCGCGGCGCGCAACTCTGCAGGGGGGTTCAGTCGCGTATCGAGGAGGTGCCGTGGCGCGACGTTGCCCAGCGCCTTCAGCATCGAGCTCTTGACCCCCGGGTGCTCGCGCTCGAGGTCCAGCAGCCAGCGCTTGACCCGCTGTCGCTTCAGGCTCAGATCGCCGCACACCGGGCAGCAGCAACCGATGACCTCCAGGTTGCATTCCCGCGTATAGGCGCGGGCCTCGTCCTCCGCCACGTACACCAGCGGGCGGATGACGACGTGCCGGCCGTCGTCGGACACCAGCCGCGCCGGCATCGCCTTCAGCGATCCGGCGAAGAACAGGTTCAGCAGCAGCGTCTCGACGAAGTCGTCGGCGTGGTGTCCCAGTGCGATCTTGGTCGCGCCGAGGTCGGCGGCAATCCGGTACAGGACACCGCGGCGCAGCCGCGCGCAGAGCGAGCAGGGTGTCGCGTCGGCATCGAGGACGTCGTCCATGATGTCGCCTATCGACGTGTGCTCGATCCGGTACTCCCAACCGCGGGCCTCGCAGGTGCGCGCGATGACGTCATGCCTGTAGGCCGCGTAGCCGGAATCGACGTTGACGGCGACGAGCGAGAAGTCGACCGGCGCCCGCCGGCGGAGCACGTCGAGCAGATGCATCAGCGCCCAACTGTCCTTGCCGCCCGACAGGCCGACCATGACACGATCGCCTTCCTCGATCAGGTCGAAGGCCTTGATTGCACGGGTCGCCTTGCGGGCGAGTCGGGCTTCGAGCGTGCTCCGGTAGGACATGCGGCGACCAGCGCTTCAGTATACGCAAACGAGCCCGGCCTCGGATCGGCGGCCGCACTCCCGGTCGGCACTTGGCCCGAGTCTGCGCCGTCGGCTACAGTACGTCGCCATGCAGCCCTCGTTCGTGCGTGCCGCGACGGCCCTGACCGCGGCTCTCCTGCAGGCAGCGCTCGTGACGGCCGCGGGATGCGCCTCTCCTCCCGAGCCGGTGGCCGTTGTGAGGCTTGCCGTCGACCGGGTCGGCGTTCCACTCGGCTCGTCGGTCGAGACCACCATACAGTTCGACCTAGCGCCCGCTGCGAGTGCGTTCAACGAGGACTATCGCGTAATCCTGGATGTGCTGGATGACGCCGCAAACCTGCTGTGGTCCGACGAACACGATCCGCCATTTCCCACGTCGACGTGGCAGCCGGGTCAGTCGATACAGTACCAGCACCGGCTCAGGATTCCGGCGTATCCGTATCTGGGTCCGGCGGTGATCGCGATAGGACTGCAATCGCCCGTTTCCGGAGAGCGTGTGAGGTTGGCCGGCAACGACGTGGGCGAATTCGCCTATCGGGTCGCCACTCTCACGCTCGAGCCGCAACACGAAAGCAGCTTGATACTCTATGAAGACGGTTGGCATCAGGCGGAGTTCGATGCCTTCGGCCGCAACGTGTGGCGCTGGACCACCGGACGCGCGGCCTTCTCGTTCCGGAATCCGCGCGCCGCCGTCAGGCTCACGCTCGATCTGCAGGGGAGACCGGGCCGGTTCGAGCGCCCGCAGCAACTCTCGATCGTCGTGGACGAACGCCCCGTCCGCGAAGCGGTACTGGACACGAACGCCACCGTGCATCTGGACTACGACCTGACGGCGGACGACCTGGGCGACGAGGACGTCGTCCGGGTGGAGCTGCTGCTCGATCAGACCTTCGTCCCGGCAGACGGCGACGGAAGTTCCCAGGATACGCGCGAGCTCGGCATTCGCGTATTCGACGCCTACGTCGAGCCCCTGCCCTGACAGCCCGTGGTGAAACCCCGCGTCGCACCGAGAGGGGCGAGGCGCCCGCGTGGCAAGGCGCGACGCGGGAGCATATTGGGCATACTCGACCGAGGAGCCACGCCGTCCGGGCGGGATGCATCGCCGCTCGAATGCAGCGGGGCCTTTCGCCACGGGCTGCCAGGCGGGACGAGGCAGCGTGATTGCTCAGAACCGGAAGCGCAGGCCTGCACCGACCTGGAGGCCGCCCACCTCGATGGTCTCATCGGGTCCGAACTCCGGCAGCGCCGACGTTCCCGTGGTCCACCGAACGAAGATTCCGACACCCGCAGCCCAGAACGACGCGCCGGGCTCCATGCTCCGGAAGAGATGGTAGGTCAGATCGATTCCGGCGTTGGCGCCGGCAAGGTCCTTCCGCGCGAGCGCGCGGCCGATGTCGACCCGCACCGCGTCGTAGGGTGGTCCGACCTCATCGGTCCGGATCGTGGACACGCGATCGAGCTCCACGCGGAAGACCGACGGGCCGGCCGACAGCGCCACGTCGAGGCGGTCGGCCAGGCGAATCGTCCAGACGACCTGCAGATGGACCCCGACCTCGGTCCGATCGAAACCGCCCGGCTGATGCTCCGTTTCACGGGGTCGACGGTAGAAGAGCGGGTGCGGGACGTGTCCGGCCACGTCGACGGCGTTCCGGATGCGAAAGTAACTGCCGCCGAGACCGACGGCCAGGTTGTTCCACACGCGCACACCGAGGGCGGCGCCGAAACCCACGCCGACGGGTGAAGCGTGACGGGCTTCGAAGGTCCTCGTCTCGTCATACAGCGGCGTCGACAGACGCTGGACCAGCAGGTGCTCTTCGCTGTGATACGCCGCGTCGAGGTTGAGGTACACCCTCTCCATCGGCCTCCGAAGCTCCGGCGCCCGCGCCTCCTCCGGGCTCTGCGCCCCCGCAGTACCGCCAAGGAGCATCAGCACCACGGCAATCGAACATCCTCCCCTCAACGGCGGCAATCCGCCTCGGCAGCGCTTCGTTCGCAAAGAACCTCCAGTGTCCGAAGCGGCATTGCCGCGGGACGTCTCGGCCGCGCCTGTCCATTGTCCTCGGCGAGCGGAATCGGACGGCCCCGCCGAACGCGGGCCACGCGCGATCATACCCGACGGCGGGTCGAACGCCCGCCACCTGCGCCACCGGCATGCGCACGCCGCTACACCGAGAGGGCCGAGATACAATCGGCTTCGATGCGTGCGGAGGAACGGCGGCACGGCACTCCGGAATCGGCCTCCGCATCCCGTCGGCGTCTCTGTGCGGCCGGATTCATCGTCGTCCGGTGGTTGTCCGCCGTCTGCAACGTGCCCTCGTTGTGCGGCTGGTTGAGCGCGGCGAGCTGGCTGCTGGCGGCGGTGCTCGCGGTCGAGCTGACCCGTTCGCCGGTCGGGTTCCGCCCGCTGATCCCCGTTCGTCGCGGGTCGCGCCTGTTGCTCCTGACCTGCGCGCTGAATCTCGTCGGCAGCCCCGTGGCGGCCGTCATGAGCGAGAACGCGCTGCAGGGTTCGATCACCGGCGGACTCGACCTGCTGGCGTGGGGCTGGGTGCTCTACGGAGCGGTAGCGGCCAGCCATTGGTTCTGGAGTCCGGGCCATACGGCGGCGACTGCCGCGCCGCCGCGCCTCGCCGCCCGCCACGTTCTCGTCTCGGTGGTCGTGGTCGCCGTGCTGGGACTCCAGGCAGCGGCCCTGTTCAAGCGCCGTCCCACCTGGTGGCCCTTCATCGACTACCCGCTCTACAGTCCCGCCCACACCGCACCGGTACAGACCCGGCATTACCGGCTCCACGGCGTCACCCGTGAAGATCCCCCGGCCCTGGTGGAAATCACCGCGGACGCGCTCGGCATGAGCTGGTTCGTCTATCACACCCAGTTGCTCCCGCGCCTGTTCGACCGGCCCTGGGCAGCGCACGAGGACTTCCGCCGCACCCTCATCGAGTCCCGACTTCCCCCGTTCAGGGCCATCATGGCCGAGGCGACGTGGTACCTGATCGAGGACGGCAGGCTCGTGGAGCACCCCGAGACTCGAACGCTCGCGCTCGACCCATCCCCCGGACCGGCGGATCGGGAAGCGGCCGAAACGTCGTCGATCGGCGCCGTTCGGTGATGAGCGACACGCCCACGACGCCGACCTCGCCTCCGGCCGGGTGGCGGGACGCCTGGATTCGCTTCTGGTTCCCGGCAACGACCGCGGTGCCGCTCGCCATCTGCCGCCTCGTGCTGGTGCCGACGTGGCTGCTGTTCCTGTCCGTACCCCCGGACGATTACATGGTACCGCTGACCTACGACCCGGGGCGGATCGACCAGGCAATCATCCTCGCCGTCCTGGCCGTGGTACCGGTCGACCTGTTCCATACGGAGGAGTTCCTGCGCGGTGTCTGGCTGACGGCGAACGTGGCCGGCGTCCTGGCGACAATCGGGTTGTTCACCCGCACCTCGCTGCTCGTGATGGGGACGGGCTTCCTCATCCTCATCGGTCATCTCTGGTCGTACGGGGAACTGCATCACACGGAGTCGCTGTATTGCATCGCTTTCGTTCTGCTGGGGCTGTCACCGTCCGGGCGCTGCTATTCGATGGATTCCTGGCTTCGAAGGAGATCGCGGCGCGCCCGCGCCTGGGGACCGGAAGCGCGATCCGATACCGCGACCTGGGCGCTGCGCCTCATCCAGTGCCTGCTCGGCATCGCCTACTTCTCGGCAGGCAGCAGCAAGCTGCTCGACGGCGGGTTGTACTGGATGAACGGCGAAACGCTGCAGACGATCGTGCTTACCGACTACGTGCGCTTCGGCATGCCGGCCGGTCTGTGGCTGATACAGAACTTCTGGCTCTGCGTCGCCGGGGCGGCGATGACGGTGGTGGTCGAGACGTTCTTCTTCGTGGCCGTGTTCGTCAGGGGGATCCGCAGGTACATGCTCGCGGCCGGGGTCGTACTCCATATGGGCATCTACCTCACCATGGCGGCGCCGTTCTTCACGTGGATGGTCCTCTATGTCGTCTTCGTAGACTTCGAGGCGCTTCGCCGCAGAGCGAAGCAGGCGGGATGGGCTTCGACTCCGGCCGCGGAGGCTCTGCTTCGCCGCCCCCGGCGGGCACGAGGCTTCACATCGTGACGGCCTTCCGCGGCCGAACCGTTCCGGCCTCTACGGCTCGACGTCGACCGGCGTCCCCCACCAGGGGACAGCCTGCAGCAGACCCGGATCGCTCAGCTCGCCGCGGCTGATGCCATCGAGTTCCGGCGCGACGGCCGCCCACGACTCCAGTTCGAGACGTACGCGGTCCCCGGGCCGATAATCGGCCGCCGCGGTCAGCTCGTTGTCGATCATGCTGCGCACGTAGACGACCGCTTCCCGACCAGCGCCGATGCCCGGCCCGCCAAGTGTCTCGATCCCGGTGATGTGCAACGCGACGATGTGGTCGCGATAGGGCACGGTTCCCGGTCGCGGGATCGGCCCCGCGGCGGCGAGGGTGGCTTCCACCGTAGCCGTGGAATCGACGGCGGGAGACCAGAGAACGCCGCGCGCCGCCGCGGCCGGGTCCGTGACGAGCGCGATCGGCCGCCAGTCGCCCTGGGACAGCTCGCGTGCGGCGAACTGGTAGACCACTACCCGTGTGCCATCGAGGCGTCGAGCGTCGCGCGCCGCCTCGGCCGCCAGGAGGCGGCGAGGCGCCAGCGCGCCGTTGTCATTCTGGCTGATACGGTCCACCGGGCGTCCGAGTGCGTAACTGAGGTGCTCCGCGAATCCCGCCGACACCCCCCAACCGAGCGACGACAGCGAATAGACGTTGGTGAAGCTGTCGCCCAGAAGAAGGACCTCCGCGGAACGCTCCGGCGCCCACGGCTCGCCTTGCAGCGTCTCGATCCTGGTGACGGTGACGGTCTCCGGCGGATAGAGGAGCTGGTCCGGCCCGAGATCGAGCAATCTGGTCGTATCGCCCTGGTTCGTTGCCGCGACGCGCCGCGAGCGATAGCCGCCGGCGGGCTCCGAGAGCACTGCTTCCCGCTCGATGAAGGCCGCCAGCTCGACCGCTGTCCGCCGCATGGTTTCGGGACGCCAGTGCGTGTCCGTCGCCAGATAGAGCGGTCCGGCTCCCTCGCGCCGCATGGCCGACAGCGTCCGCCTGACGTCGAACACCGTGACGCCCGCCCGCTCGAGCCCGTCGACGTACCGGCCATAGGACCGGTTCATGACCAGCGCCGATTCGAAGCGGCCGGAGCCTGCCCGCCGCGGGTCCGCGGACGGCTTGACCGGCGTCGGCACGACGATCAGTCGCACGCCGCGCCGGTCGAGCTGCTCGTGAAGCCGCAACAGGGCCGGACGCGGATCGGGCTGCCGCCCGGCCGCAAGCGTGTCGCCCTCGGCCGCACGGCGTGCAAGCACCGCCGAATCCAGGAAGCCCGGCCCCGTGACGTGGTCGATGTCCGGGCGATAGAACAACCATCCGCCGACGCCCACCTCCACCTGCGCGGTGCCGGCGCGCAGCCATCCGGTCAGCGTCTCCTGCACGACGGGACGAAGGCGACGGCCGAGCACCGAGTCCTCCGCCAGTTGATCCTCGATGCGGCCTGCCCGGGCCAGCAGGCCCCGGTTGACGGCACGCAGCCGATCGAAGAGCGAACCCGGGGTCGCCGCTTCCACCCCGCCCGATCTCGTACCCAGCCGCTGGTAGAAGGCCGGATCCAGACCCATCTGGACGAGGGAGGGCGCCGCAATCAGACACGCGAACAGCGCCACGAGCAGGCGCGCCACCGGCGGGGCGACGGCGGTTTCGCCCACCTCGTCCCTGGCCTGTGCGATGCGGGCGCGCTCCGGACGCGGCAGGCGGACACCGGGATCGCTGGACATCAGAAGATGAAGTAGATGAAGGGATTGTACGCCTGGGTCGAGAGGATGGCGCACGCGAGCCCCAGCAGCGTCATCACGAGGATCGCCTTCGCCGCGGTGAGTCGGCGCGTCCAGTCCCAGGTCTGCGGCCCCGCCCAGGTAATCGCGGCGGCGCAGGCGAAGCTCGCCAGGGAGTACGGCTCCCACATGACCTGCCCCAACAGACGCGCCGCGTCGGCGGGCGCTTCGAGGCCCAGCATGCTGCGCAGGTAGGTCGTCGCCGCGCCGAGGTCGGCCGCGCGGAAGAAGACCCAGCTCACGAGCACCAGGCAGAAGGTAAGTGTCGTGCGGAATGGAGCGGGCAGAAACCGATACGGGCCGGCCCCGCCGAGCGACCGTTCGACCGCCAGCAGGACCCCGTGGAAGCCGCCCCACACGACGAACGTCCACGAGCTCCCGTGCCACAGGCCTCCCAGCAGCATCACGAGCGCGAGATTCACGTACGTCCGGCCGGGTCCCGCGCGGCTCCCCCCGAGCGGGACGTAGAGATAGTCCCGCAGCCACGACGACAGCGAGATGTGCCAGCGCCGCCAGAACTCGGTGATCGATTGGGCGTGGTACGGGGAGTCGAAGTTCTTGGGAAACACGAAGCCGAGCATCAGCCCCAGCCCGATGGCCATGTCCGAGTACCCGCTGAAGTCGAAGTAGATCTGGAATGCGTAGGCCGTGACGCCGAACCAGGCGTCGAGGGTCCCGATCGCCCCGGCGTCGAACGCCAGATCGGCGATCCTCCCGCAGGGATTGGCGAGGAGCACCTTCTTGGCGAGCCCCAGGCTGATGAAGGCGATGCCGCGCGCGCACTTCGTTACGCTGTGGGTCCTGGACGCGAGTTGTTCGGCGACCTCGGCGAAGCGGATGATCGGCCCGGCGACGAGCTGGGGAAACATCGACACGTAGCAGGCGAAGTCGACGAAGCTGCGGAGCGCCTTCGCGTGGCCGCGGGAGACGTCTATCGTGTAGCTCATCGACTGGAAGGTGTAGAAGCTGATGCCCAGCGGGAGCGTGACGCGCAGCGCCACGTCGAGATGCAGCCACGGCACGCCGAGCCAGGCGGCGACGCCGTTGACCGTGTCCACGCCGAAGTTGAAGTACTTGAAGAACCCGAGCAGCGCCAGGTTGGTCGACACCGACAGGGCGACGGCCAGGCGACGCCGACCGGCGCCGGCCGGGTCGCGCGGGGCCACCAGGCCGATGGGGCGCGCCCAGCGCGCCGCAACCTCCCGCCGTCCGGCCAGCCGCGCCATCCAGCTCGGCCCGCGGCCGGCAAGCGCCAGGCCGCACAGGTAGTCAATCGTGGTGGACGTGAGCAGCAGCACGACGAAGAGCGGATTGGCCCAGCCGTAGAACAGATAGCTGAGCAGGGTCAGCGCCAGGTGCCGGGCGCGGCGCGGCAGCGCGTAGTAGACGGTGAGCGTGATTGGCAGGAAGCAGAAGAGGAAGACGTGCGAGCTGAAGACCATTCGACGCGCTCAGTCTACACAGTGGGTCTGCGCGGACCCGCGGTGGCAGAACGGACATCAGCCCGTGGCGAGAGCCCCGCTGCATGCGAGCGGCGATGCATCCCGCGTGGACGGCGTTGCTTCTCGGTCGAGTATGCCCAATACGCTCCCTCGTCGCGCCTTGGCAGGCAGGCGCCTCGCCGCTCTCGGTGCCACGCGGGGTTCCGCCACGGACTGATATGCTGCGCGTGACACAGGAGATTCCGTTGTCCGATTCGACGTCGCCTTCCGACTCGCCCGCTGACGTCTCCCGCAATCGCCGGGAGATTACCGTCATCCAGGAGGAGCTCTTCGCCCCCGGCCGATCCCGGGCCGCGCGCTATGCGCAGCTCGTCGTCGGACGCCCGGGACTGTGGGCGCTGATCCGGTACGAGCTCATCGTGACCCTGTGCAGCGCCCTGCCCGGCGCGCTCGGCCTGCTGCTGCGCTCGAAGCTGTATCCGCGGCTGCTCGGCCGCACCGGCCGCAACGTCACGTTCGGCGCCAACGTGGTGCTGCGGCACCCCCACAAGATCCGGATCGGCGACGACGTCGTGATCGACGACGCCTGCTGCCTGGACGCGAAGGGAACCGGCAACCGGGGCATCGACATCGGCAGCGGCGTCTTCATCGGCCGCGGCACCATACTCAGTTGCAAGAACGGCGACATCGTCGTCGACGACCACGCCAACATCGGGTTCAACTGCGAGATCTTCTCCGGCAGTCGAGTCCGACTCGGAAAGCACACGCTG
This sequence comes from Acidobacteriota bacterium, assembly GCA_011523845.1. GTDB lineage: Bacteria > Acidobacteriota > Vicinamibacteria > Vicinamibacterales > UBA8438 > WTFV01. The sequence continues at coordinate 35,672 of WTFV01000075.1, read as the reverse complement.
GTGGCCGCTTACACCTACCTGGTCGGGGGGGACCACACCCACGATCGGACCGACGTGCCGGTGCTCTACCAGGACCGGGTGGCGCGCGGCATAGAGGTCGACGACAACGTCTGGCTCGGAGCGCACGTGGTCATCGCGGATGGCGTGACCGTCGGCCGGGACGCGATCGTCGGGGCCGGCGCCGTCGTGCGCGACAGGATTCCGCCGTTCGCCATCGCGGCGGGCGTTCCCGCACAGGTGATCCGCGACCGGCGGCGCAATCGCGACGAGTGACGGAATCGTCAGGGGCGAATCGGCACGATCGGCCAGCCGTCCCCCTCGGTGAACTCGCGCGCCGCGAAGCACCAGATCACCAGCCGCTTGCCGCTCCAGTAGTCGGGGTCCCGCTGCGCCCGGCGAAACAGGTTGACGCGCGCCGCGGTCGAGGCGGACCCGCGAACGGCGACGAGATCCACCGGCACGCCCAGCTCGAAGGCCAGTTGATCGGGCAGCCCGGCCCCGACCGCGTGCATGTCGCCGCCGGCGTGAAACACGAGGTTGTGGCTGTCGCCGAGGAGCACGATCGGACTGCCCGGATCCGGCTGCAACGGTTCCAGCGGGACGTCCGAGCGCCCGATCTCTCGCAGGCGCAACCGCTCGGCCGGGGGGCTCTCGTCGAGATCCTGCGTCAGATCCCCGGTAATCGCGGCATCGCGCCACCGCGCCGCGTATTCGCCTCGCGGAAGCTGCGCGTACCAGGGGCGCGCGCGTACCGCGGCCGCGATCTCCCGCCCGGCCAGCACGCTCCCGACACCCGACCAGTGCGTGTCGTGCCGGCTGTACACCGGTCCCTCCCGGTGCTCGCGGCCCGTCAGGAAGGGGCCGGCGAGGTCGAGCGCGTCCACCCCCGCGTCACGCAGCAGCGCGTAGAACGCAAGGTGATCCGGATCGAGGCGCCGGCCCGGCGAAGGCGCAGGCAGGTTCGACGAGACCATGTCGGCATAGACGACGCTCTTCGGCGGCACCGGCACGACCAGCAGTTCGACGCCCACGGCTTCGAGTTGCGCCTTGAAGTCGACGATCGCGGGGAACGGATCGGCGGCATCCGGCCGCCGCGCCCGGCTGACCTCCGCCGCCCGCGGACCCCAGAAGGCGCCGGCCGACACGTGGCGCAGCTCCGGCGCGAAGAAGAGCCAGCCGTCTCGTCCCGCGACCACGGCGACGCCGTCGGCTGCAGCCTCGGCCGCCAGGGTCCGGGCCGTGTCGCGGAACCGGGAAACCGTATCGTCCTGGCGCACGCATGCGCCGGCCGCAACCGCCACGCCGGCGCAGAGCGCAACCGCCGGACGAACGAGCAGGGGGCCGATGCGGGTCACGGCATGAGGCCGGCCGACTCGACGTCGTAGAACAGGGGCAGCGTGAGATCCCCGGTCTCCATGATCAGCCGCTTGCCCTCCAGCTCGGGACGCGCGTCGTAGGGAGCGAGCTCCAGCCGGTAGGTGCGCCCGGCTGGACGCTCTGCGCCGACGACGGTCCGGGCGTCGCGGATGATCCAGTGCGCAACCGCGATGACCGGGACGTCCAGTCGGCCCTCGACCACGTCGACCACATCGTACTCTAGCGCCAGCAACCCCTCGCGATACGGCGCAATCGACTCCGGGCTCGGAAGCACGACGTCCTGTCTCGCGCGCACTTCCACGACGACGCCCGAAGCGTCCGGGTCGGCCTCCCGGCTCGGCACCGAACCGCCAACCCTGACGCGCCGCTCCGGAAGCGTGCCCGGCTCGATCCACGCGTCCGGGAAGAAGTCGGCCTCGTCGTTGCGGGTCACGCGATACCAGGACGAGACCGCCGTGAAGGTCTCGTCCAGGAATCCGACGTGGACTTCCACCTGCTCCCCGCCCCCGCGGATCTTGTTGGCTCGCTCTCCCACGGTATACGGACCGGTCAAGACCAGGGCGCGGGGATGGTTCGTCCACCGCGGGTGGTACACCTCGTAACCGCCGAAGACGGGATCGTCGGCGAGCGGCACCTGCCAGCGCTCGCCGGTGTCGAGATCCACCATCGTCACGTTGCGATGCGAACCGTCGAAGTACCAGAACAGCGGATCCTCGCCCGGCGAGAACGCGGTCCAGCAACCCTCGCCGAGCTTCCGCCAGGTCCCCTCGTGCAGGTCGACGACGCCGGCGGTGGGCCAGGGCAGCAACGCGCTGGCGGTCCGCCCGTCGGCGGACAGTTGAAAGCTGTCGGCTGTCACCGGCCGGGTATCCCAGACCAACTCCGAAACGGTCGGATCGTCCAGACGATAGCGCCGAACGGCCGGGTACCGGGGCGGGTCGGTGGGAGCCTCGTCGACGCCGACGTAGACCCACTGCGTCCCGTCTGCCGGGTCTGCCCAGACGTCGAGTCCGAACCCGTCCGCGAGCCGGCGCAAGCCTGAACCGTCCCAGTCGACCGCATAGACGGCCTGCTGGTGCCGAATCGTGAAGACTATCGACTGCCCGTCCGGCGTGACGAGCGGCTTCGCATAGCTCGCGCGTTCTCCGAGAATCACGCGCTCGCCCTGCCCGTCGCGGGAGTCGTACCCCACGAGCACGAGCTGGTCGCCCAGGCTGATGAAGTCGGTGCCGTCGCCCAGATCACGGGTCCATACGACTCGCAGGCGGGGCGCGGCAGGCTCGGATGGCCGCTCCGGGCTCGGCGAGGGCGCGCCGTCGACGGGAGCGATCACCGCCCGGGCATCGCCGGGCCCGGCTGCCGGAGCCGCTTCCCGAGGCTCCCCTCCTCGATCCGCGCAGCCGATCGACGCGAGAAGCAGAAACCCGACAACAGTGGATTTGAGCATCGTGATCCGGCATCGCGGCACCGCCGGCACGCCCCCCGGCTTGGTCGCGGTGTCCCGTTCATTGTAGCCTGTCCGCGGCGCGCCTCCTCTCCCCGGTCTCCAATACGGATGTGCGGAATCGCCGGTATCGTCGAGCGGGATGCGGACCGGCCCGTTGCGTCGCAGCGCCTGGCGGCCATGGTCGAGGCCCTCAGGCATCGCGGGCCGGACGACGCGGGTCAGGTTGCGCTGCCCGGCGCCGGAATCGGCATGCGGCGGCTCTCCATCATCGACGTGCAGGGAGGGCGCCAGCCTTTCGCCAGCGAGGACGGAACGGTGCATCTCGTCGGCAACGGCGAGATCTACAACCACTCGGCGCTTCGCGCGCAGTTGGCTGCGCGCGGCCACGCGTTCGCGACGGGCAGCGACGTCGAGGTCGCGCTGCACGCCTACGAAGCGTGGGGCGAAGGATTCGTCCGGCATCTCCACGGCATGTTCGCCCTCGCTCTCTGGGACGCCCGCTCCCGAACGCTGGTGGCGGCGCGCGATCGGGCGGGAGAGAAGCCGCTCTACTACGCCCCGACCGCGAACGGCCTGCTGCTCGCGTCGGAGATCAAGGCGCTGCTCGTCTGCCCGGACGTATCGCGCGAGGTGGATCTCGAGGCCCTGGATCAGTTCCTGACCTACGAGTACGTCATCACGCCCCGCACGATCTTCTCGGCCATCCGGCGGCTCCCCGCGGCCCATTACCTGGTCTATCGAGACGGCCGGCTCTCGGTAGCCCGCTACTGGGATGCGTCCGCCGTGACGCCCAGGCGCTGGAGTGACGAGGAAGCCGCGTCGGCGCTCCGCCACACGCTGCGCCGCGCGGTCTCGCGCCAGTCGATGTCGGACGTGCCGCTGGGGGCCTTCCTGTCGGGCGGACTCGACTCGAGCACGATCGTGGCGATGATGGCCGAGGCGAGCGGACGGAGCGGTCCGGCCGTCAACACCTTCAGCATGGGTTTCGCGGACGGAAGCTACAACGAGCTGCCCCACGCCCGGCGCGTGGCCGAGCGCTTCCGCACCCGACATCGCGAGGGAACGGTCGAGCCGGACGTCGCCGAGCTGTTCGATCGACTGATCGTGCACGTCGACGAACCATTCGCCGACGTCTCGCTGTTCCCGACGTTTCTGGTCTCCGAGATCGCGCGCGCCCACGTCACGGTGGCGCTTTCCGGCGACGGCGGAGACGAGTTGTTCGGGGGTTACGACACCTACGAGGCGGATCGACTCGCCCGCAGAATCTCCGCCGTCGTACCCCGGACGGCGGCAGCCGCGCTCGCGGGAGTGACGTCGCTCTTTCCGCCGAGCGAGAAGAAGAAGGGGCTCGTCAACAAGCTCAAGCGGTTCGCTACGGGCCTGACCGAGGCGCCTCCCGAGATCGAGCACTACCGCTGGATGACCTACCTGGGCCCGGCCGCCAAACAGCGCCTCTACACGCCCGCCCTGCGTGCGGCCCTGGCCGGAGCGGATGCGTACCGGCCGGTGCGCGAAGCCCTGCGCTCGGCCGGCACCGACGACCTGCTGAACCGGCAGCTCTACACCGACCTCGGCATCTATCTCGCCGACGACATTCTCGTGAAGGTCGACCGGATGAGCATGGCCACGTCCCTCGAGACCCGGGCGCCCTTCCTCGACGTGGACGTCATGGAGCTCGCATTCTCGATGCCGGGACACCTCAAGATCCGCGGCGGTGAACGGAAGTACGTGCTGAAGCGCGCCATGGCGGGCGCACTGCCCCGGTCGATCCTCCGCCGCTCGAAGGAGGGCTTCAGCATTCCGATGAAGAACTGGCTCAAGCGGGACCTGGCGCCGCTCATGCATGATCTTCTGGCCCCGGCGCGCGTGTCGCGCCGCGGCTGGTTCGATGCTCGCGCGGTCACGACGCTGATCGATGCCCATCTGGGCGGCCGCGAGAACCACGCCCACGTGCTGTTCAGCCTCATGGTGCTGGAACGCTGGGCCCAGGCCTGCCTCGACCCGCCTCACCGCGGAAGCTGATACGTCCGGCGAAGCTCCGTGATTTCCCGCTCCATCCGCTGTCGAGTCCACGCCAGCTCGCCCGCCATGACGGCGGCGGCCTTCGACACCGCGTCGTCGCCGGGGTGACCCGCCGATCCGGCCTCGGTGCGCCTGAGCAGCGCATCCCCGAGCTTGACGGCCATTTCTTCCCGAACCGCATGCCGCACTTCGCCGACGGTCACGGGGCACGCCGCGCCGAGCGGGCCCCGGTCGTCCGACGAGGAGTCGAGTCTCTCCACGACACGCCGGTAGCGCGTGCCGTACGTGCGCGCCAGCCGCTCGCGAGTCCGCGCGGAGACCGCATCGCTCTCCGCCGTCGTCGCGTCGCGCAGGAAGTCGTCGAAGTCGGCCATGTCCCCCCCGGCAAGCGGTGCGACAGCGGTCCGGCAGGGTCCGAAGGGGCGGGCGAGCTGGTCTGCCGCCAGGTCGACGGCGCGCTCCGCCGTATCCCGGGCCGTCGTGTAGCGCACGCCCAGCACGCTGATCAGTCCGTGGATGCCGTCGACGCGATGGTCCACGACCGCACTCCGGGTCTCGAGCCGCACGCCGTCGCCGCGCGGCGACGCCGGCAGCAGGCCGCGGTGAACCAGCCGCACGTCGCCGGGATCGAGAGGCAGACCCGGAAACGCGCCGGCCACGGCCGCCAGAAACGCATCGATCTGCCGCCGGTCCAGCGCCAGCGCGTCCGCGCCGCCGTCATGCCGGTCATGACTCGTCCCGACGATGGCGTGCTCGCGCCACGGCGCCACGAAGAGCATCCGGCCGCCCGCCGAACCCGCGACGGCATGGGTGCCGGGCAACGACGAAGCGATGACGAAGTTCATCGCCTTCGAAAGCCTGCCGTGCAGACGCGCGCCGCCACCCGCCGCCAGGCGACGGCCGAGCTCGGGCGCCCACGGCCCCGCCGCATTGAGCACGACGCGAGCACGCACGTCGAGCGCTTCGCCGCTCAGTCGATCGCGGACTCGAAGCCCCGCGAGGTCCGCGCCCCGCCCGAGCGCGGCGGTGGCTTCCATGTAATTCACCGCGACCGCGCCCGCTTCCGCCGCCGACGCGATGAACGAAAAGTGGACTCGATCGCTGTTGTACATCTGGCAGTCGAACCACTCGATGCCGCCGGTAACGCCGGTCGGGTCGATGAGGGGGTTCAGCCGCAGGCACTCGTCACGCGACAGCACGCGGCTGCGCGGCAGGTGTCCGGCCGCTCCGTTCCCCTCCGCGCAGCTCCGCACCAGCCGATCGGCGAGCGCGAAATAGAGCCGTAGCAGCCCCCGGTTCCGCGGGAGGCCACGGAAGGTCGGAATGACGAACGGGAGCGGCCTTATCAGGTGCGGCAGAACGCGGGACAGCGCACGGCGCTCCCGTGCGAATCGCCGCAACGCCGCCACGTCGCCCGACTGCAGCGCCCGCACGCCGCCGTGCACCGTCTTCGCGTTGTTGAACGAGGTGCCGCCACCGAAGTCGCCGCGGTCGATGACGGCCACCGACATGCCCCGCAGGGTGGCATCCCAGGCCGCGATCGCGCCGTAGATGCCGCCGCCGATGACGACGACATCGAACGTGCGGCCGGCCAGAGCCGCCGGGTCGCGTTGCATTCACCTTATGATACCGTTGCGGTCGCGACCCCACCCGCCACCCCATGAGCACGCTTACGGCACGCGTTCGCGCCTATTGGAACGAGCGAATCCACGACGTCGAAATGACCTCCGAGCCGGTCGGCTCGCTGCCCTTCTTCGACGCGCTCGACGAGTATCGGTTCGACAAGCTCCGGTACCTTCCGCTCCGTGTGGACTTCAACGGCTACCGCCACCGGCGGGTCCTCGAAGTCGGCTGCGGCATCGGCACCGATCTCGTACGCTTCGCCCGCGGCGGCGCACGCATCGTCGGAATCGACCTCGCCGAACGCTCGGTGGGTCTCGCAGACCGCAACGTCCGCCTTCACGGCGTCGCGGCCGAGGGCCTCTGCGTGGCCGACGGCGAGGCGCTACCCTTCGGAGACGGCCACTTCGACCTGGTGTACGCGCACGGCGTCATCCAGTATGCCGCGAACCCGGAGCGGCTCGTCGCCGAAGCGCATCGAGTACTCAAGCCCGACGGAGGAGAGGCCATCTTCATGGTCTACAATCGGTATTCCTGGCTCAAGGCGCTGTCGGTGCTCACGCGCGCCGGCCTCGAGCACGAGGACGCGCCGGTGATGCGCACTTCCTCCATGCACGAGTACCGTCGTCTCCTGAGGAACTTCGCAGCGGTACGGATTGTCCCCGAGCGCTTTCCCGTACCCTCTCGCCTTCACGGTGGCTGGAAAGGAGCGCTGTACAACCGCATCTTCGTCGGTTCGTTCAATATGCTCCCGCGGATTCTCGTCCGGCCCCTCGGATGGCACCTGCTGGCTTTCTGCCGAAAATGAGCACCCGGTCCGGGACTGCAGTGCAGAGACGGCCCGTACTTCCGCGGGACCCGCACCCACACCGACGCCGACGCGGTCAGTGCCCCGGCTTGCGTGCGACGAACGCCAGCGTCTCGAACAGGTTCTTTCGGATGCGGAATACCAGCTCTTCGGTATGCGTGTAGCGGGAAACCGCGTCGATCCCCGGCAGGCTCATGAGCAGGGCGCCGGCGGCGAGTCCGTCGCGCGCCGGTCCGGTCGCCGCGCCGATGCTCCTCACCATCGCCTCGACGTGGAAGCCGCCGTCGTGGAGCAGTTGGCGCACACGTCGCTCGGTAGTGACGAAATTATGGGTGTAGTCGACATCCCAGAAGAATGCGCGCTCCTTCAGATAGTCGGGAACGACGAGAAGGGAAACCCCGCCGGGGCGCAACGCGCGCATCGATTCGGCAACGAACTCCCTGGCGGCGTCGATACCGGACATGTGCTCGAGCACCTGATCGGCGTACACGACGTCGCAACTGTCGTCGGCGGCCGGGAGGGGCGGCGCCCATGCCTCCGTTACGGAGAGCTGACGCGCCCGCAGGCGGGCGGCCAGCTCCGGACTGGCTTCGACGCCGCGGTAGCGCCAGCCGGCCGTGACGGCCGCCGCGGCCAGAGAGCCGTCGCCGGGGCCGACCTCGAGGAAGTCGCCGGGCGGAGCGACGTGGCGATGAAGCAGCGCCAGACGGGAACGCTCGATGCGACGTCGCCGGGCGGCTCCGAACCTCGTCAGACGGCGACGAGAGAACCAGTGATAGAAGCCTCGGGCCATCGGCTGGAAATCGGGGAACGAAACGCTCTGCCGGCAGCATACCAGAAGTGCTCGCCGTCAGATGCCCGCATCGTCTCGCAGCGCGTCACGCTCTCTTCCCGGTCTCAGATTCGAAATGTCGACTCGGCTGAACGAACGCCGGTCGAAGGGCAGTGCGATGGCCTGGGCCAGGTGATAGAGGCTTCTGAGCGACCTTGCCACCGGTTCCGGCGCATAGCGCTCGACGGGATGCAGACCGTCCGCGGACGTGATCGACGATGTCCCCTCCTTCCAGCGGGAGACATAGTCGCTCTGCTGGGGCGGCGTAGCGGAAACAGGTCCGGTGCCGATACGACGCGCGACGATGCACAGGTAGGCCGGACGGAAAGTGCGAAACTGCACGCGGCTCCCGATTGCGGCCGGATCACGAACCTCGTACCAGCGCGCCGATGACGTCTCGGTGAGGAGCATTCGCTCCACCCGGAAGCCGCTATGCCGCGCGAAGACCCGATAGAAGAGCTCGGGGCTGAACTGATAGAAGCCGTGCCCGGCCATGTTGTTGGCGACCGTGACACCGAGAAAATGCCCGCCCACGGCCACCATGCGCATGCAGTTCCGCACCGCGGCCGGGAAGTCGAATACGTGCTCCAGAGAGCCGGCGTCGACCACGCTGGTGAAGGCGCCCTCCGCGTCTGCCGGGATCGGTTCGTTGAGGTCCAGTATCCGCGACGCGCCCTCGTAGTCCGAAGCGTCCACGGACACCACGTTCCTCGCGCCCAGGAAACAGAGGAACGCTTCGGCGAACCCCTCCGATTCGGACAGCAACCGCGCCGCGCCGCGGCGGTCCACCCGGAAGCCGAAACGGCGGAGCGAGCGGCAGAGCCCCGACGGCGTAACGCAGAGGCGCTGCCTGCCAATCGTGGCGGTACGCTCGAACGACACGCCGAGAGCACGCGCCGCCAACAGGAACTGCGTGGCCTTGGTGTCGAAGCCCATGCACTCGACCTGGCGTCAATCCCGCGACCCGGCCAACTCCCGCGACGTCAACGACAGCCTCGGTCGAGCTGCTCCACGAAGATCGGCGCACTCCCGCCGGCCGCTCCGTCGAGCGTGACCGTCTGGTTGGACCGCACACCGGAAAGGACGCGCGTGGTGCCGTCCAGGAACGTCACCGATACGTCGACGCAGGTAGCGGAACCGAGTCCCACGTGCAGCACGGGATCATCCTGGCCGAGATACCCGTTGGCGCTGCGGCTCTCGCGCGTGGCGAGCGGCAACTGTCCGGCGGCGCTCCGGTCGTAGACGGCGACCTTCGCACCGAAGGCCCCGGCCGCGCCGTGCCGCGAGCGCAATCGAATCTTCACCCAGTTCCCGTGGTCGAAGTCGTTCCGGATCAGCCAATTGCGACTTCGTTTGGCGCCGACGGCGAAGTCGACGTCACCGTCGTCGTCCATGTCCGCGAACGCAATCGCCCGCGGGTCGGAGATGCCCTCGACCGGCACCGGCGGCCCGGGGACGAAGCGGCCGCCGCCATCGTTGAGATAGACGAGGTCGTCGCCGGCGAAAACCAGATCGAGATCACCGTCGTTGTCCAGATCCGCGAATCCACCCATGTATCCGTCGATGCCGTGGAAATCGGACGCATGACCGAACAGGCCGGCTCCAAGGTTCCTGTACAGGTGGCCAACCGTCTCACCGGCCCCATCGAGACCCACCAGCAGCATGTCCAGGTCTCCATCCGCGTCGATGTCGGCCATCGTGACGCCGCTGTAGGCGCGGTGCGAGATCCCCATCCTGCCCGGATCCACCAGCGTGAAGTCGCCGCGGCCGCCGTTGCGAAGAACGACCAGGTCGCCTTCCCGGTTGCCTGCGATGAGATCGACGTCGCCATCTCCGTCGAAGTCGGCATCCGTGACTCCCTGGCCGGCCGGAGCGGTATAGGCGGCCCCGCTCGTGACCGGCGAGAAGTCCAGGTTGCCGTCGTTGCGGTACAGCTCGTTGCGCTCGTCTGCCGGATCTCCCGACCCGAGCCAGCCGGCAACGGCGAAGATGTCCAGATCGCCGTCACGATCCATGTCGAACAGCGCCACCCCTCGCGTCCCTTCCCGGCGGCTGCGGATCGACGGCGGCGTCACGTCGGTGAAGGCCCCGCCGCCATCGTTCCGGAACACGTCGTTCGGAGCACCGGAGCCGGTCGTGCCGTTGACGAGATCGAAGTCTCCGTCGTTGTCGAGATCGCCCCAGGCGGCGCCGTGGGAGCCCTCGTCGAAGTCGGCGATGCCCCGCGCGGCGCCCGCTTCGACGAACCGGGAGTTTCCGTGGTTGACGAAGAACTGGTCGGCCACGGGGTCGGCGAAGTTCATCGTGATGTAGAGATCCGGTCTGTCGTCCCCCGTCGCGTCGGCGAAGGCCGCCCCGTGTCCACCCAGCCGAAACGGTGGCGGACCGGCAAGACCTGCCGAGATCGTGACGTCGCTGAATCGGAGTGTGCCGGCGCCGGGCAGGAAACCGGTTTCGAAGACCCAAGTCTCCGACCAGGGGCCGCCCGCGCCATCGCGCTCGGCTCGCACCCGCCACGCATAGACGGTTCTCTCGACCAGCGGGCCCGCGAACCGCCGAGTCACCTCCGCGCCTCCCGCCTGCGCCAGCAACGAAGCCACGAGCGTTCCGCCCTCGTAGACCTCGAAGCGGTAGTCGAAACCAACCGGGACGAATACCCCCATCGCAGGTCGCGCGGTCAGGGTCACGCTGTCCGGCACGTCAGCGAACCACGTGCCGTCGGGCGGCGAGACCAGTGCCGGGGCGGTCGCCTTCAGCTCGGCATCCTGCGCGTGCGTGACGGCGGCGGCGATCAGGAAGAGGACCAGGCTCATGACCCACGAAAGCGGCGGGGCGCAGACTCTACCGAGGCTCGACGCGGTCGAGGCGGAATGCATCGCCGCTCGAATGCAACGGAGCCTTCGCCACGCCGTTTCGGGTGGCCGGGTCTCGAGCGGGCGGCGACGGCGGATCATGCCCGACGTCCCCGCGCACGCAGGTACAACAGGAAACCCGGCGCCGTACCCAGCACGCCGAGAACCACCACCAGCGTGGACAACGCAAGAGACTGCGGATCGGGAACACCGGCGGGCCGCAGCAACCAGATCAGGACGCCCTGCGGCAAGCCCACCCCCGCAATTGAAACCGGCAGCATGAGGACAACCAATCCAATCGGCATGAAGGCCAGATAGTAGCCGAACCCGATGTCGATACCGAGGCCGGCGCCCAGCAGAAACACTTCGGTGATGCGCAACCACTGGACGACGAGGGAGAGCCCGAATACCCCGGCCAGGACGCCGCGGTGAGACCGATAGCCCGCCATCTCGTTCGCGGTCAGCAGAAACCAGCGGCCAGGCGGCGCCCGGCGCAACGATTCCGGCAGGAGCCTCCGGGCGAGAACGTCCGCCCAGAGCGCCCCGGACAGCACGACCGCCGCCGCCAGACAGAGGTACGCGACCCGCCGGGCGAGCGGCAGGTTCGCTTCGGGCATCCCGAACCCGAGACTCGCGGTACCGAGCACGAGCAGCGCGACCAGGCCGAGCAGCCGGTCGACCAGGACGGAGGCTGTCGCGGCGCGCCCGCCGACGCCGTGGCGCGACAGGGCGTAGACGCGCGTGACATCCGCTCCGCCCGCCGGCAACGCCGTGCCCACGAAGGACGAGATGATGAAGATCCGGGCGGCGGACCAGCTCGACACGGATTCGCCGCTGGCACGAAGCAGAATCGCCCAGCGGCCGATCATGATCGCGCGAGCCGCGACGTCGACCGCCACGGCGGCCAGAAAATACCAGGGGTCGACGGAGGACAGGGCCAGCGCCGCCTCGTCCTTGTCGATGCGTGTCACCAGGATCGCGAGTACGGATACGCTGAGCCCCGCGCGGAACCAGAACGACGTGACCATCCCGGCAAGGTCCGACCAGTACGCGCGGTACCACGCCACCTCACCAATGCCGGCAGCACGGACCGAACGTCGCCGGCGGATGCGCACTCCCCCCGCTCATCGCGGCCTCGTCCCCCGCTGCCCGGGAGCGTTCGCCGGGATCCGCAGGCGCCGGCTCGGCGCCGTCCGGGCGGCTCCTCCGGCGCAGCCTCCCGGCATCAGGGCGCAGCCTCCCGGCATCAGTTCACGTGCCCCAGGATGCAGTTGCTGCCATCGACGGCGATCCAGCTCCCTCCGACCCGGCCCCGGATTCCGTCGTGCTCCTGGACGTTCCAGTGCGGCCGCGGATTGCTGCTCTCAGCGCCCCTCATGATGTCGATGCTGAACGGTCCGCGACCGCGGCCTCTCGAAGTGCGATAGGCGACCGTGTCCTTGCCGATGGTGCCCGAGTCGTTGCGACGCCGTCCCCAGTCGCCGTCAGTGACCGCCAGACACTCTGCGACCCGCTGCGTGAATTCCTGAATCTCGCGGCGATAGAGATCGCCCGTGCGCGCCACCACGGCCTGGACGATGTCGAACCGATTCGGCGGCGGGCAGCAATCGCCCTTTCCGGGCGCGGTGGTCGGGCGGGAGCTGTCCGGCGTCGCGAAACGCTCGGTCTCGCTCCACTCGCTCACGATCTCCGTAGTGCTGGTGGTCACGGCTCGCGCCCGCCAGTAGTACGACTCCCCGACGGTCAGATCGCTACCGAGTCGAAGCTGCGTCGTGCCATCCGTGTCCGCCGGCGCTTCGGCCGTCATTGGACTGTTCATGAAGCTGTCATCCAGCGCCACCTGGATCCGGATGCGCACCGCGCCCGTCGTGCCTTCGACCGTACCGTTGCGCACGTGGAACACCGGGCGGAGCCCGGAGACCCTCCTGCCGTCGATCGGGTCTCTGGGTTCCGGCGCACCGAGCGTGATGGGCAGAGTCCTGAACCTCTCCGCCGGATCGGACCAGGCACTCTCGATATCGCCGGCGGGGCCGCCGGACGCCACGGCGCGAGCCTGCCAGTAGTAGTCCGTCTCGGGTTGCAGGTTTGCGTCCAGCCGGATGCTCGACTCGGCTCCCGAGCCGGCCCGGGCCTCGGCCGTGGCGACGGGCGCATCCAGGTTGCTGTCCGTACCCACCCGAACCTGAATGAACACCGACCCGGCGTCTCCCTTGACCGTGCCGTTGCGAACCCTGAAGGCCGGCCGGGTGCTCACGGTGGTCGCCCCCCCTATCGGCGCGATCGGCTCGGGCGCGCCGAGCAGGGCAGCCACGGTCCGGAACGTCGCCTCATCCGACCAGGGGCCGTGAGCGCCGTCGAGAACGGCCCGGACTCGCCACGTATAGCTCGACGCCAGGTCGAGCCCGGTCCGAACCTGATAGGCCGTCGAGCCGGCCCCATGCGGCATTCCAGCGCCCCGCTCATGGATCGCCCCGTCCCCGCCGGACGACTTCCGGAGCACGAACTCGTAACCGGGATCCGCCTCGACGTACCTGCCCCGCGCGTTCTCCGCTACCAGCAACGGCGTCTCGACGTTGATTTCCACGTCCAGCGGCGCCGTCGGCTCCGGCTTGGTCACCTTCAGACCGATCGTCTCATCGTCCGCGGACACGCCCGGGAGGTCGGGGCTCACGTTGCGCTGGATGGAAGCCGACGACTCAGGCGCGGGGGCAATCGGGCTCGGCGCGACCGGCAGCGACGTCTCTTCTCCGCATCCGAACGAGCCGAGCGGGATCCCGGCCATGCATGCGCCGAGAAGAACCGTTCGAGCGAGACGCTTCACCAGACTGGACCCTGATTGCGGAGGAAGCATCGAATCATAACGTGAACCTGGTGAGAAACCAATCCGCTCCGCCGCTCGGCGTGGCGCATACCCGCTCGACGTTCGGCCCGCCGACGCGACGCGGCGGCCGCGGCCGGGTGCCGTGTCGTGCCCCATCAGGCGCCATGGCCACGGGGCTTCGCCGGCTCCCGCCCTGACTCGATCGCACGAAACCGCTCGACCCGCGGCGGTCGTCCTCACGTTGACCGGTATGCGCCGGGCCGCTATGATTCGGCACTGTCCAGCCGTGCTCCCCGAAGGAAACAAGAAGGCCTCGGCCCGGATCCTGATGCTGGCCCCGGAGCCGTTCTTCGAGCCGCGGGGAACTCCGTTCAGCGAGTACCACCGGATCAAGGCGCTCTGCGGCATCGGCTATCGGATCGATCTGGTGACCTACCCGTTCGGCCGCGACGTGCGGATCCCGAATCTCAGGATCTTCCGCTGCCTCAGGCCGCCGTTCGTGCGCGGCGTGCGAATCGGCCCCTCCGCGGTCAAGCTCCTGCTCGACGTGCTGCTGACCTTCACGGCGGCGCGACTGGCGCGCTCCCGTCGGTACGACGCGATTCACTCCCACGAGGAAGCCGGACTGCCCGGTCTGTGGCTGGCGAGGCGGCTCCGGGTGCCGCACCTGTACGACATGCACTCCAGCCTGCCCCAGCAGCTCGGCAACTTCGGATACACGCGGTCCACGGTCGTCCGGAGACTGTTCGAGCGTGTCGAGACGACGATGATCGCCAACTCGCGGGTCGTCATCACCATCTGCCAGGAGCTGCACGACACGGCCGTGTCGCTCGGGGCGGCCGGACGCGCGTTCCTCATAGAGAACGTCATGGGCGGGGACGTCGATGGCGACGGGGCGCCTCCCCCCGCCGACCTGCGGGCGCGCTACGGTCTGCGTCCCGACCAGCCAGTGGTGCTCTATACCGGCACGTTCGAGTCCTACCAGGGGCTCGATCTGCTGATCGATGCGGCCGCCGTGCTCGCAGACACGCACCCTGGCGCGCGTGTCCTCGTCGTGGGCGGCGCGCCGGATCAGGTGGAGGAGGCACGGCGGCGGGCCCGGGCGGCCGCGAGTCCGCTGATCTTCGCCGGCCAGCGGCCGGCCCCGGAGATTCCCGGCTTCCTGGCTGCCAGCGACATTCTGGTGTCCCCGCGAACGAGCGGGACGAACACGCCCCTGAAGATCTACTCCTACCTCAGATCGGGGCGACCGATCGTGGCGACCGACCTGCGCACGCACACCCAGGTGCTCGATTCCGGGACCGCGTTGCTCGTACCGCCGGAAGCGAGGGTCCTGGCGTCCGGCCTGGCGCGACTCATCGATCATCCCGAGGAACGCGATCGGCTGGCGTCGGCGGCGCAGGCGCTCGCCGCCGCACGGTACAGCCCCGAGTCCTATGCTTCCCGGACTGCCGCGGCCTACGAGCAACTGCTCGAAGGCGCATCGCCCCGCCAGGCTCCAGGCGCCCCTTCCGAGTTCGACGCAGCGTGAGAGTCCTGGTCACGGGCATCACCGGGTTCACGGGAGGGCATCTCGCCCGCTTCCTCGTGCGGCGCGGCCGCCGCGTTCGCGGATTGGCCCGCCCGGCCAGTCGCTCCCGAGCAGCCGGGCTCGCCGATGCCGGGGTCGATGTCGCGCTCGGCGACCTGACCGATCCGCTGTCGCTCGCCTCCGCGTGCGCCGGCATCGACACCCTCTACCACATCGCCGCGACGTACCGGACCGCCGGCCAGCCGGCCCGGGCGTACCGCGCGGTGAACGCCGACGGAACACGCGCCCTGCTGGACGCGGCCGGCGCGGCCGGCGTGAGAAGATTCGTGCACTGCAGCACGGGTGGCGTCCACGGCCACGTCGAGCAACCGCCCGCGGACGAGCGCGCGCCGCTGGCGCCGGGAGACATCTACCAGGAAACGAAGCTCGAGGGCGAACGCCTGGCGCGCGCCGCCGGTGAAACCGGCGGCATGGAGGTCGTCGTCGTCCGTCCGATCGGCATCTACGGCCCCGGCGACACTCGATTCCTGAAGATGTTCCGCGCCATCGCCGGACGCAGATTCCCGATGATAGGCACGGGACGCGTCTTCTACCATCTCACCTACATCGACGATCTCGTCGAGGGATTCGAACTGTGCGGCGAGACCCCGGCCGCTGCCGGGAGGACCTATCTTCTGGCCGGTCCCCGCTATACGACGCTCGGCGAGCTCGTGCGGGTCATTGCAGACGAGCTGGGCGTTCCCCCGCCCCGGTGGCGCTTTCCGGCGCGGCCGGTCCGGCTGGCCGGCGCGCTCTGCGAAGCGGTGTGCGTGCCGCTGGGCATCGAGCCGCCGCTGTATCGACGCCGGGTCGACTTCTTCACCAAGAGCCGCGCCTTCGACACGACGCGCGCCCGAAACGAGCTGGGATACGCACCGTCCGTCGATCTCGCTGAAGGGATCCGCCGGACGGCCGAGTGGTACAGGAAACAGGGATGGCTGTAGCCTCGCGTCTCAACGTGGTCCAGATCTGCGATCACCTCGGCTGGCCGGGGACGCGGATGCACGGCGTCAAGCGGTTGTTCGCCTGGATGCTCCCGCGCTTCGACGCCGAGCGCTTCAACGTGAGCCTCATCAGCCTGCGCTCGCCGGACACGTCCGGCGAGCGCCTGGAAGACCACGGCATAGACGTGACGTACCTGTCGCGGTCGAAGTTCGATCCCCTCACCCTTCCGGCGCTCCTCGCCGAGCTGGACCGGCGCGAGGCCCACGTCCTGCACCTGCATGGATACGGCGCCACCACCTTCGGCCGCCTGGCGGCGGCCCGCCGCGGCTGGCCGGCGCTGCTGCACGAGCACGCGAACCTGACCGACACGCCCTGGTTCCAGAAGATCGCGGACCGGCTGCTTGCGCCGTACACCGACCTCGCCATCGCGGTCTCGCGTTCGACGGCGGAGTTCGTGACCCGGGCGCGCAAGGTGCCGCCCGCACTCACCCGGGTCGTCTATCTCGGCGCCCCGCTGGAGGAGTTCTCCCGGCCGCGCACGTCCGGCGACGTGGCGGCCGTGCGGTCGTCCCTGGGGCTGCCGGCCGAAGTTCCCGTGGTCGGCACCATCACCCGACTGATGCCCGCGAAGGGGAACCACTACCTCGTCGAGGCCGCCCGGACCGTGCTCGACGACGTGCCGGACGTACACTTCTGCATCGTGGGCGAAGGCGAGCTGCTGGGGGACCTGGAACGGCAGGCGGACCGCCTCGGGGTCGCCGGGCGGGTCAGGTTCGCCGGCTACACGCGCGATGTGGCCGGCGCGCTCGCCGCGTTCGACGTGGTGGCCTTCCCATCGCTCTGGGAAGGCACGCCGCTCACCGCCTTCGAGGCGCTTGCGGCCGGCCGACCGATCGTCGCCACGGATGCCGACGGCCTCGTCGACATCCTGCACGACGGCCGCGACGCGATAATCGTCCCCAGGCGTGATTCCCCCGCCCTCGCCGGCGCGGTGACCGCGCTGCTCCGCGACGAGCGGCGCCGTGCGGAACTCGCCGCCGCGGCCCGGGTGACCGGCGCCGGCTACGATATCGACGTCTTCGTTCGCAAGATGGAACGGCTCTACGAATTGCTGCACGCGGCCGGGCAGCGGACCGGGGGCCGGGCCGTCGCCGAGGCGGACCTGGAATTCCTGTCCGCGCCGGGCCATTCGGCCTCCGGGAGCCCGTGACCATGGATACCGCGATCGGCGACGGCCCGCCGCCCGCGCCCCCGGGCTCGAGATTCAACTGGAACCCCGGGTACGTCGCGGCGGCCCTGCTGTTGATTTTCGGGTCCTGCGCGGCGTTGTCCATCGACGTCGTCCGGACCGGATTCGGGGTCAAGGGCGACGAGGCCACCTACGTCGCCATGGCCCTGAGCGCGGCCCACGACGGCGATCTCGCATACGAAGCGGCCGACATCCGGCGCTTCTACCGGATATACCAGAGCGGCCCTTCGGGCATCTTCCTGAAGCGCGGCGCAGGGGAACGAGACCGGCGCAACCGACTCTACTTCGGCAAGGCGTTCATCTACTCGGTTCTCGCCGCCCCGTTCGTTCGTGTCGCCGGTCTCAACGGAATGCTGCTCTTCCACGTCGTTCTGCTCTCCGGGATGTTGCTGGCGGCCTACGTCTTTCTGGCCGCCCGCTCTCCCGGGGGGATTGCCCTCGCCTATTCGCTGGCCTTCCTCGGCGCGTCGATCACACCGCTGTACGCGCTGTTCCTGTCCTCGGATTTCTTCAACGTCGCGGGCGTCTCGTTCGCCTACTTCCTGTGGTTCTACAAGGAAGTCGCTCCACCCGGACACGGCCGGCCGGCAGCGTGGCTGCGGGGGCCGGGTTCCGACATCGCCGCCGCCGTGGTGCTGGGGCTCGTGACTTTCTCGAAGCCGACCCATATCTTCCTCGTCATCCCGCCGCTCGTGCTCAGCCTCGGCCGCCGGCGCCTGCTCCACGCCTCTGCGATCGCGACCGTGTTCGCAATCTGCGTCGCCGCCGGATTCGCGATCAACGCCGGCATCACCGGCGAGTTGAACTACCAGGGCGGCGATCGCCGCACCTACTACGACCGATACCCCTTCGAGAGCCCGGACGCCGGTTTCGACAACCTCGGCATCTCGATGACGACCAACGAGGTCGTGGTCGAGGCGACCTCGGTTCGCGAGTTCTCCGCGACGCTCGCCGCCAATCTTCGATACTTCCTCGTCGGCCGCCACTTCGGCTTTCTGCCTTTCTTCTTCCCCGGCCTGGTGACCATCGCGCTGTTCCTGCTGCCCGGCAACGAGCGACGCCCGTGGCAATGGGCGACGTTGTGCGTCTTCGTCCTCACGGCGGTCGGGCTCTGCGCGTACATGCCGTACACCTGGTCCGGCGGCGGCGGACCGCCCGGCAACCGCTACTTCCTGAGCATCTACCCGGTGTTGCTGTGCCTGGCTCCGCCGCTCCGCTCGGTCGCGCCGGCGGCCGTGGCCTGGGCGGGCGGCACGCTCTTCACGGCGCACGTTCTCATCAATCCGTTCGTCGCAGCGAAGCAGCCGTACCTGATATCCGAACGCGGCCTGCTGCGCGCCCTGCCGGTCGAGCTGACGATGGTCGACGACCTGCCGGTCGCGCTCGACGCACGGCGCCACCGAGTCAACTACAACACGGACCCGGCGCTGCTGTTGTCGTTGCTCGACCACAACGTCCATGCGTCGGCCACGCTCGATTTCTGGATCGTCGGACGGACACGCGCCGACATCATCGTCAGAAGTCCGACTCGTCTCTCGTCCGTGACGGCAACGCTTCGGTCGCGGGTCCCGAACCGGGTGACGATCGGTTTCGGTGGCGACGAGGCGACAATCGACCTCCGACCCGACGTCCCCACTGAAGTGTCGCTTGCTCCGAACGGCATCCATGCGCGGAGACGCTGGGGCTACCTCCTGTCGGTTCATCCACGTGCCGGATTCACGCCCAGACTCGCGGTCCCGGGGTCTCGCGACAATCGGTTCCTCGGCGTACTGGTGAGGCTGACCCCCCACGCGGAGACTTCCGACCGAGCGGGTTCAGAAGCGCAGGCGCAACCCGACACCGGTCTGAAAGCCGCCGACGGACACGCGGCGCCAGGTTTCGGCGTCGAGCGGCACGGAGACCTGACCGCCGGTTACGCGCGCAAAGTACCCGATGCCGACCTGCGGGAATCGCGTCGCCTGCGTGAGCATCAACGAGACGTCGACGCCCGCGTGGTAGCCGATGCCGTTGCGGGTGTGCTCCCCGGCGTCGACCCGCAGACCGACCTCGCTGAAGGGTGGACCGCCCACCTCGATCGGCGTCAGGTTGACGACGACCCCCTGCCGCAGACTGAAGTACGTCGGCCCGGCCGAGAGCTCGACATCGAGCGCGTCGCGCAGGGGCAGGCCCCACGCGAGATGCACGTGGGTCGCCCGCTGTCGCTGCGGTAGCGACAGCGCCTGCTGCCGTGCCGTCCGGTCGCGCCCCGTGTCCAGGGGATGCGGAACGGTTCCGGTCACGACGGCGTTGCCGGAGCCGGCCACCTGCGTGTAGCTGGCTCCCAGCGCCAGCCGGCGCCAGACGCGCAGCGTACCGCCGACGTCGACGTGGCCGCCGCCCCGGAATTCCTGGCGGGTCAGAAGACGCGCCCGTTCCCCGTACGCCTGGAAGGTCTTTTCGATCTCGGACCGCCTCGGCGAATGCTGGTACGCTCCGTTCACATGCGCTCGAAGACGCCCACCCGTGAAGATCTCCGCGAGTCCATCCGCAATGCGCCTGCCGATCCCGGGCGGCCGGTCTCCGGACTCCTCGACCGGTTGCTCCCCCTGCTCGTCGGCGATGCTCGGACCATCGAGAACGGGCGGCCGGTCTCCGGGCTCCTCGACCGGTTGCGCCTGCCGGCGCGGCGTGCGCTGCCGCGCGTCCTCCTGCGGCACCTGTCCGTGCGCGACGCCGACCACCGCCAGCACCACGACCGCGGCCCGAACGATGCTCGCTGCCAGACCTGCCATGTCAGTAACCATCGCCGGCGCGCGCCGGAACGAGCAGACGCCCCGGCGGCGAAACCGGCAGCGACGGGAAGACCCCGCCCGAGAGACCGGCCTGCGCAGGCAGGATTTCGACGTCGTACCGATCCACGATCACGCGCGCGAGCTCGTCCGCAACGAGCCGATAACCCGCCGCCGTAGGGTGCAGGCCGTCCGCGCCGATGCACGGGATCGTGCGCACGCCCGGGCACGATCCGTTCATGATCACGTCGAAAACGTCGACGAGCACGACGCCGCGCCGCGTCGCGATGGCTCGAATCCTGTCGTTGAGTCCCGGGACCCGCCTGGCCTCGCTGCGATGTCGTTGCGGCGGGATGGTCATCAACAGGACGTCGAGACCCACGTCCTGCGCCCGGTCCACCATCGAATCGAGGGCCTGCGCCGCGAGCTCGGCCCCACCACCACGGGCTACGTCGAGGTCGTTCGTGCCCTCCATCAGGAGCACGACCTCGGGCCGGTGCGCGCGGAGAACCGCGCCGAATCGCGATACCGCGTGTCGGGCCTGTTCGCCGGGAGCGCCGGCGTTGAGGACGCCGACGGATTGCGTGACGTACCGCGCCTGCAGGTCGCGCTGCAGTAGACTGACGTACCCGCTCGACGGATCGAGCCTGCCGCCGGACCCGGGGGACGAGACGACGCCGGCCGTCAGGCTGTCCCCGAACGCCAGGAAGTGCGTCGCCCTCAGCTTCGGGGGTCCGAGAACGGTCACGTCGAAGGCGCAGCTCGCGGTCTGCCGCAGCGCATCCGACGCGCTGCACGTCACCTGCGTGACGCCGATATCGAAGGCGTCGCCGGGCTCGGGCGTGCAGGGAGCGCCGGCGTTGAGGACGCCGACGGATTGCGTGACGTACCGCGCCTGCAGGTCGCGCTGCAGTAGACTGACGTACCCGCTCGACGGATCGAGCCTGCCGCCGGACCCGGGGGACGAGACGACGCCGGCCGTCAGGCTGTCCCCGAACGCCAGGAAGTGCGTCGCCCTCAGCTTCGGGGGTCCGAGAACGGTCACGTCGAAGGCGCAGCTCGCGGTCTGCCGCAGCGCATCCGACGCGCTGCACGTCACCTGCGTGACGCCGATATCGAAGGCGTCGCCGGGCTCGGGCGTGCAGGCCATGGCCAGCGGCGCCTGTCCGCCGGTCGCCATCGGCGGATCGAATCCGACGGCGACCGGTTGCCCGTCACCGGATTGCGCCGTCACGTCGGGGGAACAGGCAATCGCCAGCCGACCGACCTTGCCCTCCGGCAGCGCGGTCGGCGCAACCGGAGGCAGAACCGACGACTCGGCACAGGCAGCGAGCCAGCATGCAACGCTGATTGCAGCGAACGTGCGAATGGACCGAATTCTCAAGAAACCGGAAGAATGCCTGCGGCGTGGTCCTGGACGTGAAATGTTAGCCTCAAGCGACATGTGGATCAACCGCGCCCTCATCCTGGGCATCCTGGGACTCGCCGCCGCCGCGTGCGCGCGTCCGGTCGACCCGGAGCTGGTGGAACGCTTTCGGGCAACCTGCGCCACGCTGGCCGCCGAGGCGTCGGCGACCGCTGCAGCCGTCGTCACCGGGAGCGACGGATGGCACTTCGCCGCCGGCGAGGTGTCCGCGCTCGGAGCGGAGGCGAACGACTCGGAGACGACCGTCCGCGCGATTGCAGCGGAATCGGAACGCCTGCGCCGCAACGGTGTCGAACTCGTCGTCGCCCCCGTCCCGCCGAAGGGCGTCATCTATCCCGACCGGCTCGCACCCGCACTTGACGTCCCCATCCCCGTGCCGCGTCTCGATGCGACCCTCGAGAGCGTCTACGGCGCACTCGAGGAACGCGGAGTCCGGGTCATCGATCTCACCGTTCCGTTCATCCGGGACCGGTTTCATCCGGAGGGTCCGCTCTATTGCCGCCACGACTCGCACTGGTCCGGCGTCGGCTGCGTCGTCGCGGCGGAGATCATCGGGGCGGCGGTCCGCGATCTGGCCGTGGTCGAGTTGCCGCCGCAGCGGCCGTACGGTCTCGCCTGGTTCACGACCCCGATCCGCGGCGATCTGGCGCAACGTCTGCCACAGCCGCCGCCGCGCGAGGAAGTCCGGGCTCGCGGCCTCATAGAGCCCGAGGATCCGCTGCTCGCGCCGGTGGTGCCGAACGGCGATTCTCCGATAGCCGTCGTCGGAGACACGCACACCCTCGTGTTCCACGGCGGCGAACCCTACCATGCCAGTGGAGCCGGCGTCGCCGACCAGCTCGCCTTCGAGTTCCGGCAACCGGTGGCCCTCTACGCGGATGACGGCAGCAACCCGGCCGCGGATTTCTGGAGCATGCCCGCGCTCGGGGAACGGACGCGGGTCGTGATCCTGATCTTCGCGGCGACGCGGCTGCTGAGCGGCCGGTGAGGCGCCGTCGATCAAGGTCCGGCGGAAACCGCGCGCGTACCCTTCCCCGCCGCGGCGCCGTCCACCGGGGTCTCGAGGATCTCCCGTACCGCGTAGATCGGCTTGCCCTGCGACTCGTGGTAGGTCCGCGCCTGCAGCTCCCCGAGGAGCCCGAGCGTCAGGAACTGCATGCCGGCGAAGATCAGCAGGATGCCGAGCAAGAGCAACGGCCGATCGCCGATCCCCTGCCCCCCGAAGAGCCGGACGTAGCCGAGGTAGCCGGTGATGATGACCCCCGCCGCTCCCATCAGCAACCCGGGCGGGCCGAAGATCTGGATCGGCTGCGTGGAATAGCTCAGGAGGAACTTCACCGTGAACAGGTCGAGAATCACCCGCATCGTGCGCGACAGGCCGTACTTCGACGCGCCGAAGCGCCGCGGGCGGTGGCGGACCTCGACCTCCGCGATCCGCACCCCCTGCTCGCTGGCGATCGCGGGGATGAACCGGTGCATCTCTCCGTACAGCCGGAGCGACCGGACGACGTCGCCGCGAAACACCTTGAGGGAACAGCCGTAGTCGTGAAGCCGCACGCCTGTCGTACGCGAGATCAGCCAGTTCGCGAGGCCCGAGGGCACGCGCCGGGTGAGCCAGGGATCACGGCGCTCCCGCCGCCACCCGCAGACGATGTCGTACCCTTCGTCGAGCCGGTCGACCATCATCGGCAGATCGCGCGGGTCGTTCTGCAGATCGCCGTCGGAAGTCGCGATCATCCGCCCCCTGGCGTACGCGAACCCGGCCGCGAACGCGGCCGTCTGGCCGAAGTTCCGCCGCAGTGCAATCACCCGCACGTGCGGGTCGCCGCCCTGCAGCGCCCGCAATGCCGGGAAGGTGCCGTCCGTGCTGCCGTCATCGATGAACAGCAGCTCGTAGGAGCGGCCCCAGGCGCCGAGCGCCGCGGTCAGCTCGCGGTGCAGCTCGGCGACGTTCGGCTCCTCGTTGTAGAGGGGAATCACGACCGACAGGTCGGGGCTCATGCTCAGCAGGTCGAGGCCGCGGTAGACTCCCCGCGGAAGCGGTCGAAATTATAGATCGCCCGTCTCATCGTCCGAAGCAGAGCACTGGAGTGTCCGAGCCCTCCTCCACCTCCGTGGTGATACCGGCATTCAACGAGGCGGCAAGCATCGCCGCCGTCGTCGAGGGAATGCGCCGGGCCGGACCCTGGCGCGAGATCCTGGTCATCGACGACGGCTCGACCGACGCCACCGCCGCGCGGGCCCGCGCGGCGGGCGCCCGCGTCATCAGTCACCCCTACAACAAGGGGCTGGGCGCGGCGATCAAGCGGGGTATCCGGGCCGCCGCGGGAACTCACGTGCTGATCATGGACGGTGACGGCCAGCATCGGCCCGAAGATGCCCGGCGCCTGGTAGCCCGCCTCGACACCTACGACCTGGTCGTCGGCGCGCGGCCGGCGGCGACCCAGGCCACCCCGGGTCGACGTCTCGGCAACGCGCTGCTGAACCGGCTTGCTTCGCGCCTGACGGCGCACCCGGTCGCCGACCTGACCTCCGGATTCCGAACCGCGCGGACCGACCTGCTGCGCGAGTTCGTGCACATGCTGCCGAACGGCTTCTCCTCGGCCGCCACCATCACGCTGGCCGCGATCAGGGCAGGCTACAGCGTCGCGTTCGAACCGACCGCCGCCCGCCGGCGCCAGGGCACGTCGAAGATCCGGTTCGCGCGGGACGGCTTCAAGTTCTGGCTGATTCTGCTGCGGGTGGTCACCATCTACAGCCCGCTGCGTGTCTTCGTGCCGATCAGCCTCGTGCTGCTCGCCACCGGTGTCGGCTATGCGCTGT
This sequence comes from Acidobacteriota bacterium, assembly GCA_011523845.1. GTDB lineage: Bacteria > Acidobacteriota > Vicinamibacteria > Vicinamibacterales > UBA8438 > WTFV01. Next base: position 11,112 of record WTFV01000075.1, on the reverse strand, counting down.
GGACGATCGTCACCGACACCGACGTCACCGACACCGCAGCCCTGCTGATCATGCTCAGCGTGCTCGTGTTTCTGATCGGCCTGGTGTCGGATCAGATCGCGACGCTACGCGCGGACCCTCGCGGACGCGACCGCGAACGGTAGGAGTCTGCGCCGTAGAAGGGCGTAGACTTCTGGTCAGGCCCGGTTGGGCGGCAAGCGGAGCCGCAGGCGACGATTGTCGGGCTGCCGTCCGTGCAGGTGAGGCCGTGGCAGGCTCCCCGCGGAAACGGTCGGATCATGGACCGCCGGTTGCCGTCCCCCTGCGCCGCCGCCAGAGAATCCACGCCAGGCCGCCGACAACGATCAACCCCACCAGGACGAGGGCAACGGCGCGGCCGTTGGCCTCGATGAACGCGATGGCATCGTCCCCGTAGCGCACGGAGAGCACGCCGACGGCGAAGTACCTGAATCCGCGCGCCAGGGCGATCGTGGTCGCGAACTGCCACAGCGGCACCGCGGCCACCCCCGCGAGCAGCACGAAGATCTTGAACGGCGCCGGCGGCGGCAGCACCGCCGGCACGGCAATCGCCAGTACGCCGTACCGCTTCGAGACGGCGAGCGCCCGCGCCATGCGTGGACCGCCGAACCGCCGCCGCACCAGCGCCTCCCCTCCCCGCCGGCCGAGGCCGTACAGGACCAGGCATCCGGTGACCGAGCCGAGCGTCGCCATCAGCGCGTAGTACGGCATCCGCGCCTTGTGCTCGATCACCAGCATGACGACGAGCAGATCGTTGATTTCCGGCAGGGACAGGAAGGACGAATCGAGGAAGGCGACGACGAACAGTCCCGGCCCCCCGATGCCGAGCGCGAAGGCCTGGATCCAGGCAACGATGCGGGCCACGGGCACGTCATTATATCAACCACCCCTCCCGACGCGCCCGCGGATCCCGAGACGGCCCGTCAGAATCCGACCTGGAGAGTCACCTGCGTGGTCAGGCCGAGCCGGCGCCTTCGGCGTCCGGTGTCGCGGACCGATGTCAGTGTGTCCACCGGAGACAACGCTCGCAATCGGAACGCAACTAGAATCACCCGATGCCGACGCCGATCGCTCATGGCCTCGGCGCGATCGCCGCCAGCAGTCTGGTCGCGGCCGCGTCGTCGCTGGTCCCGGGAAGGTTCGCCTCACGACGCGGGTTCGAGGCGGCCATCGCGCGGATCGGGCCGCGGCGCGGCATCGCCGGCATCGCCGGCATCGGCGTACTGCCCGACGTCGACCTGCTCCTCGGCATGCACCGGGGCGTCACGCACAGCCTCGGCGCAGTGTTCCTCGTGGGAGCCGTAGCCGGCGCAATCGCGCCGACCGCCCGCCTCCCCGTCGCGCTGACCGCGGCCGCCGCGTTCGCCAGTCACCTGTTGCTCGACTGGCTGGGGACGGACCCCAGTTCGCCCTACGGCATCATGGCCTGGTGGCCCTGGACCACGGACTTCTACCTGTCTGATGCGCAGCTCTTCATGCGGGTCTGCCGCGAGTACTGGATGCCGGAGTGCTGGCGGCACAACTTCCTGGCGGCCTGTCGCGAGCTTGCGATCCTCGTACCGGTCACTGCCGCCGCACTGCTCATCGCGCGGCGCGCGCTCCGCCTCGGGGGCCGGTCCGGCGGATGATCGCCAGCATGGCGTCGTGCAGCACGCCGTTGGTGGCCACCACCGAGCCTTCGCGGGAATCGAACGGCGTCCCGGCCATGGTCGAGACCCTGCCGCCGGCCTCGGTCACCAGCAGCGCGCCGGCCGCCATGTCCCACGGGTGCAGGCGCTGCTCCCAGAAACCGTCGAACCTGCCGGCGGCCACGTAGCACAGATCGAGGGCCGCCGAGCCGAGCCGGCGCACCGCGCGCGCCTCGGCCACGAAGGCGCCGAAGAGCGCGACCACCTCGTCGACCGTGCTGTGCACGTCGTACGGAAACCCGGTGCAGAGCATCGCGTCGACCAGGGTCCGGGTCGTCGATACGCGCAGCGGAACGCCGTTGAGCCGGGCGCCGGCGCCCAGCTCGGCCGTGAATAGCTCCTCGCGCATCGGGTCGTAGACGGCCGCCACTGTCGGAACGCCCTCGATCTCCAGTGCGAGCGACGCGCAGAAGATCGGCAGCCCGTGCGCGTAGTTGACGGTTCCGTCTATCGGATCGAACACCCAGCAGTGCGCCGGTCGCGGGGCCGAGCCGGCCCGGTCGTCCAGCTCTTCCGCCAGGACGGCATGGGACGGAAACCGCTCCCGAATCATGCGCCGGAACCACCGCTCCACCTCGAGATCGACCTGCGTCACCAGGTCGATGACGCCCTTCTTGTCGATCTGCACGTCGGTCCCGAAACGCGCGCGCTGCATGGCGCCGGCGTGCAGGACGGCCTCGGCCGCGGTGGCGACCAGCAGCGAATCGACCTCCCGGGCCTCGCCGCGCCGGTCCGGACCGCCGGGCGTCATTCCGGTGCGTCCAGTTTCTTGACCATGCGCACCTCCATCCCGCCCTCCGGCATCTGCTGCAGCGTGATGTCGTCCATGAAGCTGCGCATGAAGAAGATGCCGCGGCCGCTCGACCGCAGGAGGTTCTCGGGAGCCAGCGGATCGGCAACCGAGTCCGGGTCGAAGCCCGGTCCCTGATCGAGCACGCGCACGACGAGGCGCGACGGCTGCGTCCGGGGCTCGAGACGGATCTCGACGGTCACGCGCTTGGTGCGGTCCTCGGAGTTGCCGTGCTTGATCGCGTTGATCACGGACTCGCGGACCGCCACGCCGACCCAGTGAGTCGCCTCCTCGTCGAGGCCCCCGATCCGGCCCGCGTGATCCGTCAACGCCTGGATCACGTCCAGCATGTCGAGATGGCTCGGAAAGTCGAGGCGGATGAGATTCCCGGCGGGCGGCATGCGATGGCGGGTTAGGGCTTGTGAACCATACCCGGCACCGCCGCGGGCGGGCAAGCATCCGCCCGCGGTATAGTGGTCGCCGCATGAGCGGCGCGGCACCGACCTGGGTCACCGTGGCGCCGGCCCGGCGCCTGCGCGGGCGGGTGCGGGTTCCGGGCGACAAGTCCATCTCGCATCGCTACGCGCTGCTGGCGGCGCTGGCCGGCGGGACATCGACGATCGCCGGCTACTCGACCGGCGCCGACTGCCGGTCGACCCTCGATTGCCTGCGCGCTCTCGGGGTCGAGATCGACGAGTCGGCAGCGGCGAACGCGACCGCCACGGTGACCGTCACCGGCCGCGGAACGGCCGGTCTCAGCCCCCCGGCGCGCGTGCTCGACGCCGGCAACTCGGGCACGACCATGCGCCTGCTCGCCGGCATCCTCGCCGGCCAGCCGTTCGACGCGCAACTGACCGGCGACGCGTCGCTGCGGCGCCGCCCGATGCGGCGCGTCATCGATCCGCTGGAGCGGATGGGCGGACGCGTCGAGGCGAACGACGGGCGGCCGCCGTTGCGCATCCGGGGACGCCCGCTCCAGGGCATCACCTACGCTCCTCCGGTCGCGAGCGCACAGGTCAAGAGCGCCGTGCTGCTGGCCGGCCTGCACGCCGAGGGCACGACGCGACTCCGTGAGCAGGCGCCGACACGCGACCACACCGAGCGGGCGCTCGAGGCCTTCGGGGTGCCGGTCGACCGGGACGACGGCGCCGTGGCGATAGTCGGCGGCGCTCCGCTGCACCCGCTACGCCTGTCGGTTCCGGGGGATCCCTCCTCGGCCGCCTTCTGGGCCGCGGCCGCGGCCGCGGTACCGGATTCCGATCTGACCATCGAGGCGGTCGGTCTGAACCCGACGCGCACCGCGTTTCTCGACGTCCTGCGGCGCGCCGGGGCCGAGGTCGAAATGCACGTCACGAACGCCGCGGGCGGCGAGCCCGGCGGCGATCTCCGGATCCGGTCCGGGTCGCTGCGGGACGTCGCGGTCGGGCCGGCAGAGGTGCCGGGGCTCATCGACGAGCTGCCCGTTCTCGGCGCCCTCGCCGCCCACGGACCGGCGGTGGAGGTGAGCGGCGCGGCCGAGCTGCGCCACAAGGAGAGCGACCGCATCACGGCGCTGGCAGCGGGCCTGCGAGCCATCGGCATACGGGTCGAGGAGCGCCCGGACGGATTCCGGGCGGAGCGCGACGGCCCCCCGCCGGGAGGAGCGGCGGATGCGGCCGGCGACCACCGTCTGGCGATGGCGTTCGCCGTGGCGGCCCTGGCCGGCGCCGGGCCGAGCGTGATAGAGGGCGCCCGCGTGGTCGACGTCTCCTATCCGGGATTCTTCGCCGTTCTGGACTCGCTCCGCGCCTGAGCCGACGGCGGCCGCATCTGCCCGCGCCGGGAGCCCCGGCCGCGGCGGACGCGGCGCAGCAGGGCGCGCCTTGCTACACTGCGCCGCGTGCGAACCGACAAGCTGTTCCTGGTGGGCTTCATGGCCGCGGGCAAGTCCACGGTCGCGAAGGCGCTGGGCGCCCGCATCGACTGGCGCGTGGAAGACGTCGACGCGCGGATCGAGGCGCGCGAGCACAGCACCGTGGCCGACATCTTCGAGCGGCGCGGGGAGACCCACTTTCGCACCACCGAGCGCGCGGTGCTCCGCGAGCTGCTCCCGCTGCGCCACACGGTGGTCGCCACCGGCGGCGGCACGTTCGCCGACCCGGTGAACCGGCAGATCATCAACGCCGACGGGGCTTCCGTGTGGCTCGACGTTGCGTTCGAGACCGTGGTGGCCCGGATCCCGCCGGACGGCCGGCGTCCGCTGGCCGCCGATCGGGCAACCCTGGAGGGGCTGTACCGGACCCGGCGGTCAGCCTATCGACACGCCCACCTGCGGCTCGACGCCGACCGCGCACCCGCCGGCGAGCTGGTCGAACGGATTCTGGAATGGCTAGGAGAATGAGGGTCCGGGGGAATCACGCCGCGTCGGCCGCCGATGGAGCCGTCGCCGCCTTGGCGCCGCCCGTCCGGCGCGCCGCCCGCTCCTCGCGCCGGCGCAACTCCGCCGCGTAGGCATCGGCGGCGGCGCGTGAACCGAGGATCCAGCCGATCACCATCCCGAAGAGCAGCACCGCGGGTATGAACACGAAGTGGCCCGCGGTCATGTCGAACATCAGGCCGCCTCCAGCGGATCGTCGTCGTCGTCCGGAACGGGACGGCGGCGGGCCAGCTCGGCCAGGTCGCGCTCCACGTCGGCCTGCCGCCGGGAGAGAAGCCAGAAGTAGCCGAACGCGAGGATCCAGACGATCGAATAGGCGGTGATCAGGAACGGCGCCGCGGGCAGGCGATCCTCCTCGGGGAGCTCGTCGATCGGGACGAACTCGTTCACGGGCTCCGGCTGCGCCGCGGCCCAGGCAGGCGTCGCACCCGCAAGCAGGGCCGCCAGCGCCAGGGCCAGCGCTGCCGGTAGCGCGCGACGCGGGCGGCCGCCGCCCCGATCCCGGTTTCGGAGGCTCATCGCCGGCACGCGTCGCATCCTGTGAAGAGCATCAGTATTCCTCGTCATACGCCAGTCGCAGGCGGTCCAGTTCGGCCTCCTGATCCGCCAGCCGCCGCCGCCCCTCGAGCATGACCAGGAACAGGGCGAGAAAAGCCAGCACGCACCACCAGAACGGCCCGGCCATCGACGCCCCGAGTGTCGGCACCACGGTGGTCGACGGATGCAGCGTCCGCCAGACGTTCACCGAAACGTAGACGATGGGCACGTTGAACATGCCGAACAGCGCCAGCCCCGCCGAGAGCTTGTCGGAGCCGGGGCCGCCGTACTTGCGCAGCAGCAGGTAGGCGACGAAGGTCATCTCCAGGATCAACGCCAGCGTCAGGCGAACGTCCCAGACCCACCAGGCCCCCCACGAGACCCGCGCCCAGAGCGGCCCCGTGGTCAGGCCCATCGCTCCGAACAGCACGGCGAGCTCGGCCGCCGAGACCGCCAGGCGATCCGCCGCCGGCCGCTCCCTGAACAGGTAGATCCCGCTGGAGATGCCGCAGACGAAGATGGCGAGGAACATCATGAACCAGACCGGCACGTGGAAGTAGACGATCTTGGCCACCAGGCCCATGGTCGCCTCGTACGGCGCCTGCGCGATGAGCAGCGGCGCCACCGCGAACATGACCGCGGCGACGGCGAGCCGCACGATCGACCAGCGTCCCGTCATGCGGGTCATTCTGTCATGAGCGGTTCGAATGTCCAAAACGCCAGCGTCAGGAAGACCGCGTCGAAGAAGAGGATGAGCGCGAGCCAGAACCGCGCCAGGTCCAGGTTCGGATCCGCCTGGATCAATGCGAGCGTGCCGTTGACGCCGGCGATCAGCACCGGAACGGTGATCGGATAGAGCAGCACCGGCAACAGCACGGCGCGGCTCTGGGCGCGCGCGAGCATCGCCGCGAACAGCGCCCCGACGCCGGCGAAGCCTATCGTGCCGGCGGCGAGCAACCCTACGAACAGGAATGGATGCGCGAAGAACGGGGTCGAGAAGAACAGCGCCACGAAGAAGACGACGACCACCTCGACCAGCGCCATCAGCAGCACGATGCCGAGCAGCTTGCCGGCGAAGATGGCGCCCCGCTCCACCGGAGCGAGCAGCAGTCCCCGCAACGCGTCGTGGTGCAGCTCGCGCTCGAAGGCGCGCCCGAGGGCGAGCTGCCCCGCGTAGGCGAGGGCGACCCAGACGATGCCGGACTCGGCGCCTTCCACGGGTCGTCCGGAACGCACGAACGCGAACGAGAAGACGAGCACGCACGAGGTGGCGAAGAAGGTGGTGGTGTACAGGACCTCGCGGCTGCGCGACTCGACGCGGATGTCCTTGCGCAGGACGAGCCAGGCGACCCGGAGCACCTCACGCATCGGACGGCGTCCTGGCCCGCCAATCGTCGCCTGGCAGCTCGGAGCGGCCCCCAACCGACCCTCCAGGAGTCCGCGCCGTTCCACGGCGCAGACTCCTGGCCGTGACGTCGTCGGCGACGGCCGCCCGGTAGCGTTCCCGCAGCGAGCCGCCCGCGTCTCCGAGCGGCACCGTCCGCCCCGCACGGAGCACGACGGCGCGGTCGAGGAGCCCGTCGACGATGTCCAGATCGTGGGTCGCCAGCAGGACGATGCAGCCGGCGGCGCGTAACCCCCGCAGGCGGTCGACGAAATCCCCGACGGACCGCTCGTCGAGACCGGTGAACGGCTCGTCGAGCAGCACCAGCCGGGGCCCGTGCAGCAGCGACCGTTCCAGCGCGAGCCGCTGCCGCATGCCGCGCGAAAACCCGCTGACCCGGTCTCCCGCGCGATCCGTGAGGTGCGCCTGCAAGAGCGCCGCCGCCACGCGCTCCGCCGGTCGCGTGTCGCCGTACAGCCGGGCGAAGAACTCCAGGTTCTCGCCGGCGGTCAGCTCCGGGTAGAGCTGGAGATCATGGGAGAGATAGCCGAGGCGGCGACGCAGGGCGGCGCCCAGCTCGCGCGCCGGCCGATCGCCGTAGAGAACCCGGCCGCGGGACGGCGCAATCAGCGTGGCGAGCACCCCGAGCAGCGTCGACTTGCCGGCGCCGTTCGGCCCGAGCAGGCCGATGATCTCTCCCGCGCCGGCGACGAGGGAGACCCGCGAGAGCGCCCGTTGGCGGCCGTAGTGGCGCGAGACGCCGCGAACCGTGAGCCGCTCGAAGTCGAAGGAGCCGGAAGGACTCGTGGACGGCATGGCGTGGCGGAGCCGCACGGGCCGGTGGCAGCCCTACCCGGCGCTGCCCGACCGGCTGGTGACGGGCGGCGCTCCCGCGGCGGCGACGCTCGGACCGAGCAGGACCGGCGCGACCTCGTCGTCGAGCTCGGCGTAGATCCGCTCGAGCTCGGTCATCAGCTCGTGGCGCCGGTTCGCGTACTTGGTATCCCCGATCCGCCCTGCGCGGTGCTGCTGTTCGTTCCTCACGAGGTCGCGGAACCGCTTCTCCCGGCGCGATTCCAGCCGGCGTCGCCGCTCGGCGCCGTCCGCTTCGCGTTTCGGCGTGGCCGCGCCCCAGGCGCCGGTACCGAGGAACACGAACGCCACGCCCAGGGCCAGCATCGCCGGCAGCCGGCTGTGATACGGAAGACCGGAGATCTCCAGGGAAACCGTTGCGCCGGACGCTACCGGGGGGCCGGCGGCGATGATGTACGTCTGACCGTCGGCGCCCTCCGGATTCATGTCGGCGCGCCGGGCGATCTGCTCGGAGGCGACATCCATGGCTCCCCACTTCTCGACGAACAGCAGCAGGGATTCGAGAGTGACCGGCATCGTCTGCTCCATCACCAGACTCTCACCGGAGTAGGGCAGAACGAAGCCGACCCGCAGCGGCGTCAGGCCCGGCTCGAAAGGGCCCGGCACGGACACCTGCGCGCCGGCCGCCACCGCGCGCGGCGTGGAGCCGCCCATCATGGTCGCCCCGGTGGCGCCGGACGGCAGCGCCAGCGTGATTGGCGCGCCCGGCTCGACCGGTACCGGCCGATCGTTCATGATGTCCAGCAGGTAGAAGACGTTCAGCACCTCCTCGCCCAGCTCGAGCACGATCCGGGAATCGGCGCCGAACGTCACCGTACCCGACTCGGCAGGCGCGGCCGCCAGCGCCGGATCGGCGGCGCCGACGAGCATCAGGCGGATTCCGCCCTGCCCCGGCACCGGAAACGGCTGCGATTCCAGGCGCACGCCGTCCAGCTCGGTCGCCGCCACGACCGTCGCCCCGGGGTTCAGCGTCAGGAACTCGGCCCGCCCCTCGGCGTCGGTCACCGCGGTGGCGACGTTGTCTCCCTCGCGCAACTCCACCGGCTGATCGCTGACGTTGTTCGACAGGCTGCCGCGAACGACGCGCACGGTGATCGTGCCGGCCGGCAACTGCGGGTCGGGAAGTGGAATGCCCGACATCTGGCGCGGATCCGGCTGCCCGGCCGCCGGTGACGCCGGCAGGATGGCCACGGCAAGCAGGACCGCGCCGCAGATCCCGCGCCCGGCCGCCGTGCACCGTGTCCTGCTCACTCGTCCCCCTCCGGATTCCGACCTGGCAGCTCCACCCCGCCAGACCCGTCGCAGGCTCCGTGTTCGGCCCCAGCCCCCGCCGCCCCGGAACCCTGCGTCTTCGAACTCGTTTCGTTGCGTTCTACGGCGCAGACTCCTGGAGCGCCGTCCCGCAATGCTTGCAGAACCTGGCGTCCCGCTCGTTGCTTTCGCCGCAGCTTCCGCACGGCAGGCGCGTCGCCTGCCGACCCTCCGCATCGGGCGCAGCCTCGCCGGCCCCCATCACGCGCTCGGCCAGCTCGCGCTCGATGAGGTCGCGATAGGTGGACCCGTCGACGTCGAGCTGCTTCAGGAGCGAACGGGCGCGCGCACGGAGCCGGCTGCCCATCTCCAGAAAGTCCGCGTCGGACACCTTCCCCATCGCCCGGTCGAACTCCAGCTCCTTCAGCGACCGCAGCACGAGCGTCTTGTCGCGCTCCAGCGCCGCCCGCGTCCTGCCGCCGACCATCTCGACGCGCTCGGTGAAGTCGCGGACCGCCAACGGGGCGACCATGCGGTACACGGCGTAGCCGACGTAGGCCCCGGCCCAGGCGGCCAGCACCACCAGCAGGAGGGGAACGATACCGCTCGGGCGTACCGTGACCACGGCGACCGTCGCGCCGACCAGACCGGCGAGGACGAAGAAGTGCCAGGGGCGGAAGGTCGCCGGCGAGGCGTCAGTCGAGGTTCCGGAGCTCATCATCCAAGCGGGCGTCGAGCTCGGCGTCGATCGGCTCGGGCGCGACCCCGGCTGCGGCAGCCGCGACCGTGCCGCGACGCGACCAGCGGAACGCGACGCCGCCGACGCCCAGAAGGCACGCAAAGCCCACGAGATAGGGAAAGAGCCACGCCAGCCGGTTGAAGCCCTCGTCGAGCGGCGCGCCGAGCGGCGCCTGGCTGCCGTACGCGGCGATGAAGTGGTCGAGGATCTCGCGCTCGCTGCGGCCCGCCTCGATCTGCTCGCGAAGCTGGCCGCGCATGAACTCCGCGCCGGCGGCCACGAGCTGCTGCGACCCGTCCGCCGCGGTGATGTACCGCGGCGGGTCCGAGCAACGGCAGTCGGCCAGGGTATAGGGCGGACAGGAACCGCACATGCAGACGAGCCGCCGCTGCAACTCCGACTCGAGCGGCGTGGTCGCGACGTACGATTCCGGCGGCGCCCCGATCTGCGCCTGCGCGGGAGACGCCAGCAGCCCCGGCAGGGCCAGGGCCAGGATCAGCATCGTGGTCGTCGCTCCCGACGCCGCCCCCACCTCGGACCCCGGCGCCCGGCTGGCCAGGAACGCGAAGCGGCTCTCCGGCAGCAGCGCGATTCCGGTGCCGAACGCCAGCAGCGCGAACCCGAACCAGATCCAGTTCACCAGCGGGTTCACCGTCACCTGGAACGTCGCCGACTGGTCGCTCATGTCGTACGCCGCCAGCACCACGTACACGTCCTCGCTCAGCCGGCGCCGCATCGCCACCTCGGTCGTCGGCTCCGACTCGTACTTGCGGTAGTACCAACGGCCCGGATACAGCTCGCCCACCTCGCGCCCGTCCTCCAGCACCGTCACGTGCGCCGTGTGCATCTCCTTCGCGCCGTCGTCGGTCACGCTCAGCCGGTCGTGCCGCACCGCGAAGCGCCCCACCTCCACCGACTCGCCCGGCGACAGCAGCACCTGCTCGGTCTGCCGGTAGCCGGCCCCGGCGAAGCCCAGCATCATCAGCACGATGCCCAGGTGCACCACGTACCCGCCGTAGCGCCGACGAGACCGCATCACCAGCCCGATCATCGCCGTCACCAGGTCCGTACCCGTCACCCCGCGACGCACGACGGCCCCGCGCACGAACTCCTGCCCCACCGTGCCGACGACAAAGCCGCACAGCCCGAAGCAGATCCCCGACACCCACACCCGGAAGCCGAGCGCAAACAGCACCGCCGCCGTCGCCACCCCCACCACCACCGGCCACAGGAACTGCTGGCGCAAGTTCGACAGCGTCGACTTGCGCCACGCCAGCAGCGGACCGATGCCCGTCAGCAGCAGCAGCGTCAGGCCGATCGGGATCATCCACTTGTTGAAGAACGGCGGGCCCACCGTGATCCGCTGCCCCGTCACCGCCTCGCTCAGCGTCGGGAACATCGTCGCGAACAGGATGA
>WTFV01000188.1 GCA_011523845.1 Acidobacteriota bacterium | reverse complement strand
CCGTGCGGGGAGAGCGGCACACCATCACCTATCGTCTCCATCTGCTCGAGGCGCGGCTCGACCCGGGCCGGTTCGTTCGTCTGGGGCGGGGAGTGCTGGTCAACGGCGATCTGATCGCCCGGATGGCGCCGATGCCGGGCGGCACCTATGTGGCAGTGCTCACTACGGGGCAGGAGTTCAACGTCAGCCGCATGCGGTCACGGGTCCTGCGGAACACGCTGCTCAAACTCTAACCAAGGGTCCGAGGCGTCGTTTCCCCCCTCCGTCCGCGCCACGCGGAAAACGGTCCGGCCGACTGTGCCATCACGGGAAGACGCTGTTTCTCCGTCGCCCCCAACCGCTCTCGACCGGCCCCGCAAAGTCTCGCCGCCCGTACGGTAGCATGTTGATACTTTGTTGCAACGAAGGAGGGACATCTCATGCGGGCGAGACTGCGGCAGGTCGGCAACAGCATCGGGCTGATCGTTCCCGCCCACGAGTTGCGCGCGATCTCGGCAAGGGCCGGCGACATCGTCGATCTCGAGATTCGGGGCGTGGTGCGAGGAGCGCGTTCAGGATGGAACGATCCGTCACGCTGGGAGGGTGCCGCGGAGGAGCCGTTGCTGCTGGCTGGTGCTTCGGAGAACGTTTTCGACGACGGTGAATGGGAATGGTAGGTGTCCCGCGGTTCAGCGTCTGGCGGGTGGACCTGAACCCGACGAGAGGCAGTGAGCAATCCGGCCACAGGCCCGTGCTGGTCGTCTCGCCGGACGAGATGAACGCCAACCTGAACACCGTGATCGTCGCCCCGCTGACCACTCGGCTGCGGGGCTGGCCGACGCGGGTTCGCGTGGAACACGACGGGAAGACCGGCGAGGTCGCGCTCGACCAACTGCGCGCCATCGACAAGTCGAGGTTGGGGCGCGGGCTTGGTCATCTGCACGCCGCGCATCGCGCACCGGTCCTGAACGTGCTGGCGGCGATGTTCGCCGAGTAGCGCGCCGCTACGAGTCGATGCCGGCGAGCCGCTTGGCGTAGCGGATGCTCGGCTTGATGTCGTGCTGCCGCCAGATGGTCATCTTCTCGGCCTCGATGCTGCCCTCCGCGTGCACCGCCAGCACCGCCTGGTAGCCGCCGAAGTCCGTGGCCGTGATCTCGGCGACCAGGTTCATCAGACGCAGCCGGTCGCGGGCCGACGCCCCGGCGGCGCCGAGATACCTGTCGATCAGCGCGCCCAGCTTCGGGTCCTCCAGATCCTCGGCGCTCGGGCCGGTCGCGAGCAGGCCGCCGGCGATGTCCTGCACCCAGGCCAGCGCCTGGTGGTAGTTGGTCGCGAAGTACAGCTTGGCGATGTTGATGAGCTCGGCGTCGGGCACCGCGACGCCGTCGACGATGCTCGCCTCGCGCGCCGCCTCGCGGGTCATGCCGCGGCAGATCTGCGCGTAGCTGATGAGCTTCGCCAGCTTGTCGCGAACGTGCCCGGCGCGCAGGATGCCGTTGTACTCCGCCATCAGGTGCGAGGCGCCGACGAACAGATCGACGAGCGGGAGCTTGTAGCTGACCGCGGTGAAGCGGTGGAACTCGACGAAGGTCTTGGCCAGCGGCCCCGCCATGTCCACCTCGCCGTTCAGGAACACGCGGTCCCACGGCACCTTGACGTCGTCGAAGACCGTCAGCGTCTCCATCATCTTGTGGCTGGCGCTGATCGGGTGCTCGAAGGCGTTGCCCGACCGGCCGTAGCCGCTGGCGAGCATCGTCAGGCCCGGTGCGTTGGCCGGCACCGCGCACGCCACGGCGTAGGCTTCCTCGCCCGCGGACAGGTTGCGGGTCGGCAGCACGATGATCTCGTGGGCGTTCGTCGAGCACGACGTGTGCACCTTCGCGCCGCGCAGCGTAAGGCCGTCGGCGTCCTGCGCCGCCACCCGCACGTAGTAGTCGGGGTGGTCCTGCGCCGCCGGGCCCTTGCTCCGATCGCCCTTGACGTCGGTCTGCGCCACCGCCACCGCGAGATCGCGGTCGCGGCAGTGCGCGTGGAACGCCTCGACCCGCTTCAGGTAGCTGGTCTTGTTGGTGCGATCGAGATGGCCGGCGATCAGCCGCAGGGCGAACAGCGCGTCCGTGCCGATCTCCTTGATGAGGACCACGAGAGTGCCGCCGAGCGCCGTGGCCCGCTCGATGAGCGCGCTGCGCTGGAGCAGATCCTCGGGGGTGCGCGGGATCTCGTAGTAGCGCGAGCAGGGGCCGTTGGGTCCGTCGACGACGGCCAGCGGACGGTCCGAGGCGTCGTGGGCCATGCGGTAGTCGATGGCGGCATGATCGACTGCACGGCCGATCACCGGATGCGTCGTGACGTCGTCGACGCGTTTCCCGCGGTAGTAGACCGCCCGCCCGTCGCGCAGGCTCTTCTTGTAGTCCTCGGCCGTCAGCAGTGGCATTCGTCCGTCCTTCCCGTTCCGCGCGTCCGCCCCCGGTCCGCGATCGGACCCTCCCCCGCACGCGGGCGGCGAGGCAACCCGCCCGAGTCCCCCGGGGGTGCCGACCCAAGCGATCCATGTTGGCACCCCTCCGGCCGGATGCCAAGTCGCGCCGGTAGCGCGGAGTCGGCGACACTGATATGCTTGCCACTTTTCCGGGCGAACCGGCCGCCGCAGCGGCCCGGAGCGCCATTTCTCCGGGTGAAAGGCGGCTCGTACGACCGATGACTGTCGAGACCAGACCGGCCGTTGATCGCGATCGCGCCAACGAGGTCGTGCAGCGCTTCCAGAGCGAGTCCACCAAGTGGCTGTACGGGCTCGACGACGCGGCGCGGATTCTCTCGTGGGCGTTCTTCACGCTCCTCCCGTACACGGACAAGCTGAGCCAGGGGAAGAAGCTGCGCCAGCCGCACCTCATGTTCCGGGGGCCGACGGGCACCGGCAAGACCGACCTGGTCAGCGCCTGCGCGATGGCGATCGACGCCAGATTCGAGCGCATCCAGGGGCTGCCGACCTACATGCCGGAGGACATCCTCGGCTACGAGACCATCGTCGAGGAGGTGGACGGCAGCCGCAAGATCCACTTCAAGCCGGGCAAGCTGATGGCCCACATCGTCCTCATCGACGAGGACAACCGGCTGTCGGGCAAGACCAAGGCGGCGGTGCTCGAGGGGATGGAGGAGAGCTCGGCGACGCTGAACTCCGACTACGGCGACATGGCCGAGGGCAAGATGCTGCCGCTCTTCCCGCTGTCGTGCGACTACAACGACATCGACGGCCCCCGCTTCTTCATGGTGATCTGCACGGAGAACATCTTCGGCGAGGAGGAGGGGACGTTCGCCAACCCGGTGGCGCAGCTCGACCGGACCACGCTCTCGATCAACATGATGGACCCGGAGGACGAGGACGACGAGCTGAACATCAGCGCCCGCAACGTCGTCGGCAAGAAGGTCGAGAAGCTGACCAACCTCCAGGAGGTGCTCGACATCGCCCAGCACATCTTCGACACCGTGAAGATGTCCGACTACGGCCAGCAGTACAAGGTGCGCCTCATCCGCAACACGCGGCCCCACCGCGTGCAGGGACGCGCCACCCGCACCGTCAGGGAGTACATCCGGGTCGGCATCTCGCCGCGCGTCCATTTCCATCTCGAGGCGGTCGCGCGCACGTTCGCCTTCTTCCAGGGCGACACGGTGATCACGCCGGACCACATCAAGGCGGTGGCCGAGCCGGTGCTCGCGCATCGCCTGGTGCTGCGCGAGGGGATGGAGTTCTCGGTCAACAAGGAGGACCTGCTCCGCCAGATCGTGGCGGACATGGAGGTCCCCCCGTGGAAATAGAGGAGGTCTTCGCGCGGTTCCGCAACATCAAGCACGGGATCAAGACGCGCAAGAAGTCCACCTCCATCCACTACGGCGACCACAAGAGCGGGTTCAAGGGCGCCGGCTACGACATCGTCGGCGTCGATCAGTGGCGTCCGGGCCAGCCGCTGAAGGACATCGCCTGGGTGCTCAGCCTCCGCACCTACCCGGAGAAGCTCTTCCGCATCGAGCGGATGGAGCCGAAGGAGCTCCGCGCGCTCTTCGTCGTCGACCTGTCGTCGTCGATCCTGTTCCAGCTTTCGCAAGGCTCGAACAAGGCGCTGCTGATGCTGGATCTGATCGGCAACATCGGGCTGACCCGCGCCAACGTCCGCGACCCGGTGGGTCTGCTCGGCTTCTCGGACCGCATCGAGACGTTCGTCAAGCCGAAGCTCGGCAACCCGCAGGTCTTCTACATCGCGAAGCAGATCTTCGAGAAGATCGAGCTGCAGCGGCGGTTCCCGGAGAAACGCGCGGCGAACTTCACGGTGCCGTTCCGGTTCATCGCGTCGCGCCTGAAGAATCGCCACACGCTGATCCTGATCTCGGACGCCATCGACTTCGTCAACGACCGCGCGGCGCTCGATTTCAAGCTGTTGGGCACGCTGGCCGCGAAGCACGATATGATGATGCTCATCCTGGACGATCCCGAGGAGTTCCGGGTCAGGAGCAGCCTCGGCTACATCCGGATCAACGACATGGAGACCGACCGGCAGACCGTCATCTCCGCTCGCAAGGCAGGCGCCATCCGGCGCACGATAGAGGAGCGGATGTCGGAGCTCCAGTACATGCTGAAGCACAAGAGCGGGGTCGATTCGGTCGTGCTGACTCCCCAGAACCACGGCGACGCCCTGGCGGAGTTCCTGATCGCGCGGACCGCCCGCTAGCCGAAACGGAAGGAAGCATGGTGAGACGCCTCGCCGTCGTGACGTTCGTTGTGTCCCTGGTGTCCGCAGGTTCCGCGGCGGCGCAGTCGCCGATCGTCGTCGAGACGCTGGAGCTCGAGCCGACCGTCGTCAAGACCGGGGACGTCATCGCGCAGACCTACCGCCTGCGCTTTCCGGATCTCATCTCCGAGGGGCGCGAGATCATCATCCTCGAGGATCGAATGGTGCCGGAGAACCTGCCGGTGCATCCCTTCGAGGCGGTGTCGCTGAACGTCGTGAAGCGGCAGATCGAGGACGAGCACATCTGGGACTTCGAGTACGGGCTGCGGATGATCGCGCCGGAGAAGGCGGTCTACCTGGTCCCGTCCTTCGCCTTCTACTACCTGATCCGCGACCTCGGCGAGGACATCGAGGACGCCGAGATCCAGCAGGTGGACGGCGGGCAGGGGCTGGTGCGCTACGTGTCGACGATGACCGACGTGCCGGTGCTCGACATCCGCGACACCATCGAGCTCGGCGAGTTCGGCGGACGCGCCGCGCTCTTCAGTACGGCGGCCTGGGCGGTGGCCCCGCTGCCGCTGCTGGTGTGGCTGGTGTTCCTCGTGCGGCAGTGGCGCAAGAAGGAAGTGATTCCCACCGAGGTCGCCCGCGAGCTCGAGGAAATCGAGCGGCTGGAGGCGCAGATTCCCGTGCCGCCATCGATCTGGGAGGCGCGCAGGACCCTGCAGCGCCATGTGCGGACGCTGGAAGCGGTCGAGGGCAACGGGGCGCTCGGCGGCCTCAAGCAGGATCTGGTCATCTCCACGCGGGAGTATCTGCGGGCGGAACTGCCGGCGCTCAAGAGCGGCGACACCCCGAAGGACATCCTGCGGCACATCGAAGGACTCGACGACGGCGGACGCAAGACGGCGCTGGCGACGCTCGCATCGCGGCTCGTCGAGCACCACGCGGGGCTCGAGCAGGGCGAGGCGTCGACCATCGCGAACCCCAAGGAAGAGGCCCGGCTGCTGGAGGACGCGCTGGCGTCGCTTCGCCCGCACGTGCGCCTCTGGCGCGCGTTCACGGGCATGTTCGACCAATAGGGGACTGACCCATGCTCCAACCCTGGACCGAGTTCGTCGCGTTTCTGAACACCGGCCTGGTCGAGCTGCTGGAGACGGAGTTCGCCCAGGTGCGCTACGGCGACATCGGGATGGCGACGGCGCTCTCGATCGCCGTCGGCGTCGTGATGGTCGCTTCCGCGGCCCGGCTGATGTTCCGCCGGCGGAAGCACGTGCGCCAGCACTCGGGGCACGTGATCGAGCACAGGCACACCAAGCGGCTCTGGGTCAAGACGGCGCACTCGTTGCCGAAGCTGCTCGTCGGCAGCGCCCTGGCCCTGATGCTCTTCGCCGCGGCCGATCCGTTCCTGACCGCCACCGAGGAGGTGAGCGGCTACATCGAGTCGCGCGTGCGGGTCGACCTCGTCGACACCTCCGGCTCGATGGCCTGGGAGTTCCCCGACACCGGCAAGTCGAAGGCCGAGGTGGCGCGCGACGCGCACCTGCGGTTCCTCGACATGCGCGCGGGAAAGAACGACCGCGTCTCGCTTTGGCTCTTCTCGACCTATCCCTACATGGTGGACGACTTCGTCATGGACGACGAGTTGTACTACTTCCAGGTGTGGGACGCGCCGTACGTGATGACGCAACGGCTCGACAAGGCGATGGTGGTCCCGCCCGACAAGGTGCGCATCGTGCCCGCCGAGGGGGACACCAACATCATCCGGCCGCTGCAGTCGATCACCAGGCAGCTCGATCAGGACGAGGCGGCGCTCGGCGGCGATCAGGTCAACCGCGCCGTGCTCATCGTGACCGACGCGGCGGTCGACGAGTTCCCGGACGCGGAGTTCGCGGCGCTGAGCCAGCGCAACGTCACGCCGTACATCATCTACATCAACACCAGCGACATCCGGACCGCGATGATCGGGCATCCGAGCACGCCGCGGCTCATCGAGATGATCCGGGAGTACGGCGGCGACTACTTCGACGTGACCGACGAGGACAGCCTGCTCGCGGCCTACCAGGCGATCGACGAACGCGAGGCGGTGCGGGTGGAGCAGCGCCACCGCGCCCTCAAGGTGCCGATCTACGGGCGGTTCCTGCTGCTGGCGATGGGGCTGCTGGTCGTGGGCATTCCGCTCGGTTTCGTGGCGGAGCTCTTCTGGGGGACCGGCCCCTAAAGGTCTGCGCCGTGTACGGTGCAGACTCCGGGAGAGGATTGGCTGGGCGGAAAGCGGAGCCGATGAGGCGACGGTTTTCGGGGCGAGGGCTGGGGAGTCTGCGCCGCGGAGACCGCGCAGACGACGCTGGGCCGGCGCTGGCCGCCGGACACCGCACAGGGGGAATACAGACGTGGCACTGACGGACCTTCTCGACAAGGAGCGGTCGTTCAAGTACCTGATCGGTTTCGTACTGGCGATCGTGTTTCTGGCGCTCGTGGCGATCCCGTCGCGCAGTCTCGGCGGCTTCTACGCGAACCTCGATGCGTTGAGCGACTCCGTCGACCGAGGCGACTACGAGCAGGCGGATCTGCAGCTCGCCGAGGTGACCGGGTTCTACGAGCGCAGCCGGAACCTGGGCCTCGGCTGGTTCTCCGACGCCTACCTGTTCGGCGACGCGTTCCTCCAGCAGGCGTCGTACAACTACCTGACGGGGGATTTCGAGGCCGTCGTGCGCGACCTGGCCGACGAGATCGACGACCCGCGGGCGTCGCATCTGCTGGCGAGCGCCAAGTTCCAGCTCGCGCGGCAGAGTTACCGGGCGATCCCCGACGACGACCCCGACGGTCAGATGAAGAAGGCGGCCATCATCGAGCAGGTGCTCGACGACGTGAACGCCGACTACGAGCGGGCGTTGCGGGCCGATACGACGGGCCGCTTCGACTTCAAGTGGAACTACGACCTGACCAGCGACCCCGAGGCGGTGCGGCGGGCGCTGGAGCCGCTGCGCGAGGCCGAGCCCCCGCAGCTCGAGCAGATGCGCGGCGAGGGGACGCCGGTGCGCCGCCGGCGCGGCTGAAGGCCGGACGAAGGACGGGACGGTCGGGATGGACGAGCTGCAATCCGCGTTGCGCGAGAGCGTCGAGTTCCAGAATCCCGAGTACCTGACGTTCGTACCGATCGCCGGGCTGCTGCTGCTGTTCGGCGTCGGGATCTTCGCCCTGCGTCTGCGCCTTCGCCCACCGAAGAGCCACGGCTCGTCCTATCCGCTCTTCGGACACATCAAGTTCTGGTTCCTGGCCGTCCTGGCGCTGAGCATTCTCAGCCTGGCGGCGGCGCGTCCCTTCTGGGTCTACGGCGGGTCGAGCTTCAAGCGCGGCGATGTCGACGTCGCGGTCATCATCGATGCGTCCGCGTCGATGTGGGTCCGCGACCTCGGTCCCTCGCGGCTGGAGCTCGCGGTGCGCGAGGCGCTCGGCCTGTACACCGAGGAAATCCTGACGCCGGGCGACCGGGTCGCCCTGTTCGTCTTCGGCACCACCGCGCTGCGGCAGGTCCACCTGTCGTCGAACGCCGAGCGCTTCGTCGAGCAGTTGGGGCAGATCGCGCCGCCCGAGCAGCTCTCGGGCGACGCGTTTCCGTGGGACAGCGACATCGCCGCCGCGTTCGAGCACGTCTACCAGTCGCTCGACAACCAGGACCGTTTCGACAGCGGCGACGAGGACTGGCAGCCCGTGGAGCGCTCCGACCGGGTCGTGCTGCTGTTCACCGATGGCGACTTCGCGGCCGACAACGAGCAGATCTCCCGCCTCGATCAGGCGCTGTCGGAGTTCGGCCGGCGGGGGCTGTCCGTCTATCCGGTGGTGATCGGCACGCGGACCGGTGTCGACGTCGACATCGTCCTGCAGGACTACGTCCGCGGCCTCGACTTCGACGAGACGCTGGAGGCCGACCTCGAAGGCATCCGCACGCGGGTCAACCCGGAGGGGGTCGCGATGTTCGACCAGCGATCGGGCGGCGGCTCGTTCGTCCTGGAGAACATCGGCCTGTCGGCCGCGCCGTTCCTGCGCAACGCCATCGACGCCCACCGCGCCGTCACCTTCCAGCTCATCCCGTCCGAGGACCAGCAGGAGATCTGGCAGTGGTTCGTCATCCTGGCGATCCTCGTCGTCGTCGTCGCGATGCTCTTCTACTAGCGCGCAGGACCTGCGCGGCGCCGTGCTGCTGGTTCCGTCCGGCTCCTGGCGCGCCTGCCGTGTGAGCAGGTCTCGGCAACGGGAGGTCTCGATGCAGCGACGGATTCCGCGTGGCGGTCGCCGATCGCGCGTCGGTCCGGCGGTCTGGGTCGGCGCCGGGTCGGCCTTGTTGCTGGTGCTGATCGCGACCGTGCTGTACGCCCTGCGGCCGGGACTCGTCGTTCCGGCGCCGCCGCCGGACCTGGTTCCCGATGACGCCGGCGACTGGTTGCAGAGCCGCATCCGGCGACTGCCGCTCACCGGCGGCGCCGCCGCCATTCCGGCGCCACGGCGGCGAACGTTCGCGTTCAGGCCGCCGCCGCGTTTGCCGCTGCCGGCCGACGTCGGTCCCGACTGGGCGGTGGTGGAGGAGTATCTCGAGAGGCAGCGGGCCTGGACGGATCTCGGACGCGAGCTCGCCCTCGCGGACATCCCGGCCGAGGAAAAGTGGCGCCGGCGGCAGGCTGCGTGGTCCGGGCTTCCGGACACCCGCCGCGCCATCGCGGCGGCGACGGCGATTGTAGAGGCGGGCGGTGCGCACGAGCGGCTGATCGAGGCCGCGGGGTTCCTCGTGGCGCACACGAGCGCCGAACCCGACGCGGACCGGCACATGGCCGCGGGGGCACGGACGCTGGCGGCCCACGCGCCCCGCTTCGAGGCGTGGCCGCGCGTCATGATGCAGTTGGACGCCGGTCGGACGTTCGCGCCGAACGGGCAGTCGATGGCGCGGGAAATCGACGCGTTCTTCGAGCAGATGGCGTCGAACGCCGCCGATCCGGCGGTGCGCGCCAGGGCGCGGTACTACGTGGCGGCCGGGCTGATGCGTTCCGCCAACGGCTTCTGGTCGCGGCCCGGCGTCCGCGAAGGGAGGCGGCGGCGCGCTCTCGAGACGGCGGCCGGTCTGAGCGCCGGGGTGGAGCAGGAGGCGTTCGCCCCGGCGCAGGAGCCGGGCAGTCCTTTCGCATCCATCCCGCCAACCTTCGCGGCGGCGGAGGCGAGCCTGCTCCACGGCATCCGGCACGCGACCGTCGGGGGTGCAGTGTCGGAGATGGTCGGCAGGCGGCTGGACGGGGCGGAGGATCGCCTGTCGGCCTACGCCGGCCGGGTGGTGCTGATCGACTTCTGGGCGACCGGGTGCCGGCGCTGCGCCGTCGAGCTGCCGGCGCTGCGCGAGCTGGTCGCCGAGTTGCCCGCGGATCGATTCACCCTGCTCGCGATCAGCCTTGACGACGCGCCGGAGGCGGTCATCGAGCTCGGGCGGGACGAGCCGCTGCCGTGGACGAACTGGCACGCCGGCCCGGCGAGCGACCTCGCGCGGCGTTGGTACGTTCGCGCCCTTCCCACCTACGCGCTCGTCGACCCGGAGGGGGTCATCCTGGCCCGCACCGACGGTCTCACCGAAGCGTTCACGTCACTGATCAGAAGGACGGTCGCTTCCATCCGCTAGCTGCCTTGTCCGGCCGAAGTGCGGATTCTGTACAAACTACGTACTCGTTGGCGGCGCGACTTGTGCCGCTTTCAGTCTTGGTCGTCGGCAAACGGTTGCAGGCGATTCAGGCGGCCGCGGTGGAGAGTGCGAGCGTGGAGCAGAGCGTGTCGAGGGCTCGGTCGACGGTGCGCAGAGCGGCTTCCACGGTGCTGGGGTTCTTGCTACGAGGCTTGGGAGCGAGCGTCGGGTCGGCGAAGATCGGTCCGAGCAGACGGGTGCGGATCTTGACGAGCAACGCGCAGGTGAAGCGCACCGGGTCGAGCATTTCCAGCAGGCCGGTGAACGAGCGCGTGTGGCCGTTGTGCGGCGTGGCGGAGAGAAACAGCCGGTGCTCGAACTGCGGCGCCACCATGCGGAGCATCCGGCAGAGCTCGCTGTCCTCCCCGAAGGGCGACGGCATCAGGTTGTGGCACTCGTCGACGATCAGCAGATCCCAGGGCCGATGCGGGGAGCCGGCCGGCGCGCGGCAGGCGGCCCGGAACTGCTCCTGCACGTCGGGCTGCCGCAGGTAGTGGTAGGAGGCGACGATGCGACTTAACGAACGCCAGGGGCGTGGCGTCCATGCCCAGCCGGCGGCGCAGCCGCTCGGTCACCTGGCGGTCTGTGCGAGGCGTCGGTCAACCCGGACGAGCGGCGTGCGGCCCGCCCTTCACGGGCCGTCTACCGCGCGCATGAAGCGCACGAACCGTTCGAGATCCCGCATGACCAGGGGGTGCGCCTGCCGCAGCTTGGCCACCAGGAAGTCCAGGCGGTCCCAGTCGTACTCCAGCTCGAAGTAGTAGCGCTTGAAGTGCCGGAACTTGAGCAGCTCGAAGAGCGGGGAGAACGCGGCCTCCGACACCGCGGCCACCCGCACGCCTTCGATTTCCAGCATCATCCTCTGCAGCAGGTCGTTGTGCCAGCGCGTGCGGTCCAGGCGGTTCTCGAAGTGCTGAGAGATCCGTAGGAAGATCGTCTCCAGGCAGGTGTAGTAGTTCTCCAGCAAGCCGGCGACGATGAGCGCCGACACGGGCGTCCTGCCGAGGCGCGCGATCTCGTCTTCCAGCGCGCTCTCGAGCGACCCGCGAACTGTCTCCAGCCGCTGCCGGTGCACTCGAATCAGGGCCGTGAGCTCGAGGGCGGCGTCGTTCATGAACCCGTGCCCGCCTGCGGGCGCGCGAACTCACGAGTGGCTGCGTTCATGGACCAGCGTGCCCCGCATGCGAATGCGTTCGGCCACATCCTCCGCGACCTTCTCCAGCTCGACGACGTCGACCGGCATGGACGTGCCGTCCATCGCGATGCCCAGCGTCCGAAAGAACTCCGCCGGCCCGCGCAGTCCTTCGACGGCGATGTCGATGTCGGATATCTCGCTGAACCGTGCTCGATCGAGCAACGATCCCCACTGGTAGATGCGGTGCGGGTTCACCTGCTCGGCGATCGCCGCG
Organism: Acidobacteriota bacterium; assembly: GCA_011523845.1. Classification (GTDB taxonomy): domain Bacteria; phylum Acidobacteriota; class Vicinamibacteria; order Vicinamibacterales; family UBA8438; genus WTFV01. The sequence goes on along the minus strand of WTFV01000188.1, from coordinate 45,182 downwards.
ACGATCGCGCGTGCGTCGCGAGTGGCCTGCGCGAAGCGTGCATCGATCCGCGCACGGCGCCGTCTCTCCCTGTCCGCCAGGAAGGCGCGTACCCGATGCAGGTCGATGCCGAATTCGTCGTCCATCGCGCGCGAGTATATCCGCGACCTGCAGGCGCCAGGGGCGGAGCGGCCATCAGTCGGGACGAACCGCGTACGGAGTCGTTTCCTCACGCACGCGCACGCCGGCGCGCCGGCGGCGGCGCACGATGCGGGCGACGGCTGACGTCCACTCGTCGATTGTCACACTGAGGCGCACCCCATCCACGGCCTCGCAGATGTCGTCCGGCGTGAGGCCGCCGAGAACCTCGGAAGCGGCGAGCTCGCGCGGCATCGTCCCGGGTCGCAGGGCAAGGAACTCCACTCGCAGGTCGCGGGTCCCCTTGCGGCCGTGCAGCCGCCAGAGCTCGCGCACTCCCAGGTCTGCGTAGCGTTCGATCCTGCCCTCGTCCCGGTGCGTGATCTCGGCCTCGACCACCAGGTCGAGCGGAGTGCGTTCCAGGAAGGCGTCCGCCGCGGCTTCGCCCTCGGCGAGAGCGGTGCGGTACGCCCTGGCTCGCTCCCCGAGGTAGAAGGCGCAGTCCGGCTCCATTCCCGTGTCCGCGGGATCGGCGGGTGCGCGGAGACGGGTATGCCGGAGATCCCTGGCGGCCCCGGTGATCGCGTTTCCCGCGGCGTCCACGATGCGGGCGAGGATGTCGGTGAGATCCTCGTGGAGCCGCGAGGGCGTCATCAGGGTGATGAGCCCCCGTATCGGATCGAGGCACACGCGCGAGAACGACCGGTTCCAGTCGACGCCGGCGAGCTCGGCGATGGTCCCGGCGTCGGCGCGCAGCACGTGGATCGTGGACCCGAGTGGCCCGGTTTGCATCGTCGGCTCCCGGCCGGTCGCGACCCGTTCGTCGTGCTCCACCATGTGTTCACGATAGCACGCCACGCAGGAGACAGAAGCCCCCCTGGCCCCCCTGTGGTGCTTCGCAGTCCTCGTCGCCGCGTGTGCCGGACCACCGCGGGGTGATTGACTCCGGATGTCGGGATTGACTAGATTGGGAATCATTATTTCCATTTTTGGACTCATAATGGAATTAATAGGTCGATTCTTCCGAGTGCCAGGCCGGAGTTGCTTCGTCTTCGGTCCCCGCGGAACGGGGAAATCCACGTGGCTGCGCGAGCGAATCCCCGACGCCCTGTTCGTCGACCTGCTCGAGCCGTCGACGCACCGCAGCCTGAGTGCCCGTCCCGAGCGCCTGCGAGAACTGCTCGCGGGCGCTCGCGGAAGAGAGACCGTGGTCATCGACGAGGTCCAGCGCGTCCCCGAGCTGCTCACGGTTGTCCATGCAATCATGGAAGAGCCGTCGCCGCCGCGCTTCATCCTGATGGGATCGAGCGCCCGCAAGCTGCGACGCGGCGGCGTGGACCTGCTCGGCGGCCGGGCCGTGCAACGTACGCTGCATCCGTTCATGGCGGCGGAGCTACCGGAGTTCGACCTTCAGCGGGCGCTGCGATTCGGCCTGGTACCCCTCGTTGTCGGCGCCTCCGATCCCGCGGAGGTCCTCGCCGGCTACGCGAGCCTGTACCTCGACCAGGAGGTGCGGGCGGAGGGGCTCACGCGCAACGTCGGCGCGTTCACCCGCTTCCTGGAGGCCATCAGCTTTTCCCACGGCGCGCAGCTCAACGTCTCGGCGGTCGCCCGCGAGTGCGAGGTCGAGCGGAAGGTGGTCGCGGGATACGTCGGCATTCTGGAGGACCTGCTGCTGGCGTTCAGGCTGCCGGTGTTCAGGAAACGGGCGAAGCGGGCGACGGCGACGCACGACAAGCTCTACCTGTTCGACGCCGGCGTGTTCCGGTCGTTGCGCCCGAAGGGGCCGCTGGACCGTCCCGAGGAGATCGACGGGCAGGCCCTGGAAGGGCTGGTGGCCCAGCATCTTCGGGCCTGGGCCGCGTATTCTGGCCACGGCGTGGACCTCTTCTTCTGGCGGACGCGGGCCGGCGCCGAGGTCGACTTCGTCGTCTATGGGGAAACGGGCGTGCGGGCGTTCGAGGTCAAGAACGCCGCCAGGGTGCATTCCGCGGATCTGCGGTCGCTGCGGGCATTCCGAGACGACTACCCGGAGGCCGAGACCGCAGTGCTCTACCGCGGCCGGGAGCGCCTGCGAATCGACGGCGTCTGGTGTCTGCCGGTCGAGGACTTCCTGCGCGGAATGGTGCCGGAGCAGGGGTTGCTGGACTGGTTGACGGGAGGTGTCGGTCAGGCGATCACGTTTCCGTGAGCGGAACGCTCTGCAGGCCGTGTGCCGCGGCCACCGCCTCGTGGGTCACCTGCCCGTCGACCACGTTGACCCCCTTTGCGAGCGCCGGGTCGCGCGCGGCGGCGACGCGCCAGCCGCGGTCGGCGATCTCCAGCGCGTAGGCCATCGTGGCGTTGGTGAGGGCATAGGTCGATGTGTGGGGGACGGCGCCGGGCATGTTGGAGACGCAGTAGTGGACCACGCCCTCCTCGACGTAGCGCGGGTCGTGGTGGGTGGTCGGCCGGCTGGTCTCGGCGCAGCCCCCCTGGTCGACGGCGACGTCGACGAGCGCGGATCCCGGTTCCATCTGCGCCAGGTGGGCGCGGGTGACGAGGCGCGGCGTGCGGGCGCCCGGAATGAGGACTGAGCAGAGAACCAGGTCGGCGGACGCCACGGCGCCCTCGATGTTCGCGGCGTTCGACATCAGCGTGGTGACGTGGCCCTGGACGACGTCCCGGACGTAGGCGAGGCGCAACGGGTTGATGTCGACGATGGTGACGTCCGCCCCGAACCCGACGCCCACCACGCAGGCGTTGAGGCCGACGACGCCGGCGCCGATGATGGTCACCCGGCCCCGCCGGACGCCCGAGACCCCGGGCAGCAGGATTCCCTTGCCGCCGGAACGCATCTCCAGCGAGGTCGCACCCGCCTGGATCGACAGACGGCCGGCGACCTCCGACATGGGCACCAGCAGCGGCAGGGTCCCGTCGGCGAGCTGCACCGTTTCGTAGCCGATCCCGACTATGCGGCGATCGAGCAACCGGGTGGTCAACTCACGCGACGCGGCCAGATGGAGGTAGGTGAAGACGACTTGGCCGGGCCGCATCCGGTCGAACTCGGGATCGAGCGGTTCCTTCACCTTGAGGACGAGATCCGCGCGCTCCCAGACCGCATCCGGACCGTCGACCACGCCGGCGCCGGCTGCCTGGTAGGCCTGGTCGGGGATCGCGCTGCCGACCCCGGCTCCCGCCTCGATGACCACCTCGTGCCCGCGCGCCATGAACGCGGCGACGCCGGACGGGGTGATGGCGACGCGGTGCTCGTCCGCCTTGATCTCCGCAGGGATGCCGATGCGCATGCTACGACACTACACCGTCGCGGCCCGGGCGGCGCCTGCTTCGCGCACGCGGATGGCGGCGCGCCGGCGGCGGCGTACGATGCGGGCGACAGCCTCGTTGCGCTCGTTCGCGGTCACCCCGAACCGTACGCCGTCCACCGCCTGGCGGATATCGCCGGCCGTCAGGCCGCCGAGCAGGTGCGATGCGGCGAGCTGGCGGGGTGGCGTCCCGGGGCGCAGGGTCAGCAACTCCACCCGCAGCTCCCGGGTCCCGTTGCGTCCGTGCAACCGCCAGAGCTCGCGCACGCCGATGTCGCCGTAGCGTTCGACCTTGCCTTCGTCCGCATGCGTGATTTCGACCTCGACCACCAGATCGGGCGCGGTGCGTTCGAAGAAGCGGTCGGCGGCTGCTTCCCCCTCGACCAGAGCTGCCCGGTAGGCTCTGGCGCGTTCGCCGAGGTAGAACGCGCAATCCGGCTCCATTCCCGTACCGGGCGGATCGCCTGGTCCGCGGAGCCTGGTGTCGCGGAGGCCCTTCGATGCGCCGGTAACGGCGCTCCCTGCGGCGTCCACGATGTCGTCGAGGATCGCGGCCAGATCGCCGTGGAGGCGCGAGGGGGTCATCAGGGAGATGGTCCCGCGCACGGGATCCAGGCAGACCTGACGGAACCAGCGATTCCAGTCGATGGCGGCGAGTTCCGCCACGGTTCCGGCATCGGCGCGCAGGACGTGGATCGTGGAACCGAGAGGGCCGATGTGCATCGTGGCCGCCTCGTCGATGACGGCGCGGCCGCCCTCCGCATCCATGTCGTCCACTATAGCAGGCGGTGTCGCTGCGGACGCGAACCGGCGCGCGGCCGGGACTCTCAGTTTTACGTCCGCGCGCCAATCACGCGGACCGGCCGGTCGCGCAAGTGGGGGTGCCGGTGGGAGTTCAACACAGCCGAGAGGCCGAAGCAGACGTACTACACGGGACACGGCCGAAGAGGTCTCTGATCATGGACGGGACGACCGTCCACGGCGGGCTTCTGGTGGAATTATCCGGGCGCGGCAGTGTACGGCGTCTCCGCTTCTCGGACGCGCACGCTGGCGCGCCGGCGACGGCGGACGATGCGGGCGACGGCTTCCGTCCGCTCATCGCGTGTCAGGCACGACCTCAGGCTGTCGGCCGCCTCGCAGACGTCGCCGGGCGTGAGGCCGGCGAGGACCACTGAGGCGGGGAGCCGACGCGGCGGCCGCCCGGGATGCAGGGCGAAGAAGTCCGCCCGCAGGTCGCGCGTCCCCTTGCGGCCGTGCAGCCGCCAGAGCTCGCGCACGCCGATCTCGCCGTAGCGCTCGATCTTGCCCTCGTCGGCGTTCGTGATCTCGACCTCGACCACGAGGTCGAACGGCGTGCTCTCGACGAACGACGCGGCTGCGGCTTCGCTCTCGACCGCCGCCGCGCGATACCCCCTGGCCCGCTCGTCCAGGTAGAAGGCGCAGTCCGGTTCCATCCCGGTACCCGAAGGCTCGTTCCGCCCGCGGACGCGCGTGCTGCCGAGTCTCTTCGAGACGTCCGCCGCGGCGTCCACGATATCGTCGAAGAGCCCGGTCAGGTCTTCGTGCAGGTGCGACGGGGTCATCAGCACGATCAGCCCGCGCACCGGATCGAGACAGACTCGACCGAACCACCGGTTCCAGTCGACTGTGGCCAGCGCGGTCACGGTTCCGGCGTCGGCATGCAGGACGTGGACCCGGGAGCCCAGCGGCCCCGTGTGCATCGTGGAAGGGCCGTCGACGGCGACGCGATCGGTGTGCGCTTCCACGAGTTCAATATAGCATCCGGCTGTCGTCACGCCGTACCGGACGGGCCGGGCGAGTGCAGGGGCGGCGGGTCGCGAGCTCGAAGGGTGGGGGAGCGGGCGGCCGCGGTGACTTCGTTCGCGGCTGCCGTCCGTGCGTGCAAGCCTGCAGCGCCGGCCGAAAGAGGTTCCCCCGGCGGCTCACGCGGTGAAGAACGCGAGCACCGTCCAGCAGATCGCGGCCAGCCCGGCGGCCACCGAGGCCTGCGGGATCTGCGTCTTCACGTGGTCCATCAGGTCGCAGCCGGTGCAGACCGAGCTGAGCACCGTGGTGTCCGAGATGGGCGAGCACTGGTCGCCGTAGACGCTGCCGTCCATGACCGAGGCGAAGCAGAGGGTCATGAACAGCTCCGGGTGCGACAGGCCCTGCGCGCCGGCCACCGCCCACGCCAGCGGCATGGCCAGCGGGAATGCCACCGCATAGGTGCCCCAGCTCGTGCCGGTGGAGAAGGCGATGACCATCGTCATGAGCTGCAGCATCACCGGCAGCAGGAAGTACGGCAGGGCATCGCCGAGCTGCTCCACCAGGAAGACGCCCCCGCCGGTCTCCGTGCTGACGTTGCCGATGGTGATTGCGAGCAGCAGGATGACCGAGCCGAGGACCACCCCCTTGATGCCGTTGTGGAAGCCGGAAATGAGGTCCTTGAGCGACATCCCCTTGCCGAGCGCCATGCCCGCGGCCAGCAGCAGCGCGGCCCCGAACGCCCACTGCACGTTGGGGGAGCCGTAGACGACGAACGTGCCGACGGCGATGGCGATGAGCGTGCCGAGGGGCAGGAAGAACTCCAGGACGTGGGGCGTGTAGCCGGCCGGCACCTCGCTCGACTGCAGCTCCTTCGTGCTCAGCGGGTCGGCCCCCTCCGCGTCGAGCCGGCCCGTCGTGCGGGCGCGCTGCATGGCCGCCGCGAGACGCTTGCCGAGGAAGATCGGCTTCTCGATGCTCAGCAGGAACGTGCCGAGGACCGCGAAGATCGCGTAGAAGCAGAACGGGACGCTCTGGAAGAAGAACGCGATGCGATCCGCCTCGGTGGCGAGAAAGCCGACCCCGGAGACGAAGATGAACGCCTGCACGTAGCCCGGCCAGGCGTTGAAGGCGAGCTGCGACGCGATCGGCGAGGCGGTCGAGTCGACGATGTAGGCCAGCTCCTCGTGGCTGACGCGCTGCTGGTCGGCGATCGGCTTCACGGTCGTGCCGACCACCACGGTGCTGACCGTGCCTCCCTGGAAGAAGACGATGCCGAGCGCCCAGGCGACCAGCTTGGCGGTCTTCGGGCCGCGGACGAACTTCACGGTCATGAACTCGGCGAACGCCTGCGCGGCGCCGGTGCGCGACCAGACCCCCATCAGGCCGCCGAGCAGCCAGAGGTAGAGCAGCAGGACGCCGGCCGAGTTCGTCGATGCGAGCGACGGGATCATCACCTCGCCGGTGATGTCGTACTTGCCGAGCAGCAGCGCGCCGGAGACGATGCCGGCGGCCAGCGACGTGACCGGCTCCCTGGTCAGCCAGCAGAGCATCACCGCCACCGCGGCCGGCAGCAGCGACCACCAGCCCCAGTGGGCCCGGGCCTCGAGCCGGTAGTAGGCGGTCTCGGTCCGTCCGTCGCGCGTCTCTACCGCCGAGACGAACTCCTCCGTGACTGCCGGCGCTTCGCCGGAGGCGCGCAGGGCCGGCTCATCCAGTTGTGCCTCGTCGATGGGCACTGTCTCGAAGTAGGCGGGACTGCCCTCGGAAAGGTAGTACAACCGGCCGTCGCCGTCCGTCAGCACGTCCAGCGTGACGCGGTTGACGGTCCACGTCGGGGGGACGCTGGCCCCCGCGATCCACGAGACGAGGATCGCCAGCGCGAAGACGGTGAACTTCCGGATGCCGGTAGTCATGTCTGTTCGTCCGGTTGGTGATGCCCTGGACGCGGCCAGTGGACCCGGCAATCGTCGCCGGCTCCGGTTGCTGCCCAACCAAGCCTCTCCAGGAGTCTACGCCGTTCCAGGGGTGCAGGCTCCCTGGGCGGACCGGCCCCGCTCAGGGCCGCGTTCAGTCCGATCCTGCGGATGCGCTGCCAAGGTGCAGGCTCCCTGGGCGGACCCGGCCCCGCTCAGCGTGCCGGGGCCGGAAAGCGGCCGATGCGCGTGCCGCCGCCGACCCCGCCGACCCAGATCTCGTCGCCGACCTGGATGCCGGCCGTACCCAGGATGATCCGATCGTTCGAGGGATAGCGGACGATCTCCTCCTGGGCGAGGCTGTTGGGGATGATCTTCGCCACCCGGGACGTGACCGCGTCGCACGCGCCCTGTCCGAGGCAGGCGAAGATCGAGTCGGGCCCGCTTCCCGCGTGGCCGGCGGCCAGCAGCGTGCCGTCGGGTGCCCAGTGGACGTTGTCGATGTGGAAGCCGACGTCGACCGAGTCGACCACGACCGGGGTCTGTCCGCGCGACAGGCGGATCAGGGACTGCGTTCCCCAGCCTCCGATGTAGAGCCACTCGCCGTCCGGCGAGGTCTCGATGCCGTTCGGGCCGGCCGTCGCGCTGCCCGGCACCTCCGACCAGCCGGCGCCCGGCTGCCACTCCCACAGCTCGCCGGTGGAACGCTGGAAGTTGGTGGCGACGAAGCCGCCGTCCGGAAGCGCCGCCACCGAGTTCAGGCCGACGCCTTCCGGCGCCACCGCGCACCCGACCCAGGTGACGGCCGGCTCCGCGCCGCGCGCGTCGAGCTCGAACACCTCGACCGATTCGCGGGCGCCGTGGCGCACCACGTACAGCGTGTGCACCTGGTCGTCGCCGCGGCGCAGGCCGAGGCCGTGCGGCCGGAAGCCGCTCGTATCAGGACCCGGACACGCCCCGTAGGTCGCCGTGTCGTGGCGAGGAGCCGACGTGTCGACCGGGTAGATCCGCCGCGAGCCGTGGTCGCGGGAGTCCGTGGCGTACAGGTGGCCGTCGTCCGCCATGCTCGACACGATCACCCAGGGGGATTCCGGCACCGCGGCCAGATCCTCCGGGTTCACCGGCCCGCAGACGAACTCGACGTCGCCGTCCGCATCGCACTGCGCCGCGCCCGCGGCCGGCAGTCCGAGCAGGCAAACGACCGCTGCCGACGACACCAGCAACATCCGCGTACTCATGCTTCCTCCTCCAGCCCGACAATCGTCGCCTCGCGGCTCCGGTTCTGCCGGCCAAGCGTGCTCAGGACCAGACGCCCCGAGCCATGTGGCGGCCTCGATGTACTCGCGGCTCCGGTTCTGCCGGCCAGGCGTGCTCAGGGGGCCTCCGTTCCACAGTGCAGGCTCCTGGCACGACTTCGGTGCCTGACCCGTCGCGATTATGCCATGCGGTCGTGACAGGACAGGTCCACGAATCATCGGCCTCGTGGTCGCGGGTTTCCTGCGCGTCGAGAAGGCATTGCGCCCGCGCCGCGGAAAGACGATGATCGACGCCATGCCGTCCCGTGGCGAAGTCCGGCTCGCCGGCGGATCGAGGCTGCCGGACGAACAGTTGCGCGGCGGTCGCGATCGCGCGCCGACCAGGCCCGTCGAACCCCCGTAACGCTCTGGAACGTTGAGGACAAGACGATGCGACGACTGCCCAAAAGAACGCCCGCAGGTATCGGTCCCCGGTTCGGACACCTCGTATGGCTGGCGCTGATGGTGCTGGCGGCGACCGCCGCCGGCTGCGGTTCGGATCAGGCCGGGACGCCCGGGTCGCTGGACGAGCTCGCGCGGCGCTCGCTGGCCACCATCGACGGGGATCTGGCGGTTCCGGGCCTGCAGGAGCCGGTCGAGGTGATCCGCGACGAGTGGGGCGTGCCCCACATCTACGCGCAGAACGACGACGACCTCTTCTTCGCACAGGGCTACGTCATGGCCCAGGATCGCCTGTGGCAGATGGAGATGTGGCGCCGCTGGCGCGAGGGGCGGCTGGCCGAGGTCTTCGGGCCGGAGGCGCTCGACTACGACCGCCGCACGCGGCTGATGATGTTCCGCGGGCCCTGGGATGAGACCGAGTGGACGAGCTATCACCCCGACGCGCACCGTCTGTTCACCGCGCACGCCAGCGGGGTGAACGCCTTCGTCGAGCAGAACCGCGACGACCTGCCGGTGGAGTTCCAGCTCACCGGCGTGGAACCGTTGCCCTGGACGGCCGAGACCGCGGTGCTGCGCTGGGCGGCTCTGGGCGTGCCGAGCGTGCGGGGCCACGCGATCCACGAGATGCAGCTTGCGCTCGACGTCGCCCGCTACGGGGCGGAGGAGGCGAACCGGCGCTTCGCGCCGGACCCGTGGGACGACCTGGTGGTGCCGGAGGGGCTCGACGTCAGCATCATCACCGAGGAGATCCTGGACGCGATGCGCGCCGGGGACGGCGATCCGTTCGTGACGGGGCGCCTCCCGGCCCTTGAGATCGTCGAGCCGTACCGCGCGCTGATCGCCGCGCCGGGGCTGCAGACGCGCCAAGTCTCGCCGCGACCCATCGCCACCGAGGGGAGCAACAACTGGGTCATGACCGGCGCGCGCTCGCCGAGCGGGGTGCCGATCCTCGCCAACGACCCGCACCGCCGCATCGAGATGCCGGCGCTGCGCTACTTCGTGCACCTGGTGGCTCCCGGCTGGAACGTCATCGGCGGCGGCGAGCCCCCCTTCGCCGGCGTCGACGCCGGCAGCAACGAGCGCATGGCGTGGGGCTTCACCTTCGCCGGCACCGACATGGTCGACGTCTACGTCGAGGAGCTGCATCCCGACGAGCCCGACCTGGTCCGCTGGCAGGACGGTTGGGAGCCGCTCCGCGTCATCGAGGAGGAGATCCCTGTCAAGGGACAGGAGCCCGAGCCGGTGGTGCTGAAGTTCAGCCGGCACGGCCCCGTCTTCTACGAGGACCTGGAGAACCGCGTCGCCTACGCCGTGCGGTCGGTCGTGCAGGAGCCGGGCACCGCCGCCTACAAGGGCAGCTTCCAGCTCGCCCAGGCCGAGAGCTGCGCCGACTTCTTCGAGCGGGCGATGCACTGGCTGGTGCCGACCCACAGCCTCGTCTGCGGTGATGCGGACGGCAACATCGCCCTGCAGGTCACCGGGCTGACGCCGGACCGCGACGGCTGGAACGGGCGGCTGCCGGTGCCCGGCAACGGCGACTACGAGTGGCGCGGGTTCCGCGAGGACCTGCCGCGGGAGTTCAATCCCGAGCGGGGCTACGTCGCCACCGCCAACAACAACGTCCACCCGCCCGGCTACGAGGGGCGGCCGGTCTTCTACCACACCTCGCGCGGCGTCGAGACGTCGCGGATCGCGCGGCTGCACCAGATCCTGGGCGCCGGCGAAGTACTCTCGGTGGACGACCACAAGCGCATCCAGCACGACTCCCGCCTGCTCGCGGCGGAGCGGGACATCCCGGCCTTCGAGGGCTGGACGTCGGACGACCCGGATGTGGAATGGGCGCGCGGGCTGATCGCGGAGTGGGACGCCACGGTCTCGCTGGAGAGCACCGCGGGCGCGCTCTACGTGCGCTGGAACGCCGAGGTCGACGATGCCGCGCGGAATCCGGAGACGCCGGAGGCCGAGCGGCAGGCGTTGATCGAGCAGGGCCTCACGGCGGCGATCGAGCGGCTCACGGAGGAGCTCGGTCCCGACCGGGCCGAGTGGCGCCACGGCCGGGTGCACGCCAGCGAGCTGCCGCACATGCTGGCCTCGGCGTTCGACCTGCCTGCGGTGGAGCGCCCCGGCGGCTTCGGCTCGCTCAACGCCACCGGGGCCAACTTCCGGCGTATCATCGACTTGGCGGATCCGGACCGCTCGGTGGCCAGCAACGCGCCGGGGCAGTCGGCCCAGCCCGGCAGCCCGTACTACGGCAACCTGGCAGAGAACCTGGGAAACGGCGAGTACTTCCCGCTGCTTTACACGCGCGGGGCGGTCGAGGGGCGGGCCGCGCATCGGCTGACGCTGCGGCCGGCGGACGACTGAGCGCTGCGACGGCGGGCCGGCCGCTCAGGCGCCCGGCCCGTCTCGCTCGTGGCCGTCGAGGTGATCGATCAACAGGTCGCGCACGCTCTGGACCTCGTCGCGCACATCCTGGACTTCGTCGCGCACGTCCCGGATCTCCGCGCGTACGCCTTCAAGCTCGTCGCGCACGCTCTGGATCTCGTCGCGCACGCTCTGAATCTCGATGCGCACCTCGTCGCGCACGTTCTGAATCTCGTCGCGCACGCTCCGAAACTCCGCTCGGACCGCCGCCCGGAAATCCATCAGGTTGGCCTGCAGATCGTCGATTCGCGCGTTCGTCGAGCACGATGATCCGGCCACCGTCGCGCAGATGGCGCCGACCCCCAGCGCTGCGCTGATCAGAACCTGTCTGTCCGTCATGTCGTCGCTCCCGGGGGTTCACGGATATAGTACCACGCGTATCCGCGGCTCACGAGCGGCCGGTTCCCGGTTGCGAAGGGGCAGAGCAGTGCGCACGCACGTCGGTCGGATCGCCCGCCGTCGTTCTCGTCCTGTCCGCCGGCGCGGGACGAAAGGCGGCGCCGCCCGCCCCGCTCGCGCCGCCTCTCGACGGCGAGGTTGTCGAGTATTGACGCCGCGGGCACACCGGCCTCACTCCAGCGCCCGGATCGCGTTCCGCAGCTCCTCGAGGTGCACCGCCTTGACGGCGGTCACCCCCGCCGTCACGATCCCATCCGTGTAAGCCGGCACGGGCTTGCCGACTGCGTCGTACGCCTCGTCGAGCGCGTCGCGCAGTTCCGTCAGGTGAACACGCCTGACGGGAGTGACCCCGACCGTCAGGACCGGATCGGTCCATCGCAGCGAGGGCATGCCTTCCCGCTCCCGCAGTGCCGCGACTCGTGTCCGCAGCTCCAGGAAGTGGACCGCCCTCGGCGGCGTTCCGGGTTCGAGGCGGTCGCCGAACGTCGTCGCCGCCAGCACGGTCACCCTGAACCGCTGCGTGGCGACGGAGTTGTCCGCGCCGGTCGCGGTCACCGTGATCGCCGCCACACCCGTAGCCGCCGGGACGACCGTGACCTGAGATCCGGACATGCTGACGGTGGCGACTCCGGAGGCGGACGAGGATGCGCGGTAGGTCCACGCATGCCGGAACGCGTCGGCAACGTCGACCACGACGGCGACCGCGCCGGCGCCCACGTGCAGCGTCCGGGTCGGCAGCACGCCGACCGCCGTCACCCGCGGACGGCAGCGGAGGGGGCCGGGGGGTGTGGTGTTCACCAGCGTGACCAGTGCAGTGAAGTCGTCGGCCGTGCCGTGGTGGCCGTCGGCTCCCCAGTGGAGTCGGGGGAACACGAAGTCGATCGCCGCGTCGCCGTTCACGTCCGCGGGCATGCCATTGCGCCCGAAATCGGGATCCGATCCGGTGAACGGCACCGGAGACATGGCCCGGAACCGGCCGCTCCCGTCGTTCAGGTACCCGAGCGGCGATTCGGCATGCACGGCGGTTGTTCCACGTGACATGACGAGATCCGCGCAGCCGTCGCCATCGACGTCGCGCATGGTCGGACCTGCCGCATTGTCCAGGGGTTCGCCATCCGCGTTCCGCTGCGGCGTCGTGGCGCTCTGATCACCCGTCCAGGTGAGCGTCTCGTCGCCGAACGACGTCCCGCCACGGTTGACGAGGAACTGAATGTAGCGACCGGTGAACGGGAGAACACCCGGCAGGTCGTCGTTGCGCGTGTGTACGAGCACGAGGTCCTGGAATCCGTCGCTGTCGACATCGAAATGCGTTTGCCCGGAAACGTTCGTGAAGCCGTCGTTGAACGCCGGATGCGGCAGTTCGATGCGGGCCAGATAGTGTCCGGTACCGTCATTGACCAGGACGATGCTGAACATGCTGAAGGTGGTGGTGGAGTCGCGGTTCTGCCCGAGCGCGAGGTCGAGATCGCCGTCTCTGTCCAGATCTGCGAGGTGCCCCTGCAAGTGATACCACCAGGATCCCGGCGAGTCCGGGCTGAAGCGCAGCTCCGTCGGAGCGCGCTCCTCGTCGACCGTGAACGTGCCGTCTCCGTTGTTCACCAGGAAGTGGCTGGAGACGTTGGCCCCGCCGATGCTGTCTACCCACAGGTCGACGTCACCGTCGCCGTCGATGTCGCCTGAAGTCGCCGATTTGAGGTGGAGGTCGGCGGGACGCGAGTAGTGGGGCTGCGGCCGCCGCGCGTGCTCGCGCCGGACCGCGTCCGCCAGGGCGGACGATGACCGGAGCACGCCATCCGCCCTGCTCAGGAACAACTGCGGCGGGTTGCCGAATCCACTGCTGCAGATCCGGGTCTCGTCGTCGTGGCAGGGGTTGTCGGCTACGTAGACGCCGGCGTCGAAGACCGCCAGGTCGACCCGTCCGTCGCCGTTGAAGTCGTCCGCGACCACGATCGGCCTGCGCACGTCGATCGTGCCCTCGACCAGCTCCGGCGCGTGCCTGAAGCTGCCGTCCCCGACGTTGACGAGCACGCGCAACGGTCTCGTCGTCCATCGCTCCGCGGGCTCGGCGACGTTGTAGTCCAGCGCATGGAAGTTGGCCGCGAGGATGTCGTCGCGGCCGTCGCCGTCGAGATCCGCGACGGCGACAACGGAATCGAACAAGCCGAGACCGGGCTGCGTGACGACGCGGGAGAACGTCACCGACCCGACGCAGACGACGCCCTTGAAGTCGGAGATCGTGGTCAGCCATCCCTGCACGTCGGGCTCGTCCGGGGCGCACAGGCCGCTACCGTCGAGATTCAGGCTCTCGAGAGCAGACAACCGGGTCAGGCTCACGGGAAGCGGACCTGACAGCATCGTCGAGCCGAGATCCAGGGTCGTGAGGCTGGCGAGGCCTCCCAATTCGGGTGGAACAGGTCCGGTCAGCCAATTGCCGGCGAGCGACAAGTCATGAAGGCCGACCAGGTTGCCCAACTCGGCGGGAATGGAGCCGGTCAGTACATTGTTGTTGAGCCACAAGACTCGGAGGTCGTTCAACTGGCCCAGGGCTGCCGGAATCGGGCCCGTCAGCCCGTTTATCTGAAGATCCAGCGATTCCAGGTTGCTCAGATTGCCCATCTCCGCGGGGATGGGACCGGTCAACCGGCTGTTTCCCCCTATCTCCAGCCACCGCAGATGGGAAAGCGTTCCGAGTTCGGGCGGAAGCGTTCCGGCCAACCCGTTGCCGACGTGTGTTCGCAGGTTCTCGTCCCAACCGCCAAGGCGCAAGCCGGTGACGCGGCCCTGCTCGTTCGTCTCGACCCCGTGCCAATGCCCGAGCGGCGCGTCGCCCAGCCAGTTGTCGTTTTCGGTCCAGTCGTCCCCGCCCGTTGCATGGTAGATGGCTTCCAGCGCCGCGCGATCCGTCTGGATGCTCTCCTGCCCGCGGGCTTGACCGGCCAGGACGAGTAGACCGATCGTCAGCAGTCGGCCGACCACGACGCGGTGATTCTTGCGTTGTTGTGAATTCACACGGACATTGTCGCGCAGCCGAGCAGGTTCACGGGCCGGCGCCGGCGATCAGACGCGAATCCGCGGCTCATGCGGCGAGGGCAATGGCGCTTGCGCGACGGCCATTCGGGGCTCTACGGCGCGGAGCGGACGGTGACCGCCGTTCGTCGCGTGTCAGTCCTCCGGCGCACCGCGACCGCCGCGCAGATGGCTCCAACCCCCCAGTGCGGCGCTGAGCAGTTCCTGTCCCGGGGTTCGCGCCTATAGGATCACACGAGGTTGCGAGCCGCCCGTCGATGCCGTGGTCGATGGGCGGTGGACCGTGGAGTCTCCCCTTCCGGCGGGATTCCCGACCGTGCCCGACGTCGATGAACCTCCTGGCCGCACCCGTGTCCGTTGTGCGCCTGGACAACGAAGACATGACTTGGGAGTGCACATGAAGATCCGGCTGCTCTATGCGTTCTTCCTCGCGTTGGCCTGCGTCACGTTCGGGATACCGACGGACACCGCGCTCGACGCTCACCCCGCGACCGGGGCGACGGTTGCCGCGGTCACTGAGCAGGGCGATGCCTGCGCCGCGGTACTGACGGCAGACCTGGGCCTGCCGCACACGACGATCACGGTCGCCGAGGAAGTGGCGCCGCCCTTCACGCCGCCCGAGACCTTCAGTTCCCGTGGCTTCACGGTCGAGGATGTCTCCTTCTGCCGCGTGGCCGGGGTGGCAAGACCGGAGCCGGGTTCGGAGATCCGGTTCGAGGTCTGGCTGCCTCCCGAGGAAGACTGGAACGGCCGCTTCCAGGGCATCGGATCCGGGGGCTCGGCCGGCGCCATCCGCTACCGGCAGCTCGCCGCTGCGGTGGCGGGTGGCTACGCGGCGGTGGCTACCGACAACGGTCACACCAGCACGAGCGGCTTCGACGGAAGCTGGTCGCTCGGACACCCGGTGCGGCTGGTCGACTTCGGGTACCGGGCGCAGCACGAGGCGACCGTCGCCGGCAAGGCGGTCACGCGCGCCTACTACGGCCGCGACGCCGACTTCGCCTACTTCGTCGGCTGCTCGCAGGGCGGCCATCACGCCCTGATGGAGGCGCAACGCTACCCCGAAGACTACGACGGCATCGTGGCGGGCGCCCCCGCCAACTACTGGATCGGCCTGATGACGGCCGAGCTCTGGGCCGGGCTCGCCACCACTCGGGATCCGGAGCAGGACCTCCCGCGCGCCAAGCTGCCCGTGCTCGGCGCCGCCGTGATGGCGGCGTGCGACGGAATCGACGGGCTGGGGGACGGGCTGATCGACGATCCTCGCAACTGCGATTTCGATCCCGGCGTGCTGCTGTGCGACGGGGCGGACGCCGGCGACTGTCTCACCGCGGGACAGGTCGCCGCGGCGCGGGCGATCTACGCCGGACCGGTGCGGCCGAGCACCGGGGAGTCGCTGTTTCCCGGCTACGCGCTGGGCAGCGAGCACTTCGAGGCGCCGGACGGCCTCGGCGGCTGGGCGCGCTACTGGTCCGGCATCACCGAGCCGGGCGGCAGCACCGGCCAGTTCATGAAGTACAGCGTGTTCGAGGATCCGGACTACGACCTCAAGCGTTTCGATTTCGACGCGGACTGGGACCGCGCCAACGACCGCCCGCTGGGCAACGACGAAACGCTCGCCTCGGCGCTGAACGCCGTCGACCCGGACCTGTCGGCGTTCAAGGCGCGCGGCGGCAAGCTGATCAGCTACCACGGCTGGGCCGACGCGCTCATCACCGGGCACTACGCCGTGCAGTACTACGAGAACGTGCTGGCCGCGATGGGCGGCCTGGAGGAGACCACCGACTTCTACCGCCTGTTCATGGCGCCGGGGGTGGCGCACTGCCGCGGCGGTCCCGGTCCCGACCGCTTCGATGCGGTGGAGGCCATCGAGCGCTGGGTGGAACAGGGCGAGGCGCCGGACCGGATCATCGCGTCGAAGGTGGTGGACGGCGAGGTGCGCCGCTCGCGCCCGCTCTGCGTCTATCCGCAGGTGGCCCGCTACGACGGCAGCGGCAGCATCGACGACGCGGCGGACTTCGCCTGCGTCAATCCGGACTGACCGGACGCCGGCTCGCAGCGGAAACCCGCGCTGCCGGTGCTGGTCGGCGGGCCGCCATGCGGCAGGTCGGTAGCCGCGTGACGCCGGCTCGCAGGAACGGCGCTGTCGGTGCCGGACCCGCCGCAAGGACGGTGACCGCCGTTCGTCGCGTGTCAGTTCTCCGCCGCGCCTCGATCGTGCCCGTCGATGTGATCGATCAACAAGCCGCGCACGTCCTGCAGCTCGTCGCGGACGTCCTGGAGCTCGCCTCGCACGCCCCGAATCTCGTCGCGGACGCTCCGGATCTCCATACGGACCTCCGCCCGGAAATCGAGCAGGTTCGCCTGGAGATCATCGATCCGCGCGTTCGTCGAACACGAGGAGCCCGCGACAGTGGCGCAGAGCGCCCCAACCCCCAGTGCAGCGCTGAGCAAAGCCCGTCGGTCCGTCATGGTTTCTCCCCCGGGGGTTCACTCTATAGGATCACACGTATCCGCGCGCAGATCGGGCGCCGGGCCCGCGCGGACCACGGCAGTCCGGATTCGATGAGGCGAGCGCCCGTAGCGCCTATAATGCGGCGACGCTCGTTGATCCGCACGAGACGGACTTGTCCCCATGAACATCCAGGAGCTTGCGATGAGTAACCGAGGAAGCGCCGTAGCTCTGATCGCATTTGCGCTCGCCCTGGGCTCGACGGCGCCGGCCGCCGCCCAGTCCGGGTTCGATCCGCCGCGGCTCGCCGACGGCAGGCCGGACCTGCAGGGGGTCTGGGACTTCCGCACGCTGACTCCGCTGCAGCGGCCCGAGGACCGCGCCGACCAGGCGTTGCTGACGCCGGAAGAGGCCGCCGAGATCGAGGCGGCCGCGGTGCAGCGGGCCATCGAGGCGGACCGGCCGAGCGAGGTCCGCACCGAGCCGTTGCCGGTCGGCGGCGACGTCGGCGCCTACAACAACTTCTGGTTCGACCGCGGGGCCGGCGTGGTGGACGACCGCCGCACGTCGCTGATCGTCGATCCGCCGAACGGCCGGCTCCCCGAGCCGCAGCCGGAAGCGCAGCGGCAGGCCACGTCCAACGACGACACGGCGCCGCCGGATCGCCCGGTTCGGTTCCGGGTGGGCGGCATCGGGACGCACGGTCCGGAGGATCGCGGGCTCGCCGAGCGCTGCCTGCTCGGATTCAACACCGGCCCGCCCATCGTGCCGGGCGGCTACAACCAGAACGTCCAGCTCTTCCAGACGCCGGACCACGTGGTCATCCTCAACGAGATGGTCCACGACGCGCGCATCGTGCCGCTCGACGGGCGCGACCCGCTGCCCGAGAGCATGCGGCAGTGGATGGGCACATCGCGCGGCCACTGGGAGGGCGACACGCTGGTCGTCGAGACCACCAATTTCACCGGCCTCACCTCCAGCTTCAGTCCATCGGTGGTATCGGCGATCGGGACCGGACGGACCCTCCACCTGACGGAGCGGTTCCGGCGGGTGGCGGAGGACACGCTTCTCTACGAGTTCACCATCAACGACCCGACCAGCTTCACGCGGCCGTTCACGGCGGCGATTCCGATGAAGCGCGGTGCGGCGCCGCTGTTCGAGTACGCCTGTCACGAGGGGAACTACGGGATGCTCAACCTGCTCTCCGGCGCCCGCGCCCAGGAGCGGGAGGCGTCCGAGCAGCAAGAGGACGCACGTTGAATTTCCGCGGCTTCGCCGTCGCCGTGAGCGCGCGCGGATTTCGGCGCGCAGACGTGCCGCCGCGGCGGATGGTGTACCCTTACGAGACGAGACGCATCAGCCGGTCCTCGACGGCCGGTGAGGAGATTCAGGAATGACCACGTGTTCACGCATCGTGTCGGTCGTTGCGGCGCTCGGCGTCGTGATCGGGTTGGCGGGTCCGGCGTCGGCGGCCAACGAGGCCGCGGCGACGTACTACAAGGACGTGCTGCCCATCGTGCAGGAGAACTGCCAGACCTGTCACCGGCCGTCGGGCCACAACATCAGCGGCCTGGTGGCCCCGATGTCGTTCATGAGCTACGAGGATACGCGTCCGTGGGCCCGCGCCATCGCCCGCAAGGTGGAGTCGCGCGAGATGCCTCCCTGGTTCGCGTCCGAACCGAAGGGGGTCTTCGAGAACGAGCGCGGGCTTACCGACGCCGAGATCGACACGATCCTGAACTGGGTCGACGCGGGTGCGCCCGCCGGCGACCGGGCCGAGGCGCCGCCGGCGCCGGTCTGGCCGGAGGATCTGCACGACGGGTGGTCCCACGGCACGCCCGACTTCGTCGTCCGCATGGAGGAGCCGTTCGTGGTGCCGGACGACGCCTTCGACATCAACATCTCGTTCGACGTGCGGATCCCGGAGGACGTGGTGCCGGAGGACGTCTGGGTGCGTGGCTGGGAGCTGCGGACGGGGGCCGAGGGCTCGGGCGTGCATCACATGTGCGCGTTCG
This sequence comes from Acidobacteriota bacterium, assembly GCA_011523845.1. Classification (GTDB taxonomy): domain Bacteria; phylum Acidobacteriota; class Vicinamibacteria; order Vicinamibacterales; family UBA8438; genus WTFV01. The sequence continues at coordinate 26,066 of WTFV01000188.1, read as the reverse complement.
TGCGGCCCGAGGACGGCAAGGTCATCACCGGCGCGAACAAGTCGGCGGTGGCCCTGGGCGGCCTGCTGAGCTGCGTGGCGGAGGGCGGCGAGTCGGGGATGCTGCCCGACGGCTACGGCCTGTTCCTGGAGAAGGGCTCGGTGCTCAACTTCAACATGCACTTCAACAAGGAGCCGGGTCCCGGGACCTCGTTCACGAGCCAGGCCGAGGTCGGGTTCTTCGTAGAGGAGCGGCCGGTGGCCCACCAGGTCATCACCGACACCCTGGGCAACAACGGGTTCGAGATTCCGCCGAACCATCCGCGCTACCGGGTCGGCATGGCCCGCACCCTCGAGAAGGACATCCTGGTGCTCAACCTGTGGCCGCACGCGCACCTGCGCGCGATCGCGTCCCGCTACACCGCCTACTACCCGGACGGCACCGAGGAGCTGCTGCTCGACGTGCCGCACTACGACCAGGGCTGGCAGGTGACCTACAAGTACCGCGAGCCGAAGCTGCTGCCGAAGGGTACCCGCATCGAGGCGAGCTTCTGGTACGACAGCACCGAGGAGCGCGGGGTGCGGCGCGGCTTCAACGCCGACCGCAGCGTCGGCTTCGGCCAGCGGACCAACGACGAGATGGCCCTCGCGTTCCTCAGCTACACCGAGCTCGACGACGCCTCGACGACGAACGATCAGGACTGACGGTCGAGGCTTGCCGACACGCACGGGATTGCCGATGTCTTCGACCAAGTCGGGTCTGCTGGCGTGCGGACTCGGCGCGTGCCTGCTCGCCCCGGTTGCCGCCGGGGCGCAGCAGGACGATGCCGATTCTCCGCCGGCGGACGTCGTTCGCGCCGAACTCACCCTGAACCTGCGCCCGGTCGCGGTCTCCTTCGAGCCGGGACTCGGTGCCGGGGACCCCGTTTATCGGGAGCTGTTGACGGAGGACGTGTCCGCGTCGAGCACGCGGGTCCGCGTCGGCGAAATCGAAGCCATGCCGCGGCTGCGCATCGGTACGCTCGACGGCTCGCAGCCCGGCGGCAGCGAGTCGCCGGACCCCGCGACGGCAACCCTGGAACTGTGGCTGGCGCGCACCGCCGGCGGCTGGTCGCTCGACCTGCGGGGGAAACCGGACGCTGACGAGAACGGGACGGACGACGACGCGGACGGCGAGGACGACGGGCGCGCGGCGGGCGCGGACACTGCCCCCTCCGGGCGGGACACGACCGTGATCGGCCAGGTCGCGCTGACCCGCGAGGCCGCCGCTGCGCAGGAGACCTTCTCTGCCGCGCTGGTGCCCACCGGGGAAGCCGCGGGGCAGTTGATATTGCGCTGGCGCGACCACCGCTGGACGGCCGATTTGCACTTTGCAGATCCTCCTGATCCGGATGAGGAGGAGGCGGGCGAGCAGGCAGGGGAAGCGGAATCCGAAGAAGCGTCCGAGCCCGCAGGGGAGGCCGCCGAGGCGGACGAGGTGGGCGGCGACGAGTCGGAGGAGGACGAGGGTCCCCGCGTCGCCAACGAGAGGGAGTCGTTGCGGTTCGACTCCGACACGAGCGCCGGCGCCCGCTTCCTGCGGCTTTCGGAGAGGCACGAGTCGGCCGTCGAGCTGCCGGGGGATGCGCGTCTCGCCGTGCTCTTCTGGCAGGAGCAGAGCGTGGATCTCGATGACTTCGCCGGGGTGGAGACGCTGGCCGACGGCGAGGTGCTGCGGTTGACGCGGGCGGCGGTGCTGCGGCTCCGCAACGAGACGCCGCTCCGGTTCGGCGATGTGGCGATTCCGACCGGCAACCTGGCTCCGGGCTTCGCCGGCTCCTACGGCCTCTGGCTGAAGCGTCGCGGCGACGGCTGGCGCCTGGTGTTCAACCACGAGGCGGACTCGTGGGGCACGCAGCACGACCAGGCCTTCGATGCCGCCGAGATCGATCTGGCCTATTCGCGCGACGGGCTTGCCACGCGCCCCTTCGGCGCCGCCCTGGTGCCGGAGGCGCCGGCCGCCGGCCGGCTCGTCATTCATTGGGGCGCCCACGAGTGGGCGGTCCCCTACACGATTCCGGAGTGATCCGGGCCCGGGCAGCCCTGTTTATCGGAGAGCTCCGGATCTTGCGCCTCGGGGCTCGGAAGTCGGCGCCGCGGGCAACGGCGCTGGTGCACACAGCGACCCATGTCCGTGGTTCCGACGGTAACGCCACGGCGGACGGTCGGGAGAAAGCGAGGGGTCCGATGGCTGGACGGTTCGTCGTTGCCGGCGTGGTGGTGGTGGCGGTGGCGTTGTTCACGCTCGCGCCTTCCTCGGCGTGGGCCCAGCCGGCCGCCGACGAGTGGACGGTTCCCCGAACTCCGGACGGCTACCCTGACCTGCAGGGCGTCTGGGCGAACAACAACGCGACCCCGCTCGAACGGCCCGCGGCCTGGGCGGGCAAGGACCGCTTGACCGACGAGGAGCTTGCCGCGTTCAGGGCCGCCGCGGCCGACGTGACGGCGAGCGGCCTCGACGCCGTCTTCGGCGATCAGTTGGCGCTTGCGGCCCTGGCCGGCATCACCGACGTCGATTCCTACGACCCGGGGACCGGCAACTACAACCAGTTCTGGCTGGTCGAGCGTGACTTCGACAACCGGACCTCCCTGGTGGTGGATCCTCCCGACGGGCGTATTCCCGCGCGCACGCCGGAGGCCGAGCGGGCGGGGCGGGGCCAGCCGCCGCCTCCCATCGCGCCGAGGGCGGACTCGTGGGCCGACCGGCCGCTGAGCGAGCGCTGCATCACCTTCGGCGTGCCGTCCCTCTTCGCCGGGTACAACAGCTACTACCAGATCTTCCAGAGCCGCGACCACGCGGTCGTTCTCATGGAGATGATTCACGACGCGCGCGTGATTCCGATCGACGGGCCGCCGCACCCGAGCAGCAGGATCCGGCAGTTGCACGGCGATTCGCGGGGCCGCTGGGAGGGCGACACGCTGGTGGTCGAGACGACGAACTACTCCAGCCTGGGAGCCTTCTGGGGCGCGTCCGAGGATCTCACGATCATCGAGCGGTTCACGCGCGTCGGACCCGACACGCTCCACTACGAGGTCACGTTCGAGGACTCGACCACGTGGACCCGGCCCTGGACGGTGATGATTCCCCTCCGACGGAGCGAGGATCCGCTGTTCGAGTACGCCTGCCACGAGGGCAATCTGGGCATGGAGGGCATTCTCGCCGGGTATCGGGCGCAGGAGCGCGCCAGCGAAGCCAGGTAGGCCGCCGACGCTCGTCACTTCTTCCTTGAATTTCACCCGGTCGAAACCTACAATGCCCGGATGAATCAGACCATGCGGAAGTGCATCCCCAGGATCGGAATCCTGTACGCGGGGTTGGTCTTGGCGGCGTCGGTGGGCCTGCCCGCCGGGCTCTCCGCACAGGAGCCGACCTCGGCGTCGGCGAGCGCCGTCGCGCCAGCGGCGAGCGAGGCGCCGGCCGGGGCGACCGACAGCCGGCAGTTGCTGAACCGCTACTGCGTGACCTGCCACAACGACCGTCTCGAAACGGCCGGCCTCAGCCTGCAGGAGATCGACACGCTGCATGTCGCCGAGGGCGCGGAGACCTGGGAGAAGGTGATCCAGAAGCTGCGCACCGGCACCATGCCGCCGTCCAACCGGCCGCAGCCGCCCGCCGAGGCGCGTCAGGCGATGCGCGAGTGGCTGGAGACGTCGCTCGACGCCGCGTGGGAGACGAATCCGAACCCGGGCCGGACGGAGACGCTCCGGCGCCTCAACCGCACGGAGTATCAGAACTCGATCCGCGACCTGCTGGCGCTGGACATCGACGCCACCGCGCTGCTGCTCCCGGACGAGAGCGGGTACGGCTTCGACAACGTGACGGTCGGCAACCTCTCGCCCGCGCTGCTCGACCGCTACATCTCCGCGGCGCGCAGGATCAGCCGGCTGGCCGTCGGCGCGCAGCAGGAGTCCGTCGAGAGCGCCGTGATCCGCGTGCCCCCGGACACCACGCAGGAAGCGCACGTGCCGGGGCTGCCCATCGGCACCCGGGGCGGCGTGGTCGTGTCGCACACCTTCCCGCAGGACGGACAGTACGACATCCAGGTGCTCCTGGCCCGCAATCGCAGCGGCAACATCGGCGGCCTGCGCGACCCGCGGTCGCACGAGCTGCAGTTCCTGCTCGACCGCATGCCGATCGCGAGCTTCACGATCGCGCGGCCGGAAGGCAACGACGACACGCTGCTGGATCGGAACCTGAAGGTGCGCGTGCCCGTCACCGCCGGCCCGCACCAGCTCGGCGTGACGTTCGCGCGGGACGGAGATTCGGTGCCCGAGACCGAGCGCCAGCCCCTGCAGTCGCACTTCAACGAGACGCGGCATCCGCGCCAGACGCCCGCCGTCTACCAGGTGACGGTGACGGGACCGTACGCGCCGCAGGGCGCCGCCGACACGCCGAGCCGCGACCGCATCTTCGTCTGCCGGCCGGACGGGCCGGGCGACGAGGAGCCGTGCGCGCGCGAGATCCTCTCGACCCTGATGCGCCGCGCCTTCCGCCGGCCGATCGTCGCGGAGGATGTCGAGGGTCCGCTGGCCTTCTATCGCGAAGGGCGCGCCGGGGGCGACTTCGACAGCGGCATCGAGAAGGCGTTGGGCGCGGTGCTCATCAACCCGGAGTTCCTCTTCCGCGTGGAGCTGGATCCGCAGGACATGGCCGGCGGCGCGTACCCGATCAGCGATCTGGAGCTGGCGTCCCGACTGTCGTTCTTCCTGTGGAGCAGCATTCCGGACGACGAGCTCCTCGATGCGGCGATTCGCGGCGAGCTGAGCAATCCGGAGGAGCTCGAGCGGCAGACCCGCCGGATGCTGGCCGATCCGCGTTCCTTCAACCTCTCGACCAACTTTGCCGGGCAGTGGCTCCAGCTCCGCAACCTGGTGTCCGTCAGCCCGAACCCGCGCCTGTTCACGGACTTCGACGACAACCTGCGCCGGGCGATGCGGGAGGAGACGGAGCGCTTCTTCGACAGCGTGCTGCGCGAGGACCGCGGCGTGGCGGAGCTGCTCGACGCGGACTACACGTTCCTCAACGAGCGGCTCGCCAAGCACTACGGGATCCCCGACGTGTACGGGACCCGCTTCCGCCGGGTGCAGCTCGATCCCGACAGCCGGCGCGGCGGACTTCTGCGGCACGGCAGCATCCTGTCGGTGACCTCGTATGCGACGCGCACGTCGCCGGTGATCCGCGGCGTATGGGTGCTGTCCAACGTCTTCGGCGCGCCGCCGCCGCCGCCGCTGCCGAACGTGCCGGCGCTCGAAGAGAACGAGGTGGTCGCCAACCTGCCGATGCGGGAGCGGCTGGCCGCGCACCGGAGCAACCCGGTCTGCGCGAACTGTCACCGCACGATCGATCCGGTCGGCTTCGCGCTCGAGAACTTCGACGCCGTGGGCCGCTGGCGCGATCACGAAGGGGACACCGCGTCCATCGACGTGTCCGGGGGCCTGCCCCTGGTCGGCGAGTTCAACGGGATCGACGGCCTGGAGGCGGGACTGCTGACCCGCACCGACCTGTTCGCCGGCACGATTGCCGAGAAACTGCTGACGTTCGCGCTCGGGCGGGGCGTCGAGTACTACGACCAGCCGACCATTCGCCGGATCCTGCGCGCCACCGAGCAGGATGGCTACCGCCTGTCGTCGCTCGTAGTGGAAATCGTCAAGAGCGTTCCATTCCAGATGAGGAGATCGTCATGATCATCACGAAGAAGGCCCTCCCCCGGCGTACTTTCCTGCGGGGGCTGCAGGCCACCCTGGCGCTGCCGCTGCTCGACGCGATGGTGCCCGCGGCGACCGCGCTGGCCAACACGCCGGCCCGTCCGGTGCGGAGGCTCGGCTTCGTGTTCATCCCGATGGGATGCGACCATGGCCGGTGGACGCCGGCCGAGGACGGGCGTCTGGGACAATTGACCCCGATCCTGAGTCCGCTCGAGCCGGTCAAGGAGCAGTTGACGGTCGTCACCAACCTGGAGTTGCAGCTCTCGTATCCGGGGACCCACGACACGTCGAACTCCGGGTTCCTGAGCGCGGCCTACGCCAAGCACACCGAGAGCTCCGACTACCACCTGGGGACGACGGTCGACCAGATCGCGGCGAAGAAGATCGGGCGGGACACGCAGCTCCCGTCCCTCGAGCTGTCGATGGATCTGAACCCGCTCGCCGGGGTGTGCAACAACGGCTACGCCTGCGTCTACCAGAACTGCCTGTCATGGTCGTCGCCGACCACGCCGCTGCCGTCCGAGGCGCATCCGCGCATCGTGTTCGAGCGTCTGTTCGGCGAGGGCGGCACCGCCGCCGAGCGGCAGGCGGCGCTGCGGAGCCGCGGCAGCCTGCTCGATTCGTTCAGCGCCGACATCGCGCGCCTGAAGCGCGAGGTGGGGGCGGCCGACCGCGTGCGAGTCGATCAGTACATCGACAGCGTTCGCGAGATCGAGCGGCAGATCCAGCGGGCGGAGAACAGCGCGCTCGACAACCCGATGCCCGATGTGGATCGCCCCGTCGGCGTCCCGGCCGCGTTCGCGGATCACGCACGGCTCATGTTCGACCTGCAGGCGCTCGCGTTCCAGGCGGACATCACGCGGGTGGTGAGCTTCCAGCTCACGCGCGAGCTGAGCAACCGCACGTATCCCGAGATCGGGGTGCCGGACCCGCACCACCCGACCAGCCACCACGGGAACGATCCGGAGAAGCTGCTGAAGATCTCCATGATCAACACGTTCCACGTGTCGCTGTTCGCCGAGTTCCTCGAGAAGCTGAAGAACACGCCGGACGGCGACGGGTCGCTGCTCGACAACACCGTCTACATGTACGGCAGCGGGATGGGCAACTCCAGCCTGCACGACCACGAGAACCTGCCGATCCTGGTGGTCGGCGGCGCCGCGTGCGGCATGAACGGCGGGCAGCACATCAACTACGCGAAGGGCGTTTCGCTCGGCAACCTGCACCTCACGCTGCTCGACCGGGTGGGCGTGCACCTCGATTCGTTCGGCGACGGCGACGGCCGGATCGAGAAGCTGGTCGACGCGGTGCCGGTGTAGCAGCCCGTGGTGAAACGCCGCATGGCACCGAGAGCGGCGAGGCGCCCGGATCGCGCGGCGCGACGAGGGAGCATGCCGGACTGCATGTGACCGAGGAGCAACAAAGCGAGGCGGGATGCATCGCCGCTCGAATGGGAGACGACACATGGATTGGCGACGATTGATCGCTGGACTCTCCGTCCTGACGCTTGCCCTCGCCGGTACGGCCACGGCGGCGGAGGAGACCACCCTCGCCGATGCGGCCGAGCAGGGGCAGGGCAAGCTCGTTCGCACCCTGCTCGCCGAGGGCGTGGACGTGAACGCTCCGCAGGTCGACGGCACGACCGCCCTGCACTGGGCGGCGTATCACGACGACCTCGATACGGCGCGGCTGCTGGTCGAGGCGGGTGCGGACGCGAACGCGATGAACCGCTATGGCGTGCCTGCGTTGTCGCTGGTCGCCACCAACGGCAACGCCGACTTCGTGCGGTTCCTGCTCGATGCGGGCGCCGACCCGAACGTGGCGCTGCTGGGCGGCGAGACCGTTCTGATGACGGCGGCGCGTAGCGGGAATCTCGCCGCCGTGCAGGCGTTGCTGACCGCGGGCGCCGACCCGAACGCGCGCGAGCGGCGGGAGCAGACCGCGCTGATGTGGGCCGCTTCTGAAGGGCACCTGGGCATCGTCAACGCCCTGCTGGACGCTGGCGCCGATGTCCATGCATCTCTCCGGTCCGGGTTCACACCGCTGTTCTTCGCCGTCCGCGAGGGCAACATCGACGTCGTGCACCGATTCCTCGAGGCGGGTGTGGACGTCGACGCGGTCCTGGAACGGGTGAAGGACGGTCCCGACGCGGCGGTCAACAACGCCAGCTACCGGCCGGTGGACGACGGCATGAGTTCGCTGCTGCTGGCGGTTCGCAACGGCCACTTCGAGCTCGCGGTCGAGCTGATCGAGGCCGGCGCCGACCCGAACGATCAACGCTCCGGGTTCTCGCCGCTGCACACGATGTCGTGGGTCCGGAAGCCGGACGCGAGCGACCGGGGCGACCCGCCGCCGATCGGGTCGGGCAACCTGACCGGGCTGCAGTTCGTCCGCAAGCTCGTGGGCCTGGGTGCGGACGTCAACCTGCAGTTGAACAGCGCCCTTCGTCCGCCGCACACCGCGTCCCGGCTCGGGATGGAGGGGGCCACCGCGTTTCTGATGGCGGCCGACCGGGCCGACGTCGCATTCATGAAGCTGCTGCTGGAGCTCGGTGCGGACCCGTTCATTCCGAACGTCGAGGGTTCCACGCCGCTGATGGCGGCGGCCGGGCTCGGCACGACGGCCCCGGAGGAGGAAGCCGGCTCGGAGGCCGAGGCGCGTGACGCCGTGGCGTTGCTGGTCGAACTGGGCGCCAACCTCGACGCCGTGGACGACAACGGCGACACCGCCGTGCATGGCGCCGCCTTCGCCAGCTTCCCGACGGTGGTGCAGCAGCTCGCCGACTTCGGGGCCGACATCCACGTCTGGACCCAGCCGAACGAGCAGGGACGCACGCCGTTGTTCATCGCCGAGGGATTCCGCGGGGGTCTTCCGCGACCGTCGCGCGCCACCATCGAGGCGGTCACGTTCCTGATGGACGGCGCCGGCATTTCCACGGCCGGGCCGCGACCGGAGCTCATCGACCAGTACTCGCTGCCGGTGCAGCAGCCGCAGCCGCCCGCGCAGCCGGACAAGCCCGAGAAGCAGGAGAAGTCCGAGCAGGGCGCGAAGGCGAAGCCGCAGGTGCGTTAGCGGTTAGCGGCGCTTGCAAGGAACTTGCGTCAACGCCTCGGGCGGCTGGTCCGGTTTCGACCACGCCGCCCGGGGCTTTTCTGTTGGGGGGCGGCCGCCAACCAGACCCCTTCCCTCGTGCTTCACCGTAGGTCCTGATCCTGCCCTCGGTCGAAAACGTTTCCGGCACGCATGAACGCATCAATGATGCTAAGGTGCACACTTGTGCGAACCACGATTGAGATTCCTGAGCGTTTGCTCCGGCAGGCAAAAGCCGAGGCCGCGTTACGGGGGCTTCGTCTCAAGGATATCGTGCGCGATGCGCTGGAGAGTCACCTGGCCGGTGATGGGCGCTTGCCCGAGCCGGCCGGCGTGTCGTCGCTCGACGGGCAAGAGCTCAGCGCCGGTTGCGTGTTCCCGCTCGTCACCGGCGCCACGGGGCCCGCTCTGCGTCGACTGAGAGGCGGCCACGCCCAGCGGCTGCTCGACGAAGATGACGTCGACCGCGTAGTACATTCTCGCTGACGTCGATGTGGGGCTGGCGATATTGGTGGCGGAGCATCCTCATCATGAGGCTGCGAGCCTGTGGTGGCGGACCACTGTGACGCGGTCTCGTCTTCTTCTCGCCGCCATCGTGCTCGTGTTTTCTACTATGCTGGCCAGATGCGAGGACGCGAGACTTGACATTCATCAGGACGTCTGAGTGGGAGACGCACAAAGTAGAGATACGAGAAAAGGGACCTGATGGAGAATTGAGGGTTCTCGGGCGCACCGGTGCCGACGGAATGAGTCGTGACCTCTCGATAAAGGGCGTTCATGTAAAGAAAGGCGGGGCGTCCCTGCATAAGGTGGACGAAGGCTTCGTCCTCAAGCCGAATGAGTGCGTTGTTCTCGAAACAAGGGAACACATAACGACCGGGCCTCAAGTGCTGGGTTTCATATGTTCTCGGGCCTCTTTGGCATCCAAGGGTCTCATTGTTTCGAATTTGAAAGTAGATCCAAATTACAGCGACACGCTCTACATCACGGTGTTCAACGCCGGCACTGGCAGTATTCCGCTCGAACCGGGGTACCCATTCTGTGCTGTTGTTTTCTGTCAGACTGACGGAGAGTGCCAAGGCGAGACACGTCGGCCGGACCCGGAGGGGATCTCTGATGGCTGGGCGGAGAAGCTGATGAAGGTCCGCCCGTACATCGTCACGGGAGCGGTTACTTTCGTGATCAGTGTCTTTGGTAGCATCGTGGCAATGTTGGTGATGGGGTGAATCGCGGACAAAGAGATCAGGATGGAGGACTTGTGACATGGTGGAAAGACACCTTTGCTCCAGGAATGATCCACGGTACACGGCCCTGAGAAGGGGGCTCGAACAGCTCAACCGGCATCAGTTGGCGGTGCTTGAAAAGCATGTGGAATCTGGTAGTCCAATGGTTGTTGACGGTTGCAACTATGATCCGGCGAGCCGCACTTGGTGTCCCCTGGCCGTTGCCCTGGAGGTTGAGCGTGTTCTACGAGATGAATGTATAGCGGTTGGGACAGACGAAGAGGCGAAGGAGTATATTGTGAATATTGGGGCAAGAACCAACCCGAAGTTTGGTTTGAACCCGATGCACGGGGTTGTCGGGAGTTTCTTTACTGAGTCCCGAAGAGACGATCTGTTACAGGCATGTAGGGACGTACTGGATGAGAAGACGTACTATCACGGGGGATACTGAGCCGAAGCACGGTACGGGCTTCGGAGGTCTGCATGCAAGAGCGGAGCGGGCATAGGAAATCTCCAATGACCATTCAGACACTTCTTCACCTTGTTCTTACTGTGATCATGTTCTTCCCGACACTGGGTGCCGCCCAGACCGAAGCGCCGGGGTTCGTCATGTGGAGCGCAGCGGAGCTGGTGCAGCGCAACGGCGCGTTGTCCGAGCGGATACGTCCCGACGGTTCCGCCCGCGAGACGCTGGCCGACTACGGCAACCCGAGGGGCGCTCACCGGTTTCGCTTCATCAGGCGGGACGCAAACGGCGTGCCCGAGCAGCACGCGCACATTGAGGACGTCGTGTTCATCCAGAGCGGAGCCAGCACGCTCGTGGTGGGTGGCGAGATGGTCGACCGCAGCGGGGGCGACGGCGAATACCGGGGCAGCGACATCGCCGGCGGTGTGCAGTATCCGGTCGGCGCCGGCGACGTCATCCACATCCCGGCGGACACGCCGCACCGCTATCTGGTCCCGGACGGCGGCCACGTCACCTACGTGCTGGTCAGGCTCCCGGCCTTCGCCGGCGAGCCGGTTGCGCGCCGCGACGGGCCGGTGCTCGACTTCGAGCCGCCGGGCTTCGCGATGTGGAGCGCGACGGAGCTGGATTGGCGCAACGCGGGCCTGGCGACCAGGATCGGCCCGGACCGCTCCGCCCGCGAGACGCTGGCCGACTACGGTAACCCGAGCGGCGCCCATCGTTTCCGCTTCATCCACCGCGATGCCGACGGCGTCCCGGAGATCCACGACGAGATCATCGATGTCGTGCTGATCCAGAGCGGCGCCGGGGAGTTGCTCGTGGGAGGCGAGATGCTCGACCGCGACGGCAGCCGGGGCAGCGGCATCGCGGGCGGTGAACGTCATCCGGTAGCGGCCGGGGACGTGCTCCACATCCCGGCGCGGATGCCCCACGGCTACCTGGTTCCGGACGGCGGCCACGTCACGTACGTGCTCGTGCGGACCCCGGCGTTCGTCCCGTAGGCCGCGTGGCAGTCGCGGCTCCGGCGCCGGATGGCGGCCGTCCTACGGATTGATGTCCCACGGTCGCTCCCACGGGCGGAGCGGACGCTGGCGAGCAATGAGTGGCAGGTCCTGCCGCTGCAGCTCCAGGAGGACGCGCACCTTTTCCTGCAACGGCGCCGCCGCCTGCGCCTGATGCCAGGCGCGCTTCCGTTCCAGCAGCCTCGTGACGTCTTCGGGTGGGCGGTCAGGCATCGTCCGGGATCTCTGCTGTAATGGCATGGGTCATCAGGATGCGCCGCAGCCGCTCCCGGTCCACGACGCCCGCCTCCAGGAGCTGCCAAGCGCGCTCGCGCCGCCGCGCGCCGCCGGCCTGCAAGGCCAGGGCGACCAGGTGCTCGGGGTCCACGACGCGGACCCGCACGCCGCCGTAGTCGTGTACCCGTGCGGTCGAGAGCGCAGCCTCCACGAGGGCATTGTACGCGGGCAGAAACTGCACCGGGACCCCCTCGATCAGGAGGTGCTCGGCCTGTAGTCCGAAGCCCTGCACTCGCGCCCACTCGTAGATGCCCGACAGTGGCGCAAGCGCATCGTTGCCGACCGCGTCGACGGCGACGAACACATCCAGATCGTAAGTGCGGGTCGGCTCAGCGTAGAACAGGACGGCGGTCGCGCCACCGACGGCGTACCGTGCCACTATTCTCTCGTCGCGCATCCGATTCAACACGCGGAAGACGTCGGCCAGAGAACTCATCGGCCGGCCGGCACATGCGGCCCGGCAAGGCTTGACGGGGCCGCGCGAAGCCGCTGGAGCATGGCGATGTCACCGTCGCATCGAGGTCCGACTTGAGCCGCCTATCGCCGGATGGCATACAGGTGCGATGCGGTCCTCAACAGCAGCGTGCGGCCCACGATGGCGGGAGAGGCGAGCGTCATCTCGCCGAGGACGTTCTTGCCGAGCACCGCGAACTCCGGTCCGGCCGCGATGACGTAGGTGTCGCCCTCCTCGCTCAGGGCGAAGATCCTGCCGTTGTAGGCCCACGGCGACGACGTGAAGGTCGCGCCCCGTTCGATGCGGACGCGGTCGTAGACGGTGCGGCCGGTGCGCGCGTCGTGGGCGGTGAAGAACCCCCGGTCGTGCAGCGTGTAGTAGATGCCGCGGTAGAGCAGCGGCGACGGGTTGTACGACCCGATGCGCGGCTGGTACCAGCGGATGTACTCGTTGGCGCGCTGGTTGGGCCCGAGCGTGATGTCGCCCTCGGCGCCGGGGAGCACGGCGTATACCGGCCGGTGGTCGTTCCCGACGTAGCCGGAGCTGACGTAGAGGATGCCGTCGCCCGGGATCGGTGTCGGCACCGTCACGTTCGTCATCCGCCCAGCGAACCACCAGAGCAGGTTGCCGGACGGGTCGTACGACCGCACCTGGGTCTTGGCCACGGTGACGATCTCGGTGCGCAGGTCGTTGCGCCAGATGAACGGGGTCGACCACGCGCTCACCTCGTCGCGCTCCACCCGCCAGTTCTGCTCGCCGGTGGCCGTGTCGAAGGACGCCAGGTAGGACTCCTCGTCGTTGTCGTGCATCACGAGCACCTGATCGTCGAGCAGGGTGGGCGACGAGCCGGCGCCCCATCCCCACTGATCCATGTGGTGCTCGACCGGGCGGGACCAGACGAGGTTGCCGTCGAGGTCGTAGGCGAACAGGCCGAGGTTGCCGAAGAGCGCGTAGACCCGCTCGCCGTCGGTCACCGGCGTGGCCGACGCGAAGGAGTTCTTCGGGTGGATGGTCGAGGCTACGAGGCCGGAATGCGCCGTGCGCTGCCAAACGAGCGTGCCGGTTTCCAGGTCGAGGCAGAACACCATCCAGTGATGCGTGCCCGGCGGCGGATCGGGCGGTGTCTCGTTGCCGGTCTCCGGCAGGTACAGGCCGGGCCGCGGACCCTGGTAGTCCTCCTCGGCGACAACCGACGTCACGAAGACGCGATCGCCCCGGACGATGGGGCTCGACCATCCCCGACCCGGGATCGGCGTCTTCCAGGCCACGTTCTCCGTTGCGCTCCAGGTCTCGGGGAGCGCGGGGTCGTCGGCCACCACCGCCGTCCCCTCGGGTCCCCGGAACTGCGGCCAGTCGTCGGATGCGGCGGCCGTGTCCGGCACGGGCAGCAGCAGCAATGGCAGAGTCGTCCCCACCAGCCAACCGAAGTGTCTCTTCACCTTGCCTCCCTGGCAGCCATCCGCTTCAGCGGCAGCGGCCTCCGCCCGCCTGCTCGCAGCCCCGCGGCCGGCCGGGAATCAATTGTTCCGGGCGCCGTCGTTGATCCACTGCTCGATGATGTCGAGCGCCTCGTCCGCGATGAACGGACCGTTCGGGGGCATCCGTGCGCCGACGATCCCCGCACGACCGTCGAGCTTGTGAATCAGGTAGCTGTTCTCTGCGTCGCCCGGTTCGACGAGATACAGTCCCACCTGGGCGCTCGTCACGTTCACCAGGTTCTCGAACGAGCGACCTTCCGAGATGTCGAGGCCCGCCTCGGCTGCGGACGGGCCGTGGTGCCTGACGCACGACGGGTTGAACAACTCTGTCTGGATGCTCGACAACGTAGCCGTCAGCGTGCCCGTGGGCGGGGTCGTCGGGGTCGTCGGGGTCGTCGGGCCCGGCGGCGTCGGCGCCGTCGGAGAATCGTCGCCGCAGGCGGCGAGACCCATGACGACCAGCAGCGGCAGACAACGAACCATCGTGCTCATGGACGAAAGCGTACCCAACGGTGTGCGACGGGTCCAGCCGCCGGGCTCGTCGCGCCGCTTCGTCTCTCCGCGAGCGACTGATCCGTGCAGCTTTCGCAAGCAGCCCGTGGCAAGAGGTCCCGCCGCATTCGAGCGGCGATGCATCCCGTCTGACGGCGTTGCTCCTCGGTCGAATATGCCCAATGTGCTTCCTCGTCGCGCCGGGTATGGGTGTCGGGGCGCCTCGCCGCTCTTGGTGCGACGCGGGGTTTCACCACGCGCTGCTAGAGGTAGAGGTGCAACTGCGCCAGCAGTGTCCGCGAGCCCCGGTCGGTGAAGGGCAGGCGGTCCCGGTACCAGGACAGGTTGACGTGCCAATGCGTGCGCGGGTAGAGGTCCAGGCCGTACACCATGCGGCGTATCTCGCTCCGCGGGTCGGTGTCGGTCCACCGCAACTGCGGCGAGATCCGGAGCCAGACCCCCCGCAGCGCCTCGACGGACGTCTGGTTGGCGAGGATGTAGGCCCGGCCGCTGGCGTCGAGCCGCTGGAACTGCAGGTCCGCGTGCGTCCAGGTGGTCAGCCACGGGGCCGGCGCGTAGCCGAAGGACAGGCCGGTACCCGTGCTGCGGGGAGCGGTCTCCGATGTGCCGCGGTGCAGCGTCGATGCGACCAGAACCATCCGCGGGCTCAGGTCGAGCTGAAACCGCGCGCTCGTGGTGAACGCCTGCCGCCCGTCGTCCGCGATGATGGACTCGGCGCGTCCCGGGCCGGCCGACACCTGCAGCAGCGTGCGGTCGGTCGACACGCCCAGTTCGATGCCGTAGACCTGGTCGTCCTGGGCGAGGTCCAGGCGCGCGCGGGTGAACGACGTGTGGTCGGCGAACCGGACGCCGTAGGCCGCGAGGAAGCGCCCGCCTCGCACGCTCACGGTGTCCGTGACCTGCCAGGAGACCCAGTGCTCGTAGGACACGAGCTCGCCGCCGCCGACCGGTGCGCGTCCCACCGAGCCGTACGCCGTCCAGCGGTCCCACCGCCAGGCGGCCTGCAGATCCAGGTTCATCAGGAAGTTGCGGTCGGCGATGGCGCGGCCGGGCACGTCGACGTCCAGGTGCGAGGGCCTGACGTCGAGGCCGAGCTGCAGCGGGCTCTCGCTCGACAGGGCGCCGTACAGGAAGCCCTCCTCGCCGGCGGTCGATCCGGCGGCCGGGACTCCACTCGCCCCCTGTCGGCCGAAGGTCGAGATCTCTTCCCGTGACAGCGACCGCCCGTAGGGTGTCAGGAGTCCGCCCCCCGAAGCCGAGTAGTGGCAGGCGGTACATCGCGGGTACTGTTTGGAGAGGAATGTGGGTTCGGCGGAAGCCGGGCGGGCTCCCCATCCTCCGAGGAGCAATGCTCCCGTCAGCACGACCCGCACGGTCGCGCCGAGCCCTGTCGTTCCCGTCATGAGCGGCCGTCCGAGGTCATCTCTCACCGTTCGTCGCCTCGAACCGGACCGTGACTTCTATCGTGTCGCGGACGCCGATTCCCAGATATCGCGGAGGCGGGATGTCGAATGCGTCCAGACTCAGCGCAAACTCCGCCTCCACCTGCATCCGACCGTTCCGCCGGCGCAGCGCCGCCTCGCCCCCGACCGCCTGCTGCACGCCGTGGAGCGTCAGCGTGCCCGAGAACCCGGTCTCGTGGCGCCTGTCGCCAGCGGGCGGCGGCTCGTCGAGCACGATGCCGGAGAGCACGGCATCGCGGAACCCCGGGCCGCGGTCGATCTCCAGGTAGGTGCTTCGGAGGTGCTCGTTGCGCAAGCCGATGCCGGTATCGAGCGTCTCGAGAGCGACTCGCAGCTCTCCGGAGTAGGAGCCGAGGCCCGACGGCCCGCGCCGCAGCGTTCCCGAGACGTCGGACGTGACGGCGTCGAAGCTGCCGCCGACGGTCATGCGGCAACGTACCCGCACGTCACCGGCCGCGATGCTCCACGACTCCGTCCCGATCGCCGGCTGCGTCCGGCCGACACCGGGGAGGGCCGGCAGGAGTGCAAGAGCGATGCAGACATGCAACGCCGGTGCCAGGAGCCGCGTTCGCCCCGCTGTGCCGTGGGAAGGGAGCACGATTGCAGTGTGACCACGCTCCGACCGGGCTGTCAACGTCGCGTTGGCCGCCGAACGCTCGAAAAGGCGGCGAGTGCGGCGACCTATACAGAAACTCGTGGTCGCGACAGCCTCTGCCGTCCGAACCGGCTGCGCCCCGATGTCCCGGTCGCCACGCGCTGGAGTCGGCGTTTCATGCATGCGCGGGTCCGGCCCCGGCCGGGTGGCGACCCGGCTACCGGCCCGACGCGCCGCCGGGGTCGATCCGGTCGAGGCGCTGCGGGCCGGGTAGCCGTACGACGATCGCTACTGCTCGAGCTCCTCGAGCGCCGCCAGGAAGTCGCTCCAGGGCACCGGCTCCCCGTGCACCGGGGCCAGCGTCTCCACGTCCAGGTTCATGCGCTCCACCTGCGTGTGCAACGCGCGCATCGACGGCAACTGCGCCGGCTTCGGCGGCTCGTGCGTGTCGAACAGGTCCGCCTGGAAAGCGATGCGCTCGGCCGGCAGGTACGCCATCAGCATCCCGGCGACGTGTCGTAGCGGCTGCACGTAGTAGACGCGCAGGATCCGGGAGTTGTCGGTGATGACGTAGTTCTCCTGGACCGCCTCGTAGTTGTAGCCCTCGGCCAGCTCGGTCGGCGGCCACTTCGAGACGATGTCCGGCTTGATCGTGCGCGGCTCGTAGGTCAGCACGTCGTGGTTCAGGAACTCGAGGTTGATCATGTGGGTGACGATGGTCGACCCGACGTGCAGGTAGGTGCGCAGTCCCCCGATGGAGTCGAAGTGCGGGTGGGACACGATGACAAAGCGGATCGGCTTGTCGGGGGCCAGCTTCGTGATCCGGTCGATGACCTTCAGGCTCCACTCTTCGTCGCCGGGGGCTTCGAAGACGGCCACGAAGTCGCTGAACTCGATCATGTAGCTGTTGGCGGGATTGCCGCCGAGTCGGTAGACGCCGTCGGCGATCTCGTCGACGGTGACTTCGGTGGACCAGTCCGCCTCGGCCACCGACTCCGGAACCGGCACCGGGTCGCCGCAGTCGTTGGGCCTGATATCCGGGAACGACCCGCCGTAGGCGTTGTGCCCGGTGCTCTGGCGGTAGAACTGCCAGTTGTCGTCCCAGCCCTGGTGCGAGTGCCAGTTCGTCGGCCACTTGACGTTGCCGAACGAGACGAAGTTGGTGGACTCGTGCTCGATGTTGAAGTCGCCGAGGGCCGGGATGTTCACCGTCGTCTTGAGCCGCTGGATCAGGTTCTGGGGGTTGATGGTGGCGTCCACGCGGTACTTCCCGAACATCTCGATCGCGACCACGTGCATCTTGACCGGCGCCACGACGTTGCCGTCGCGGCCCTTCTCGATCTGCTCCCAGCGCCAGAAAGCCACCGGGTTGGCGCCCGGCATGCGGGCGGCCTTGAGGAACCCGTGGGGGTTCAGCCACATGTCGAGCTGGTAGACCTCGGCGATCTCGGGGTGCACGGCCACCGGCGGCCCGTCGCCGTCCATGTGCCATGAGTGCATGCCGTTGGTGACGTGCGTCTGGCGCGTCCGGGTCTGCGTGGGCGTGCCGCCGCGCCAGCCGAGGCCGTACTTCCAGGACGCAGGCGCGAGGCCCGGCTCCCGGTCGAACGTCTCCACGCTCGTGCCCGCCTCCCAGTTGAGGGTGCGCGTGTAGTTGTCGAGCGAGCCGATGCGCGGCCAGTCGATGTTGACGGCGTTCTCGAACGTCTGGCCCACCGCGCCGGCGTAGCCGCCGCTGCCGGAGTACGAGAGGCACCGCAGGTCGGCCTCGCCGATCTCTTCCGCGACGGCGGCGAGCAGGGGCGCCGGGTCGACGTAGCCGGGAGGGAAGTCCTGAGCGGCGGACGGACTTCCGGCCAGCATGAGCAGTGCGACGGTGCCGACGAGACGCTTCGCCATCTTCTCTCTCCTTCTTCGCCGCGCCGTACCCCGACTGCCCGGTCCCGGAGGAGAGCCCGGTCGAGGACGACGGCGGATTGCCTCGCAGAAAGCGCCGCCATCGTACCACGGCGGATACGGATAAAGTGTTGTCGGAGACGCCGTCTCGGAGCCGTTGCAGGTGGCGTCCCGGAGGAGACCGTCATGTCCGAGTCCGAGCTGACCATCCGCTCTCTGACTGCCCGCGCCGTGGCCGCCCCACTGGCCCGGCCGCTGCGCACCGCGTCCGGCGACGTCCCGGTGTCGCCGCTCCTTCTGATCGACGCCGCGTCGGAAGAGGGTCCGGCGGGACGGGCCTACATCTTCGGGTACACCACGCTGGTGCTGCGGGCCCTGAAGGCCTTCGTCGACGACCTCGACGAAGTGCTGCGGGGCCGTGCGGCCTGCCCGGCGGCGGTGACCGACGATCTGGCGGCGCGCTTTCGCCTCATGGGGCGCCAGGGGCTGGTCGGGATGGCGTTGTCCGGCCTGGACATGGCGCTCTGGGACATGCGGGGGCGGGCGCTGCAGCGGCCGGTGGTCGAGCTGCTCGGCGGGGAGGCGGCGCCCGTGCCGGCGTACGACAGCTACGGCATCGTCGATCCGGTGGCGGACGCACCGGCGCTGCAGCGGAGCGTCGAGCAGGGCTTCCGCGCGATCAAGGTCAAGGTCGGGGCGGCCGACCTGGATTGGGACGTGAAGAACCTCGCCGGCGTGCGCGACGTGATCGGGCCGGACGTGCGGCTGATGATCGACTTCAATCAGTCGCTGACGGCGCCCGATGCGCTGCGACGCATCCGGGCGCTCGCCCGCTTCGACCTGGAGTGGGTGGAGGAGCCGGTGCCCGCCGAGGATCTGGCTGGACACGCCCGGGTCCGCGAGGGCTCGCCAGTGCCGATCCAGACCGGCGAAAACTGGTGGTTCGGGCACGACATGGCGCATGCCCTTGCCGCGGGCGCCTGCGATTTCTGCATGCCGGACCTGATGAAGATCGGCGGGGTGACCGGCTGGCTGCGCGCCATGGGACAGGCGGAGGCCGCCGCCATCCCGGTCTCCAGCCATCTGTTCGTCGAGGGCAGCGCCCACGTCCTGCCCGTAACGCCGCTGGCGCACTACCTGGAGTACCTGGACCTGGCCGGCGCGGTGCTCACCGATCCGCCGCTGCCGGCGGACGGCTGCCTGACCGCGCGCGGACCGGGTTTGGGGATGGACTGGAACGAGGCGGCAGTGGCGCGCTATCTGGTGTAGCAGTGCGCGACGGGCGAGCAGAGCGATTCCCGAGTGACTGCGCTCGGCACGAGAGCGTTCACCAGTAGACAGCTCCGTTCAGCGAGCGCCTGGCGAGTCTGGTGCCGGGACCGTCGCCTTCGGAGCCGACGCGACGCCGAGCGACAGCGGGCACGCCGACGGCCTCGTGTGCAATTCGGTTGTCGACCGGCAGTGAGCGGCGGCGAGGCCTGCCCGCGTCAGGTCCGCGAAGCGCGGGCGATCGTCTGATCGGCCGTGATCTCCAGCGAGCGTAGCCGCGCCGCGTGGTCGAAGATGTGACTGACGACCATCACCTCGTCGGCGCCGGTGCGTTCGGCGAACGCCGCGACGCCGGCGCGAATCGTGTCCGGCGTCCCGATCACCGAGCAGGATTGCGACTGGTTCAGAATCTCGCGCTCGACCGGTGACAGCCGGTCCTCGAAGTCCGCTACCGGCGGCGGCAGCTTGCCGGGCATGCCGCGGCGCAGGCCGAGCAGCGACTGCTGGGCGGACGTGCGCAGCAGACGCGCCTCTTCTTCGGCGTCGGCCGCGAAGACGTTCAGGCCGACCATGACGTACGGCTTCGCGCACTGCGCCGACGGTTCGAACCGGTCGCGATAGATCGCGAGGGCATCCATCAGCAGCGCCGGCGCGAAGTGCGAGGCGAAGGCGTAGGGCAGTCCGAGCGCCGCGGCGAGCTGCGCGCCGAAGAGGCTCGATCCGAGGATCCAGATCGGCACATCGAGTCCCATTCCCGGCACCGCGCGCACGCGCTGGTCGGACGGCGCGGCGAAGTACTGCTGCAGCTCCACCACGTCGCGGGGGAATGCGTCGACGTCGCCGTCCAGGTTGCGCCGGAGGGCGTGGCTGGTGCGGCGGTCGGTGCCCGGTGCGCGACCCAGCCCCAGATCGATGCGGCCGGGAAACAATGTGGCCAGCGTGCCGAACTGCTCCGCAATCACCAGCGGCGCGTGGTTGGGCAGCATGATCCCGCCCGCGCCGACGCGGATCGTCGACGTGGCCGCGGCCACGTGGCCGATGACCACGGCGGTGGCGGCGCTCGCGATGCCGGGCATGTTGTGGTGCTCGGCCAGCCAGAAGCGCCGGTAGCCCCAGCGTTCCGCGTGCTGTGCGAGGTCGGCGGAGTTGCGGAGCGCCACCGCAACGTCGCCGCCTTCGGGGATGGGAGCGAGATCGAGAAGCGAGATCGCAGTCATGGCGGCCCGTGGCCGGTTTCACCTGCTGCCAACGAGTCTCGGTCATCCCGTCCGCGTCCGTTGCGGACGAATCGCCGTGGGGGCTTCCCGTTGTTCATCCACGCGGAGGGAACGGGTCGTTGCCATAACTGTTGCGTTCTCTGATCCGGCCGTCCCGACCATGAATGATGACTTCTGACCCGCTGTTGACGGCCATTTTGCGTGCGACGTCAATCGCTTCGCGCTGCGTACGGTGGACGGAGGTCGCACGCTGATTCGTTTCGGCCTTGACCGCCCAGCCCTTCGGGCGAGGTACCACGTGCTGGTTTTTGGAAGACATATGTCATCTCCAGGTTGATGTATTGGAGAACAAGAGCATATTATAAACCACGGGAGAAGGGGTGCAGATGCTCGGACAGCGGCTCAGGCTGGCCCGGAAGAAGGCGGGATTCTCGATGCGCGAACTGGCGGAGCGGCTGTCCCCGCCGATCACTGCGCAGGCGATCAGCAAGTACGAGGCCGGCCGGATGATGCCCAACTCGGCGGTGTTGATCGGACTTGGCCGGATGCTCGACGTCTCGCTTGATTTCCTGACCGGCAGTCAGGTCGAGGCGCTGACCGGCGTCGAGTTTCGCAAGCACAGCGGCACGTCGGCGAAGGATCGGGCGTGTGCGGAAGCGATCGTCACCGAGCAGCTCGAGGACTACCTGACCATCGAGGACATCCTGGAGATCCCGCCTCCTGCCGATCCGTTCGGCGACCTGCGTTGTGATCATGTCGGGAGCTTCGACGAGGTCGAGGACAAGGCCGGTGCGCTACGAAGGCGTTGGGATCTCGGACTCGATCCGGTGCCGAGCGTGACCGCCCTGCTCGAAGATCGCGGGATCCGCGTGGTGGCGGCCGATCTGCCGGCGCGCTGCGACGGCCTCGCTTGCGGTGTCACCCGCAGTGGGAACCGGCCGAGCACCGAAACCGTCGTCATCTCGGTCCGGACCAACGTCGAGCGTCGGCGGCTCACCTTGGCGCACGAGCTGGCGCACAGGGTGATCCGCGGTACCGGCCGTCCGGAACTCCCGATCGAGAAGGCGATGCACCGGTTCGCCGCGGCGTTCCTGGCGCCCGCGGATCATCTGCGCGCCGAGGCGGGTTTCCGCCGCCAGCGCGTCCCCTACCGGGAGCTGATGCGACTGAAGCACTTCTACGGAATGTCGGCAGCGGCCATGCTGATCCGTCTTCGCGATGTCCGCATTCTGCCGGCCGCCAGCGTCGAGTACGCCTTCCGGACGTATGCCCGTTCGTGGCGGACGCGCGAGCCGGAACCGATGGCGGACAACGAAGGGCTGGCGACCTTCGAACGACCGCGGCGCTTCGAACGTCTGGTTTGGCGCGCGCTGGGAGAAGAACTGATCTCTCCGGTTCGGGCGGCGGAGCTGCTGAAGCGCTCGCTGGGCGACGTCGAACGGGAAATCAGAGGGCCGCTTGACCGGTGACATCCGTCATCGTCAACGACGCCTCGTGCCTGATCGACCTGCACAAGGTCCGGCTCCTGCCGGTCATGCTGAGACTGCCGCACCGGTTCGTGGTGCCGCTGCCGATTCGCCGGACCGAGGCGCTGGACCTTGCTGATCGAGACTGGCGACAGATGGCCGACCTCGGCCTCGTCACGTTCGACCTGCCGTCGGAACGGGTCGCGGACGCGCTGCGTCTGAGGAGTCTTCACCCGAAACTCTCGGCAAACGACTGCTTCTGCCTGGTGTCGGCGCAGTGTCACGAGGGCGCCATGCTGCTGACGGGAGACCAGCTCTTGCGTCAGGTAGCCACGCAGGCAGGAGTGCGTGTGCATGGCGTGCTGTGGGTCGTGGACGAGCTTCACCGACGCGGCGCATGCAGCGAGAACCGGCTGATCTCGGTGCTCGAACGCTGGCGCGATGACCGAACGGTGTTTCTCCCTCGCCAGGAAATCAACCGGCGGCTTCGGCAGTTGCGGCGGTAGCAGGACTATCGTCCGGGCCCGGAGAGACCGTCCTTCACAAGTCCCGTCTCATCAGCCGTTCCTCCGTGGCGCCACCGAGCGTTTCCACCAACCACGGCCCCGTTCGCAACTCATCCGGCGGGGTCCTCCGGCTTACCTCCGAGAACACTCATCGTTCGAGCGACCCACTCCGTCTCGGTATGGGATCCGGCGGCTGCGAATCCCGAAATCCGAGCTCTTCAGGACGCTGTGTGTTTGGCACCGGAATGCTCGAACCTGAAACGGACCGAGCCACGACCAACCTGCTGGAAGCGGCTGCGTGTCTCGTCGCTCATCGGATTCGGCAACTCCAGGACGAACCAGCGGTCCGGCATGAAGACGAATGGAACATAGAGAATGCGGTACCGTCGCCGGCCGCGCCTGGACGCACTGGCGGCCACGCGCATTTCGTTCGGGGTCAGCTCGAACTCGCGCGTGTCATCCAGCGAGGACTTGACCTCGTAGAGCCATTCCGCTTGCGGGGTCTTGACGCAGAAGTCGTAGCCTGCGGAATCATCGCCTTCGTCCCCGCCGAAGAAGCGGGAGCGATTCCCCGAAACCCAGGAGGTCTCGTCGACGGCTTCGCCGTGGCGGCGACGCAGGAACTGGAACGCCAGCCACTCGCTGGCTAACCCCATGGCCTGCCGGTAGTCATCGGGCGGCGGCTTCCTGAGTCCTCTTCCGCCGCCTGCCCCGCCGCTGGGAGACCGCCCGCTGCTTTCCGGTTCGGCGAACTCAGCCAATCTGGGTTGCTGGCGGCTGCGCCGGTACCAACCGTCGTCGTCGGCGATGCTATTCTCAGCCAATTGCCGAAACGACTCAGCAAGAGACGGATCGGCCGTGTCGAGCTTGCTTCCGGCGAAGTCGATGCTCCGCTTCTCGATGGCTCTTCGTTGGTGTTCCTGTTCGCGGCGCCTCTCCTCCTTCTCAACGGTGGCTTGGTCGAGTCCAAGCGGCGCTGGTTCCAGGGTTTGCGGCATACCGTCCGGCCAGCAGCCGGCGCGATGGCACAACGAGGGCATTTGCGCGTCGCGGACAGGCTCGAAGTCAAGCAGCCCCGCGTTCTCGATATGGCGTGTCACGAACTGCGGATCCTCGCTCCGCCAAGGGTCTCGCACCGTGACACCGTTGAGGCGACACCAAGCCCGGATGACGGAGGTCGCGCGGAGCGCGAAGGCGCGAACAGACTTGCGGTTTTTCTCCGACAGGCCCCGCGACGGCGGCAGGTTGACCTCGTGGTCTTCTCCGAGGACGTGGTTGAGCCGTCTTGCTACATGCGCCTCGACGGTCTCGTTGTCCAGCGTTTCCCTAGTCAGCATCCACGTGCGATCGAATTCGAGAAACGCGAGCGTCTTGCGTTCCACGTAGGTCCCGAGGTTGCCCCCGTTCCGGAAGTCGGCCGCATGGTGTCGCCGCAGGCGCTCTAGGATGCGCGGGGCCAGCCGCCGGAGGTAGCCGTCGTACATCGAACGGAGTTCGGCCTCGTTCGAGAGCGGCGATTCGCCAAGAGCCAGCAGCGAACGATTGAACCTCTCGTAGTCCAGACCCAGCTCTCGCCGAAGGCCGGCGCGGTCCGCCGCCCGCTCGCAAGCCTCTACAAGGTCATCGGTTGCAGGTTCCGGGTCCGTCAGTCGCGACCGGAGCCACATCCGGATGTCGAACGCGGCCCGTGCGCGCTCAGCATCGCTCTCGAGCTGGCGGGCAAGCGCGACATCCTCGAAATAGGCAACGACAGGCACCAGTAGGTATAGAACGTGAACGAGATCCGTGCGCAATGCGGCGCGGTGCTCCTGCAGGGTCCGGGCGTCGCACCGGAGCGCTCCGGCAAGTGCTTCGTCGCTTGGCGCGTCCAACGCATCCGCGACCCGACCCAGCGCGAGGCGTAGGAGAAGTGGCTCGAGGAACCGCAGCCGGGTGTCTATCAGCCTCGAGACCGTGCGGGAGATGTCTCTGCTCAGCGTCGTCCACGTGAGGCGTACGCGATCCGACAATATGAGCGTCGGCAACACGGGATGCGGGACGCCGTACCACTTCATGCTGTCTTTCGGGGTCGCGTCTTCCTCGTCCACAACCAGTGAGATCGTCTGGCAACGTCTCACCCTGATTGTCTGAACACGCCGCTCCACCGTGGTGCGCTGGATGCCGCGCTCAAGTTCCTCGGCCAACATTTCGTGACCCAGGATCACGGCCTCCGGCAGCCAGCCCAGTTCAAGGGACGTTAGCAACGGGTCGCTGGTTCTGGGTACGAAGGGCTCGCCGTCGACCAAGAGCGTTACTCCGACCCCGTCGAGTAGCCGGGGAGTGAAGCCGCCGGTCGCGGTGAGCTGTTCGGCTACTCTCTCGCTCGAGGCTTCGCCGATGTCCAATAGCGCGTAGCCGGCGGCCGACAGGATTCTGGCCTCGAATGCCTGTGCGTCCTGTGTGACGATCACCGTGGGGACTGTCTCGGCGTCGCTGCCTAGCTTCTCCAACTTGCCGTCCCGGCTCACAGCAAGGTCCAGGCCAGGGAGCAGCCGTGCATCCGTGTTCGACAGATCGAGCCAAGCGCGCCGGTACTCCTTACGAAAATCCCGGCGGTCGTAGGTCGCGAGTGTGGGGGCGACGACCGCGAGCTCCTGTAGACGCACGGGCGCTGAGTCCTCGCTCTGCCAGTCCCGAAGCCCGAGGGTTTCACCGAAGGCCAGATCGGCAAGCTCCTCGCTGTCCTCGACGAGCCCCGCCAAGGTATCGGTCATGCGTTCCAAGAATCGCGGTGGTCGGCCCTGTTTCGTACGGGACGCCCAGCATTCACTCGCCTTGCGGAACCTGAGTTCCTCGCGCATGCCAGCGGCCACCCAGGCATTGGATCGCAGAAACGTCGCGAGCGGGGTGGGCAGCGTTTGCTGGTTCCAGTTGCGCTGGCGGCGGTCGAATCGACCGACCTTAAAGGTCAGGTACTCGGAGTTGTGCTCCTGAAGGTGCCTGAAGACGAGTTCGTGGAACGCCTCCTTCGCAGCTTCAGGCAGCTCCCCGTGCTCGATCTGCCCTGGGAGCCGCCACGCCTCACCCCTTCTGCTGTAAACCGTCCAGGGGTGTCGGAAGGATGCGAGCGACGCTTCTTTTACCCAGTCTTTGTCCAGGGCTTCCCGGGCGTCACCGCTGTGCACCAGATTGTCCCAACTCCATCCCTCACCGCTTGCCTGAAGGCGTCCCGCAACGGGGCTCAGTCCGTTTACGACTCCGAGCAGTGTCAGGAAGTCGACCCACTGGCGCTTGTTGCCGCCTGAGTTGGCCGGCCATTTGGCAGAGTCGACGAGAAGCGCGTCTCGTGCCCGCCGGCAGTCGGGTGAAGTATCGCTAGCCCTACCCTGTACCCACTATTCGTTCTGGACAATTTCGGCGCGCTTCCTCT
>WTFV01000212.1 GCA_011523845.1 Acidobacteriota bacterium | reverse complement strand
GGAAGGACTCTCCACCGCTGACGTTCGATCGGACCAGTCGCTACGGGCTCCAGGTGGAACTGACCACCCGGACGGACGACACCGGCGCCCCCGACACGACGCGCTCGAGCTTCATGACCGGCATCACCGTTCAGTGAACCGGGCACGGCGCAGTCTGCTCACCTCGCGACCCTCCCCTGTGCCGCCGGCAGGACTTCGAGGTCGGTGCCGCGGCTCGCCTGCCACAGGGTCCAGTTCGCGTTGACGGTCGACGCGCGCCCGTTGCCTTCGAACACGAGGAGCCGGGTGGCCACCTTGTCGATGAAGAACCGGTCGTGGCTCACCACGATGACCGCGCCGGGGAAATGCACGAGGGCTCTTTCCATCACCTGCGTGGCGGTGACGTCGAGGTGATTGGTCGGCTCGTCGAGAATCACGACCGGCGCCCCCGACAGCAGCGACAGGGCCAGGGCGACGCGGGCGCGCTGGCCGCCCGACAGGGTCCCGATCTCCTGCTGCAAGTCCATCGCGGAGAACTGCAGGAGCTCCAGGAACCGGTGGACCTGCTTGCGCGGCGCCCGGTGCGCGAGCCCCTCGAAGTTGACCTTCCGGGTCACCGTCGCCTGCGGATCGAGGCCGTCGAGGACGGCGTTGTAGTCGACGCAGGGGTGGCCGAGCTTCCAGTGCACGCGGCCCGCGTCGGGCGCCACCTCGTTGCGCAACACGCGCAGCAGCGTCGTCTTGCCGCAACCGTTCGGGCCGACGACGACCAGCCGGTCCCCTCGATGCAACGTGAAGTCGAGATCGTCGAAGAGCGTCTGCCCGCCGTAGCGCTTCGAGAGCCGCGTCACCTCGCAGAGCTCGTCGGCAGTGCGCATGCCCCGGTAGATGCCCGTCACGATGGTGTCGACCTCGCGCGGAGCCTGCCGCTTGCGGATGTCCGCCAGTCGGCGGGCGAGGGCTCGGCTCGGGTTCCGGGCCGCCTCGCGACGGTCCTGAATCGCCTCCGCCTCGAAGGCGAGCAACTCCTCCTCGTGCCGGAACTCCCGCTCCAACTGACGGGTCTTCCCTCGCTTGCGGCGCACGAACTCGACGAACCCGCAGTCGTACTCGTGAAACCGGTGGTTCTGGATTTCGATCACCCGGTTCACGGCCCGGTCCAGGAAGTGCCGGTCGTGCGAGACCACGAGGGCGGCCCCCCTGAATTGCCCGAGCCAGCTCTCGAGCCACGCCAGCCCGTCGAAGTCGAGAAAGTTGGTGGGCTCGTCCAACAGCAGCACGTCCGGCGCCTCGAGCAGTATCTTCGCCAGCGCCGCCCGGTTCCGCCATCCTCCGGACAGGTGATCGACAGGCATCGTCCGGTGCCGATGGCTGAACCCCAGCCGGCTGAGCGCGGTATCGATTCGGTGCTCGCAGGTCCACCCGTCCCGGTGCTCCATCTCGGCCGCCAGTGCTTCGTACCGCTTCAGCAGCCGGTTCTGACGGTCCCCGGCGGCGCCCTCTCCGAGCGCGCGGGCGACGTCCGCCAGCTCCGCCTCGATCCGCCGGATCGGCTCGAACACCTCCCGCAGCACCGACTCGATCGACGCCTCGCCGCTCAGCTCCGAGAACTGCGAGAAGTAGCCGATGCGAAGGTCGGCCGCCACCTCGATTTCGCCCCCCGACGGCTCTTCCCGCCCCAGTATCAGTCTCAGGACCGTGGTCTTCCCCGAGCCGTTGCGGCCGAGCAATCCGGTCCGGTCGCCGGGGGCGAGGCGATAGAAGACATCGCGGAGCACCTGGTTCCGCCCGTACCGTTTGGAAACCTGCCGCAGGCGGATCAGGCTCATTGCGACCCGCCCTCCGTCCTGGTGATCAGGGCCATGATGCTTCCAACTGTGGTCATGCAGTCCATCAAGGTCACCGAGCTCAAGTCCCACTTGGGCCGGTATCTGCGGCAGGCTTCCCGTGGGCCGTTTCCCCCGTACCACCCTCGTTCGCAAGCGGACTACAGCAGACCGCGGCAACCCGTCCGTGAACGGCTCGGGAGCGAACCTCCCGAGCCGCCCGCCGCGGATCTTCGCTCCAGGCCTCACCATGCTAGACTGCGGGCATGAGCAGCGACGTGAAGTGGGTTGTCGGTACGGGCATCGGCATCGTCGGAACCATCATCGGAACCGGGTTGGTGCTGGCCGGCCTCATGTCAGCGCAACTCGCCAGCGTCTCAGCGCAAGTCACCGCCGTGAATGACCGCATCGACGACCTGATCGCCCGCATGACCTCGGAGCATGCCGAGATCCGGACGGAGATCCGTCGTCTCGACGACCGCCTACGCAGCGTCGAACTCGCCGTCAAGCCCGAGCAGCCCGCCGAATAGGACCAACCCCCCGGCGGTCGCCTAGTCGAGCCCCGGACCGGACGGGCGTTTGTTCGCGCGGTCGCTTTCCTCCGAAAGCCCCCGTGAAGTCTGGCGCACTTCACCCTGTTGTACGGCCCGAACGGCACGCCATGCGTGCGCGCCGCCGCGTGGGCGACCTCGCACAGGATGCGCCGCAGGTCTTAGCCGTCGAAGACCATAGCCGCGTGTCAAGGCAGCGTTAGTCGTCGAAGTCCCGCAAGCCATTTATAGCAAAGGACTTAATGCAGGCCCGGCGACCGTGCTTCCCTCGTCGATTCCCCCATTCCGAGCGGGAATCTACGGGACCCTCGAAGCCGTTCACGGACCTCGTCGCCTGAGCAATCCAAACTTAGCAGGACCGCCGAATCCGAGGCCAGCCCCCCTGACGAACACCGGTGTCGCTCAACGGTCCTGTCGTTTCGCCTCTGCCTGCTGTCGTCGTCGCGCCATGCAGGGCCTGTCGCTCGGCCTCGTACCCCGCCGGCGGAAGCTTCCGCGTACGCGCCTCGTTCGGCGCGTTGCGCTAAGCTCGCGTGCGAACTAGCGACGCGCGCAGGGCAACCGGACTCGCCCCCTGGACAACGTGGCCGTGGCGACATCCGACAAGGCCGGACTGGTACGCACGCGACGGAGGTGATTGGTGACCGAGCAGGAACTGAAGGACAAGCTCATCGAGTTTCGGCGCTGGCTGGAAGACGAGGGGCACCCGCAGGGCACGATAGACCACCGGATGCACGGAGCGTGTCGGTTCGCGTTGTTCCTGGCTGGCCAACCGCTGCACTACGGCGAACGGTCACCTGCGGGGTGGTGTTGCAGGTGAAGGAGTTCGCGCCCGACGCTCGGCTGGTCCGAGCCGCGGTCGACGACGTCAAGCGGAAATTTGACCGATTGGTGAACATGGCCCCGACGTTCCGCGTTAGCGCTGTTCGACCCTCTCCTGCGCCTGCGAAGCCCGGTGTCTACGTCCTCAGCGAGGGAAAACGGGCACGATACGTTGGGCGGACCGGCGATCTGCGCGCCCGGCTGGCCGATCATCGGAGTTCGGCCGTTGAACGGGCCACCCTTGCGGTCAAGCTGGCACGAACCGCAGCCAGGAAACCGGCCACGTATCGTCGTGGCACGAGCGCAAGGAAACTGTACGACAACGATCCGGCCTTCCGAGCTGCGTTTCACCGCGCGCGGGCGCGCATCAGCACAATGTGGGTTCGCTACGTCGTCGTCCCGGAGGACGAGGACGACGGCGTTCGCCAGGCCCTGTTGGAGATCTACGCCGCCGTCGCGCTGCGCACCCTGCAAAGCGACGGCGGCTTCAACAGCTTCACGAATCACTGACGGGTCGCCGAGCTTCCAGGGCTACAACCATCGCTCGTGGGTCGTCCACGTAGCCGGCGCCGGGGCGCGCCGGCGTCAGCCCGGTCGGGAACGGGACGTCTCGAACGTGGTGGTCGGCGTGTAGCACGGTCGGTCTTCCAGCGTCGTCCCAAGCCGTAGCGACCAGACCTCGTGGAACCGACTGTGCAGGATCCCCAACGTCGCCGACGAAACGGCGCCGCAGCGTCCTGTCGGAGCGCCCGGTAGTGCTCAGTTTGACTTTGGGGAACCGCGGCGGGCTCGACCTTCGCCTGTTTCGCTCGCGCGATTCTCTCCGGCAGGGTTAACCGTGAGAGTCCTGTAAGTTACTCATAATCGGCATCTTACAGGAACCCTAGCGACCCTGATGCCCTCGACGATTACCACTTTCTGGTCGGGAATCTACGGGACCATCCGAGCCGGTCGCGGACCGTACCGCTCTCATCGTCCAACCAGTGCACGCCCCGCACGCCACTCGAAGCCGAACCGGCCCGCCCTCTCTCTAGGCGAGCAAGTCCTCGCCGGTGCTCTTGGGATCGCAGTGCGGGCAGCGCCGTTGGAAGATGTCGGAGCCGTTCGCACCGTGGGTGCGCCCGCAAGCGCCGCACTGGAGCTCGTAGACGGTCTGCCCATGGTCGGTTCCCGACTTGTTGGTCTTGCAGATCACCGACTGGTTGTTCCGGTTCGTGTAGCCGATCTCCGTGGTGCCCTGGGACACGACAAGTTCCCGTCTACTCTGCGACGATCTCGATTACTCCCGACCCGGTCATGTCGCCGAAAGCGGCTGTCACCCGCACATGGCCCACAGCCAGAGCCTCCAACGATGCCGGTGCTTCCGCGAGCATAGACGCGTTGTCAGGCGGAACCGGTAACACGCGAGCCTCCCCGGCAACGTTCTCCACACCGAGCACGCCATCGACAACGACCCACTCGCCGGAATCCTGGATCCGAGCGCACACCGCCAGTGCCGGCCTGCCTCCTGGACCACCGACTATCGTCGTGAGCGCGCCGTCGAGGTCGTCATCCAGCCGGATTGCGCACTCGTTGCCTGCGCCCATGTAGATGGCCGGCGCGATCTCCGCGTAGCCCGGCGACACCGGCGCCTCTGCTTGCTGAGGTGGTTCTACCTGCTCCCCTGGCCCGCACCCCGCTACCATGGCCATCAGCCCAAGGCTGAAGGCGGCCGACATGGTCATCGTCGTGCGCCGCATCGTTGATGTCCTCCCAAGTCTTGACCGGCCTACGGTCGTGTGGTCTGTCGGCGACAGCGTATCACGGCCCGACGTATGGGAACGGGGCCGAACCACCTCGGCGGCCGGCGCGTCAACCCGGTCCGCGGGTCCTCCACTCCGTTCCGGCCCTGCAGGTGCCCGCCGACCGCCGGAGCGATGGTTGCACTTGGGCCGCAAGCCAGCTTGCGGCCCAAGCACGGACCGCCCGAGCTACTTCCCGGACCGCGCGCAACGCATCCGCTGGACCCGATCGCGGCGTCCACGCGAGTTTTTGACTTTTTTTTCGTGCGACACCTGTCGGCTCGCAAGGGATCGCCGGGACAGAACGGGTCTCTGTGGGTCCCAGGTGGACTCATCCGGACAGAACCTACCCAGAACTGGACTAAAGTGGACAAAGTGTTGATAGGCATAGGTTTACGCCGTTCTGTGGTAGGCTCGAATCCAGGTTGGTCGCGACGGAATCGCGGCAGTCCACCTCATTAAGGAGCGCATCAGATGACGACGAACCGACAGTCCACCCCACAGCCCGGCACGGCTGGCGCCATGCCGAGACTCCTGACGCTGCGCGACGTGACGGCGGCGACCGCGCTGTCGCGATCGGCGGTCTACGCGCTGATGGCCGAGTCCCGCTTCCCGAAGCCGATCCGCATCGGCAGTCGGGCAGTCCGCTGGGTCGAGCAGGAAGTGCTCGACTTCATCGCCAGTCGGCCCCGCGGCGGCTCCGAACGCCCCGCCGCGTAGCCCAGACGGTCCCGGCACCCGGTGTCGGAGATGGCACCGACTACGGTCCCGGCTCGACACCGTCCACCCGCTCGCCCTCGACTTCCGGACGCGACGGCGAGAGCTGGCCGGCAGCGTGACCCGGGAAACTGAACGGACCTCGAGCCTGAACCAAGGGCCACGCCAGCGCTCGGAACCAGGGCCACCTCGATGCATCGCACGAGAGCACCGCATCCAACGAGACGAGGAACAACCGGGGCACATGAGATCGGACCAACCCCACCGAGCCGCCAGATACCAACGACCGCGGCCTCACCAACGCGGGAAACCTCAAGTCGGAAGCCCGGTCGCATGTGACGATGCGGACTCACTCATCGGAGCCGGAATGAGCAGTTCGCGACGAGGAAGACCACCACGGGGGAACAGATCACGGTGGTGGTCTGAGGTTGATGAGCCAGCCGACCCGATGTGCTACATCGGGCTGGCGAGGGGGCGCTGCGCTCCCCCTTCGAACCCCCCGGCCTCCCGCGGCCGAGCCGGACCTGCGGGCGGAGAGCGCCGCCCCCAGTCCGCCACGGCGGTGCATTGATGGCTGACCGCCGCATCGCCGTTGTCCGCGCCCGCGTGTTGCCGTCGGAGCACGCCGCCTGGCAGGCGAAGGCGGCGGCGGCCGGCGTTTCGTCGTCCGACCTGCTGCGGCAGGCCATGGCGCGGACGCGCACCTGGACCGCGCGGGCGGTCGCCGTCGAGCGCGAGCGCACCCGGCAGGTCGCCCGCATCGGCAACAACCTGAACCAGATCGCGCGGTGGGCCAACACGCACGCGGAGACGGCCGAGGCCGTCGAAGTCATCGCCCACCTGGTCGCCATCGAGCGGGCGATCGCGCGGCTGGCCCGCCTCGGAAGCGAGCGGCCGGATGCACATTAAGTTCGTCGCCCGCGGCACGGGCTCGGCCCGCGTGGCGGTCGACTACCTGCTCGGCGAAAGGGACGCCGCAGGGCAGCCGCGCGCAGGCGTCGAGGTCCTTCGCGGCGATCCGGAACAGGTGGCAGCCGTTGCCGACTCGCTGGCGTTCGGGCACAAGTACCGCTCGGCCGTCATCGCGTGGTCCCCGAAGGACCGGCCGGCCGACGCGCAGATCGAAGCCGTGCTCGACGAGTTCGAGAAGACCGCCTGGGCCGGATTGGAGCCAGACCGCTACTCGTGGACGGCGGTCCTGCACCGCGAGCAGGGCGGCGGCGTCCACGTGCACGTGCTGACCGCCCGGTGCGATCTGGAGACGGGCAAGAGCCTGAACATCGCGCCGCCCGGCTGGCAGAAGACGTTCGACCCGCTGCGCGACGCCTTCAATCACGAGCACGGCTGGAGCCGACCGGACGACCCGGCGCGGGCGCGGGCGCAGCAGCCCGGCCATCGCGCGTACATCGAGGCCACCCATCTGCGGACCAGCCTGGACCACGAGGCCGACCCGCGGGAGTTGATCCGGGACTACCTCTCGCAGCGTGTCGAGCACCGCGCCGTGCGGAGCCGCGCCGACGTGATCGCCGCCCTGGAGGACGCCGGCCTCGAAGTGCCCCGTCAGGGCAAGAGCTACGTGACCGTCCGGAATCCCGACGACGGCAAGCGGTGGCGGCTGAAGGGAGCGTTGTACGAGCATGACTTCGAACCGGAGCGACTTGACCTCCAGGCTCCAGCGCCGGCTCGAGACCGAGCGGGCGGAGATCGAGGCGACGGCCGCGCGCGAGCTGAAGACGCTTGGAGAGAGCTTGAGAGGCGTCGCAGGGAACGCGCTGCGTACCATCGAAGCCGATACGGCGGCGGCGACCGGACGGATGCGCGGGATGCTCCTGCGCGCCTGGGTCCGGCCGCTGGTGATCGGCCTGAGCCTCTCGCTCGGCATCTGCGGCGGGAGCTGGGCGGCGATGCGCTTGCTGTGGACGGCCATCGAGTGGAAGGTCGAGACGCTGGCCGCGTTGACGGCGGAAATCGAGCAGGCCCGCGAGACGCTGACCGAGATCGAGCAGACGACCTGGGGGCTGGAGTTGATGGAGATCGACGGGACGCGGTTCGTCGTGCTGCCGGCCGGCACGCCGGACCGTCCGTTCTGGACCGTGGGCGGGCGGCCTGCGTTGAAGCTGTCGAGCGAGTGAAGGACCTCTATGACCGCGTTAGAACGGCAGTTGACGAGAGCCTTGCGGGAGTTGTCCGCGCAGTACGAGCGGGAGCGGACGCAGCACGCCGCGCAGATCGCGACCTTGCATCGGCAGGTCGAGCACTTCGCCGGGCAGGTGACGCGCTTGACCGCGGACTACAGGGCGCTCGCCGCGACGTTGCGCGAGCGCTGGAGATGATGCGCCAGCGGGGTCGGCAGCGTCGGCCGGACAGGGACTACGGGCCGAGCCGCTAGCTGGAGGCCCACCACAGGCCCCGGCCAACGAGCTACGCCGCTTGATCGGCCATGAGCGGACAACCTCCCGCGGGCCGAGCAGGAACCGAGCGTGATATCCTTCAGGCCGTGCCGTTTCCCCGTTCGGTGATCTTCGAGGCCTGCAGCTTTCTTGGCACCGCTATCCACGTCCACGGCGACTTTGAGGATCTCGTTCTCCGCTGGGAGCTCGATCAATTGGAAGCACAAACGGGATCGATCCGCCAGCGTTGCCGGGGCCTTTTTCAGTTCTTGCGGGACAACCCGCAGGCTAGCTAGTGCCAGCCAGAAAACCCCCGTTTCGAGCGGGATTCTGAGACGAATTC
>WTFV01000153.1 GCA_011523845.1 Acidobacteriota bacterium | reverse complement strand
GGAGAAACGCCTGTAAAGTGGGCAGAAAATCGTCTATGCAAAAGAGCCACACCCAAGGGCCGGGCGCGCACCGGCGACATCGAGCTGTCCGAGAACGAATGGGCGAAGGCGTGAAACCTGCGGGACGGCTACTGGCTCTACGCCGTCTACGACTGCGCGACGCCCCGGCTGCGGCAGGTGGGGGTGCGGGACCCGTTCGCGAAGCTGCTGGCGAGGAGCCGCGTGTGCTCCGCGTTCTCCATCCCGGCGTCGTCGGTGCAGGCGGCGGCGAAGGGCAACCAGGGGAAGTGAACAATAATGGGCTTCGGCGGCGAGCCCAACATGCTTCGCCGAACGGAGCGGGTGCACCAGCCGAGAGGAAGACAGATGGGCGCAACGCACGTCACCGTCACGATCCGCAACCCGGCCGATCCGGACAGAGCCTGGGAAGGGCTGTTCCTGGTCGATACGGGCGCCACCGATTCTCTCGTCCCACGACCCCATCTGGAGTCG
This sequence comes from Acidobacteriota bacterium, assembly GCA_011523845.1. Classification (GTDB taxonomy): domain Bacteria; phylum Acidobacteriota; class Vicinamibacteria; order Vicinamibacterales; family UBA8438; genus WTFV01. The sequence continues at coordinate 57,417 of WTFV01000153.1, read as the reverse complement.
ATCGGTCTGCGGCCAAGGGGCCGCCGGGTATACGAACTCGCGGACGGCCGAGAGATTACGATGGAACTGGGGTATCCATGTAAGCGGAGTTGCCCAGCGCCGTCGCCCGCCCCGGGCGCCTCACCGAAGGACACGCGACGCTCGGCCGGTGCCGACGCACCCGCGGGCATCCTGGGAGGCATCCTGGGGAGCTCTCCGGCCGCGATGAGGTCCTGGTGGCGCACAGTTTTGCGGGCGACGGTGCCTTCAAGCGCCCCGGACAACGCTTGTCTCGGTGTGAGGGTGATCGTCGCCGCAACCCACGCTCCTGACTCCGGTTAAATGGATACCCCAGAACGATGGATATCACCGTCGGAGAGATCGAATTCATGGGCGAAACCGTCGGCGGCACGATCCTCTTCGGCGATGCCGAGGCCGAACCGTTGCTCGGGGTAACCGCCCTGGAGTCCGTAGGCATCGAAGTCGACCCGACCAACCAACGGCTGAAGAGACTCCCCGCGGTGCGGCTCAAGACGCTCCTGGAGCCGACTACTCGATTCCTGCCCGGAACGGCATGCTGAAGCGCGTTCACATCAAGGGCTTCAAGTCACTGGCCGACAGTCGGCGCGGCGTTGCCGCCGGCGCGGGTCGCGGCGCTGGCCTTCGACAAGCTGGATGTCGAGAAGGGTATGGAGGCACGCGGGCCACAGGGCGAGCTGCGCTGGGACGACGTGCAGAACCAGCTCAGGGGGCAGCCGCAGGACCCGGTGCGCGAAGACATGCTGGCGACCTGGACCGAGGAGGCCCGCCGCCGCATGCCCGAAGCGATCCGGCAGGTGATGGCGCCCCGTGAAGGCTACGAAGAGCCGGTCGACATCCCGGCGTGTCCCGCCGGTGCGGTCGAGGCAGCCGTCACAGAGGCGGTGCAGCAGGGTTAGCCAGGGTAGCCTCTGGCTGCTCGACGGACCCGCCAGCTTTCAGGGCGAGCCGCTCCCGACCGGCGTCCTGACTCCCGCGGCGACGCTCCGCGCGCCACTGGACCCGCTACCCGTGCAGCGCCTCATGCCAGACGCAGCGCCGGACGCCCGCAGGCGAAGCAACCGTCCTGGCGCTCTCGGTTGCCCTGGCCGGCCAGGAAGGCCATCCCATCCCCTGGGCGGTGCTGCGCCGCGCGGTGGACGACGCCATCGCGTCACGCTGGCTGGAGCCGACGACCGCGAGCGGGGTCTGGCCGTGCGACGTGGTCGGGGCGGCGGCGGTGACGCTGAGGCCGCCCGTCGACTTCAAGCCCGCCTCCGTCGCGCCGAAGGTCTCCGAGCCACGCGCGGGGTACACGTCGTCCGCCGTGCTCGATCCCGCCGCGCTGCAGGACTTGGTGGATGGGCTGCCGGACATCGTGAAGGCCGCTGCCAGCGTGCCGCTCGAGTTCCGGCTGGACGTAACGCTCGGAGATGGCGCCAAGGAGGTCGATTCCGACACCATCGAGTCGATCGACAAGCTGCTCCGCGCGATGAGCCCGGACCTGCGGCTGCGACGCTGATCCGTCGTTCCCGATCGGACCGCAAGGCAGCTTCAACCGGCCAGGAAACCGGCCCGCATGCCCTCTGCTATGCAGCATGAACGACTGTAAGATACTGGAATAGGGCCACTTTCAGCAGCAGTCGATGTCGGACCAACCGGCCGTCGAGCCGGTCCCTGTCGTGGACGACGGCGAGTCCATCGCCCTGATGGAGCCGATGCTCCTGTCGCAGGCATCCCCGCATCGCGGGCCGCTGACGGATCTGGCCGTCGAGCTCGCGGCCCGCGCGGTAGGGCTTCGGCGCGGCCTGCCCCAAGGCGTGTCGGCGGCTCTGGCCGATCTCGTGCGAGCGATGAACTGCTACTACAGCAACCTGATCGAGGGGCACGACACGCACCCGGTCGACATCGAGCGGGCGTTGAGACACGACTACAGCGTCGACCCGCGCACACGCAACCTCCAACTGGAAGCCGCCGCGCACATCGCTGTGCAGCACTGGATAGACGACGGCGGGCTGGCCGGTCGCGCCGTGACCGGCGAGGGCCTGTGCGAGCTGCACCGGCGCTTCTGCACTGCCCTGCCCGAGGAGATGCTCCGGCTGGAGCAAGTCGACGCGGGAACAAGCGCCGCGGTCGTGCCCGGCGCCCTCCGCGCGCGCCGCGTGCAGGTGGGCCTGCATGTACCGGTGAGCCCCGGCGCGCTGCCCCGCTTCCTGCCGCGCTTCGAGGCGGTGTATGGCAACCTCGGACGCACCGACGCCATCCTCGGGGCCGCCGCGGCGCATCACCGGCTGCTCTGGATTCACCCGTTCCTCGACGGCAACGGCCGCGTGGCGCGGCTGATGTCCCACGCCATGCTGCTGGAGAGCCTGGAGACGGGAGGCGTCTGGTCCGTCGCCCGCGGGCTCGCGCGGAACGAGGGGGCCTACAAGCGTCATCTCGCCGACTGCGACTCGCCGCGCCGGCACGACGTCGACGGACGGGGCAACCTGAGCGAGGAAGCCCTGGCGGCGTTCACACGGTTCTTTCTGGAGGTCTGCCTAGACCAGGTGGACTTCCTGGAGCGGCTCGTCCAGCCCGATCGCCTGCGGGACCGCGTCCTGACGTGGGTCGCCGCCGAAACGCGCGCCGGCGCACTTCCCGTTGGTGCCGAAACGGTTCTCGAAGCCGTCCTCTTCCGCGGCGAGTTGCCGCGCGGCGATATCCCCGGAATCCTGGGCGCGAGCGAACGTCAGGCCCGGCGTGTGACCGCCGCGCTCATCGCGCGCGGCGCACTCGTTTCCGCAACTCATCGCGCGCCGCTACGCCTGGCGTTCCCTGCTGCTCTTGCGGCGGACTGGCTGCCGGGACTGTTTCCGGATCGCGAAAACTGATGTAGCGGGTCCGGATTCCACCGCCCCCCGCCAGCTACGACGGGCTCCGCCACGACTTGGGCATCGTCGCGCCCGTGTACCCACCCATGTAGAATCGGGCTGGCTGCCGCGGTGCGACCGATCCCATATGAAGCACTGGCAGGAAACGTCGCAGATCATGGGCCGCGTGACAGAGTTGGCGGCTGCCGGCCAACGCGCGGCGATCGCCACCGTCGTGCGGATCGAGGGCTCCGCGTATCGGCGTCCCGGCGCCAAACTGCTGGTGGAGGAGGGCGGCGCGACGCGCGGGGGGGTGAGCGGCGGATGCCTCGAGGCGGACGTGCGCGAGATCGCCTTGGCCGCGATGCGCGACGGGGTATCCCGCCTCCGCCACTACGAGACCGGCGACGACGATCGCACCGTATGGGGACTCGGGCTGGGCTGCCACGGCTCGGTCGACATCTTCGTGCAGCCGGTCACCCCCGAGGACACCGTCGATGTGGCGCGCCGGCTGGGGATGCTCCTGACGGGAGATTCCCCGTTCGCCGTGTCCACCCTCGTTCGCGGCCCCGCCGCCGCCCTGGGCCGGATGCTCGTGGCAGGGGAAGGGCGGCAGACCGGTTCGACAGGAAACCCCGGTCTCGATCGGGGGATCGCCCAGCGCGCGGAAATGCTTCTCGCCACAGGCGAATCGAAGCTCTACTACATCGAATCGACCGGTGTCGAATGGACCGCCGGCGTCTTCACCGAGGTCCATCTCCCGCCACCGCGGCTCGTCATTTGCGGCGCCGGCGACGACGCGATTCCGCTGGCGGCGTATGCGTCACGGGTCGGGTTCCGCGTGACGGTCGTCGATCACCGTCCCGCCTACCTGTCCCCGGAGCGCTTTCCGGAAGCGGAGCGCATCGACCGCAGACCCGCCGACGGCCTGGAAGGGCTGCCGCTCGGACCGCGTACGTATCCGGTGGTGATGACGCACTCGTTCGCCCACGACCGGGACTGGGTGGGGCGCCTGCTGCGGACCACGGTCCCCTACATCGGCCTTCTCGGACCTCGCGCCCGACGGGATGAGATACTCGGACAGATCGGCGCGACCGGCGAACGGATCGGCGCGACCGGCGAACAGATCGACGCGGCGAGCGCACAGACTAGCGCGTCGGGAACCGAGCGGCTCTTCGCCCCGGTGGGTCTCGATCTGGGTGCGGATGGACCGGAGCAGGTGGCCGTGAGCATCGTGGCGGAGCTTCTGGCCGTCCGCGCGGCGAGCGCGCCGCGCCACCTGCGCGAGAAGGAAGGTGTCATCCATGCCGTCTCAGCCGTCTGAACGGAGCGGCGCGGTAGCCGGCGTCGTGCTCGCCGCCGGCAGCTCGACCCGCATGGGACGCAACAAGCTGTTCTTCGACCTCGACGGCGAAACGTTGCTGAGACGGGTGGTGCGCCGCGCGATCGGCGCCGGCCTCGATCCGGTCATCGTCGTCGTGGGCCACGAGGCGGAGCGCGCCCGGGCGGAGCTCGCGGCACTGCCGTGCATGCCCGTCGACAATCCCGATCACGCGCTGGGGATCAACCGGTCGTTGCGGGCCGGCATCTCTCACGTTCCGGAGCGCGCGCGGGCGGCCGTGGTGATGCTGGCGGACATGCCGTTCGTCACCGGCCCCATGGTCGCCGGGCTCGTCACGCGCTACCGGCAGAGCAGCGCCCCGCTCGTCATCTCCGCCTACGGGAACGTCAACGCGCCGCCGATGCTGTACGACCGCGCGCTGTTCTCGGAGCTTCGGCAGATGTCGGGAGAAGGGTGCGGGCGGCAGGTCGTGCGGCGGCATCGCCACGAGGCGGTCGCGGTCTCCTGGCCGGAAGCGGCGCTCCAGGACATCGACGTTCCCGAGGACTACGAGCGGATCAAGGCCAAATTGGGAGGCTGCGACGCGGGAAGCAGTGGGGCCGCGGACGATGCCGCCTCGCCAGGAGTCGGCGACGCACCACGCACTGCGGCCGCGGACGACGCTGGCCAGGCAGTCGGCGACGCCGAAACCCGCGCCGGCGGAGACGACGCCGGGCCCGCACCGAGATCACATCACGATGCGCACTGACACTTTGCGGCTTGCATCCGAACTCGCCAGTCGCAGCGAGGCGTTACCCGCGCCGAGATCACATCGCGATGCACACTGACACTCTGCGGCTCGCATCCGAACTCGCCGGTCGCAGCGAGCCGTTCGCGCTGGCCACGGTCGTCCGCCGGGAGCCGCCGAGCTCGGCCCGGGTCGGCGACAGCGCCGTCGTGACACCGGACGGCGAGTTCCACGGCTGGCTGGGCGGAAGCTGCACGCGGCCGACCGTGATCCGCGAAGCGCTGGCAGCCCTTGCCGACGGAGCGCCGCGATTGATTGGCATCGTCCGCGACCCCGACTCGGCGCCGGTCGCTCGACCCGGGCTGACGGTGTTTCCCATGGCCTGCCACAGCGGGGGGAGCGTGGAGATCTACATCGAGCCCCTGCTGCCGGCACGCCGATTGTTGATCTTCGGCGTGTCGCCAACCGCGCAGGCGCTGGCCCGCCTGGCGGCCGTCCTCGGCTACCGGGTGGAAGCGGTCGATCCGGAAGCCAGCGAGACGCTATTCCCGGACGCGGGCCGCTTGGTGACCAGCGACGCTTCGATCGAGCCGCCGGGGTCCGCGCAGGACGCCGCCCGCTGCTTCGCGGTCGTCGCGACCCTCGGGCAGCGGGACGAGGAGGCGGCCCGGGCGGCCAGTCGGTTGATGCCTGCCTACGTCGGCGTCGTAGCCAGCCGCAAGCGGTTCGGACACATACGCGAGACGCTGGCCGCACAGGGCGCCACGCCGGAACAGCTCGACCGCATCGCCAATCCGGCCGGCCTCGACATCGGCGCGGAGACGCCCGAGGAGATTGCTCTGAGCATCCTCGCCGAGATCACCAGGCGCGCCCGTAACGAGCGGTCCCGGGAAGAGCGCGCCCGCGCCGACCGCACCGACCGCGACCCGGGACCCGCCACGGCCGGCACCCACGCCGGGCGCGACCCCCGCCCCACCGCCGCGACCGTCACGCAGACCGCGCGTGAAACCGACAGCGGCCCGGCTGCCGCCGCGACCGTCACGCAGACCGCGCGCGACCCGGTGTGCGGCATGTCCGTTGCCGTCGCGGCGACCACCCACCAGGCCGACATCGGAGGCAGGACCTGGTACTTCTGCTGCGCGCACTGCCGCGAGCGGTTCGTGGCCGAGCCGCACGAGTACGTCGCCGCGGCGGCGCCGGAGGGGTAGCGTGCGGCCGGAGGTGCGCGAGACGCAGGCGGCGATGGAGCGCGAGGGGTACGTCGCCGAGCCCGCCATCGCCACGGCGGTCTATCTGGCTCACACGATGCGCAAGCCCCTCCTCGTCGAGGGGGACGCCGGCGTCGGCAAGACCGAAATCGCCAAGGTGCTGGCCCGGATCCTGGACACCGAGCTGATCCGGCTCCAGTGCTACGAGGGGATCGACGTCAACACGGCGCTCTACGAGTGGAACTACCAGCGGCAACTGCTGCGCCTCCGCATCGCGGGCACCGAGGGCAGGGAACCGGCGCAGACCGAGCAGATGATCTTCAGCCGCGACTGCCTCCTGGAACGCCCGCTGCTGCGCGCCATCACCCGCCGCGACGGCCCGCCGGTCCTGCTGATCGACGAGATCGATCGAGCCGACGACGGCTTCGAGGCCTTCCTGCTGGAAGTCCTGTCCGACTTCCAGGTGACGATTCCCGAGCTCGGCCCCATCGCCGCCACGCACGTGCCGTACGTCGTGCTGACGTCGAACCGCACGCGCGAGATAGGGGACGCGTTGCGCCGCCGGTGCTTCTACCTCTACGTCGAGCACCCGTCGCTGGAGAAGGAGGTGCGCATCATCCGCGCCAGGGTGCCGGAGGTCCTCGACGGATTGGCCGACGAGATAGCGGCGGTCATGCAGGCGCTCCGCGGACGCCGTCTGCGCAAGGCGCCGGGCGTGGCCGAAACGCTGGACTGGACCCGCGCGTTGCTGGCCCTGCGACAGGATCGGCTCGACGTCGACACGGTGGCGGAGACGCTGGGGTGCGTTCTGAAGGACCACCACGACGTGCAGGACCTGACCGCGCGCGACGTCGAATCGCTGCTCGCCGGCGCAGGATCACCGAGGAGCCCGTGGTGAAACCGCGCGAGCACCGACAGCGGCGAGGCGCCCGCCTGGCAAGGCGCGACGAGGGAGCATATCGGGCATATTCGACCGAGGAGCAACGCCGTCCACGCGGGATGCAGCGCCGCTCGAATGCCGCGGGGATTCTGCCACGGGCTCCTGGCGGCGCCGATGCCTGACCGTGACGTCGCGGAACGGCTGGCCCGCCTCGCGGGCCGGCTGCGGGAACGGGGCGTGGGCGTTTGCTTGAGCGACGAGATCGACGGCGCGGCCGCGCTCCTGCTGGTGGATCGCGCGGATCGCGACGAGGTTCGCCATGCGTTGCGCGCCGCGCTGAAGATCCGACGGCCCGACTGGGACACGTTCGACGAGCTGCTTCAGGGCTTCTGGGCCGCCGAGGATCGGCCGGCCCGAGCGCCGGACCAGCCGGCCACACCACCGGAACGGTCGCGGCCACGCTCGGATCGGACCGGCCGGATCCCCCAATGGCGTTGGATGCAGGCAACCGGGCAGCTTCCCGGCGAACGCGGACGCGAGACGACCAGCGGCGATACGCCGGGCTACTCCTCCGACGTGCTCCTGCGCCGCAAGCCCTTCGACGACTGGTCCGCGGACGACCTGCCCGCCATGGAGCGGCTGCTGGCCCGGGCGGCGCGCCGGCTGCGATGCCGGCCGAGCCGCCGCCTGGCGCCGGTCCGCGCCGGGGGCCGGGTGGATCTGCGACGCAGCTTCCGCCGCGCGGTCGGCACCGGAGGCGAGTTCCTCTCGCTGGCGCGGCGGGACCGCGCCGTGGAAAAGCCGGACGTGGTGCTGCTGTGCGATACCAGCGGCTCGATGGACCCGCACACCCGCTTCCTGCTGACCTTCGCGCTGTCCCTCAAGCGCGTGGTGCGGCGTTGCGAGGTATTCGCGTTCAACACCTCGCTGACCCGGTTGACGCCGTGGCTGACACCGGACAAGATCGCTCCTACCCTGGACCGTCTGGCCGCCGGCGTGCCCGACTGGTCCGGCGGGACCCGCATCGGCGCGAGTCTGGACGAGTTCGTCACGCGGTATCTGGATACGCTGGTGAGCGCGAAGACCGTCGTCGTGGTGCTCAGCGACGGGCTCGACCGGGACAGCCCCGCCGTGCTGGCCGAGGCGATGCGCGCAATCGGGGAGAAGGCGCGGAAGGTGATCTGGCTCAACCCGCTGCTGGGCGACCCGCGCTACCGGCCGGAAGCGCGCGGGATGAAGGCGGCCCTTCCTCACGTCGAGCATTTCGTGCCCGCGCACAATCTGGAATCGCTCGAGCGGCTGTTGCCGCTCCTGGCGGCCAGTGGCGGAACCCCGCGTAGCACCGAGAGCGGCGAGGCGCCCGGACACCCGGTGCCCGGCGCGACGAGGGAGCATAGCGCGCAATACGCGACCGAGGAGTAACGCAGTCCAGGCGGGATGCATCGCCGCTCGAATGCAGCGGGGCTTTCGCCACGGGCCGCCATCGGACTGACATGGCCATTCCCATCGAGAAGCAGTTCGTCATCCACGCCGCCCGGCGGGAGGTGTGGGCGTTTCTCGCCGATCCGTCCCGGGTGGCGGGTTGCCTGCCCGGCGCCTCGATCACGGGACGGGTCGACGAGCGGACGCACGCCGGCACGATCGCCGTCAAGGTCGGCCCGGTCTCGGCCCGCTACAAGGGCACGGTGCGCTTCGAGCGGCTGGACGAGGAAGAGGGCGTGGCGGAGATCGTCGCGGCGGGCCAGGACGTGCGCGGCAAGGGCGGAGCCGACATGCGCATGACGAGCCGGGTCGTCGCGCGCGGCCCCGCCGAGACCGAAGTGACGGTCTCGTCGGCGGTGAACATCACCGGCATCCTGGCCCAGTTCGGCCGGGGCATCGTCCAGGACGTCAGCGACCAGATGTTCCGGCAGTTCACCGAGGCGATGCGGGGTGCGCTGGAATCGGCGTCCGGCCGGACGGACACCCCGGTCGGCGAACGGGCGGGCTCGGACACCCCGGCCGGCGAGCGACCCGCTTCCGACTCCCCGGATGCGGACCGCATCGACGCCGTTTCCCTCGGCGCCACGGTCGGCAGGCGTGCCCTCGGACGACTCGTGCGCCGGCCCGTTTTCTGGCTGGCCGTCGCCATCGTGGCCGTGATCCTGTGGCTGATTGCGAATTGAGGAGCGCCCCAATGATTCCGTCGGCATTCGACTACCACGCACCGGACACGCTCGACGAAGCGGTGGCGCTGCTCGAACGGCACGGGGACGAGGCGAAGGTGCTGTCCGGCGGCCAGAGCCTCCTGCCGCTGCTCAAGCTCCGCCTCGGTGACGCCGGCCACCTGGTGGACATCGGGCGCATTCCCGGGCTCACGGGCATCACGGAGGCGGACGGCTACCTGCGTATCGGCGGCGCCACGCGGGAAGCCGACCTGGAACGCTCGGATCTGATTCGCGAGAAGTACCCGATCCTGCTCGACACCGCCGCCGTCATCGCCGACCCGCTGGTGCGCAACCGCGCCACGGTGGGCGGCAACCTGGCGCACGGCGACCCGGCGAACGACCACCCGGCGACGATGCTCGCGCTCGATGCCGAGGTGGTGGCGCGAGGGCCCCGGGGCGAGCGCACCATCCCGATCACGCGCTTCTTCACCGGGCTCTTCGCCACCGCGCTCGCACCGGCCGAGATCCTCACCGAAATCAGGATTCCCGTTCCTCCGCCCCGCAGCGGCGGCGCCTACGTCAAGCTCGAGCGCAAGGTGGGCGACTACGCCACCGCCGCCGCGGCCGTTCAGGTCACGCTCGGCGGGCAGGGGGAGATAGCGCGGATCGGGATCGGCCTGACCAACGCCGGACCGACGCCGATCGAGGCGACCGCGGCGGAAGGGTCTCTCCGGGGGCGGCAGCCGGACGCGGCGGCCATCGCCGAAGCCGCGCGGCTGGCCGCGGACGCCACGTCGCCCAGCGCCGACCGGCGCGGGTCGGTGGAGTACAAGCGCGACATGGCGCGCGTGCTGACGGGCCGGGCGATCCACAAGGCCGTCCAGCGGGCGGGAGGGCAGTAGGCATGGCGACACACGACGTTCGGATCACCGTGAACGGGGCGCCGCAGGAAGGCGCGGTCGAGTCGCGTCTCCTGCTCGTGCACTGGCTCCGCGACGTGCTGCGCCTGACCGGGACCCACATCGGCTGCGACACGACGCACTGCGGCGCTTGCACGGTGCTGCTCGACGGCGAGCCCGTCAAGTCGTGCACGGTGCTGGCCGTGCAGGCGGACGGCCGGGAAGTCCAGACGGTGGAGGGCCTGGAGCAGAATGGCACACTGCATCCGCTCCAGGAAGGGTTCCAGCAGGAGCACGGACTGCAGTGCGGCTTCTGCACGCCGGGCATGCTGATGACCGGGCGCGCCCTGCTCGATCGGAACGCCGATCCGAGCGAGGCGGACATCCGGCAGGCGATATCGGGGAACCTGTGCCGCTGCACGGGCTACGTGAGCATCGTCAAGTCGGTCGAGTACGCGGCCGCGAAGCTGCGCGAGGGGTCGGCGTCGTAGAACGGCGCGGACTCTGGTGGATTGGTCGGGCGGCAATCGGAGCCGCAGACGACGGTTCCGGGCGAGGAGTCGGCGCCGTAGAACGGCGCGGGCGCCTCGCGGGCTGGTCGGGCGGCAAACGGACGCCGCAGCTCGACCCTGCGGCGTGTCGGCGGCGATTTCGCGGGCGGCGATTCCGCGCAGGAACGGCGCGGAGGAGAGAAACCATGGCACCCCAGACGACGCCGGAAGTGTGCGGGATGGGCCACTCGATGAAGCGCAAGGAGGATCCGCGCTTCATCCGCGGCCAGGGCAACTACGTGGACGACATCCAGCTTCCGGGCATGCTCTACCTGGACATCGTCCGCAGCCCCTTCGCGCACGCGCGGATCAAGTCCATCAATTCGGAGAACGCCCTGAAGATCCCCGGGGTGCTCGCGGTCATCACCGGCGAGACCCTCGAGCAGTACAACCTGCACTGGATGCCGACCCTGATGTCCGACACCCAGATGGTGCTGCCGACCGAGAAGGTCATGTACCAGGCGCAGGAGGTGGCCGCGGTGGTCGCGACCGACCGCTACGCCGCGGCCGACGGGGTCGAGGCGGTGGAGGTGGACTACGACCCGCTGCCGGTCGTCGTCGATCCGTTCAAGGCGCTGGAGCCGGACGCGCCGGTGCTGCGCACGGACAAGGAGGACAAGAAGGACAACCACATCTTCCACTGGGAGGTGGGAGACCGGGCCGCCACGGAAGGCGCGCTGGCCGGCGCCGACGTCGTCGTCAAGCAGGACCTGTACATCCCGCGCATCCACGTCGCGTCCATCGAGACCTGCGGCTGCGTCGCCGACTTCGACCGGGTGATGGGCAAGCTGAAGGTCTACATGACCACCCAGGCGCCGCACGCCATCCGCACCGTGCTGGCCCTGGTGGCCGGGCACGTGGGGCTGTCGGAAGAGAAGATCCAGGTCATCTCCCCCGACATCGGCGGCGGGTTCGGCGGCAAGGTGCCGGTCTATCCGGGGTACGTGCTCGCAATCGCCGCGTCGGTCGTCGTGGGCAAGCCGGTCAAGTGGGTCGAGGACCGGATGGAGAACCTGCAGGCCGACTCCTTCGCCCGCGACTACCACCTGAAGGCCGAGCTCGGGGCGACCAAGGACGGCACGCTGACGGCGCTCAAGATCAAGACGGTGGCCGACCACGGCTACACCGACGCCGCCGCCAACCCGTCGAAGTTCCCGGCGGGCCTGTTCTCCATCGTCACCGGGTCCTACGACCTGAAGCATGCCTTCGCCGAGGTGGACGGCGTGTACACGAACAAGCCGCCGGGGGGCATCGCCTACCGCTGCTCGTTCCGCGTGACCGAGGCGGTCCACACCATCGAGCGGCTGACCGACATCATGGCCCACGAGCTGAAGATGGACCCGGCCGACCTGCGCCTGAAGAACTTCGTCCCCGCCGACAAGTTCCCCTACAAGTCGGTGCTGGGCTGGGAGTACGACAGCGGCAACTACCACGGCGCCCTCGAGAAGGCTATGGAGCGGATCGGGTACGCCGAGCTGCGGAAGGAGCAGGCCGACAAGCGCGGGCGGGGCGAGCTGATGGGCATCGGCATCTCGAGCTTCACCGAGATCGTCGGCGCCGGGCCTTCCCGGACCTTCGACATCCTCGGCCTCAAGATGTTCGACTCGTGCGAGATCCGGGTCCATCCCACCGGCAAGGCGACCGCCCGCTTCGGCACCAAGTCGCAGGGCCAGGGCCACGAGACCACCTACGCGCAGGTGCTCGCCGAGGAATTGGGGATTCCCGCCGCGCACATCGAGATCGAGGAGGGCGACACCGACACCGCCCCCTACGGGCTGGGCACCTACGCCAGCCGCTCGACGCCGACAGCCGGGGCGGCGGGGGCGATGGCCGCGCGCAAGGTCAGGGACAAGGCGAAGAAGATCGCCGCCTACCTGCTGGAGGTGAGCGAGGACGACCTGGAGTGGACGCCGGGGACCTTCTCGGTCAAGGGCGCGCCGCAGAAATCGAAGACCATCCAGGAGATCGCGTTCGCGGCCTACACCAACCACCCGCCGGGCATGGAGGGCGGCCTGGAGGCGGTCTCGTACTACGACCCGCCGAACCTGACGTTCCCGTTCGGCAGCTACATCTGCGTCGTCGACATCGACCGCGGCACCGGAGAGGTGAAGATCCGCCGCTTCGTGGCGGTGGACGACTGCGGCAACATCATCAACCCGATGATCGTCGACGGGCAGATCCACGGCGGCCTGACGATGGGCATGGCGCCTGCCCTGCTCGAGGAGATCAGCTACGACGAGAACGGCAACATCTCGGGCGGGAGCTTCATGGACTACCTGGTCCCCACCGCGATGGAGACGCCGCGGTGGGAGACCGACAAGACCGTGACCCCGTCGCCGCACCATCCGCAGGGCGCCAAGGGCGTCGGCGAGTCGGCCACGGTGGGCGCGCCGCCGGCCATCGCCAACGCCGTCGTCGATGCGCTGGCGCATCTCGGCGTGCGGCACATCGACATTCCGATCACGCCCGAGAAGGTGTGGCGCATCCTGAAGGACAAGGGCGCCGGGCTGTAGGAGCCCGCATTCTGGACTCCTGGCGCCTCATCCCGGGAGCCACCGCGCCAGCGCCTTGTCCGGATCGGCGATCTTCGACCGAGCCGTACCAGTACGCCTCCCTGCCGGTCTCCGGCATGCCGGTGAACAGCATCAGGTTCAGCGGGTAGACGTCGCTGTCGCTGCAGCGGCGGAAGTCGTCGAGGAACAGGAAGGTCGGCTTGCCCCAAGCTATCGCGAGGCCGAGCTCCACCATCACCCCCTCGTCCGGCGGGCAGTCTCGACGCGGGAATCCTGCCGGGCAGGAGCCCACTTGCGGTGGTCCGTCACCTGCAACTATAGTTGTGTCATCTGACGATTCCCGGGGAGGGGGCAGGTGGCGGAAGGGGCACTCGCCAGCGACACGAAGGAGTCCTTCAGCGAGGCGGCCGAGATTGCGCGGCTCATGGGATTGCCCTCATGGCGGAAGATGAGCAGCCTGTCCCTCGTCAACCAGATCGAACAGGGGCTTCCCCTGCAAGCCGTCGACCGGGTCGCGCAGGTCATGGCCCCGGACGACCCGCACGCGAAGTTCACGCTGTTGTCGCGGTCGACCTGGTCCCGCCTTCAGAAACGGTCACGTCAACAACTTACGCGCGAGATGAGCGAGCGCGTTCATGGCGTGGCGCGTGTGGTACTGGAAGCGCGCAGGCTGTGGGCGGACGACGAATCCGCGATGGTACGGTTTCTCAACCGGCCGCACCTGTTGCTCGGTGGGCGCACGCCCCTGGATGTAGCCCGGGAGTCGACGACCGGCGCCGATCTCGTCGTCAGGATCATCGGTGAAGCGAGAGCCGGGGTCGCGGTGTGATCCTTCACCGAGCGAACAGGCGCGAATCCCAGTAGACGGGAGTCTCGAGTCCGACCCTGATTGAACCGGCGTCGTCGTGGTGCGGATGGATGAGCACGTTGCGCTCCACTCGCGCTACGACGCTGGGCACGATCAGGATCGCCGACCGCCGTTCCCGGTACCACGCCGACCCGAACGCTCGCGCAACCGCGCCGTCGACATCACACCAACCCGGCAGATTGTCCTTCGTGACCACCTCGTACGTCACCCCGGCGGGAATCTCGATTCCAACATAATGCTGGTTCCGCGGCATCTCGCCAGTGCGCGCCAGCGTCTCCAGCAGGGCGGTCGAGTAGTGCTCGGACGCATAGATCACAGCCTGGCCGCGCTCGTTCCAGCGGCCGGGGTACGTGCGTGACCCGGCGCCGCTGTACACCGGATGTTCCCCCGCCGGATCGCCCATCCGGTAGGCTCGCAACGACTCGTCGAGGCGACGCGAGGTCACCGGCGCCGCTCCTCCAGTGGGTCTGCGCGGTTCCGCTGTTTCTCGTCACCGCCCATGCACGTCCCCATGGCGTTCGATTTCCAGCTCGCGCCGCTCCCGCTCACCCGCTATTTCAGCACCTCGTTCTCCTATGCGCACAATGCGCCCGTCAGCATCATCGAGCAGCTTCTCGAACGCTTGCCTCCAGCCCGCCCACATCTTGCTCACGAGTCCGTCGTGCAATAGCACATGCTATACCGCATTGCGGAACCCACAGCGCACACCCTATAGTCCTCGCAGGTGTTGAGGAATGCAGCGGCCTGACCCGGCGCTCCCTGCGGACTATCCCTCGCGCGTCAAGTCCGTCCGCGAGCGCCTCGATCTGACGCAGGTACAGCTCGCGGAGCGGATCGGGGTATCGTTCGCGACCGTCAACCGCTGGGAGAACGGCCAGACGAAGCCGGCCCGCTTGGCGTGGCGGCAGATCCGCGAGCTGGAGGTCGGACTGGAGCCGGCTGACGCAACGCCGCCGGCTGGCGACTCGACCGCCGCGCCGCCGCTCGACTTCACGGCCCGGCCCGCCGTGGTAGCCGCCGTGGCCGAGGCGACGCGGCTCTCGTACGGCCACCTGTTCAACCCCGCCTTCGCGACGGAGGTCTCGCTGATCGATCCGCTGCCGCACCAGCGGATCGCGGTCTACGAGCGGATGCTCGACCTGTCGCCGCTCCGGTTCCTGCTCGCCGACGACGCCGGGGCGGGCAAGACCATCATGACCGGCCTCTATCTGCGCGAGGTGCTGGCCCGCCGGCTCATCCGGCGCGTGCTGGTCGTGCCGCCGGCCGGCCTGATCGGCAACTGGGAACGGGAGATGCGGACGCTGTTCTCGCTGCCGTTCCGCATCGTGCGGGGCGCGGACGCGCGCACCGGCAATCCGTTCGCGGGACCGGAGAGCGACCGGGTGATCGTCAGCGTCGACACGCTCGTGGGAGAGCGCCCGTTCGGACGGCTGCGCGAGGCGGCGGCGGGAGCGGGGCCGTACGACCTGGTGGTCTTCGACGAGGCGCACAAGCTGGCCGCACACCAGCGGCAGGATGTGTCCGTCGACAAGACGGATCGCTATTGCCTCGCTGAGGCGCTGGCCGGGCTGCCGGCCGACGAACCGCGGTGGGAGCTGGGCTGGTCGGCGACGCACGTGCTGCTGCTGACCGCGACGCCGCACATGGGGAAGGACTTCCCCTGGTACTGCCTGTGGCGGTTGCTGGCGCCGGACGCGCTGGCGACGTTCGATGCGTTCCGGGCGTTCCCCGAATCGCAGCGCCGGCGGCACTTCATTCGCCGCACGAAGGAGGAGATGGTCCGGTTCGACGGCCGGCCGCTCTATCCGCAACGGCGTTGCGACACCCTCACCTATGCGCTGAACCCATCCGAACAGGCGCTCTACGACGCGACGACGCGCTACATCGCCGAGACCTACAACCGGGCGCGGGTGCTGAACCGCTCGGCCGCGCGGCTGGCGATGAGCGTGTTCCAGCGCCGGCAGGCCAGCTCGACGCATGCGCTGCTGCGGTCGTTCGAGCGCCGCCTCGTTCGGTTGGAAGAGGCGATCGAGCTGGTCCGCGCCGGCCGTGCGGAAGAGCTGGAGCGCCGCCAGAAGCGCCTCGCGGCGACCCCCGACTTCTTCGAGACCCGCACCGCGGACGAAGACGCCGAGGAGGCCGGCGGCGCCGAGAGTCACGAAGCGTTCGAGGAACGCGCGCTGGGCGGCATCGTCGCGCCGACCCTGGCGCAACTCCGGGAGGAAAGCCTCGCGGTGGAAGCGCTGCTCGCCCAGGCACGGTCTCTGGTCGACGACGGCGAGGACTCCAAGTTCGAGAAGCTGCGCGGCGTGCTGCGCAGTGCGGATTTCGCGCGGGAGAAGTTCATCGTCTTCACCGAGCACCGCGACACCGCCGAGTTCCTGGTGCGCCGCCTCGAAGGGCTGGGCTTCACCGGACAGGTCGCGCTGATCCACGGCGGCCTCGACTACCGCGAGCGGGAGGCGCAGGTGGATCTGTTCCGGCGTCCGCTCGATGCGGGCGGCGCCAACTATCTGGTCGCGACCGATGCGGCGGGCGAAGGCATCAACCTGCAGTTCTGCTGGCTGATGGTGAACTACGACGTGCCGTGGAATCCGGCGCGCCTCGAGCAGCGGATGGGCCGCATCCACCGCTACGGACAGCAGCACGACCCGGTGGTCATCGTCAACCTCGTCGCGGGCGAGACCCGCGAGGGGCGGGTGCTGAAGACGCTGCTCGACAAGCTGGAACTGATCCGCAAGGAACTCCGGTCGGACAAGGTCTTCGACGTCGTGGGCCGCCTGTTCGAGAACGTGTCGCTGAAGGACTACCTGGAGCAGGCGGCGACGGAGGAAGGCGCGACCGCGGCCGTCAAGGGCATCGACGGACTGTTGACGGCGGCGCAGGTGCGGGCGCTCGGTGAGCGCGAGCAGGCGCGGTTCGGCGGCGGCGACGTGAAGAGCAGTTTGCCCGCGCTGCAGGCGGCCATCGACCGGGAACAGTACCGCCGGCTGCTGCCCGGCTATGTCCGCCGGTTCGTAACGGCCGCCGCGCCGCTGATCGATCTGCGCGTCGACGGCGATCCGGACGGCGTCTTCAGGCTCGCCCAGGAACGGCGGCGGGGCCTGGATCCGGTGCTCGCCGCCATGGAAATCTACCCGGCCGGCGCGCACGGCTGTTTCACGGTCTATCGACCCGCGGATCGGTCGGACGTCATCTGGCTTCATCCCGGCGAGCCGGTGTTCGACCGGTTCTGCGCCGCGCTGCTGGCGCGGCACGAGGACGAGGCCCGGCGCGGCGCCTTCTTCGTCGACCCGCACGCCGGCGCGCCGTACCTCTTCCATCTCGCGCGGGTGTCGGTCGTGCGGCGCCCGGGGCCGATCCCATCGACGGGCCGCGCGGTGACGCCCACGCCCGGTCAGACGGACGGAGAAGAAGGGCACGTCGAGATCATCGAAAGCCGCCTGATCGGACTGCGGCAGGACGGCGACGGCGTCATCGAACCCTGTCCACTGGAGCACCTGTTGCTGCTGCGCGGCGCGCCCAACGTGGCGCCGGGCAGCGTGCCGCTGGCCCGGATGGCGCACGGCCTGACCGCCGCGGCCCGCGAGTGGGTCGACGGCGACGCGCTCGCTCGCCTCGTGGACGAGCAACGCGCGCGCATCGAGCGGTCGCTCCCCGAGCGGCTCGACTGGATCGCACGCGGCTGCGATCACCGGACGGCCGAGTTGATAGCCAGGCGGCAGCACGTCGGCCGGAAGGCGCGCGGCGGCGATGCGGGGGCGGCAGCGTCGCTCGCGAAGATCAAGGACGAGCAACGCCGTCTCGCGGCCGACAAGGACCGCCGCCTGCGGAAGGTGCGGACCGAGCCGTCCTCCGTCGTCGCAGGAGACTGCGAGATCGTCGCCCACGCGCTGGTGCTCCCGACGGCCGACACGGAGGAACGGCGGCGGCACGACACGCAGGTCGAGGAGATCGCCATGCAGATCGCCCAGGCGCACGAGGAGGCGTCCGGCGCCACGGTCCACGACGTCTCACGCCCCGAGCGGGCGCGCCGCGCCGGACTCGGCGACTGGCCGGGCTTCGACCTGCTGTCGGTGACTCCCGCCGGCGCCCGCCGCGCCATCGAGGTCAAGGGCCGGGCCGGCACCGGCGACGTCGAGCTGTCCGAGAACGAATGGGCCAAGGCGTGCAACCTGCGGGACGGCTACTGGCTCCATGCCGTCTACGACTGCGCCACGCCCCGGCCGCGGCTGGTACGGGTCCGCGACCCGTTCGCGAAGCTGCTGGCGAAGAGCCGCGTGTTCTCCACCTACGCCATTTCGGCGGCGTCGGTGCAGGCGGCCGCGGAGGGAGCCGAAGGAATCGAGCCATGACGACGGGCCGCGCGGTGTCGCCGGACCGCATGGTTCCCGAAGACCCGCTCGCCTTCATCGCAGGATGCATCCGGGAGCACCGCGTCTACTGCACGTATCATGTGGTCCAATCGATTGGGAATCCGACATGAAGACAAGGAGACGAAAACCATGAACTGCCGGGTGTGCGGCGCGACGCTTCGCAGCATCACGACCGATCTTCCGCTGAAGGTAAGCGACCGCACCATCGTCGTCGTCAAGAAACTGCCCGTCATGCAATGCGACGGATGCATCGAGTACCTCATCGAGGACCCGGTCATGGCGAAGGTCGATGAACTGCTGTCCAGGGTTGACAGGTCGATGGAGCTGGAGGTCGTTCGGTTCGCTGCATGACCGAGACGCGCTTGCACCGGATGTGCGGTTGAGCCCAGGAAGTCGCGAGCGATCTTCATGATCACTAACGACACGGCATGCTGAAGCGAGTCCACATCAAGGGCTACAAGTCCCTGGCCGACGTCGCGGTGAAGCTCGAGCCGCTAACGGTGCTGTTCGGGCCGAACGCCGCCGGCAAGAGCAACTTCCTGGATGCGCTCCAGTTGCTGTCCCGGATCGGCGCCAGCCGGACGCTCCGGGAGGCGTTCGACGCCCCGTACCGCGGCAAGGCGCTCGAGTCGTTCTCCATCGGGAAGGAGGGCGTCAAGGGTCTGATCGAGCAGGAGCGGCTCACGTTCTCCATCGAGGCCGATCTGGGGTTGGCGGAAGTGGTTGTCGATACCGTCAATCGATACATTCGGAACACGCGCCTTTCGAGCGGCCGGACGGCGTCCGGGAGCGCCGGCAGGCAACCCTCCCCCGTGAGTGCGCGAAACCTGCGGTACCGCATCGTGATCGAGATGCAGCCGAAGACAGGCGCGCTGCGCGTCGCCGACGAACACCTGGCCGCCCTGACCAGCAAGGGCGACCCGGCGATCAAGCGGAAGCCGTTCATCGAGCGCCGGGGCGAGAAGATCCACGTGCGGCGCGAAGACCGGCCGCACGTCACGCACCACGACCGGTTCCTGGACCACAGCATCCTGTCGATGCCGCACTACCCTCCGCACCATCCCCACCTCGTCGCGGCGCGTAGCGAACTGGAGGGCTGGCAGTTCTTCTACCTGGAACCGCGCGAACGGATGCGAGCCGCCAACCCCGTGCGGGAGACGCCGGGCATCGGATCGGCCGGAGAAGAACTCGCCGCTTTCCTCAACACCGCGAAAGCGGAAGAGCCCGAGCTGTTCCGCTGCGTGGAGAGGGAACTGCACGGGATGATGCCGACCATCGACGGCATCGAGGTCGAGGTGAACGATGTCGGCGAAGTGGAGCTCCGGCTCAACGAGCGCGGCGTGAAGATGCCGGCGCGCCTGCTCTCGGAGGGCACCCTGCGCCTGCTCGGGCTCCTGGCGCTGACCGCGGACCCGCCGGCGCTGGTCGGCTTCGAGGAGCCGGAGACCGGCGTGCATCCCCGCCGGATCCCGATGATCGCACAAACGCTGCAAGTGCGTTCGCGTCTGTTCAGCGGCCTCCACAGCCAGTACATCGTCACGACCCACGACCCCTTCCTGCCCGATCTGGTGTCGCCTCGCTCCCTGTTCGTGGTCGAGCGCACGAAGCGCACCAACCACCAGACGCGCATCGTTCCGTTCGCCGCCTGGCGCGAGGCCCGCCGCGGCCGCAACGTCCAGGAAGCCCGGCGGGACGACCGGGAACACACCCGCATATGGGAGCGCATCGTGCGGGGAGATTTCGGTGCTTGAGGTCACGTTTGCGGTAACGGCGACGCGGGCCTGTGGGTTCTCGCGATGACGTTGCCAGGCGGAGCCGCGGACAAGCTCGGCAACCGCTACGAGAAGTGGTGGACGCTCTCGGTGTTCGTACGCATGTTGCAGGGTGACGCCGAGGCCATCCGCATCGAGGAACCCGGCATCGACAAGGCAGAGTTCGTCGTAACCACCGGCTCGCGCCACGAGCTGCATCAAGTCAAGCACAGTCATCCGAACGGCAAGTGGAGTCTGGCTGCACTCAGAGCCGAGGCCTCATCAAGGCTATCGGCAGGCAGTTGGCGGGCAACGAAGACCGGTTCGTGTTCGTATCGACGAGCGACGCCCGCGAGCTATCCGATTTGTGCGAGGCGGCCAACAGCGCGGTCGGCGGAGGGCCGATATGAGCACTCAACGCAAGAGCGCAACTCAAGCAGAACGTGACCCGGACATGGTGGGCGCGGAGGCGGCCATGCACCGAGCAGCCCGGCGTGCGCGCCAGCGTGCTGCGCAGGCGGCCGAGGCCGTCTCGCGTTTGGACGCCGGGTCGTACAGTTTTTCGCAGGCGCAGGGCTACGAGGAGATTCCTGGCCCGCTGAAACTGGAAGAATTGCCGCGAGAAGCAAGGACGCAGGTCTGGAACCTGTTCTTTGTTCACATTAGTCGCTCCAGGACAACGGGGGGGCTGGATGTACTGGACGACGGGCCGTGGGTTAAGGGTCCGTGGGGCGAGATTCTGAGCGACAAGCATCGTTCTGACGACGGTGCACTGGACGATTGGAACCCCGAATTTTCTAGGATTCGGCGTAGTCTTCGCGAATATATCGAGGACCAACCGTTCAACAAGGTCTTCGACCTGATCCAATTCGTCCTGCGCCATCCCCGCTGCCCGCCCGAGTTCATCAGGCAGATGAAGCGCGTGTTCGCCGCATGCAGGCTGGCGTACACCATCGACACCAAACGGCCACCGACGATTCTGCCTGCTGCTACGCCAGATGAGGGAAACGCCATCGTCCAGTCGCTCCACGCACTTGGCGCCGCCGGTCTGAACGGGAGTGCTTCTCATCTGCGCAACGCCTCCGCCTGCATCAATCGAGGCGACTGGGCGGGAAGCGTCCGCGAGAGCATTCACGCCGTCGAGTCCGTGGCCCGGCAACTGGATCCGGAAGCAGCGAAAACGCTGGGGCCGGCACTGAAGTCACTTCAGCGACACGGGCGGCTGCATCCGGCGCTGACGGACGCGTTCAGCAAGCTGTACGGATACACGTCGGACCAACAAGGCATTCGTCATGCGTTGCTCGACCAAACGGACGCGCAGGTCGGCCAGGACGAGGCGGTGTTCATGCTGGGCGCCTGCGCATCCTTCGCCAGCTACCTCTGGCGCAAGCACGCGGGGGGAGCGTCCCGTTGACGGGCAAACGCCTCATCGAGGTCGCCTTCCCCCTGGAGCAGGTCTCCCTCGACTCGGTCCACGAGAAGAACGTCCGCCACGGGCACATCTCGACGCTGCACATCTGGCCGGCGCGACGCCCGCTGGCGGCGTGCCGGGCGGCGCTGATCGCCACGCTGACGCCCGACCCCGGCAACGCGCGGGAGCGGCAGGCGATCTACCGGCGGATGGCGGGCTCGGTGGTCGAGACGGTCGAGGACGAGCGCGTCGGCGGCCGGACGGTCGCGCGGCGGAAGCGCGAGACGCAGGGCGGCATCCTGCACTGGAAGCGCGAGACGGAGAACGAACCGGATCTCGACTGGTTCCGCGCGCGGATTCGCGAGGCGTACGACGGGCGCGCTCCGCGGATGCTCGATCCGTTCGCCGGCGGAGGCGCCATCCCGCTGGAGGCGATGCGCCTCGGTTGCGAGGTCACCGCGGTCGACCTCAATCCGGTCGCGTGGTTCATCCTGAAGTGCACGCTCGACTACCCGCGCGGGCTCGCGGGCGAGACCCGGCCGTTGCCCAACTTCGCACTGCGGGACCGCGACTTCATGTCCGCCTTCCTGAAGGCGAAGGGCGTCAAGGGCCGGGCGCTGACGCGCGAGCTTGCCGCGCTGGGCCTCGGCGACGACGGCGAAACGGCGGAGCCGAAGCTGCTCGATGCCAGGCCGGTGCCGGAAGCCGACCTCGCGTGGCAGGTCCGCGCGTGGGGACGCCGGGTGCTGGCGGCGGCGCGGCGCCGACTCGCCCGCCGCTATCCGACCTACGCGGCGTTCCAGGCGCTGAAGCCGGGCGGCCGGCCGTTCGAGCCGCGGCCGCCGGCGCTGCTGGCCCTGGACGCGGACGGCAACGTCGATGCCGGTCCCCTGAACGCGGCGTTCGATACGGTCTACCTGAAGGACGCGCGGAATCCGCGCTGGGTGGCGAAGCCGACCGTCGCGTACCTGTGGGCGCGCACGGTCCGCTGCAAGGGGTGCCGCGCGACGATCCCGCTGCTGAAGACGTGCTGGCTCGCGAAGAAGGGCGCCAAGCGGGTGCTGCTGACGATGACGCCGGATGCGGAGCGCAGCGCCGTCGTGTTCGGGGTCGAGGCCGGCGTGCAGCAGGGAGAAGGCAATCCCGCGCAGCGGCGCGAGCACGACCGGCGGACGGGCGCCGGCACGATGAGTCGGTCCGGCGCGCAGTGCCCCCTGTGCCGGGCCATCATGACGATGCAGGATCTCCGTCTCGACGGCCGCGCGGGGCGATTGGGTGCGGTCCTGACCGCGGTCGTCGTCGACGGACCGCACGGCAAGGAGTACCGGCTGCCGACGGCGCTGGAGCTGCAGGCGGCGCGCGTGGAGCAGGGGGACGTCGACACGCTCTACGCGGACATCCCGTTCGGTCTGCCCGACGAGCCGACGCCGAAGGCGGGAGTCGGCGCATCGCGGGCCTTTTCGGTCGACGGCTACGGCTTCGACGCGTGGCGCACCCTCTTCACGAACCGCCAGCTTCTGGCCCTCGGCACGTTCGTCCAGGAGACACGCCGCCTGGACGAGACGATGGCCGCCTGGCCGGCAGCGTGGCGCGAGGCGGTGGTCGCGATGCTGACGCCGACGATCAGCCGCCTCGCCGACCGCGGCAGCACGTTGGCGACCTGGACGAACGATCCCGAGAAGGTCCGCAGCACGTTCGCCCGCTTCGCACTGCCGATGGTCTGGGACTTCGTGGAGGCCTGTCCGCTGGCGGATACGAGCGGCGGCTTCGTCCAGGCGGTCGAGTGGACGGCGGAAGCGTGCGAACACCTGCTCGCCGCCACGCACGACGCGCCCGCCCCGGCCGTGCAACGTCGGTCCGCAGCCGCGGCGCCGGCCGCGGTGGACCGGGACGCCGGCTTCGACCTCATCTGCACCGACCCGCCCTACTACGACGCCATTCCCTATTCCGACTTGATGGACTTCTTCCACGTCTGGCTGCGGCGCGCCCTGTGGGGGCTCTCGCCGGCCATCGACGCGGCTTTCGAGACGCCGCTCGGCCCGAAGTGGAACGCCGCAGCCAACGACGGCGAGCTGATCGACGACGCGGCGCGCTTCGACGGCGACCGGGCGGCGTCCAAGCGGAACTACGAGGATGGAATGGCGCGGGCGTTCTCGCGCTTCCACGCGGCGCTGCGTAACGACGGCCGGTTGGTGATCGTCTTCGCCAACAAGTCGCCGGACGCCTGGGAGACACTGGTGTCGGCCCTGATCCGGGCCGGATTCGTCGTGGACGGCTCGTGGCCGATCCAGACGGAGCGGCTGGCGCGAACGCGCGCCATGCAGTCCGCCGCCCTGGCTTCGTCCATCTGGATCGTCTGCCGCAAGCGCCCGGCCAAGCGGGCGGGCTGGGACACCGCGGTGCTCACGGAGATGCGCGAGAACATCTCGCAGCAGCTTCGGGATTTCTGGGACGCCGGCATCCGCGGCCCCGACTTCGTGTGGGCGGCGACCGGACCCGCGCTGGAAGCGTTCTCGAAGTATCCGGCCGTGAAGCGGGCGGACGACGCCGACTCGCAGATGACCGTGTCGGAGTTCCTGCGGGCAGTGCGGCGGTTCGTCGTCGACTTCGTCGTCGGCAGGGTGCTGACGCACGACGGCGACCACGAGGCTACGAGCGGACTCGACGACGTCACGACGTACTATCTGCTGCACCGCAACGACTTCGGCCTCGGCGACGCTCCGATCGGCGCCTGCATTCTGTATGCGATCTCCTGCAACCTGTCGGACCGCGACCTGACCGACCGGTACGACGTGCTGTCCCGGGGCGCGCGCGCATCCGACGGCGAACCGGACGACGACGAGCCGGACGCGGAGGAGGACGCCGGCGCGCCGGACGGTCCCGGCGCCGGCAGCCGGGTCAGGCTGAAGTCATGGAGCCGGCGTACCGCCCGATCGCTCGGCTACCGGACGCCGGACGGCCGTCCCCCGCCGCTGATCGACCAGGCGCACCGGCTGATGCACTTCTGGCGCGCCGCCGAAGAAGCGAAGGTCAACGACTATCTCGACGAGTGCGGCCTGAAGCGCCACGCTCTCTTCGCGCGGCTGCTGCAGGCGCTGATCGAGCTGGCCGACGCGGGCTGCGAAGAACGTGCGATCCTGGAGTCGCTGTCGAATCACATCGCCGCCCGCAACGGGGTAGCGCCCGCGCGACAGGCGAGGCTTCAGCAACTGCGAGAGGAATCATGACCGCACGAATGGACGATGGGTGCGCATCGTGCTAGCTTTCCGGCCCATGCGTTTGCACATCGCACTGGACGTCGATCTCGTCGACGAGGTCGACCAGCGAGCGGGTCCGCAGCGTGCGCCCGGAGTGGATCGTACTACCTCGAGTCGACGCCTGGAGCTACCCCGCATTCCTGAAGAGGCGGCTCCCGCCAAACTACTGTCGGCGCGTGAAACGGATCCATGATCACCTCGCTTCGACTCGTCGACTTCAAGAACTTCGCCGACGAGACGCTTCGCGTTGGCCCGTTCACCGTGATCGTGGGCACGAACGCCAGCGGCAAGAGCAACATCCGCGACGCGTTCCGCTTCCTGCACGGCATCGGACGCGGCTACACCTTGGCGGAAATTCTCGGCGGCCGGTTCGGCCAGGGCCGACAGGAGGAATGGGAACGGATCCGAGGCGGCAACCAGATCGTTCGTTTCGATAGAGCAGCCTTCAGGATCATCTCGGGATCCGCCGGGCTGACCGCAGTGCCTCGGCGAACCTCTGCAAGATCATCGTTCCGGCTGGATCTCGGACTGAGGCTCGAAGAAGATGATGTCGTGTACACCGTCGAGGTGGGAGCCTCGGCCAGGAGATCAAGTCAGTTTCTCGTGATCGGAGAGGGGCTCCGGATCGGCTCTCGAGAAGTATTCACGAGTCGCCGAGACGAATCCGCAGGCGCGCCTGAACCGCTCGCGTCCGACGAGACTCACGACGGCAACTACATCACTCTGGTCGAGCCGGATCCTCTGCTTCTTCGCCTGGGACCGAGTGAACAAGGGAACTCCACCGAAGAAGTTCCCGTGGATGCCCGGCAACCCGCTCTTGCACAGATTCCGAAGCGGCAGGCGGTAGCAGCGAATCACAGAGACCGGGTTGAACAGGTGATCGACTATTTGGCGGCTATGCGGTTTCCGGCTTTGGACCCGTACATGATGCGTCAGCCAGTCCTGCCGGACCAGAATATGCTCGGCGACAGTGGCGTGAACCTGCCGGCGGTACTTCACGGCATCTGCTCTGATCGGAAGCGGAAGAAGACTCTCATCAGTTGGACCCGCGGTCTGACGCCGACGGACGTCCAGGACCTCGAGTTTCCTGTCGACCCCATCACAGGACGAATCCATTTGGTCATTCGGGAGAAGAATGAACGGAGGTTCGTTGCGGAGAGCGCCTCGGACGGAACGCTTCGGCTACTTGGCGTGCTGGCCGCGCTGTTCGGGTCCAAACCGGCGAAACTCTACTTTTTCGAGGATATCGAGGACGGTTTCCACCCGTCACGCCTTCGACTTCTCCTGGAATTGATCGAAAGAGAGACGGTAAGGCGCGGCATTCAGGTGGTGACCACCACCCATTCGCCCGATCTACTGGCGCAAGCCAACGACAGAACCTTCGGGGACATGTCCCTCGTCTGCCGCCGGGAGGATTCGGAGAACACCGTCATTCGCCCCGTCACGAAGTTGCCCAACGCCGGACGACTGCGGCGATCGCAGGGACTGGGGCGACTCCATGCCACGGGCTGGATGGAGGACATGATCGCCTTCGAGGGAGATGACGAGGCCGCCCCGAAATGAAGGTTCTGATCGTTCCCGAGGACTTCAGCAAGGACCAGTTCATTCTGAAGCCGCTTTTCTCGCGACTCCTTGCGTCGATAGGCAAGCCGCGGGCCAAGGTGCGCGTATGCCGGGATCCATTGCTGGGAGGCATCGACGAAGCGCTGAAAGCAGAGCGCATCGCCGAGATCGTGGATCGCTACGGCGACAAGGTCCGAGTCATCATCCTGTGCGTGGACCGCGACGGCAAGCCCGGTCGGCGCTTGCGACTCGACAACATCGAACGCGAAATGGAAAGGCGAATCGAGACCACGTTCGCTGACGGTTTGGACTTCCTCGCGGCAGACGCATGGGAAGAGATCGAGGCATGGGTCCTGGCGGGTCTGGAACTGCCCGGGGACTGGCGCTGGACTGTCGTGAGGGCAGAGGTCCAAGTCAAGGAACGGTACTTCGATCGGTTGGCGAATTCCCTCGGACTTGCCGAAGATCACGGAGGTGGACGGGAGCGACTCGGCAATGTCGCGGCGCGGCGCGTCAATGTAATCCGCCAGAAATGCCCGGAGGACTTCGATTACCTAGCTCAACGACTCGAAGCCATTTTCCGACGCAACTGAACGAGATCCCCCAAATGCCTCAGAAGCTCCCCTGGACCCCCTGGCACCGCGTCGTGAAGCTGCGCGAGGACGTGCGCACCGGCGAGTTGTCGCTGGCCGACTTCGCCGCCGATCTGCACGACGTGATGATGCAACGGGGGGTGCGGCCGATATACGAGGATCCCGCCCGCTTCTTCGCGCTGACCTACCCGACGTTCGCGCTGCGCGAGCTCGCGCGTGACGTCCTGCTCCGGCTCGCGGGCCGGAACACGAAGGCGGTGCGGCAGCTCGAGCTGACCTACGGCGGCGGCAAGACCCACACGCTGGTGGCGCTGCGCCATCTCGCGCACGATCCGGCGGGGCTGCCTGACCTGCCGGCGGTGGAGCAGTTCAGGTCCGACGCCGGCGCCGCCTTGCCTCCGGCGCGCGTCGCCGCGCTCGCCTTCGACAAGCTGGACGTCGAGAAGGGGATGGAGGTGCGCGGGCCGCGGGGAGAGCTGCGCTGGCTGAAGCATCCATGGAGCGTGCTCGCCTTCCAGATTGCCGGCACGGCCGGGGTCCGGGCGCTGCACGCCGAGGGCCGGGACGAGGAGCGCGATACGGCGCCGGCCGAACCCCTGCTGGTCGATCTGCTGGCGCGGCCACAGGCCGAGGGGCTGGCGACGCTGGTGCTGATCGACGAGGTGCTGATGTTCGCGCGCGGCAAGGTCGCGGTGGACGAGGCGTGGCGCGGCCGGTTGATCGACTTCTTCCAGTATCTGTGCCAAGCGGTGACGAAGGTCGACCGCTGCGCGCTGGTGGCGTCGCTGCTCGCCTCGGACCTGGACAAGAGCGACGATACCGGCAAGGCGATCAGCGCGCAGATCGGCGAGATCTTCAATCGACAGAAGGAGGAAGGCGTCCAGCCGGTCCAGAAGGAGGACGTGGCCGAGGTGCTGCGCCGGCGTTTCTTCACCCCCGCGTCGATCACCGACGCCGATGCGTTCCTTCCGCACGTGACGACCGCGGTCCGCAACCTCGCCGCCGTGGACGACGCGGTTCGCAAGGACCGCAGGATGGCCGAGGAGCGCTTCGCCCGCGGGTATCCCTTCCACCCCGACCTGACCGACCTCTTCTACGTACGGTGGACGCAGCTCGACCGCTTCCAGCGGACGCGCGGCATCCTGCGGACGTTCGCCATCGCGTTGCGGGACGCGGAGCCCTGGGACACGGCGCCCCTGGTTGGGCCCAACGTCTTCCTCCCGGCGCCCGGCCGGAACGGCATCGCCGAGGCGGCCCGCGAACTGACCGGCATCGCCACGCGCGAGGTGACCGAGAGCCGCGGTCACGACTGGGCCGCGATCCTCGAGGGCGAGTTGGCCAAGGCCAGGGCCATCCAGGACGAGCAGGCGGGACTGCGGGGCCGTGAAGTGGAGCAGGCGGTCTGCACCGTGTTCCTCAGCTCGCAACCGATCGGCCAGAAGGCGCACACGCGGGACCTGATCGGGCTGGTGGGCGCGACGCGGCCCGACCGAATCGCGCTGGAGCAGGGGCTGCGCCGCTGGACGGAGCTGTCGTGGTTCCTGGACGAGAACGAGTTCGGCAGCGACCCCGCGCCGGACGGCGGGCCGCCACCGCTGCCGAGGGCGTGGCGGCTCGGCAACCGGCCCAACCTGAAGCAGATGCACGACGACGCCTGCGCCAACCGCGTGACGGCGGAAGCGGTCGAGCGCAAGCTGCTGGCCGAGGTCCGGGCGACGAAGAGCCTGACCCAGGGAACGCGGGCGTTCGGCGCGCGGGTGCACATGCTGCCGGAGCGGCCCCGCGACGTCGAGGACGACGGCGAGTTCCACTTCGCCGTCCTGCCGCCGGCGGCCGTCTCCAACGCCGGCCGGCCGAGCCGCGCGGCGCGCCGCTTCATCGACGAGACGACCGGGCCGGACCGCCCGCGCATCCGCCGCAACGCCGTCGTGCTGGTGGCGCCCTCGACCGACGGTCTCGACGTGGCCCGCCTGCGCGTACGCGAGTACCTCGGCTGGGACGACGTGCAGCAACAGCTCAAGGGGCAGCCGCAGGACCCGGTGCGCGAGGACATGCTGGCGACCTGGACCGAAGAGGCCCGCCGCAGGATGCCGGAAGCGATCCGGCAGGCATGGACGATCGTCGTGACCGCGAACCCGCAGAACGAGATCCAGGCGTTCCGGGTGACGGTCGGCTCGGACCCGTTGTTCGCGACGGTCAAGGCCGACCGCCGTGCGCGCATCCAGGAGACGGCGATCAACGCCGAGGCGCTGTTGCCGGGCGGGCCGTACGACCTGTGGCGCGACGACGAGCCGTCGCGCCGCGTGAAGGACCTGGCGAGCGCGTTCGCCGAGCACCCGCGGCTGCCGAAGATGCTCCGCGTGCAGGAAATCCTCGCCACCATCGACCGCGGCGTGCAGGACGGCCTGTTCGTGGCGTCGCTCCCGCGGCCGGACCGCACGGTCAGGACGTGGTGGCGGACGCCGGTGGACGAGGGGGCGCGTTCGGAACCGGCCCTGGAGCTGTTCCTGCCGGGCGCGGCCACCCTGTCCGACCTCGATCCGGGCGTCCTGGTCCCGGGCATCCTGCCCGGGCTCTGGAAGGGCGAGTCGATCAACGTCGCCGTCGTGATCGACTACTTCTCGGGCGGGCGGACGGTGATGGCGCCGCGCGAAGGCTACGAGGAACCGGTCGACATCCCGGTGTGTCCGTCGAGCGCAGTCGAAGCGGCGGTCGCCGAGGCGGTGCGGCAGGGCCGCCTGTGGCTGCTGAACGGACCGGCCAGCTTCCAGGGCGAGCCGCTACCGGCCGGCGTCCTGACCCCCGCCGCCACGCTGCGGGCGCCGCTGGACCCGCTGCCGGTGCAGCGCCTCATGGCGGACGCGGTCCCCGACGCCTGGACGTCGGATGAAGCGACGGTGCTGGCGCTATCCGTCGCCCTGGACGGTCAGGAGGGCCGTCCCATTCCCTGGACGCTGCTGCGCCGCGCGGTCGACGACGCGATCGCGTCGCGCTGGCTGGAGACGGCGCCGGGCAGCGACGCGTGGCCGTGCGACGTTGCCGGCGCGGCGGCAGTGGTCCTGAGGCCCCCCGTCGCGTTCGAACCGACCTCCGTCACTCCGAATGCGGCCGAGCCGCGGGCGGCGTACACGTCCTCCGCGGTGCTGGATCCCGGCGCGCTGCAGGACCTGGTCGACGCGCTGCCGGACATCGTGAAGTCCGCCGCCGGCGTGCCGCTGGAGTTCCGGCTCGACGTCGCGCTCGGAGACGGCGGCAAGGACGTCGATGCGGACACCGTCGCGTCGATCGACGATCTGCTACGCGCGGTCAGCCCCGACCTGCGCCTGAAGCGCTGAGCGGTCGATTCCTGCCGCTACTCGCCGGTCACCCCGCGCTTCCGCCAGTAGCGCGCGAGGCCGAGAAAACACTGATCGAGGGGCGCCGCGGTGCCGTACAGCGAGGCCTCGTCGGCCGAAACGTGCTGCTCGACGTAGACGTGCATCTCGTCGACGAAGCGGCCCTGCTGGTCTGAAGCGCCCCCGCCGGCCGCGATGCACTCCCGCGCGATGTCCGTCATCGTGGTCAGGTGCGTCTGCATGGCGTCGAGATGGACGTCGGGGTCCTCGTGCGCGCCGAAGTGGGTGACGAACAGGGTCGGCGCCCGCCATTGGCGGACGAGCTCGATGCTCTGCGCCCAGATCTCGACGTCGATGTCGGGCGGGGGCGTGGGCGGCAGCACGAAGAGCTCGCGGCCGGTCCGGACGCCGGCGACGTCGCCGACGAAGGCGATGCCGCTGTCGCGGTCGAGGAAGCTGACGTGGTGAGAAGCGTGTCCCGGCGTGTACGCGACCTCGAACCTGCGATCCGCCGCCTCGATGCGTTCCCCGCCGGCGAGCGCGCGCACGTTGGCCTCGGGCACGGGCAGGAAGGGGCCCCACAACTCGTCCATCTCGTCGCCGTAGAGGCGCGCCGCGCTGGCGAGCAGCTTCGACGGGTCGATCATGTGCGGCGCGCCCCGCTCGTGGACGTAGACCGCGATGTCCGGGTTCTCGCGCAGCAGCGAGCCGGTGGCGCCGGCGTGATCGAGATGGATGTGCGTCAGCAGCAGCGTGCGCACGTCCGCGATCGCGATGCCGGCCTCGGCGAGCGCCGCCCGCAGGGTCTCCAGGCACGACGTCGGCCCCGGGTCGATGAGCGCGACGCCGGCGGGGCTCTGGGCGACGGCGGTCGCGATGACGCGCGGCCGGCCGCGGTGCATCAGGTCGGTGTACGTGATGCCGCGCGCGAGCTTCTCCATCGGAGCCGGATTGTACTATGGGGTCCGCGCCCCGGAAGCAGTGCCGGCGCGGTGACGTTGTCCCCGGCCGGTAGTCGGACGCTGGGCCGGCGACCGGGCCGAGCGCGCCAAATTCAACACATGGTGTTTGAAAAGGGATACATTTTCAAATTCATCGTGTTCTAGAATGCATACATTCTGCGACATCACGGGCCGGACACCATGCAGCGGGCACCGAGGATCCGCGGCGCCGCGTCCGGGTCGCGACAATGCCGCGCCAGCCGGAATCCCGGCATCCATGTTGGCCTGGTTGATCGACGGGTGATCTCGAACCGGGCACGTCTCGTCACGCCGAGGCGACGATCTGAGGCCCGGCAGCCACCCGTGTACCGCTCCGCAACCCGCTTGACCCCGCGAAACACGTGCCGCTACGCTGGCGGCGTGACTGCACGAAGCCTGCCGGGGCGACTGGCTGCATGACCGCGCACGACGACCGGCAGCCCGGCGGGGCGGTGGTCGAGCGGACGCGTGACAAGGCGATCACGCCGAAGCTGTATCGCGTCCTGCTGCTGAACGACGACTACACCACGATGGAGTTCGTCGTGGCGGTCCTCGAAGAAGTATTTCGGAAGACGCCGGCCGAGGCGTTCCGGTTGATGATGCAGGTGCACACGGAGGGCCGGGCGGTCTGCGGCGCCTACACGTACGAGGTGGCCGAGACGAAGGTCGACACGGTCAGGCAACTCGCCGCGCGCGGCGGGTACCCGCTGCAAGCCACCATCGAGGGTGGCGAGTAGCCCGCATCCCGACGGTATCCGGTCATGTTCAGCGCCTCCCTCGAGCTGATTCTCAACGTCGCCTACCGCGAGGCGATGTCGCGGCGCCATACGCACCTGACCCTGGAGCACCTGCTCTACGCCCTGGCCCACGATACGGAGGCGGAACGCATTCTCGCCGCGTGCGGCGCGGATCTGCGGGCGCTCCGGCGCACGCTCGACGAGTTCCTGGGCACGCTGGAGACCGTCGGCCGCCGCGAACGCAGCAGCGAGCCGGCCCAGACCCTGGCCTTCCGCCGCGTGCTCCAGACCGCGGTGCTGCACGTGCAGAGCGCCGGCAAGGACGAGGTGCGGGCGGGCGACATCCTGGCCGCCATCCTGCAGCAGCCGAAGGCGCATGCCGCGGAGGTGCTGGCGGCGCAGGGAGTCACGCGGCTCGACATCCTCAACTACATCTCGCACGGCATCTCCAAGGTCGCGCCGGGGAGCGGCGACCCGGAGCACCGAAGGGACGCCGCGCAAGCGGGTGCGGGAGAGGAGGGCCCCGCCGCTGCCCGGGATCCGCTGACCGCCTACACCGTGAACCTGACGGAACGGGCGGCGGCCGGCACGCTCGATCCGCTGATCGGACGGGCGCCGGAACTGCAGCGGACCCTCCAGATTCTCTGCCGCCGGCGCAAGAACAACCCGGTGTTCGTCGGCGAGGCGGGCGTCGGCAAGACCGCGCTGGCCGAGGGACTCGCCGCGCGCCTGACGGAGGACGACGTGCCGGCGCGGCTCGCCGGCGCGGAGGTGTTCACGCTCGACACGGCGGCGCTGCTGGCCGGGACCCGGTTCCGCGGCGACTTCGAGGAACGGTTCAAGGCGGTCACCACCGCGCTGGGCGATCATCCGCTGCCGATCCTGTTCATCGACGAGGTGCACGCGACGGTCGGCGCCGGTGCGACGACCGGCGGAACGATGGATCTGGCGACGCTGATCAAGCCGCTGCTGTCCGCGGGCGAGCTGCGGGTGATCGGGTCGACGACCTTCGAGGAATTCAAGCACATAGAGAAGGACCGCGCGCTGGCCCGGCGCCTGCAGAAGGTGGTGGTGGAGGAGCCGACCGTCGACGAGACGTCGAAGATCCTCGAGGGGTTGCGGTCGCGCTACGAGGAACATCACGGCGTGACGTTCGGTCCGGAGACGGTGCCCACTGCCGCGAAGCTGGCCAAGCGGCACCTGCGCGATTCGCGGCTGCCCGACGGCGCCATCGACATCCTCGACGAGGCGGGGGCCGCGATCGGCATGCAGCGGACGGCGGCGGAGGCCGCCGGGGAGGAGACCGCCGGCGCGGAGCCGCCGCAGGTGACCATCGCCGACGTCGAGCGCGTCGTCGCCCGCATGGCGCGCATCCCCGAGAAGCAGACGACCTCGTCGGACAAGGAACGCCTGCGGACGCTCGGCGAGGCGCTCGAGCGGGTCGTCTTCGGACAGTCGGAAGCCGTGGCGACCGTCGTGACCGCCATCAAGCGGGCGCGCGCCGGGCTCGGCGTGCCCGACCACCCCGCCGGCTGCTTCCTCTTCACCGGACCGACCGGGGTCGGCAAGACGGAGCTCGCACGGCAGCTCGCCATCCACCTGGGGAACGAGTTCATCCGCTACGACATGAGCGAGTACATGGAGAAGCACGCGGTGGCGCGGCTGATCGGCGCGCCGCCGGGGTACGTCGGCTTCGAGCAGGGCGGTCTGCTCGTCGACGCCGTCCGCTCCCACCCCTACAGCGTCGTGCTCCTGGACGAGATCGAGAAGGCGCACCCCGACATCTACAACATCCTCCTGCAGGTGATGGATCACGCGACGCTCACCGACAACGGCGGGCGCCGGGCCGACTTCCGCCACGTGATCCTCATCATGACCTCCAACGCCGGGTCCCGCGAGGCCAGCGCGACCCCGATCGGCTTCGGAGACGACCAGGCGGCCAGCGCCAAGGGGCGGATGAAGGCGGCCATCGAACGCATCTTCAGCCCCGAGTTCCGGAACCGGCTCGACGCCATCGTGCCGTTCGATCCGCTGGCCCCGGCGACCATGGAGACGATCGTCGAGAAGTTCATCCTGCAGCTCGAGTCGCAGCTCGCCGAGCGCAAGGTGGCCATCGCGCTCGAGCCGGCCGCGCGCGCGTGGCTCGCCGGCCGAGGCTACGATCCGGTGTACGGTGCGCGCCCCCTCGCGCGCGTCGTGCAGGCGGAGGTGCGCAACCCGCTGACGGACGAGATCCTGTTCGGTCGGCTGGAGCACGGGGGCACGGTCCGGATCGGGCTGGCGGAAGACGCCCTGACCTTCGCGATCGATCCGGCGGAAGCGCCGGCCCGCGCGCCGGAAGAGGCCACGAGCGAATGACTCGACGCCGGGCCGCCCGCCGTTGAGCGAACGACCGATGCGCCTGTACGTGGAGCCGATGGATGCCGTGCTGGTCGAGTTCGACGAGCGCGGGCAGGTGCGCTTCGACGACGAGGAGTGGAGCACGCCGTCGCTGCAGGAGATCCGCGCCATCCTCTACGCGGCCGAGAACGAGATGGCGTCGCTGCGCGAGCTGATCGACGCGCTCGACGCCTCCATCGCACCGCGGGCCGCGGATCGCGGTTAGCGCCGGTTAGCGCCCGGTTAGCGCCCGAAACGCCTCGCTGGCTCGGAGGCCCCGCTGCATTCGAGCGGCGATGCATCCCGCTTGGACTGCCTCGCGCCTCGGTCGAATACGCCCGATATGCTCCCTCGTCGCGCCTTGCCGCGCGGGCGCTTCGCCGCTCTCGGCGCCGCGCGGGGTCTCACCACCGGCTGTGGGCGGCGAAGCTGCGGTATCATCAACGGATGGTCGTAGAAGCGCCGTTTTCCGTGCCCGTGGCGAGACGCAGCGCCGCGTTCGACTACGCGATCCGCAGCATCGTCGCCGAGGCGCGCAAGGCGGAGGCGAACGGCCGGCGCGTCCGCTACCTGAACATCGGCGACCCGGTGCTGTTCGGCTTCCGGACACCGCCGCACCTCATCGAGGCGGTGGAGCGGGCGATGCGCGACGGGTGCAACGGGTACACGCCCGCGGCCGGCGTGCCGGAAGCCCGGGAAGCCGTCGCGGCCGATTTCGAGGCCCGCGGCCTGGCGGTATCGCCGGACCGCGTGGTCCTGACCGCCGGCGCGTCCGAGGGCATCGATCTCGCCTTGAGCGTGCTCGTCGATCACGGCGACGAGGTGCTGGTCTCGGTGCCCACCTATCCGCTGTACACCGGGGTGCTCGCAAAGCTCGGCGCGCGCGCCGTCTACTACCGGACGGACCCGGCGCGCGGGTGGCAGCCGGACATCGAGCACGTGCGAAGTCTGATCTCGCCCCGGACGCGGGCGCTGGTCGTCGTCGACCCCAACAACCCGACCGGGGCCGTCTACACGCGCGAGAACCGCCTCGCGCTGCTGGAGCTGGCGGATCGCCACAACATCGTGCTCCTCTCGGACGAGGGCTACACCGACCTCGCCTACGACGGCCGGGTGGCGCCGCTCGGGTCGTACAATCCGGATGCGCCGGTAATCTCGTTCTCGTCCCTGTCGAAGGCGCATCTGGCGCCGGGCTGGCGAGCCGGCTGGATGGCGGTGGGGGGCGGCGCGCGGCTCGACGCTGCGCTCGCCGCGATCAAGGACATGGCCGACGGGCGCCTTTGCAGCGTAGGCCCCATGCAGTACGCCGTCCCCGCGGCGCTCGGCGGAGACAAGTCGCACCAGGTCGAGTTCCTGCGGGCGCTGCGCGAACGCGCGGAGGTCACGACACGCCGGCTCAATGCGATCGAGGGCATCTCGTGCGTGCGTCCCGCGGCGGCGTTCTACGCGATGCCCCGGGTGGATCTGCCCCCGGGGCGTACGGACGAGGACTTCGTCATCGGCCTCCTGCGCGCCACCGGGCTGCTGTGCGTGTACGGCTCGGGCTTCGGCACGGCGCCCGGGGACGGGTATTTCCGCATCGTCTTCCTGGCGCCCCCGGCGGAGCTCGAGACGTTCTACGACCAGATAGAGACTTTCACCGCGGAATTCCTGGCGGAGTGACTCATGATCCGCTTCCGTGCCACCTCGGCGGCGCTCGCCGGCGTGTTGTCGCTGACGGCAGCCGGCGCCGGCGCACAGACCGTTTCGATCGCCGACTTCGAGCCGCTCGTGGCGCGTCTCGAGACCGCCGCGCGCACGTCCGACGTCGACGCCTACCTCGACCTGCTGGCGGACGATGCGGACCACATGGCGGCGCGCGCGTTCGCCGCCGACGCCTTGCGGCGGGAGGCGTGGGAAGCGGCCGCGCGCGCGCGGTTCGTTCGTCCCCTCGACGACGTCCCGGAAGGCGGCGGCTACGAGCTCACGGTCGAGGTGTTCACCGAGCGCGGCGCAGCCGGCCGGCTTCAGACCTGGACAATCGACGTCGTGCGGGACGCCGGCGGCGGCGACGGACCGAACGCATGGCGAATCGCCGACCAGGAACGCGTCGACGTCGTCGAGGGTCTGCTGAACCTCACGCTGAATCCCGACGTGGCCTACGACGCGGCGAATCTCGTAATCGCCGGCGAGGACATGACCCTGCACATGACGCGGGGCACGATGTTCGTCGCCGAGACCGGCCGGGGGGGCATCACCGCGATGGTGCTCCTCGGCGACGGCGTCCTCACGTTCTCGCCGGCTCCCGAAGCCGAGCGGGGACAGGTTCGCCTGCTGGCGGGCCGCGAGACCCTCGAGGCGAGCCTCTCGGCCGCCTTCGTCCGGGTGAACCCGGCGACCATCGCGTCGCGGGTCTCGACCACCGACCTGAACCGGCGGCCGGTGAGCCGCGACGCCCTGGAGCGCGCCCGGGAGATCTTCGACCGGTTCGCGCCCCTGTCCTTCGGGATCGACCTCGGCGACCTGAGCGACAAGCCCTGGTCGCTGACGCCCGGCGGCGGCGACTTCATCGCCGACATGGTCACCGAGCGCTACGGCGACCTGACCTTCGCGCAGTCCGCCAACCAGCCCGAGGACGTGTCGCTCTTCGAACGCGACGGCCAGCGCATCATCGCCCTCTATCCGTCCGCCCGCAAGCGTGCCGCCCGGGGCCGGTACTACAGCGACGACGACGGCGTCGCGTACGACGTGCTCGACTACCAGATCGCGGCGTCGTTCCAACCCGCGGGAGTGGAGCGCACATCCCTGCGGGCGCGGCCGCGCCTGCGCGGCTGCTTCATCACCGGCCGGGCGCGGCTGGCCATCCGCGTCACCGGACCGAACCTGACGTCGCTGACGCTGCGCCTCGCCGAGGACCTCGACGTGCATTCGGTCGTGTCGAGCGAGCTGGGCCCGCTGCTCTTCTTCCGCATGCTCGGGCGGGACAACCTGGTCGTCAGCATGCCCAGCAGCGCGCCACCCATCGGCGCCGAGTTCACGATCGAGGTGGAGTACTCCGGGCTGCTCGAAGCGCAGGAGCTCGAGGAGAACTGGCTGGGCCGGAGGGGATTCGGGCTCGATTCGGTCGGCGCGATTACGCCGTTCGGCATTGCCGCGCGCCGCTACATCTACAGCAGCGCCACGCACTGGTATCCCCGCGCCAGCACCGCCGACTACGCCACGGCGACGATGGATTTGACGGTGCCGGCCGACTACGGCGTCGTCGCGAGCGGCGAGCTGGAAACGACATCGCCGGTGGGAACGCCTCCCGCCGGAGCCGCCGCCGAGACGCGCCGCTACCGGTTCGTCACGCTCCAGCCGGCGCGGTACCTGTCGTGCCTCATCAGCCGCTTCGCACCAGGTGATGCCGGGCCCCGGCTGGTGACGCTGGAATCGCAGCCGGGCGCGGCCGGCGCATTGCGGCCCGGCGTGTCGTACGACAGCGTGTCGCTCGCCGTGACGTCGACCGAACGCACCCGGGATCGCATCGCCGGCCATTACGAGACCGCGGCGGACATCCTCGGCTTCTACGGGTCGCTCGTCGGCGACGTGCCGTACCCGACGTTCACGCTCGCCCTGACCGATGCGCTCCTGCCGGGGGGCCACAGTCCGGCGTACTTCGCGGTCCTGAACCAGCCGCTGCCGATGCCGCCGGGCACGATGGTGTCCTGGCGGACCGACCCGGTCGCCTTCAGCCGCTACCCCCTGTTCTTCGTGGCCCACGAGCTGGCGCACCAGTGGTGGGGCCAGGCGGTCGGCTGGAAGAACTACCACGAGCAGTGGCTCAGCGAGGGTCTGTCGCAGTACTTCGCGGCGCTCTACGCCGAGCACCGCAACGGCCCGGAGGTCTTCTCGGAAGTGCTCACGCAGATGCGCCGCTGGAGCCTGCGGCATTCCGGGCAGGGACCGGTGTACCTCGGCAACCGCCTGGGACGGATCGAGGACGAGCCGCGCGTTTTCCGGGCTCTCGTCTACAACAAGGGCGCGATGGTCCTGCACATGCTGCGGCGCCTGCTCGGCGACGAGGCGTTCTTTGGCGGCATCCGCCGCTACTACAACGAGATGCGGTTCCGGAAGGCGGGCACGGACGACCTGATCCGCGCGTTCGAAGCCGAGTCGGGCCGCTCGCTCGAGACGTTCTTCGATCGGTGGATTCACGAGGACGACCTGCCCGACGTCACGTTCAGTTACAGGACCGAGTCCGGGCCGGGCGGCCGGGACGCCGTGTTGCGGTTCGAGCAGCAGGGCAAGCTGTTCGAGGTGCCGATTACCGTGACGCTGCGCTATCGAGCGAACCTCAGAGAGACGCTGATCGTACCGGTCGCCGGCGAGGTGACGGAGGTGCGGGTGCCGCTGCGCGGTCGGCTTCGGGACGTGGAGGTCAACGAGGATGGGGGGGCGCTTGTCGAAGTGGGATAGAAGGGCGCTTTGGACGCTCTGGTCGCTGGGCGCGGTCTGCGTCGCGGCGCTCGGCGCGCCGCACGACGCGGCGGCCCAGCCGGGGCGAATCTCGATAGGGATCGACACGGTTGCGGAGGCCGACGTCGCCCACGCCGGCAACACGCACCGGGTCGCGCTCGACGCCCGGCTCCAGCCCGCGGGAAGCGGCCTGCACGTCAACTCGAACGAGCCGCTCGAGGACTTCCTGATCCCCACCGTGCTCACGGTCGAGCCGCCCGCCGGCATCACCGTCGAGGGCCTCGCCTGGCCGGAGCCGATCATGCTGGAGCAGCAGGGGGCGGAGAAGCCGCTGGCGGTCTACGAGGAGACCTTCGCCATCGGCGTCGCCCTGGCCATCGATGCGGCCGTTGCGCCGGGAGACTACGACGTCCCGGCCTCGCTCCGCTATCAGGCCTGCGACGAGCGCATGTGCTACATCCCGGCCACCGAGCGCTTCGCGTTCCAGGTCCGGGTCGTGCCGGACGACCAGGCGCGGAGCTTCATCCGCGAGGAGCTGTTCGACCGGATGGCCTTCGCCGCGGCCGGCGCCGGCGACCCGCCGGAAACCACGACGACAACCGCCCCGGTCGATCCGATCGACGAAGGCGACGTGCTTGCGCGGCTCGACCGGTTCACCGTCGCGGCCACGACCGGCGGGTACCTGAACGAGGAGCAGTTCGTCGAGTTCATCCGGCGTGCCGAATCGGGCGAGGCCGAGCGGGGCTGGTTCGAGGGCCGCGGCCCGCTGGCCATTCTGGCGCTGATCCTGATCGGCGGACTCGCGCTGAACCTGACGCCGTGCGTGCTGCCGATGATCCCCATCAACCTCGCGATCATCGGGGCCGGGGCGCGCGCCGGCTCCCGCCTGCGCGGCTTCGCGCTCGGCAGCGCCTATGGCCTGGCGATGGCGCTGGTGTACGGCGTCCTCGGCCTGGCCGTGATCCTCACCGCGGGCACCTTCGGGACGATCAACGCCTCGCCCTGGTTCAACCTGGGCATCGCGCTGCTCTTCGTCGCGCTGACCCTGGCGATGTTCGACGTCATCACCATCGACTTCTCGCGCTTCCAGGGCCGCATCGCCGGGGGCGCCTCGGGGGGGCAGGGCTCCTTCCTGCTGGCGTTCGGCATGGGTGGCGTGGCGGCACTGCTCGCGGGCGCCTGCGTCGCGCCGGTGGTGATCCAGGTCGTGGTCTTCTCCAGCAACCTGTACGGCACCGGCACCACTCTCGCGCTCGCGCTGCCCTTCGTGCTCGGCATCGGCATGGCCATCCCCTGGCCGATCGCCGGCGCCGGCCTGACGTTCATGCCGCAGCCCGGCCCCTGGATGGTGCGGGTCAAGCAGGCCTTCGGCGTCTTCATCCTGGGCACGGCCATCTACTACGGATACCTCTCCTACGGCCTGTTCAGCCAGCGCTGGGTCGATCCCGAGCTCGTCGCGGAGAGCGTGCAGGAGCTCGTCAGCGAAGGCTGGTACCCGTCGCTCGCACAGGGACTGGCGGCGGCCGAGGCCGAGGGCAAGCCGGTGCTCGTCGACGTCTGGGCCACGTGGTGCAAGAACTGCCTGACCATGGACCGGACCACGCTCAAGGCGACCGGGGTGCAGGCGGCGCTCGACGAGTACGTCAAGGTCAAGTTCCAGGCCGAGGACCTCGGCATCTCGCCGGCGCGGGAGGTCATGGAGCGCTTCGAGGCGATCGGCCTCCCCGCCTACGCGATCCTCCAGCTCGGCGAACGTTCCGGAGCCGACCTCGGCGCCGAGTAGCGGGGCCGAACCCGTCGCAGGGCTCCGTGTTCGGCCCCGGCCCCCACCGCCCCGGGAACCTTGCGCCGTGGAACTCACCGCGTTGCGTTCCACGGCGCAATCTCCCGGCCGGGTACGTTCGTCCGCGGCCGCATCACTTCCCGCGCAGACTCGCAGGCACACGCACGCGAAGCGACGACGGCGCCACGCGGACGCGCAGGCAGGGACCGCCTGCGTACACCTCGCCGTCGACGTGAAACGGGAGCGGGCGATCGGCAGACAGCTCGAGCGCGGTTGCCGAGACGCAGCGTATCCCCCGCAGCCGGTCGACGGTGCCCGCGAAGAGCCGGAACGACTGAACGAGCAGCCACGGCAGCGACCGGGCCGGGACGCACACCAGGTCGAGCAGGCCATCGTCGGGACGCGCGCGCGGCGCGATCACCGCGCCGCTGCCGTACTCCCGGCAGTTGGCGACCGCCAGCAGGAACGCGGGCATGGTGAACGTCTCGTGCGCGCTGCGAACGGTGTAGGTCTCGGCGCGGTAGCGCTGCAGCTCGCGGACGCCGGCCCGGAAGTACGCGGCGGCCCCCCGGCGCGCGAGCCGATTGAACGTCCCTGCCAGGTGGGCGTCGAAACCGATCCCGGCGACGTTGGCGAAGAACCGGCCGTCGACTTCGCCGGTGTCGATCCGCCGTACCGGACCCGTGAGCGCCGTCCGCAGCGCGGCG
Organism: Acidobacteriota bacterium; assembly: GCA_011523845.1. Classification (GTDB taxonomy): domain Bacteria; phylum Acidobacteriota; class Vicinamibacteria; order Vicinamibacterales; family UBA8438; genus WTFV01. The sequence goes on along the minus strand of WTFV01000153.1, from coordinate 16,124 downwards.
CCGACGCGCAGATCGAGCCCCAGCCCCCGCGCGAACCCGTTGCCGGACCCGCCGGGCACCACCCCCAGGGTCGCCCCCGCCGAGGCGACCTCGGACGCCACTTCGTTGATGGTGCCGTCGCCTCCCCATGCAACGAGCGTCTTCGCTCCGCGGGCGATCATCGATCGCGCGATCTCCCTCGCGCTCCGGCGTTGCTCCGTGCAGCGCACCGCGCCGTCGAGCGAACACTTCCGCAGGGCAGCCTCGGCCTGAAGAACGGCGCCGGCGGCCGTGCGCCGCCTCTGCAATCCGGCGACCGGGTTGATTATGATGCCGGCGTCCATTCCCAACGGTACTGTATCGGCCGCTCCGGGCGGCGGGGCCGACTGTCGCACCGCGGGTGCTTGCGCAGGCGTGATGCTATAGTAGGGGCCATTCATGCATCGGCTGTGGCTCCGGGTTGCGCTGCTCATCATCCTGCTGGGAGCCGGCGTCGCATCCGGGGCGTACGCTTTTCTCACCGGACAACGGATCACCGAGTCGCGTCGGGCGGATCGGGCTTTCGATGCACGCGCCTGGACGCTTGCTCTGTCGCTGGCCGAGTTGCGCGCCGCGCAGCAGGCCTACGTCGCGGCCGGCCAGGACCGAAGCTTCTGGGTGGCCGACGTCGCCGAACGCATCGAGAGCGTGACGACCGAGCTGTCCGCTCTGTCCGCGGCATCGACGCTGCCGGCCACCGCCGACGCGCTCGACGAGGCGGCAGCGCTGGTCGCGGCGCTGGCGCGCATGGACGTACGGGCTCGCGACCACGCGGAGACGGGGCAGGAGGTGATGGCCTCCGACCTGATATTCGCGGATGGTCTCGAGCTGGGCCGCTCCGCGGCGGCGCACGTCGAGCGCGCGCGGCTGGCCGAACGCGAGGCGCGGGACGTGGCGGCCGGCGGTCGGGAACAGTCTCAGGTCGTCGCAACCGGCGCCCTGCTGGGCGCCGGCGTGCTGTTCGCGCTGCTGCTGTCGCCGCTGACGGCCGGACGCGCGGCCTCGAGAGGCGACACGGCGCTCCCCGCAGCCGAGGCCGCCGAAGATCCGGCGCCGGCGGGGCTGCCCGAGGGCCGGCTCTTCCTCGACCTCGATGCCGGCGACGAGGCGACGGCCGCTTCGCAGGTGGAAGCCGAACGCGCGTCGACCACCCCGGCGCCCGACTTGCGCGCCGCGCAGCAGGCCTACGTCGCGGCCGGCCAGGACCGAAGCTTCTGGGTGGCCGACGTCGCCGAACGCATCGAGAGCGTGACGACCGAGCTGTCCGCTCTGTCCGCGGCATCGACGCTGCCGGCCACCGCCGACGCGCTCGACGAGGCGGCAGCGCTGGTCGCGGCGCTGGCGCGCATGGACGTACGGGCTCGCGACCACGCGGAGACGGGGCAGGAGGTGATGGCCTCCGACCTGATATTCGCGGATGGTCTCGAGCTGGGCCGCTCCGCGGCGGCGCACGTCGAGCGCGCGCGGCTGGCCGAACGCGAGGCGCGGGACGTGGCGGCCGGCGGTCGGGAACAGTCTCAGGTCGTCGCAACCGGCGCCCTGCTGGGCGCCGGCGTGCTGTTCGCGCTGCTGCTGTCGCCGCTGACGGCCGGACGCGCGGCCTCGAGAGGCGACACGGCGCTCCCCGCAGCCGAGGCCGCCGAAGATCCGGCGCCGGCGGGGCTGCCCGAGGGCCGGCTCTTCCTCGACCTCGATGCCGGCGACGAGGCGACGGCCGCTTCGCAGGTGGAAGCCGAACGCGCGTCGACCACCCCGGCGCCCGACTTGAGAGTGGCCGCGGATCTGTGCACCGATCTGAGTCGGTCGGTCAACGCGACCGAACTGCCGCCGTTGCTCGCGCGCGCCGCGCAGTTGCTGAACGCGAGCTGCATCATCGTCTGGGTCCGCGACGCGACCGGCAATGCCCTGCGCCCCGCCATCAGTCATGGCTACCCCCCGGCGGCGCTGGTCCGGCTGGGCACGATCGCCTGCGACGGCGACAACGTCACCGCGGCAGCCTACCGCGATGCCCGGCTGCACGTCATGCCCGGCGGCGTGGAGACGCCGGGGGCGATCGCGGCCCCGCTGGCGGCTCCCGAGGACTGCCCCGGGGTCATGTCGATCGAGGTGAACGACGGGTGGGAACGCAGCGACACCGTGCAGTCGACGGCAACCATCATCGCCGCTCAACTGGCCACCCTGGTCGCCGCCGATCCCGCTGACGCCTCCGCCGATCAGGCGCGCGCCTAGCAGCCCGTGGTGGCAGTCAGGCGGGATGCATCGCCGCTCGAATGCTGCGGGGACTTTCGCCACGGGCTGCTAGCGCCGACCCTTCGCCGCATCGGGTGGCCGCGGTCGTCACGCAGCCGGACCTGCCGATCAGGCGCTCGCCCGGCGCCGACCCTTCGAGAGGTCACCCGGATCACGGAAGAGGACGCTCGCGCCGGAGCGCCCGCACGAAAAACGCCGATTCTCGGGCAATTCCCGCCGGTCTCCGGGTCGGCACGAATCTTGATTGGAAAGATTGTGGCCGCACGAAGCGTGCGGGATGCACTCATCACAGGCAGGCGCTGGCATCGCCGCATCCCGTATCGTCGTGCACTGACGCTTCGTCGCGGCCACTTCTCCCGCCCGTCCCTGCGTGGGGACGCACGCGAACGATATACTCCCCTCGTGACCGAAGGCCTCACACTTCCGCTGGACAATGCCGCGATCGAACGCATCCTGCCGCATCGCTATCCCTTCCTGCTGGTCGATCGCATCACCGAGTTCGAGCTCGACAAGCGCATCGTCGGCATCAAGAACGTCTCCCTCAACGAACGGTACCTCGCCGACCGGCGCGGGAGAGCGCCGGTGCTGCCGCCCACCATACTCACCGAGGCGGTGGCGCAAGTGGGCGCCATCCTGATTCTCGCCAAGCCCGAGAACCGCCAGAAGCTGCCGTTCTTCACCGGCATCGAGCGCGTCCGCTACCTGCGCCCCGTGCATCCGGGCGACGTGGTGGTGATCGAAGCGGAGGTCGTCCGCCTGCGCAGCCGGATGGGACGGCTGAAGGGCTTTGCGCGGGTCGGTGACGACATCGTCATCGACGGCACGATGACCTTCGCCCTGGGACCGCGGTAGCGGCTTTCTTCGCCGCGGCCTCCGAGAGGCTGCGCGCCGGAAGTCCGTGGGTTGGAGCGCGGCGTGGCGTCGAGAGCGGCGAGAGCGCCCGCGTTGCAGGACGCGACGAGGGTGCGAGATCGCGCCCGAGTCCGCATCTGTTGCGTTCTGCGGCGCGAGATCCTAGAATCACGTCATGGGTCGGCAAAAGAGATCACGTGTGTCGAACGCGCCGCGTCCCGAGCAGGAGCCGGCTGGCAGCGGGCCGCCCTGGATCCTGATCGGCGGTCTGGTCGTCGTGGTCGCGGCGGCCGCACTGGCGTTGCTGCCGTCCGGCGGAGAGAGCCCCGGAGCGCCGGAGAGCGAGGTCGCATCCGCCGCATCCGAAACGGGCGACGAGGCAGCTCCGTCTCCGGACCGGCCGGCGCCGCCGGCCGCCGGCGAACCGACTCCGGTCCCGCCGGTCGACGCGCCGCTGCCGCCGCTGCCGCTCGTGTCGAATCTCGTGCCGCGGTCGCCGCAGGTCATCAGGGACGCGTACATCTTCGCCGCACAGAATCCTCACGTGCTGGAGTACGTCCCCTGCTTCTGCGGATGCGAGACCCGAGGGCACAAGCGAAACGCCGACTGTTTCGTGCAGTCGCGCAACCCGGACGGCAGCGTCCGAGAGTGGGACACCCACGGCATGGCCTGCATCGTCTGCATCGACGTCGCACGCGACGCGATGCAGATGCGGGCGTCGGGAGCGCGGGTCGTCGACATTCGGAACGCGGTCGAATCCAAGTACGCCGCCTACGAGCGGCAGACGCCGACCCCGCATCCCCCGGCGCCGGCTCCGGCGAACTGAGTCTCGGCAGTAGAGCGGCGCGGTTGATATAATCGGCCGTGTCGCTCAGCGCCGCACGACACCCTTCAGCCGAGTTGTGCAGCGCGCTGGCCGGTCTTTTCGAGACCGCTCACGAAGGCATCTATCTCGGTACGCTCCCGTACCACGGCGAGGGAGCGACTCTCGGCGCCAATCCCCACCTGAAGCTGATGTTCGGCTTCCCCCCGGAAGTCGACGACCACGAGGTCCGTCCGTTCGACGAAGAACGGTTCGTCGATCCACAGGCGCGGCGGGGGTTCGTCGAGCGACTCCTGCGCGACGGCGCCGTGACCGACTTCCTGCTCCGGCTCCGGCGGATCGACGACAAGCCGATCTGGGTCGAGGTCAATGCGCACCTCGCCGCGCCGGGCCACGGCGAGCCGGCTCGCATCGGCGCGTTGCTGCGTGACGTGAGCGAGCGAAGGAAGGTGGAGGATCAAGGCCGCGGCCAATATCACGAATTGATGCAGTACGAGAAGCTCGCGGCGCTCGGCCAGACGGTGTCGGGCGTCGCACACGAGCTGAACAACCCGCTGGCGACGATACTGACCTGGTCGGAACGCCTCGCCGGCCGGTCGCTCGACGCGTTGGCCGGACGCGGCATCTCCATCATCCTCGGCGAATCCGAACGCGCCGCGAAGATCGTCCGCAATCTGCTGACGTTCTCCCGCAAGCACCACACCACGCGGGGCATGGTCGACCTGAACCAACTGGTCCGGGAGACCCTGTCGCTGCGTGCCTACGACCAGCGGGTCTCGAACATCAACACGATGGACGCACTCGCGACCGGACTCCCCCAGGTGTTCGCCGACGCCCATCAGCTCAAGCAGGTGCTGCTGAACCTGTTGATCAACGCCGAGCAGGCCATGCTGTCGACCAGCGGCCGGGGTACGCTGATCCTGCGTTCCTGGCACGAGGCCGCGGACGATTGCGTGGTGCTGGAGATCAACGACGACGGCCCGGGCATTCCGGACGACGTGCGGCCCCGGATCTTCGACCCTTTCTTCACCACCAAGTCGGCCGAAACCGGGACCGGGCTCGGGCTGACGGTCGCCGGCAGGATCGTCGAGGATCATGGCGGCCAGTTGCGGATGGAGTCGACGCCGGGGCACGGGGCGTCGTTCTTCGTACGCCTGCCGGCCGGAACCGGGCGGGCGAGACCCAAGCCGTCGTCCGTGGCGCCGGTGCGGCCGGTCGTGGGACGAGGGGCCGCCGTGCTCCTCGTCGAGAACGAGCCCGCGCTCGCGGAGGCCGTGAGCGACGCGTTGACGGATGCGGGATTCCTGGTGGACCGCGCCGCCGATGGTCGGACGGCGCTCGAGCGGGCGGGCAGTCGGACGTACGACCTCGTGGTCTGCGATCTGAAGATGCCGCGCCTCGACGGGCAGGCCTTCCATCGCGCCGTCGCGGACACGATTCCGGGCTTGAGCCGCCGGATAGTATTCGTGACCAGCGGCGTCGTGGCCGCCGACACCGAAGCGTTCCTCGAAGAGAGCGGCTGTCCCTGGCTCCGGAAACCCTATAGGCTCGCCGATCTCCTGCGCGTCGCTCGCGAGGTCAGCAGCGGCAGGTTCACTGCTTCGTAGCTCGGGCTGCCGCGCGTCGAAGAGCCCCCTGCGACAGGTCTGCCTTGGCCATCTTCATTCTCGGCCGGACGTTCCGCGGCGTCTGGTTCACCGTTGCGGCCAGCGTCGTCTGCAGTTGTTCCGGCGCCAGGTCCGGCGCGAGATGCTCGCGCAGCCGCCGGATGGCCCGTGCGTGAAGCTGCGATACACGGGACTCGTTCACCCCGATCGCGGCGCCGATCTGCTTCATCGTGGCGTCGCCGTAGTAGTAGAGGTCGATGATCCTGCGTTCGCGGCCGGGCAGGGCGGCGATGGCGGCTCGGACGCGGTCGTTGACTTCCGTCTCCTCACAGACCTTGTCCGGGGCCGGTGATTCCGACGGTACCAGTACCGGCGGCAGGTCGGCGCTGTCGACGGTGTCCGGGGTAGCCAGCGGGGAGGTCGCCTCGATGATGCTGATGCGGTTGATCGTGCGGCCCAGTGACGCTTCGTCGGTTCCGACGTGGTTGGCGAGATCGGACAGCGACGGCTCGCCGCCGAGCTCGTTGCGCAGCTTCTGGCGGGCCGTCTCGAGCTCGCGCCGCACGCGCCGGATGCCGCGCGGCCAGGCCCCGCGGCGCAACGCGTCGATCATGGCGCCCCGTACGCGCCGCTCGGCGAACGTCTCGAACTTGATGCCTCGCGCCTCGTCGAATCGTTCCACCGCATCGATCAGGCCGAGCATCCCGTCCTGGACGAGGTCGCCGAGATCAATCGAATGCGGCATCGAGGCGGCCAGACGCCGAGCCATCGCGCCGACGAACGGCACCCCGGCCTCGATGCGCTCCTGTTGTGTCCTGGTGCGTGTCTGATTCTCCATGCCCTTACACCACGGCAATGGCCGTGCCAACACGAAGAACGGACCCGCGCTACCGGGGAGGCGTCGGCGACAGTCACATAAACTACTGTATTACAACTAGTTACAGCCGCACATGACGGTGCGGGCGACTCGGCGGGCACGGCGCGGGAACCCCCGGACCGTCATCACGTTGACGCTCGATGCGCCGGCAGCGTCAACACCTTGACAGTTCGGACTCCCGCATTGCTCAGGGGGACCGGCGGCTTGACCGGCTTGACCATACCTGCGCCGAGCGTCAGAATATCGACGCTTCCTTAGCAGCCCGTGGCAAAGGCCCCGCTGCGAGTTGGACCATCCGTGGCGGAACGAGAACGGCACCTGCTCCTCGTCGAGGACGAAGCGCCGTTGCGCGAGGCAACCGCCGAGCGCCTCGTCGAGCACGGCTACCGTGTCTCGGAAGCAGAGAGCGGCGAGGTGGCGCGCGACCTGCTGGCGGACTTCGCCTTCGACGCCGTCATCACCGATCTGCGACTCCCGGGAATCGACGGCGCCGAGGTGGTCGAGATGGCGCTGGAGCGCTATCCGGAGGTCGTCGCGGTGGTCGTCACCGGATACGGCACGGTGCAGGACGCGGTCTCCGCCATCAAGCGGGGAGCGACCGACTTCGTGATGAAGCCGTTTCCGTTCGACCACCTGCTGCACATCCTGTCGACGGCGTTCGAGCAGCGGCGGCTGAAGTCCGAGAACGAGTACCTCCGGTCACAGCTCCAGGAACGTTATCGGTTCGAGGGCATCGTCGGACGCAGTCGCCCGATGCGCGATCTCTTCCAGTTGCTGGAGACCGTGGCCGGCACGACGAGCACGATTCTCATCACCGGCGAGACCGGGACCGGCAAGGAGCTGGTCGCCCGCGCCATTCACCACAACAGCCCGCGCCGCCACCAGCGGTTCGTGGCCATCAACTGCGGCGCCATTCCCGACGGACTGCTCGAGGCGGAACTGTTCGGTCACGTGCGGGGCGCATTCACCGGCGCGTTCAACAGCCGGCCGGGGAGGCTGGAGCAGGCGCACCGCGGCACGCTGTTCCTGGACGAGATCGGCACGATGAGCACGAGCCTGCAGGCCAAGCTGCTGCGGGCCCTGCAGGAGCGCGCCTTCGAGCGCGTGGGCGGCAACGAGACGCTGCGGGTCGACGTCCGCGTGATCGCCGCGACCAACACGGATCTGCAGGAGCTGGTCGAGGAGGGGCACTTCCGGGAGGACCTCTATTACCGGCTGAACGTCATTCCCATCCAGCTTCCGCCGTTGCGCGAGCGCCGCGAGGACATTCCCCTGCTCGTACGGGACTTCGTCGAGCGGATCGGCGCGGCGCAGACGCCTCCCCGCCGCGGCGTCGTCGTGTCGCAGGACGCGATGCGCACGATGATGGCGTACCGGTGGCCGGGCAACGTGCGGCAGATCGAGAACGCCATCGAGCGGGCGCTGGCCCTCACGCCGGGCCGATCCCTCATCGAGACGACCGACCTGCCCGGCGAAGTGCAGCCCGCCGTCGAGGAGCCGCCGGGCCCGGCGGTCTCGCTTCCGGAAACCGGCCTGGATCTGCAGGAGCACCTGCAGCGCATCGAGCGGGGGCTGATCGGGGCGGCGCTGGACCGGACCGGCGGCAACAAGCAGCGGGCCGCGCAGCTTCTCGGCCTCAAGCGCACGACGCTGATCGAGAAGACGAAACGCTGGCTGTGACGGGAGAAGCGAGCGCCCCGAAGTGCCTCGCAGGCTCGGAGGTTCGGCCCATCCCCACCGCCCCGGAGCTTGCGCCGCAGACTCGCTTCGTTGCGTTTCTGCAACGCAAATCCCGGCCGGGGCGGGAGGACGCACCCAGGAACGCGCGTCATTCCCCGCCCCGGCGAAGTTGCATTCGCTACGCGAAGACGCCCAGCGGACCGAACGATCCCTTCAGGACGGTCTCCGCATCGTCGAACTTCAGCCACTCCTCGATCATCGTCGCGTAGACGTGCCGGAAGTCGGTGGTCTTGATGAGGTTGCCGTCGTCGAGCTCCGTCAGGCTCGGGTGCTTGCCGTAGAGACCACCCTTCACGTGGTTTCCCACGACGAACATCGGTGTCGCCGTGCCGTGGTCGGTGCCGAGGCTTCCGTTCTCCTCCACCCGGCGCCCGAACTCGGTGAACATCACCATCGCCACGTCGTCGGCGCGGCCGATCCGCTTGAGATCCTGCGTGAACCCGCGCACGGCGTCGGCGGTGTAGGCGAGTAGCCGCGCGTGCGGATCCGCCTGGTGCACGTGCGTGTCGAACGAGTTGCCCTGGTAGGCCACGTAGTAGATGCGCGTCGGCATGTCGGCGTGGATCAGCGCCGCGATCTGGCGCAACTGTCCCGACAACCCACCGATGCCGTAGTCGACCGGCGTCCGGTAGGCGGCGGCGGCCTGCCGGACGAACTCGGAGCTTTCCGCCGCGTTCTGCGCGGTGGCGGCCAGGAACTCCAGCGTCGCGTTGCCGCTGGCGCCATCGGCGGTCATCTTCGCCAGCGCGGTCTTCTCGCTGTCGCTTCCCTCGCGGCGGAAGGTCCGCGGATCGTTGAACACGAGGGGCGAGTGGTGCCGGCTGCGGACCGCCAGAGACTGCCGCGTTCCGATGTTCACGATGCGGTTGCCCTGCGCGTCGTGATCGTAGGCGCCGTCCGCCAGCCGCCCCAGCCAGCCCAGCGTCTCGCCGCCGTTCGGCACGCCGGTGTGCCAATAGCCCATCGACGAGAAGTGCGACAGGCTCGGGTTGTCGTAACCGCAGCCGTGGATGACGGCCATCTCGCCGTCCTTGTAGAGGCGCTCGAACCCGACGAGCGACGGATGGAACCCGTAGCCGTCGGCGATCTCTATCACCTCGGACCGCGGAATGCCGATGGTCGGCCGAGCGCGGTAGTATGCGTCGTCGCCGTAGGGAACGACGGTGTTCAGGCCGTCGTTGCCGCCCGAGAGCTCCACCACGACGAGGATGCGCTCCGGGCTCGTCTCCATGCTCGTGCCTTCGAGCGCCTGTGCCGCCAGGGCGGCCGAGGTGCGGTTGAGCAGCATCGGCAGCGTCGCGCCGACGCCCAGGCCGTACATGCCCTTGACCAGGAATTCACGCCGCGAACATCCGCACTTGAATCGAGCCATCGTTGTCCCCCAACTCCCGCGGCTTCCCCGGCAGCCGCCCGCGTGTCCTCTTCGGCCCCGCCCGGAACCGTCGCCTCGCGGCTACGCTTCCGCCCAGGAGTCTGCTCCATTCTACGGCGCAGACTCCCGGCCCGGTTTCCGCTCAGGCCAGTTGATACTCCGGCGTGCTCACAATCAGATACACCAGCGCGCGCAACGCCGCCTCGGTCTGCGGCGTATCCGCCTCGATGCGGTCGCTTCCCAGCTCGTCCCGCAGGAAGTCGACGAGCTCGGCCCGGTCGGCGCCGCTCAGCTCGACGCGCAGGAAGCGCCGGATCAGGTGATCGACCACGTCGACGGCCTCCGCTGCGCCCGCGTCCGACAGAAGCCGCACCAGGTCCAGCTCGGCCACCCGGCGCGGGATCGGATGCAGCCTGTCGAACGCCATCACGTAGCCCATGTAGCCGCCGTAGCGCGTGTTGTAGTCCTCGTCGCGGTCCACGAGCTGGCTCGACTCGGCGTCCCCCTGCTGCGTTGCCGCGGTGATGTTCATGCCCTGCGCAAGACGTTCCTCCACCTGCCGGTAGATGCCCGGCACGACGCGGTCGGGCGCCCAGAACCCGTCCGTGTCGGGATAGAGCACGTCGCGAAACAGATTGCCCCGCTGCAGGAGCGTCGCCGGCGTGACCCAGGTACGCCCGCCGGCCCAGCCGGCCACGTTCGGCGGATTGAACAGCGTCTGCCCGAGCCCCGCGACGAGCCGGTTGAAGTCAGGGATCGTCGGCAACTCGGTCAGTCCGAGCTTGCGGTAGGTCGATACGACCAGGTGCGCCGGGCTCTTGATTTGCGTGGCGTACGACGCGGGGCTGTAGAAGTCGCGCGAGAGGAAGATCCTGGTCAGCAGGGGCTTCAGGGCGTAGCCGGCATCGCGGAACGTGGCGGCCAGATCCGCGTTGACCTCCCCGTCGAGATCCTCGCGGACGAAGTACCGATACAGCTTGCCGCTGATGAACTCCGGCGCGGCGGGCTGCTCCAGGATGATCCGGATGATGTCGCCGCCATCGAACGGGCCGGTCTGCCCCAGGAACGTCTTCTCGCCGAAGTCGTGCTGCTCCGCGTCGAACTTGAACTCCAGTGCGTCGTTCGTCCAGCCGGTGAACGCGCGCGCGCCCTCGCGAATGTCCTGTTCGGTGTAGTTGCCGACGCCGAGGCTGAAGAGCTCGAGCAGCTCCCGCCCGAAGTTCTCGTTCGGGTGGTCCTTGACGTTCTCGCCGTTGTCCAGGTAGACGAGCATCGCCGGATCCCTGAGGATCCCCATCAGCAGATCCTCGAAGTTCCCGTTGGCGTTGGCGCGCAGCATCTCGTTCTGCTGCAGCATCATCCGCGTGTCGCGCACCTTCGTGTTGCCGGTCGCGAAGTGCCCGTGCCAGAAGAGCGTCAGCTTCTCCTCGAGCGGGCGCGTCGTGGTGAGCATCCGCTCGCCCCACCAGGTCGCGAGGCGCTGCGTCTCGATGGCGTTCGCGCGGAGTCCGTAGAAGAACTTGTTGACCACCGGCTGCAGACGCCGCGACTCGCCCTCCGGCAGCACCGCCACGCCCATCGCCTCGCCGCGCTCCCGCCCGATGCGGACCGCCTCGGCCCGGCTCTTGGGGAACGGGTCCATCCCCGGGTCCCAGATGGGAGAGGGATCGAACGGTTCCAGGGTGTCCGCGTGCCGCTGGTAATCGACCAGCCACTCGACGGCGGCGGCCGGGGTCATCGCGGCCAGCCGCTCCACTTCGGCCGGGGTCCCGCCGAATCCCGCACGCTCCAGCAGATGGGCCGCCCTCTCGTAGTCCCAATCCTCGGGACCGATCGGCGCGAGGTCGTTCTGCCACGAGGCCGGTCCCGCTCCCTGGCCGGCGGCCACGCCCGGCGCGCCGCCAATCGTGAGCAGGAGAATCGCAAGGAGTATCTGTCGTGCCACGGTCACCCTCCGGCTTGCCGGGCTCGAGGTACACAGCACCCCGCTTCCGCCCGCAGAGAACCGCATGATACGTCACCGGACAGGCTCAGCCAACCTCGTCGACGCGCGCGGGGATCACGACAGCACGTCCAGGGTGTGGTCGAGCATGCGGTCGCCGTCGAAGATCCAGCGGCCGTTGAATCGCCGGCCGCCGATGACCAGCGGGAGCCAGTAGCGATCGTCCTCCCACATCCGGTCGAACGGAATGGCGTCGAGGTCGCACCAGAGCGGCTCGGCCTCGTCCGTCTCGACGGGAGTCCCGGCCAGATCCGCCGCGCGGTAGACGTGCACGAACGTCGAGTAGCCGTCGATGAACTGGAACGCGTGCTGCCCCATCTTCACAAGCTGGAGAGGGGTGACGCCCAGCTCTTCGCGCACCTCGCGGACGGCGCAGGCGGCGAAGGACTCCCCCGCTTCCAGGCGGCCGCCCGGACCGTTGACCTTCCCCGCCCCCAGGCCCCGCTTCTTGCGGATCAGCAGGATCCGGCCATCCTTGATCACGAAGACGAGCGTGGCCGGGTCGACAGCGCGCCAGCACGTCCAGTCGATCTCCCGCACGCGCCGCACCGCGGTCTTCTCTCCGGGAGTCACAGGACCCTCTTCAGGCAACCGCGTCGCCGGCCGGCTCCAGGAAGTGCAGCGAGATGATGCTCCGCAGCGCCTCGACGGACTCGGCCCGGTTGATGGCGGTCCGCAACTGCGAGCCCCCGTGGAGGCCCTTCGTGTACCACGAGCCGAGCGCCCGCAGCTTGTTGACGACCCACCGTTCTCGACTGCGCGCCGGTCTCGGAGGCCGCGCCTGCGCCATTCCCGGGGCGCGGTGCCGGAACCCGCGCGATTCGTCGAGGCCCTCCCGCAGCAGCAGGTCGATGTACTCCAGGAGAAAGCGGCCCCGCTCCACGAGCGACACCTCGGGCACAGCCCTGCCGCTGGCCAGCGCGGCGGCCTGCTGGAATATCCACGGGTTGCGCAACGCGCCGCGACCGACCAGGACGCCGGCGACCTGGGTGCGGCCCCGCTCGACCATCTGCCCTGGTGTGACGCAGTCGCCGCTTCCCAGCACCGGGATCGCAACCTCCCCGGCGACCGTTCGGATGAGGTCCCAGTCGGACTCTCCGCTGTAGGACTGCCTGGCCGTGCGTCCGTGCACGGCGACGGCCGCCGCGCCGACGTCCTCCATCATGCGCGCCACGGTCGGGGCATTGATGCTGCCGTCGTCCCAGCCGGCACGCATCTTGACGGTCACCGGGATGTCGACCGCAGCGGTCATCGCGCGCACGATCCGCGCCGCGTGCGCCGGCTCGCGCATGAGGCTGCACCCGGCGTTGTGCTTCGCGATCTTGGGTACCGGACAGCCCATGTTGACGTCGACGATGTCGGCCTGCATCGCTTCGACGACCTGGGCGGCGGCAGCCATCTTGCCGGGGTCGCCGCCGAAGATCTGGATCGACACCGGCCGCTCGGCCTCCGTGTACTCGGCGTACTCGAGCGTACGGTCGATGCCGCGCACCAGACCCTCCGAGCTGACCATCTCGGTGACGACCAGTCCGCAGCCGCCGCGCGCCTTGACCAGGCGGCGGAAGGCCGTGTCGGTCATGCCCGCCATCGGAGCCAGCACGTAACGATGATCGAGGGAAACGGATCCGATTCTCATGAACCGATCCATTGTAGTGCGGTCCCGGTGGGCCGCGCGGAGCCGCGCGGGGCGCCGAGGCCGGAGGTCGGAGGTTGGAGGGGGCGGCGGGCTACCTGCCTCGCGGGCGCCTGCCCGGGACGCAGGCCCGCGACGGGCAGGTCGGCGCGGGGCTCGCGGCGGCAGCCGGTGCCGCGAACCCCGCGCCGGAGCGAACGTGCGAACGAACGCCGACGAGAACGCGCGTCACTGCGCGGCGCGATCCGGAGCCGGCAAGGCGGCGTAGGCGGTGATGGCCATCACTGCCGGGGCCGCGTCCGCCGGATGGTGCGGCGAGGTCACGCTGGTCCAGGCGCCCCGCGCCAGCGTCCGGACCGCTTCCAGGCTGTTCTCCGGGACGGTCACCCGGAAGGTCAGGTAGCGGCCCGCCGCATCGGCCTCGACGAACGTCGCCCGCAGCAGGAAGCGGTTGCTGCCCCACAGACCCGAACCGTCATCCGGCTTCGCCGACCGGATGCCGTTCGCCTGGCTGTCGTAGCCCGACCAGGTGATGACGATCGCCTCGCCCGCCTCGGCGTCCGCAACCGCGGCCAAGCCCTTCGGAGACGCCACCCGCGACTTCACCGTCAGCGTCCCGGCCGTCTCATCCAGATAGACCAGCTCGCCGTCCCAGCGGTACGTCGCGCCCGGCAACGGCGCAGGCCGCCGCTCCGGCGAGGGCAGATACCCGTCGACCGCCATCACGGCCGGAGCCGCGGCCGCCGGGTGATGCGGCGACGTCACGCTCGCCCACGAGCCCCGCGTCAGCGCCCGCACCGTTCCCAGACTCTTCGCCGGGACCCTGGTCCTGAAGGTCAGGTAGCGGCCGGCTCCATCGGCCTCGACGAACGTCGCCCGCAGCAGGAAGCGGTTGCTGCCCCACAGACCCGAACCGTCATCCGGCTTCGCCGACCGGATCCCGCTCGCCCGGGTCTCGTAGCCCGACCAGGTGATGACGATCGGATCGCCCGGCTCCGTGCCGGCCACCGCGGTCAGACCCGTCGGGGAGACTACCCGCGACTTCACCGTCAAGGTCCCGGTCGACTCGTCGAGCGAAACCAGCTCGCCGTCCCAGCGATACGTCGCGCCCGGCAGCGGCGCGGGGCGCCGCTCCCGCAACGGCACGTAGGCATCGACCGCGAGCACGGCCCGCGACCCGTCCGCCGGGTGGTGCGGCGACTGCACGCTCGCCCACGAGCCCCGTGTGAGCGCCCGCACGTTCGCGCGGCTCGCTTCGGGAATCGCGGTTCTGAAGGTCAGGTAGCGCCCCGCCTCGTCGGTCTCGACGAAGGTCGCCCGCAGCAGGAAGCGGTTGCTGCCCCACAGACCCGAACCGTCATCCGGCTTCGCCGACCGGATCCCGCTCGCCCGGCTCCGGTAGCCGGACCAGTTGATGACGATCGGCTCACCCGCCTTCGCGCCCGCCACCGCCGCCAGACCGGAAGGCGACACGACGCGCGACTTCACCGTCAGCATGCCGGTGGCCTCGTCGAGCGAAACGAGCTCGCCGTCCCAGCGATACGTCGCACCCGGCAACGGCGCGGGGCGCCGCTCCCGCGAGGGAGCGTACGCGTCGACCGACAGCACCGCCGGGGACCCGTCCGCCGGGTGATGCGGCGACACCACGGTGGCCCACTCGCCCCGCATCAGCGCCCGCACCCTCGCCAGGCCCTTGTCGGGCAACCCGGTCTTGAAGGTGAGGTAGCTTCCCGACGCGTCGATGTCGACGAACGTCGCCTCGAGCAGGAAGCGGTTGCTCCCCCACAGCCCGGACCCGTCGTCCGGCATCGCCGACCGGATGCCGCTCGCGCGGCTCTCGAACCCCGACCAGGCGATGATGATGCGATCGCCCGCCTCCGCGCCCGCCACGGCCTCGAGGCCGGACAGCGACGCGACCCGCGACCTCACCGTGAGCGTGCCGGACGCCTCGTCGAGCGCCACCAGCTCGCCCTGCCAGCGGTAGGTTGCCCCGCGCTTCGGCCCCGGCCGGCGCGGCTGCGACCGGCTGTAGGCATCGACCGCCAGCAGTGCCGGCTCCGAATGCGCCGGTCGATGCACGGACCTGGCGGTGACCCGGGCGCCGCGCGTCAGGGCGCGCACCGTGCCCAGGCTGTGGGGCGGCAGCGGGACCTCGAACACGAGATTGCCGTCGCCCGCATCCATCGCGACGAGTCGCGCGCGCAGGAGAAAGCGGGAGGCGTCCTCGGCCGGCGTCTCGGGCTCGGCCTTCTCCGGCGCCGCCCGATCCGAACCGTCGTCGCGCATCACGGCCCGAACCCCGCTCGCCTGGCTCCCGGCGCCCGACCAGGTGATGACGATCGGTTCGCCGGCCTGCACCCCGGCTGCCGCTTCCAGCCCGGCGGGCGCAACTACGGGCGCCTTGATCGTCACGGTACCGGCGACCTCGTCGAGCGCCACCAGCTCGCCGTGCCAGCGGTAGGTCTCCTCCGGCGCCGGCGCCGGCGCCGCCGCGGCCATGGCCGCGGCGCCGAACGCGCACATGAGGACGGCGGTCCAACACCGGACCGCGCGTCCCGGGTTGGACCTCCCCGGTCGAGCTCCTGTCTGGTTCAGCATCACACTACTCCTTGTCGCCACCGCAGAAACCGAGTCGTTGCCGCGTGGCGCGTGGCAAAGCCCTCCGGCATTCGCCCTGCGTCCTCCCCGCGAGGGGACGGACGCCCGACTGTCTGCCCGGCGGGTCCAGCAGCGGACCCGCCCGCGATCAACGCGCCGCTCGCCACCGGGCTGAGCGACGCACGCCGACTGAAGACTGGCCTGGGAGTAGCCGTCTACGTGGAAGGACGGGCGTTTGACCGGCCGCCCGCTCCCGGCATTATCGACAGCCGGGCGGCCGGGGTCAAGGGAAATTCGCGGGTACCCGGAAAAAAACTCGCAGCGTGAACGCGACCCGCCGGGGCCGTATCAC
>WTFV01000169.1:47209-58097 GCA_011523845.1 Acidobacteriota bacterium | reverse complement strand
CCGGGATACACCTTATCGAAGCCCTCGAATGGTCCAAACGACCGGGACCACCTCACTCGACAGCCTGCTCGCACAACTCGTCGCGGTCCGCAACCCACAGCACGGTGCCGTCGAAGCCGTCATGGCACATCGCTTCGACGATCGCCTGGACCGCCACGCGGGTCTTTCCCGATCCGGTCGGGAGGCTGATCATCCCGCGCCGCTCCCGGCCTTCCGCGTCCACGCTGGATCGGACGGCATCCGTGTTCGACCGAGCGGCCGCCCCCGGTGATCCGTCGCAGACCGGGCGAAGCATGTTGCGTACCTTCGCGACGATGACCCTCTGATAGTCGTGGAGTTCCGGCAGCGCGTACGGTCCGTCGACGTCGACGAAGGGCGGCCGGCGTTCGTTCCGCTCGCCCGCCCATTCGGCAGAGAAGCCGAGCGATCGAACGAAGTCGAGCGCGCGGGCCGATCCGGCCCATTGGTGTGGCGGGTCCAGATGCTCGATGGAGCGGCGGTACTGCTTGAGAGCGCCGGTGTGGTACGTTGCGATGGCTGCTTCGGCGACCTCGACCCCGCTCGACAGCGCGGCGTCTTGCTCTAGTATCGAGAGCAGTGAGTGGGGCAGTTGTCGGCGCAGTGCTGGTTCTCCTGCTGCCTTGAGCAGGCGCTCGGCTTCGGTCGGAAGGACACGAATGGCGTCGCGCTGTTCGCCTACCGTCGGTGGAGGCGTGTATCGCAGAATGCGCTCCGCTATCTCATGCACATCGGCAGCGTCTGCCCGAGTCCTTTCGTCCACGCCCTCCAGCAAACTGGCAAGCCCTTGGACCAGTCGCAGGACGCTCACCAGTTCTACCTTCTCGTCCTCCGAACGGCACACCCAGATGTTGGAGGCGTGCAGGGCGCACTGACGCTCGTCGCCGCCAACGAGGATCCTGTCACAGCGCACGAGATGTGCACGTTCGTCGATGTTCGAGAAGTCTACTTTCAGTTCCTCCAGGGTCGTCCGGAACCCGGGCCATACGTCGCTCAAGGGGAGCGGTTCTCCTTCTCCGAAGAACCCGGCGTCGATTCCGCCGGCTCGACCAGATCGAATGCGGCCTTGATGCTGTCGGCCTTCGGGTGGGCCAGCAGCACGTCCCGAGCGGCCTTGCTCCTCGGTTGCGGCCCAAGGGCATCTTCGAACCGCACGACGCTGTCCGCCACGCGAATCCGGCCATGCTCCTTCAGCATCTGTACCGCCGGTGAGGCGACTTCAAGTTCCGGGTAGTGGTCGGGGCGAGAATCGTGACGCATCACCCATGGCTGGCATGCGGAATCCAGGTCGAGCAGCGCGCTCGTGTAATCTGCTGCCGATTCATCGGAAAGAACCGTCAACACGGTCAGGGGACCGGCGCCCTTTGTGGAGCGGAAGTTCAGGTAGGATTCTTGCGGGTTCGCGGGCAATTCGCGGGCCCGAAACCGCTGCCGGCGGGATCTCAGGAAATCATCGAACCAGGGCTCTGTCGATACGTCGAAGTCGGCCTGAGGGCCGGCCATGATGCCAAGACTCTTGAGCAGTTCCACGTCTTCGCCGTGAAACTCGAGGTCGAGTGCGGCGTGCTGATCCTGCCCGGCCGCGCCGGGGACGATTGGCCCTGGTAACAGCGCACGGTGACTCGCGACCCACGTTTCCGCCTGCGTGCGAACGTGGAGTGGGCACGAGTTCTCATCACCGGCGATCATCCTCCAAGCCTTTCTGTCGCGGATCTGTTTGGTGATAGTATCCAGTGCGATCGTTGTTTCCACTTCCCGAGCAAGCCTCCAGAACCGGAACCAGTCGCTGTCTGCAACCCGCGTCGTTTCGGCGTCGAGGCCGAGAAGTCGTGCTGCAAGCTGGGCGAAACGGCCCTCTGCCGATACTGGCTTGAGGCCGAGGTCGCACAGGTCACGTCGCGTGTCCTCGTCGAGAGCCAGATTCGCACACACGAGTTGGTGCGCGCCCGACGTCGGTTCCGCGTCCTCGGTGGTACTCGGCAGGAAGACCCGCTCCGGATCAGGCGCTTGCCATCGTCCGTTCTGCATCAGAACGATGCAGCCGAGTACAGACGGGCGCCTTGACTCGCGCGGCAGAGTGGCCGCGGTCGCGATGGCGGCTCTGGATGCCTCGAAGGCGTCGTTGTCGGACTTTCCGCTCACCAACGCTTCCAGCCACTCCGCGAGACGAGCGCTTTGCAAGGCGGGCACGTAGCGAGAGTCGCTGGGCGGACGAGCGTTCCATGCGTCGATCAGATCGCGGACGCGTGCAAGTCGATTGGGATGGTTTCGAGTTATCGCGTCGTGGTGAAGCCAGTTCGTAGGTCGTCCGGCATATTGCGCCCAGCGCCGGAGCGATTCGTGTCTCGATCTGCCGACTCCGCCGCTGCCGCTCTCGGGTTCAGGTACCCGGGTTGAACTCTCCCTGGTTGCCTCTGGTGGGGGATACCTGACCTCCTGAACGCGGCGCAGGACTCCATTCTGATCCGGGACGACGGCACCGTCGCACAGCCTGTTGAGCAGATGCCGGCGGAGCCGTTCACTTTGTTCGGAGTCGCCCGCTTCACGGCGGCGGGGGAGGGCATCGAGATGCCTGGCGGGATCGGCGCCTGTTGCAAGCTCGGGCAACTTGTCGGCGACCAGCGCCGCCGCCTCCTCGATCAGTTCCTCGTTGTATGGTCCCGGCAGCAGGTTCTGGCGGTCTTCGTTCGTCTTCCACGGCGCGTTCAGGATGCCGGCTACGAGACTGGCGGTCTGCGTCGGGAAGTACGCCCAGAAACGGCCTGGGTCGGTCAGCCGATTGACCGGTGCGGCCCACCAGATCGCTGCTTCGTCGCCGTCGTCGAGCGATCTTCGATCGGCTCTGGCGTCAGGCGACAGGCGGTGGATGACCTTGAAGCGTTTCCAGGTAACGGGCTTGCCGCCTTCGACAAGCCGATAGTCTTCGCCGGCGCCCTCCAGTCCCAGTACTCGCTCCAAAGTCGATCCGTCGTCGATGTGCAGTTGTCTGACATGCTCGACGAACAGGAGGAACTCGGACGGGAAGTCCCGCAACTGCCGGCGCAGGTCGTCCGTTGCGCCAGGCTTCAGGGGCAGCCGCACAATATTGGTTGCCCAGTCCATAAGATCCCTGAGAACGAGGTCCTGATCGCAGGCCTCATGCGGGTCGACAGGATCGGCAACGCGCAACACCGGACAACGCTCGGCGTCCGGCGCGACTGCTCGAATGCGTTCGCGCGCCAGCCGGCGATCGAAGCGGAACGATCCGGCGCGGCTGAAAAACTCGGGGGCGTCCGTCACGCCCAGGACAGACTTGAAGCCGAGTCCGAACCTCCCGATCTCGCTGGTCCCACGCTTGGGGGACATGTGAGAGAACATGAGCGCCTTCAAGCCGTTCCGGTCGATGGGTTCGCCGTCGTCAGCGCAGTACAGGCGGGCATCCGTCAGCCGGATTGCGATGCGTCCCCCCTCGGACGCACCGCTCAGCGCGTCCGCCCCGTTCTGTATCAACTCGAAGAGCTGGCGGTGGGCATAGCCGCCGTGCGCCGTATCCTGCTCGATGTGGGCATGTTCGAGGACGAGGTTACGCTGGGCGGCGTACGCGTCGATCGTTCTCCGGGACTCCTCCTTCAGGTAGGCGCCCAGATCCCCGTCCGGTCCGGCCCAATTCTGCGCACCGACGGTCGCCGGCAGAATCAGCTTGGCGTTCGGGTGGAAGAACTTGCCGCGCTCCCCCTTCGAAAAGTCGTACTCGGGTCTCATCTGCTCGTCTCGTATTGCCGGCGCTCGCGTTTCCCTGCCGGTCGCGCGGAGATGATGCGAACGTTGGCGGCATCGACGCCGACTTCATGATACGTGTGGACGACTACGATCAGCATCCCGCCCGCCGTCCGGCCCAGCGTCACCCAGCGTTCCTCGTTCTCGCTGTGGTCCTTGTCCCGAACGGACGAGGCAAGCGGGTCGTTGAGCGCAGTGGCGGCCTGCTCGAACGTGACGCGGTGCTTGTTCCGGTTGCTCCGTGCCTTGACCGGGTCCCAGGAGACGTGAAGCTGGAACACGCCTGCGCCGACCAGCAAACATCAGGCCAACTTCAGGCCGCCGCCCTCGCTTCCGCCGCCGGGTCCGGCTGCTCCCGGTGCGTGAAGAAGACCGCGAAAAGCACCAGCACGAGCGCGGCCCAGGCCGCGGGGATCAGCCAGATCGACTCCCACTGATGCGGGATGCCGTCGCCGGCCACGACGTACGCATCGACGACACGTCCCGAGAGCCAGCTCCCGATGAAGCCGCCGACGCCGAGGGTGACGAACGCGATGAGCCCCTGCGCGGCCGCACGCAGGTCCTTGGGGGCCTTGGTGTCGACGTAGATCTGACCGGTCACGAAGAAGAAGTCGTAACAGATCCCGTGCAGCAGGATGCCGCCGTAGAGCATCCACACGGCCGGTCCCGGGTCGCCGTAGGCGAAGAGCACGTAGCGTGCCGCCCAGGCGAGCATGCCCAACAGCAGCAGCCGCTTGACGCCCAGCCGGACGAGGAACCAGGGCATCAGCACCATGAAGCCGATCTCGGACATCTGGCCGAGGGTCATCTTGCCGGCCGCGTTGTCGACCCCGATCTCGTTGAGGAACGGGTTGGCGAACGCGTAGTAGAACTGCAGCGGGATGCAGACCAGAAACGATCCGATCACGAAGACGGCGAACGAACGCTCCCGCAGCAGCCGCAGCGCGTCGAGGCCGAGCACGTCGCGCGCCGTCACCCGCGTCGCGGCCTTCGCGGGCGGCGTGTGCGGCAGCGTGAGGCAGAAGACGCCCAGAACGATCGAGGCGGCGGCGGCGATCTGCAGCGGGCGTTCGGTGTCCTCGAGCTGCAGGAAGCCGACCGCGAGACCCGCCACGATCCAGCCGATGGTGCCGAGCACGCGGACGGCGGGGAACTGCTGGCCGGGGTCCGACATCTGCCGGAACGAGATGGAGTTGGTGAGGGCCAGCGTCGGCATGTAGCAGAGGGCGTAGACGAGCAGCACGGCGTAGAAGGCTCCGAACGACGCCTGCAGCGACACCGCGAACAGGATGATCCCGCCGGCGACGTGGAGCGCGGCGAGTAGCCGCTCGGTGGCGAAGAAGCGGTCCGCCACCATCCCGATGAAGAACGGCGAGACCATCGCGGCGATGGCCGTCGTGCCGAACACGAGTCCGATCTGCTCGCCCTGGAACGCCAGCGGGCCGCCGAGATAGGTGCCGAGCGGCACGGACCATGCCCCCCAGACGAAGTACTGGAGGAACATCATCGCCGAGAGCTTGAGGCGGACGGTTGGCGACATGGGACGTCTGGTGTTCCCGGGACGCTCAGTCGAGCTCCCGGATCAGGATGTTGCGGAACCGGACGGGATCGCCGTGGTCCTGGATCGCGATGTGCCCGCGCGGCACGCGTCCGTAGCGCGGCAGCGGAGCGAACTTGCTCGCCTCCACCCGCTCCTGCCAGTCGGCGTCGCCGAGCCGGTAGGTGAGCAGGTGGATGCCGTTCATCCAGTGCTCGACGCGGCCGTCGTCGACGATCACCCGCGACGTGTTCCATTCGCCCACCGGCCGGGTGACGTCCGCCGCCGGCGGATGGACCGCGTAGTTGCTGCCGGCCGAGGTGATCGGCGCCCGGCCGTCGCGGTGGCCGGCGTTGTGCAGGATCTGGAACTCGGGACCGCTGTGCCAGACCGGCCCGTCGACTTCCTCGGTGACGCCGAAGAACACGCCGCTGTTGCCGCCTTCCTCGACCTGCCACTCGAACCGCAACTCGAAGTTCTCGAACTGCTCGACGGTGATGATGTCGCCTCCGCGGTCGACCCGCGCCAGCGCGCCGTCGACCACCTGCCAGCCGTCCGGCAGCGCGTCGAGCTTGTAGCCGCGCCAGGCCGCCGTCGTCGTGCCGTCGAACAGGACGCGCCAGTCGTCCGCGGACCGGTTGCCGGGGTCACCCATGGCCCAGACGATGCCGTTGACGACGAGGCGCTGGAACCGCTCGTCCCGCCAGACCGCGTCCTCGTGGCCGAGCGCGGTGTAGAACATCCGGCCGTCCCCGTAGTCGCGGGTCCAGGCGAGCGCGAAGTCGCCGTCCGTGCGCTTGACGCCCTCCTTCCGTGCGTCGACCGAGTCGGTGTCGAGGCTCAGCAGCACGTCGACCCGCGCGCGCTCCCAGTTCTTGAACTGGTAGATCTCGTCGCTGATGCGGAAGCTGGCGCCCAGGTGCCGCGTCGCCGCGTGAGCGCGGTCCTCGACCCGGATCTCCACCTCCTGCCGCCACGGGTGGTTGTCGAAGTAGCCGCCGATGAGCGCTCCGTACTCCGGCCATTCGTAGAAGGTGTCGGTGGCGCTGTGGACACCGATGAAGCCGCCGCCGCCGCGGACGAAGTCGAGGAACGCCGTTTTCCGGCCGGCGTCCAGCGGCAGCTCGCCCGTGGTGTAGAAGACCACCGCGTCGTAGCGGGCCAGCACGTCCGCGGTCAGGATGGACGCGTCGCGCGTGATGTCGACCTCGAACGCCTCGTGCTCGCCGCCGATGGCGGGCAGCACCTGCTCGGAGAGCGGCACCACCGGGTGCGCGAACCCGGCCGACTGGGTGACGTAGAGCACGCGCGGCAGCGTCTGCGCCGCCGCCGGGGCGGCGATCCCCGCGAGCAGCAGCGCGAGCATGCCTGCCGCGCATCGCCGCGGCCGGCTGTCGCAGGCAGTCGCACGGTGCGGGGCGGAAAGGCGCGTCCGGCGTGTAGTGGCAGAAGTCCAGTCGATCATCGATATCTCCCGCGTGCCCGGCTCGGTCGCCGTGCAGATCCCGGTTCTTCCCCCATCGAGAGCATGCGAACGACCCTGTCGAGAGGCGTGTGCCGGCCCTCGCCTATCCCGCCCGCCCGGTACCGTGCACCCTTGCTCATGCGCCCAGCACGTCCTTGCAGTACTCGAGACAGCGGCCGATCTCGGTGACCGTGTCCTCGCCAGGGTACTCGTACTCGATGTTCGCCGGGATGTCCCAGCCCTCGTCGCGCAGCAGCAGCAGCGTCTCGCGGATCGGGGTGTCGCCCTCGCCCCACGGCGTGTTGGGGCCGTCGTCCCGCTTGCGGTCCTTCAGGTGGAGGGTGACGATGCGCTGGTAGTTCGCCTTCAGGTAGGCGATCGGATCGTGGTTGGCCGCCACCATGTGGCCGATGTCGAGGTTGACCGCGATCGGCGCCCGCCCGCCCATCTCAATCGCCCGCGCGAAGTCGTCCGGGCTGGAGAACTCGTTCGGGTCGACCCGCGAGTGGTTGTGCATGGCCACCGGAATGCCGTAGCGGTCGGCGTAGCGGGCGATGCGCGGGACGCTGTTCATGTGCGCCGAGGCGGTGATGGCCGGAGCCCCCAGCATCTGCGCCATCTCGAAGCCGCGGTCGATCTCGGCGTCCGAGAAGTGGTCCTTGAAGCTCAGGTTGTAGGAGTTGATCTCGATGCCGGCGTCCTCGAACTGCCAGCGGATCTCCTCGAAGTAGTCGAGCGGGATGGTCGTGCGCCAGCGGCGCAGCCGCTCCCGGTTCTCGGGGCGGCGCAGCTCGGCCGGCTCGACGTGCCCCTCCCACAGCTCGCAGCTCGTGATCCCGACCTGCTGCATCGCGGCGATGCCGTCGTCGAGGCTCAGGTCGCGGAAGCTGTAGCTCTGCAGGCCGATGAGGACGCCCGCGAACCGGGACTCCGCCTGCGCGAACGCCGCTCGGCTGCCTGTCCCCGGCAGGATGCCGGCCGCGGCCGCCGCGACCCCGCCGAGGGTCAGCCTGTGCCATTCACGTCTGGTGAGCTGTGCCATCAGTAACCTCCGCTGCCCGAATTCCTGCCTATTCTACGACCTCGTGCCTCAGCATTCCTCTCGCTCCGCCCAATCGAGATAGGCGTCGAGCTGGCCTGCGAGGAAGAAGGGCAGGTTGAGCAGGCGGAAACGGCGCCCGTCCGGGGTCTTCGCCACGTGCAGGTCGATGTCGCCGTCCCAGAGCCGAACGGCGACGTCGTGATCGGCGCGCCGCATGAACTGATGGAGCGACCGCAGGGCGCCGCTGCTGCCGGACTTCACCTCGACGGGCACGAGTCGGTCACGGTACTGGTGCAGGTAGTCGACTTCCGCGGTGGCGCCGGTCTTCTGCCGCACCCAGAAGCGTGGCTTGGCGTTGGTCCGGCGGTCGGCGGCGACCAGTTCCTGGCCGACGACGTGTTCCGCCAGGCGGCCCCGATAGAGCGCGCCCAGATCGGTCGCCGAGAGGAATCCGGTCTGCAGACCGGCGCGGTAGTTCACGAGACCGGTGTCGAGATACAGCAGGCGCGGCGACTTTCGCAGGTCGGGCAGCGCGGGCGGCTGGACGGCGGTGGTGGGGTAGAGCAGAAACAGGAGCATGGCGCGTTCCAGGGTCCTGAGCGCGTCGGCCATTTCGCGGGAGCGGAAGTTGGAGCCGCCGAACCCCTGAAACGAAATCCGTTCGCCCGCCTGGAACGGCGCGGTCTCGATGACGTGGCGGAGATGGCCGAGTTGCGTCGTGCTGCGGGCGTACTTCGCGGCGTCGTCCGCGTAGGACACGAGCAGGCCCTCGTACAGCCGCGCCAGGCGCCCGAGGTCGCGATGACGGAGATACGAGGCCGCGATCTCGGGCATTCCGCCGATCAGGACGTAGTCTCGAAACAGGCGTCGCAGGGGTGCGACGGCGTAGTCCGGGCAGGGGACCGCCGCCATCGCGTCCTGCAGCCCGTGGGATGAGGCGGCGGCGTACTCCGCGAAAGTCAGTGGGTAGACGTACAGAAACTCGACACGGCCGACGGGGAAACTGGCCCGGTAGCGGTCCAGGGCCGCCTCGAGCAGCGAACCCGCGGCGATCACCGGCAGGTCCGGGCGTTCCTCCGCGAAGTAGCGCAGCGACTGCACCGCGTGGGCGGAGTTCTGGATCTCGTCGAGGAACAGAAGCGTCGACGCCTCCGCCGGGTCTGCGTTCCCGAGGAAGAAGATCGCCTCGAGCGTCCGCGCGAGGGGCAGTCTCCGGTCGAAGATCTCGCGGTCGCCGGGATGGTCGAGATTCAGCGAGACGTATTGGCGAAACTCCGCGCCGAACAGGTCGACGGCCGTCGTCTTGCCGACCTGGCGGGCGCCGCGGAGCACGAGGGGCTTGCGGTCGTCTCGCTGCCGCCAAGCCCGAAGATCACCGACGATTTGCCTGGATAGCACATGAAATGATGGTCATCTGATGCATATCATGTCAAGGATTGGGGGTATTTGTTGCCGAACAGGGCCGTGACGAGCCGGAGCGGCGCGCTGAGCGGTGCCCGCGGCGGATTGTGAACATCCGGCGAAAGGTGATAAAACGGGATTTCCGTATGGTGAGGCGGTCGGGAGGCCGCCTGTGCGCACGAGATGGGTGCTCGGCTGCGTGGGCGGTCTGGCGGTGGAAGCGGCGGTCGAGGAAGAAGAAGAGGAGACGCCCGACCCGAAGGGAGGACTGCAATGAGTGTGAAGCTGGCAAGTCTGGCCGTCGCGTCGTGCTTGCTCGCGGCCTCGTCCGCGGAGGCCCACCACTCTTTCTCGGCGGAGTTCGACGCCGACAAGCCGGTGGAGCAGACCGGCCTGGTCACCAAGATCGAGTGGCTGAATCCGCACGTCTGGTTCTTCATCGACGTCACCGGCGAGGACGGGACGGTGACGAACTGGGGCTGGGAGATGGGCAGCCCGAACGGGCTCATGCGGCGCGGCTGGACCCGCAACTCCATGCGGATCGGCGACATCGTGCGCGTCGAGGGCAGCGCCGCCAAGGACGGCAGCGCGAAGGCCAACGCGCGAACGGTGCTGCTGACCGCCAGCGGCGCGCGGCTGTTCGCCGGCTCCAGCCAGGGGCAGGCACGATGACGGCGCCGGTCCGGTCCCTGCGGCCGCGGGTCCTGGCGGCGGCGATCCTGGCTGCTGCGGTCATGAACGGCGCAGCGGCCGCGCGCGCCCAGATCGCGTCGGAAATCGAGCCCTCCGGGCTGGCCGGGCAGGATGGGACCGCGGCGACGGAGCCGACGCCCCGCCTGGCCGACGGCACGCCGAACCTCGGCCGCGTGCCCGGCGAGAAGGGGGCCTGGGCCGTGCCCTACGTCACCAACATGGCCGCGCGGGTGATCAGCGTGGACGGCAACCCCGTCACCGTGCCGGAGGCTACCGTGAGCGGGTCGCGCGGGCCGCGCGGCGGCGCCGCCTCCGAGCCGCACATTCCGTTCATGCCCTGGTCGGCCGCCCTCTACGACTACAACTCGGCCAACGAATCGAAGTACGACCCGGAGGGCTACTGCATGCCGCCGGGCGGGCCGCGCATGATGGCGACGCCGTATCCGATGGAGATCATCCAGTTTCCCGAGCAGGAGCGGATCATCATGATCTTCGAGGGCGCCACCCACATCTGGCGCGAGATCTACATGGACGGGCGGCCGCATCCGGAGGGCGACGCGCTGAACCCCACCTTCCTCGGCCACTCGGTCGGACGCTGGGAGGGCGACACGCTGGTGGTCGACGTGGTCGGCTTCAACGAGACCACGTGGATCGACTTCTTCGGCCACCCGCACACGGATGCGCTGCACGTGGTCGAGCGGTTCTCGCGTCCGGACAAGAACACGCTGCGCTACGAGGCGACCATAGACGATCCGGCGGCCTACACCGCGCCCTGGACCGTCGCCTGGGACATCCCCTGGAGTCCGGACGGCGAGCTGCTGGAGTACATCTGCCAGGAGAACAACCTCTACCTGTACCACCTGACGGACGACTTCGGACAGCCGATCTTCGGCAACCGCTGACGCCCACCGGGCGAACGGGCGTACAAGCCATCGCGCAGGGGATGGTCCCGCGCGAGTGCGGGCCGGGGCTCGGC
>WTFV01000169.1:0-47109 GCA_011523845.1 Acidobacteriota bacterium | reverse complement strand
GTCCGGCTGGCCGCCGCGGCCTCCGAGGACGGTCCCGCGCGAGTGCGGGCCGGGGCTCGGCGTCCGGCTGGCCGCCGCGGCCTCCGAGGACGGTCCCGCGCGAGTGCGGGCCGGGGAGCCGGAAGCCAGTGCGATCCTGCGGTCGCGTCGGAAGTTCGCCGGCGCGAAACGCCTGCCGTGCAAGACTCCCGGCGCGGCCAACGGAAGCGCAGCCTGGACTCGGTTGATGTTTCGGGCGCGAAACGCCTGCCGTGCAAAACTCCCGGCGCGGCCAACGGAAGCGCGTCAGTTCCGAATCAGCGTGAAGTCGCCGGTTACCCCGCCCTGGATCCAGGTGCCCGTGAGGACGCGGTTGTACGAGCCGATGTTCTGCAGCTCGCCATCGATCGAGTAGGTCACCGGGTTGCCGTCCGCATCCCGCCCCTCGGCCTCGATGCGCAGCGACCACGTGGCCGGGTCGAGCGCGGCGGTCTCGATCGGGACGGCGTTCGGCCCGGGATTGATGACGCCGGTGACGGCACGGCCGTCCCAGTCGAGCAGGAGCAGCAGGCGGCGCCGGTCTTCCTCGTTCGGTCCCCAGTCGCCGCTCCACGATCCCTTCAGCGGGTGTCCGTACTGCGCGGCCGCCGGAACGGCCAGGCTCGCCAGCACGGCGACGACGATCAGGCCGGTGAGCTTCGCTCGCATCGTGTCTCCTGTCCGGGCCTCATCGCGCGATCGGGACGTCGGTCAGCTTGACCATCGCCTTGCCGATGTTGGTCCCCTGGAAGAGCCCGAGAAAGGCCCGTGGAATGTTCTCGAAACCCTCGTGGATGTGCTCGCAGGGCTTCAGCGAGCCGGTGGCGAGCCAGGCGGAGAGCTGCCGTCGGGCCTCCCTGTAGCGCGGCCCGTAGTCGGGGGCCAGAAACCCTTCCATGCGAATGCGGCTGGTGGCCAGACGGGCGAGGTTGGCGGGACCCGCCGGCGTCCCGCCGTGGTCGTAGGCGGAGATGGTTCCGCACAGCGCGATGCGGCCCCAGGTGGCCATGTGGTCCAGCACGATCTCGAGCGTCCGGCCTCCGACGTTGTCGAAGTAGACGTTGACGCCGTCGGGGCACAGCTCCGTCAGGCGCAGGTCGATGTTCTCGGACTTGTAGTCGATGGCCGCATCGAGCCCGAGTTCCTCCGTGAGCCAACGGCGTTTCTCCGGCCCGCCGGCGATTCCGATGACCCGGCACCGCTGGATCCTGGCGATCTGCGCGGCGATCGAGCCGGTCGCGCCGGCTGCGCCGGACACGAGCACCGTTTCCCCCTCTCGCGGTCTGGCGACGTCGAGCATGCCGAAATAGGCGGTCATCCCGCTGTTGCCGAGCACGCCGAGATACCGCGGGAGCGGGTGCACCCGCTTGAACCGCGAGACCGGCACCCGGGTGGCCCCGTCGCTCGAGCAGTAGTCCTGCCAGCCCAGGAGCCCTGTCACGAAGTCGCCGACGGCGTAGTCCGGATGGTGCGACTCGACCACCTGCCCGAGGCCCTGGCTGCACATCACGGATCCGATGTGCAGCGGCGCGCTGTACTCGGGAGGGACCCGCATCTGGCCGCGCGTCACGAAGTAGGCGTCCAGGTAGAGGTCGAGCGCCTGAGAGAGATACTCCGGAGAGCGCGTGAGCCACCCGCGCAGGCCCGGATCGACCGACACGAAGAGGGTCCGGACCAGGAACTGGCCGTCGCCGATCGTCGGGAGCGGAGCTTCGCGATACGAGAAGTCCGTCTCGGCCACCGCGCCCCGAGGCCGGGACGCGACGACCCACTGGCGATTGATTCCCGCCGGCACAACTGGTTCCTCTTCAACCGTCGCGGACACGGCCGGTCCATCGGCCACGCGCCCGACCGTGCCGTCCGTCGCAGGGTAGCGGCCGCTTTGTCGCTCCGCGAGCGTCGTTCTCTACGGCGATAATACGACGATTGCCTCCCCGCTCAGGCGTGCCGGCGCGCCGTGCCGCTCCTGCCGGCGCCGCCGTCAGCCAGGTCGAGCCCCGCGTAGCCCGTTCAGGCGTGCCGGCGCGCCGTGCCGCTGCCGTAGCGGGTCCGATCGCCGGTTCCCGGTGCGGCTGTGGTATGAAGTGAGCGTGGCTCGGCATCGTGCCCGGCCGTCGATGCATCGCACGAAAGGACGGACGATTCATGGCGCGTCAGGTCACGCTCTTCACCGGCCAGTGGGCCGACCTCCCGCTCTCCGACCTCGCCGCGAAGGCGGCGGATTTCGGGTACGACGGGCTGGAGCTCGCCTGCTGGGGCGATCATCTGGACGTCGACCGCGCGGCGACGGATACCGGCTACTGCGCCGAGCGGAAGGAACTGCTGGCGGCGGAGAACCTCGGCTGCTGGGCGATCTCGCATCATCTGGCCGGGCAGCTCGTCTGCGACCCGAACGACGAGCGCTCCGACGCCTTCGCTCCGGACGACCTCGCGGGCGATCCGGAGGCGAAGCGGGCTTGGGCCGTCGAGACGATGAAGAACGCCGCACGCGCGGCGCGCAACCTCGGCGTCCCGGTGGTCTGCGGCTTCACCGGGTCGTCGATCTGGCACCTGCTGTACTCGTTCCCGCCGGTCAGCCCGCAGGCCATCGAGGCCGGCTTCGAGCGCTTCGCCGAGCTGTGGCACCCGATCCTGGACGTGTTCGAGGATAACGGAGTGAAGTTCGCCCTCGAGGTCCATCCGACCGAGATCGCGTTCGACATCGTCACCGCGGCGCGCGCGCTGGAGGCAATCGGGCGGCGCGACGTGTTCGGCTTCAACTTCGACCCGAGCCACCTGAAGTGGCAGGGGATCGACCCGGTGCGCTTCATCGAGGAGTTTCCCGATCGCATCTACCACGTCCACATGAAGGACGCCGCGGTCACGCTCGACGGCCGCAGCGGCATCCTCTCGTCGCACCTCGGTTTCGGCGAGCCGGGACGCGGGTGGGACTTCCGCTCGGTGGGCCGCGGCGACGTCGACTTCGAGGCGATCATCCGCGTCCTGAACCGCATCGGTTACACGGGACCGCTGTCGGTCGAGTGGGAGGACTCCGGCATGGACCGAGAGCACGGCGCCCGCGAGTCGTGCGAGTTCGTCAAGGGCGTCGACTTCGCGCCGTCGAACCTGGCCTTCGACGCGGCGTTCGAGAGCTGACCGATGGGGACGCTGGATCGGACGCTGAAGATGGGAATGGTCGGAGGCGGCCCCGGCGCCTTCATCGGCGACGTGCACCGGCGGGCGGCGCTAATGGACGGCGGTGTCGAGCTGGTCGCCGGCGCGTTCGCCTCCGATCTCGAGCGTTCACGGGAGAAGGGGCGCGAGTTGCGCCTGGATCCGGCGCGCGTCTACGGCTCGCTCGACGAGATGATCGAGCGCGAACGGGCGCTGCCGGCTGGGGAGCGGGTCGATTTCGTCTCCATCGTCACCCCGAACCACCTGCATTTTCCGATGGCGAGCGCGCTGCTCGATGCAGGCATCCACGTCGTCTGCGACAAGCCGATGACGTTCGACGTCGCCGAGGCGCGGCAGCTCAAGGCACTGGTGGAGAAGTCGGGCTGCGAATTCGCGCTGACCCACAACTACACCGGCTACCCGATGGTGAAGCTGGCCCGCGACCTCGTGCGCAAGGGCGAGCTCGGGCCGGTGCGGAAGATCGTGGCGGAGTACCCGCAGGGCTGGCTCGCCACGCCGCTCGAGCGCACCGGCATGAGGCAGGCCGACTGGCGCACGGACCCGGCGCGGAGCGGTGCCGCCGGCTGCATCGGCGACATCGGCACGCACGCCGAGAACCTCGCGGAGTACGTCACCGGCCTGCGCATCGCCGAGCTCGCCGCCGACCTGACGACGTTCGTCGACGGCCGGCGGCTCGACGACGACGGCAACGTCCTGGTCCGCTTCGAGGGCGGGGCGCGCGGGGTACTGTTCGCCAGCCAGGTGTCGGTCGGCGAAGAGAACGGGCTCGCCATCCGCGTCTACGGCGAGCGGCGCGGGCTCCGCTGGCGGCAGGAGACGCCGAACACGCTGCAGTTGACGTCCCTCGACGGGCCGGAGGAGACCTGGAGCCGGGGGAACGGTTACGTCGCCGAGATGAGCCCCGCCGCCGCGCGCGCGACGCGGCTGCCGGCGGGGCATCCCGAGGCCTTCTTCGAGGCGTTCGCCGGCATCTACGCCAACGCCTGCGACACCATCCGCGCCCGTATTGCGGGCGAGGAGCCGGATCCGCTCGCGCTCGACTTCCCGACCGTGGACGACGGCCTGCGCGGTATGCTGTTCATCGAGACGGTGGTCGCCAGCGCTCGGTCGGCGGAGAAGTGGACCCCGATGCCGGAGGGATAGGTCATGACGGTTCCCAACCCGCATATCAAGTTCACCTACGAAGACTACGTGAATACGCCGGAAGACAAGCGGTACGAGCTTCTGGACGGAGAGCTGATCATGACGCCGGCGCCCGCGGAAATTCACCAGAGGATTGCAACACTGCTGGGGTGGAAGCTGGCCCAGTTCGTCTCCGAGACCGGTGCGGGACGGGTCTATGTGGCTCCCTTCGACGTGGTGCTGTCGAACACGGACGTGGTCCAGCCGGATCTGCTGTTCGTCTCCAATGCGCGCGCGCATATCGTCACGGCCGCCAACGTGCAGGGAGCGCCGGACCTCGTCGTCGAGATACTGTCTCCCTCCACCGCCGAACGCGACCGAACGCTGAAGCGCAGGCTGTACGCCAGGCACGGCGTGAGCGAGTACTGGATCGTCGACACGGAGGCAAGGAGCGTAGCGGTCCTGCTGCTCCGCGAAGGTGGATTCGAGGTGGCGGGCACGTACGGCGAGGGCGACACCTTGACGTCGCCCACGTTGCCAGGCTTCGAATTGAGCGTGGACGACATCTTCAGGGACTGAGGCCGGTCTTGCGGGATGTCAGCTCGGCGCTGCGCTTTCTCCTGAAGAAGCCGGGCTGGACCGTGGCGGCCGTGCTCACCGTCGCCATCGGCATCGCCGGGTCGACGCTGGCGTTCAGTCTCGTGGACCGGGCGCTGTGGCGGCCCCTCGGCTTCTCCGGCGGCGGCGAACTCGTGACTCTCTACGCGCGCAGCGCGGGCGAGTACGCCACGATTGCCTGGCCGGACTACGTCGCCTTGCGCGACGTCCTGCACGACGAGGGCGAAGGCCCCGCGGATCTAGCGGCCTTCGTGCGCACCTTCAGCACGGTCGGCGGCGGCGAGTTCCCGGAGCTGCACGAAGGGGAGCTGGTCTCCGGCAACTTCTTCTCCGTGCTGCGGGTGCGGCCGTTCCTCGGGCGGATCATCACGCCGTCCGACAACGTCACCCCCGGCGCCCATCCCGTCGTCGTTCTGTCGCACATGCTCTGGCGAACCCGGTTTGCGTCGGACCCGGACGTGCTGGGCCGCGACGTGCTGCTGGACGGTCGCAGCTTCGAGGTCGTCGGCGTGGCGCCGCCCGGGTTCCGCGGTCCCGTCTGGCCGAGCTTCGAGAGCGCGTTCTGGATTCCCGCGATGATGGCCGCGGACGAGTTCGGCTCGGACGAGCACGCGGTATTCGAGGGCGACGCACTGCCGGTGTTCCAGACCGTCGGTCGGGTGCGCGGCGGGCTGCGGAACGAGGTCTTGCAGGCGCGCATCGACCCGCTCGACGAGGTGCTCGCCCGCGAGCGCGTAGACAGTCCGTACTTCCCCGACACGGGTCAGAATTGGCGCGTCGCGGTCCTGCCCGGCAATTACCTGCGCCTGTGGCCGGAGTATCGCGAGCCGGTCGCCCGGGTGCTGCTGGTGCTGGGCCTGCTGGCGGCGGCGGGCCTGCTGGTGGGCTCCGCGAACCTGGCTACGCTGCTCCTGTCGCGCGGCGTCGAGCGGCGGCGCGAGCTGGCCATCCGCCGGGCGCTCGGGGCCGGTGCTCTCGATCTGGCGCATCGCGTCGGTGTCGAGGTGGCGCTTCTGGTGGCCGTCGGCGGCACGGCGGCGGTCGGACTGGTGTACGCGCTGAGCCCGCTGGTTCCCCTGCTGCCGCTTGGCGTGCCCTACGAGCTCGATCTCAGCCCCGATCGTCGCGTGCTCGGCTTCGGCGTCGCCGCCGCGGCGCTGGCCGCGGTTCTGTTCGCGGTGTGGCCGCTCGCGCAGGTGCTCCGCGATCGAACCACGCTCGTGGCGGGCGAGCGCGCGGCAACGACGGGCAGCGGCGCGGTGCGGGCCATGAACGGGCTGGTCGTGGCGCAGGTGGCGCTGGCGCTCGTACTGCTGACCTCGTGTGGCCTGCTGGTTCGCAGCGCGCTGCGAATCGCCGCCGTGGATCTCGGCTTCGACGCCGGGCAGGGGATGACGGCCAGGGTCACGGTGCCGGGCCTGTCGGCGGAGCAGCGGGCGGCGTTGTTCGGAACGCTGGTCGATCGCCTCCGGGGCGAGCCGTTCGTGGAGGCTGCGAGCGTGTCCAACGGCACGGTCGTGGAGTTCGTCGCGGCTGGCCAGCTCCACGTGCACGACTCGCCCGTCGTTGCGCCGGCGTCGGCGGTCACCGCACAATACCGGCCGGTGAGCCGCGGCTACTTCGGAACGCTCGGCATCCCGCTCCTCGCCGGCCGTGACTTCGCGGCGGCCGAGGAGCCGGAGGCGGCGGTCGCCATGGTGAACCGGACGCTGGCCGAGCGTTACTGGCCGGGGATGAACCCAATCGGACGCAGCTTGCGACTCGCCGCGGAGGAGGAACCACGGCGCATCATCGGAATCGTGGGCGATGCCGCCCGGCGCGACGTTCGATCGGTCCCGTATGCCATGGTCTATGTTCCCCACGCGCAGGATCCGTCGAGTTGGACGCAGGTGCATGTGCGGACGCGGGCGGACCCCCGAGCCGGTCTGCTCGCGCTGCGCGAGCATCTGCGCGTACTCGATCCGGGCGCCGCCGTTTCCGTCCCCCGCACCTTTGCCGAGTTGCGCGCGGACGCGACACGGGACGCGCGGCTGCAGGCCGGCCTGGCGTCGGGGCTCGCGGCGGTCGCGATCGTCCTCGCGCTCGTCGGCGTCTACGGCCTGATGGGGTACGTCGTCGGTCGGCGTCAGCGGGAGATCGGGATACGCGCCGCCCTGGGCGCCACTCCCGCGTCGATTGTCCGCTTGGTGCTCCGGCAGGCCGAGCGGCTCGCGGGGACCGGTCTTCTGATTGGGCTCGTTCTGAGTGCCGCGGTCACGGGCGGGTTGGCCAGCCTGCTGTACGAGACGGAACCCCGGGATCCGCTGGCGCTGGCCGGCGCGGCTGTCCTCCTCGGCCTGGCCGCCATGCTCGCCGCGTTCGGGCCGGCCCGTCGCGCGGCGCGCGTGGACCCGGTGACAGTGCTGCGGGCAGAGTAACCGGCCCGGCCGTCCGTTCCTTTTTGGGGGCGCTTTGCGTCCGCGCGGCCGCTGCCGTACGATGCCGGTATGGCGCTGATGCTGTCGAAGACCTACGACGCATTCAAGGCCGCCGGCGCGCCGGACGACAAGGCCCGCGAGGCGGCCGAGGAAATCGCCGGCTTCGAAGACCGGCTGTCCAATATCGAATCCGACGTGAAGCTCCTCAAGTGGATCGCCGGATTCAACGTCGCCTTGTCCATGGCCATCCTGGCGCTGCTCCTGCGTCTCGTGGCTTTCGGAACCGACGCGCAGGGGCCGTGAGCCGGCGCGGCGACTCACGGCCCTGCTTCCTTGCGAATATCCCGGCTCCGCCGGCTCAGCGCGTCCGCTCCAGGAACTGCAGCAACTCGCTGTCGGTCCCGAGAATGAACAGCGTCGACGGATCCATGGTCGCCTCGTAGGTCTCCAGCGACTTGGTGAACGCGTAGAACTCGCCGTCGCGGTTGTAGGCGTCCGCGTAGATGCGGGTCGCGTTGGCGTCGGCTTCTCCGCGCAACTCCTCGGCCCGGCGGTACGCCTCGGACTGGATCTGGGCCAGCTCCCGCTCCCGCTCGCCGTGGATGCGGGCCGACTCGCCCTGGCCCTCCGACCGGAACTCCTCGGCGATGCGCTGCCGCTCGGCGATCATCCGCGCGAAGACGTCCTGCTGGACCTCCTCCACGTAGTTGATCCGCTTGAAGCGCAGGTCGAGCAGCTCGATGCCGAGGTCCGCGGTGCGCCCCGCGGCGGTCTCCAGAATCTGCCGGGTGACCTCCCGCCGGCCGCGG
Source organism: Acidobacteriota bacterium (assembly GCA_011523845.1). Taxonomy (GTDB): domain Bacteria; phylum Acidobacteriota; class Vicinamibacteria; order Vicinamibacterales; family UBA8438; genus WTFV01. The sequence continues at coordinate 38,951 of WTFV01000169.1, read as the reverse complement.
GCGATCTCCTCGAGAATGGCCGCCTCCTCCTCGGACTCGATCAGCACGTCGTCGGGATCGCGGTTGCTGCTGCGGACGAGCTCGATCAGGTCGTGCCGCGCGACGGCGTTGCGGGTCTCCCCGTCGAGGATGTCGTCGAGCCGCGACTGCGCCCCGCGCTCGTCGCGCAGCCGCTGGAAGAAGAGCAGCGGGTCGACGATGCGCCAGCGGGCGTAGGTGTCGACCCAGATGAACCGCTTGTCGCGGGTCGGCACCTGGTTCGGGTTGCCGTCCCATTCCAGGAAGCGCTTCTCGAAGACGTTGGTCCGCTGGATGAAGGGGATCTTGAAGTGCAGTCCGGGAGAGACCACCGGGTCGCCGACCGGCTCGCCGAACTGGGTGATGATGATCTGCTCGGTCTCGCTCACCGTATAGGCGGCCTGACCGACGATCACGAGAACCGCGAAGGCGATCACGAGAGAGAGTGCGTTCCTGCTCATTGTCCACCTCCGGCTCCCACGGGTGTCGTGTTCTCGGGCGCGCGGCGCGGCGCCGTGCCGTCGAGCGACAGCAGCGGCAGCACCCCCGTTGCGTCCTCGTCCACGTAGAGCTTTCGGCCCACCCGCGGCAGGATGCGCTGCATCGTCTCCAGGTACAGCCGGCGCCGCGTGACGTCGGGAGCCAGGCGGTAGGCGGCCTGAACCGCCTCGAAGCGGGTCGCTTCGCCCTCGGCCCGGTTGACCCGGTCGAGCGCGTAGCCCTCGGCCTGCAGCACCGTCTGCTCGGCCTCGCCGCGCGCGCGCGGAATCACGCGGTTGTACTCGGCCCGCGCCTCGTTGATCATCCGGTCACGCTGCTGCTGCGCCTGGTTGACCTCGTCCCAGGAAGGCTTGACCGGATCCGGCGGGTTGACGTCCTGCAACACCACCTGGTCGATGGTGATGCCCATCTCGTACTGGTTCGCCAGGTCCTGCAGCCGCTCCTCGACCCGCGACTCGATCTCCTGGCGCCCGACCGTGAGGACCTCCGTCACCGTCCGGTCGCCGACCACCTCGCGCATGATCGCCTCGTTCATCGCGCGGAAGGTGTCCTCGAGGTTGCGCACCTTGAAGAGGTAGAGATACGGATCGGCGACCCGGTACTGCACGATCCACTCGACCACCGCGACGTTGAGGTCGCCCGTCAGCATCACGGACTCCTCGGTGGCGTCGCGGTCGAAGGCGGCGTACTGGGTGCGGATGCCGGCCTCCATCGTCCGGAACCCGAACTCCTGCTTGAGCTGCCGCTGCACGGGCACCTTGAGCACCGTCTCCGCGAACGGAATCTTGGCGCGCAGGCCCGGCTCGGTGGCCCGCACGTAGCGGCCGAACCGGAGCACCACGCCGACCTCCTCCGGCTGCACCTGGTACAGGGCGCCGAAGGCGACGACGGCCGCGACGATCAGGCCGACGGCCGCCGTGGCGGCGCCCCGCGGGAAGCGCGGCAGGCGCACCCGCGAGACGTCGATGGGGATGTTGGGCATCTGGTCCATATGCGATCTCCTTTGCGTCGGAGCGTGGCCTGCGGCCGCGAAGACGGCGGCGGTGGCGACGCCCTCGGATGATGAACGCGGGACAGCCCGGCCGCATCCTCCACGCGTGGCGAGCTTCCCACCTAGTGTGACGCAAATCGCGCGGTCGTGGGTCTATCCCTGCACGACGTCGATCCGCGCCTCCGTCGCCAGCTATGATCGCGCTGGAGACGAATCGCGATGCGGCGCGGCTTCCCGTGCTGCTGGATGCGTTGATTGAGTTGTTGCGGGAACAGGGGGACGCGGAGCTGACGCAGGCGTTCCAGGCGTGGGTGGCGCAGGTGTTGCTGCCACAGCGCTTCGGTGGGACGCCACCGGAGCCGTTGCCGCGATTGGAGGAGGTACGGACGATGTTGGCCGAACAGGTGAAGGAGTGGACCGCGGAGTGGGTGGCGGAAGGCCGTGCGCAGGGGCTCGAGCAGGGGCTCGAGCAGGGGCTCGAGCAGGGGCTCGAGCAGGGACGAGCGGAAGAACGCGCGCTGCTGTGCCGTCAGGCGGCGCGGAAGTTCGACGTGGCCACCGCGCAGCGGCTGGCCGACACGCTGGCGGACGTTGCCGATCCGGATCGGTTGGCACAGGTGGGCGAGTGGATCATCGAGTGCAGGACGGAGGCGGACCTGCTCACCCGCGTCCGGGACGCCCGTTTCGGTGACTGAGGCGTAGACGTAGTCACGCCGACCTCTGCGGGTGATCGGCGTCGACCTGGGAACTGCCAACTCGGCGGTTGCCGAGATCATCGAGCAGGCCGATGTCGATCGTGCGCCCGAAGCGCGCTGCCTCGATGTCGAACAGCCTGCGCGGCAGGGGCCGCAGCAGGCCGGTCGGTTCAACGCAATGTCGAATCCGGGCCGGCCGGGTCGCTGAGCTTCCCTCCATTGCATCGAACCCGCGAATCGAGTCTCGGATTCGAGATGCGGCCATTTGACGCGAATCAGGCAGTTGCGGCGGCTGCGCTGCGGGCGGCCACGCGCAGCCACGGGCTGTCGTTCGGCGACCGTGCCTGTCTGGCGCTGGCACAGTCCACCGGATTGCCGGTGCTGACCGCCGACCGGGCATGGCGCGGCGTCGGTCTCGATGTGGACATCGAAGTGATCCGCGCGTGAGCTTGGGGTAGTTCCCGGGGGACCAGGCCACCAGTCGATTTCTTGAGACGCAGGCGTTGTATGCTCTTGCCGCGTTCCGGCATGATGCAACGCCGCCATGAATGTAACCCCATTCCACTGCGGGCCGTTCGCCAACGAGAGCGAACGCACGGCATTCGAACATCTCAAGAGCCGCATCGAATCTTCGCTCGGGGCCGGCGACGACCAGTGGATACTGCTGACCAACCTCGCCTGGTCGGTCACCCACCAGGTCCAGGCGGACGAGATCGACATGATCGCCTTCGGTCCGCCGGGCGTGCGCGTCATCGAAGTCAAGCACTGGTCGCGCCGATGGGTCGACGAGCACCCGGACCTCGTGGACCAGGAGGCCGACCGGGTAACGAACAAGGCTCGCAAGATCGGGACCACCTCCCGCAAGTCCGTACCGGACCTCGGGCGCGTGGACGGCGTGATCCTGCTGACGCGCGAATCGCCGGGCGTCAGGGAGCTGGCCGGCCGTGTCGTCCGGGGGGTACGGTTCTGCACACTGAAGGAGTGGCGCGAGGCCGTCGATTTCGATGGGGCGCCGGCGCTGCGTCCGCAACAGGTCGCGCGGCTTGGCCGTCTCCTGGAGCCGAAGAGCGCGGTCGCCCTCGACGGTTCCCTGCGGCGGTTCGCCGGCTACGTCAACCTGGAGCGTCGCACGCCGGCGACCGATCGGTTCCACCGTGCATACCAGGGTGTCCACGCCACTCGGCATGACAAGGTGGTCCTGCATCTCTACGACCTGTCGGCGAACGACGAAGCGCACGCCGAGACCCGAGCGAAGCGGGAGTTCGAGACGTTGCACCGGCTGCAACTGCACGCCTGGGCACCGCGCCTGCTCGACTCCTGGCAGCCGGCGCCCGGCTACGCGGGCGAGATGCACTTCTTCACCGTCACCGACCCGCTGGCTCCATCCGTCGCGAAGCGCGCCGCGGACCCGTCGTGGGACGCCCCGGCGCGGGTCGCCTTCGCCAGGGCTGCGCTGGACGCGTTGGGCGAGTTGCATGGCGAGACCGTGGACGACGCGCCGATCCTGCACCGTAACCTGACGCCGGGGACGGTTCTCGTCCGGCACGACAACACGCCGATCTTCACCGGCTTCGAGCTGTCGAGGATCCCGTCCGAACGCAGCGTGGGGTCGGTTGGGCCGCCGTCCGGGGAGTGGCCGCCGTCGGCGGCGCCGGAAGTGCGCGGGCAAGGACTGCATGCGGCGGACGCCCGCTCGGACCGCTACTCGCTCTGCGCCAGCCTGCGCGTCCTGTTCGAGGACCGGGACGACGAAACGAGCCGCCGGGCTCTCGACGTGCTGGCTTCGGGAATGGCGGACGATCCGTCGCAGCGTAACGAGGCGTCGGTGATCGACGCGCGCCTGTCGGCGCTGCTGGGTGAATCCCCGCCCGCGCCTCCGCCTCCGCCGGCGCGGTTCTGGACGGAAGACCAGATCGTGCCGTTCCGCGGCGGCTACTACCGGGTGGTCGAACGCCTTGGCTCCGGCGGGGTGGGTACGACGTTCAAGGTGGTGCAGCTCGACCGCACGAGGAAAGAGGATCTCGGGACCTACGTCGCCAAGGTGTGTCATGACGAGGAGGCGGGACGCCGCGCCGTGAGCGCCTACCGGCTGGCGCGATCACACCTGCAGCACCAGGCCGTCTCCGGGATCTTCGAGGTGGCGTCGGAGTGGCGCGAGAACGAGTTCACGGCGCTAATGACCTGGGTCGAGGGCTCGCCGCTTCGCGATTTCGTGGGGGTCCTGCCGCTCCTTGTGGACGACCTCGACGAGACCTCGGCCGACGCGCTGGCGCTCTTCTGGCTGCGGGCGATGTGCGAGGCCCTCGACGTGCTGCACCGCAACGGCCTCATCCATGGCGACGTGAACCCCGGCAACCTGATCGTGTCCGGCCGCGACCTCGTGCTCACCGACTACGACTTCGTGGGCCGGATCGATGAGCCGATCACCGCTCCGGGCGCCGTGCTCTACTGCTCGCCGTCCCACCAGACGGGCCGGCCGGCGTCGCCGTCGGACGACCTGTACGCGCTGGCGTCCAGCTTCTTTCACGTGATCTTCGAGCACGAGCCGTTCCGCTACGACGGCGCGCCGGCGAAGGAGCGCGGCCTGAACTGGGAAGCCGTCGACGCCGAACAGCGCGCGGAGTATCCGGGGGTGGCGGCGTTTCTCGACCGGGCCACCGACCCGGACCCGGATCGGCGGTTCCAATCGGCGACCGAGGCCCTGAAGGCTCTGAAGGCAAAGCCGCCCGTCGCGCCGTTGCCCGTTGTGACACCCATGCCTTCGGTCTCGCCAGCGCCCGCAGAGGCGCCCGAGTCGTCGGCGGCAGGCCCGGGGCTCGTTCCCGCTCCGTCCGCAACGGAGTCCGCGCCGGTTCCCGAGCCATCCGTGGCACCGGCGTCCGTGCTCGATCCGTCCGAAGAAGGATCCGCGCCAGCCAGGCCGCCCGATCCGGGGACCGTACGCCGCGAGGAGCGGGTGGAGTGGTTGAGGTGGCTGCTGCAGTCGTATCCGGGCTCGCGGTGGGGGAACCAGGAGACGCGCGGGCTCGACAGCGCCTTCGCCGAGCAGACGTACGTCGAGACGCCACTGGAGGCGGCGCTGCACGACGACCTGCGGGCGCGGCGCATTCGGCTCGTCGTCCTGTGCGGCAACGCGGGCGACGGCAAGACGGCGTTGCTCCAGCATCTCGCCAGGCGGTTCGGGCTGGAACGGCGCGCATCGTCCGAGCGGGTACTGGAAGGGGAAACGGACGACGGCCTGCTCGTGCGGATGAACCTCGATGGGTCGGCGTCGTGGCGGGGACGGTCGGCCGACGACCTGCTCGACGAGTTTCTGGCCCCGTTCCGGGACGGGCCGCCTGCGCAGGACCTCGCGCATCTGCTGGCCATCAACGACGGACGTCTGCTGGAGTGGATCGAGCGAGTCGCAGCACGCGAGGGCGAAACCGCCCTGACGCGGGCGCTCTACGAGGCCCTTCAGCGGGTCCAGCACGATCGGTGGACCGGCGCCGCTGCCGCTACGCGGGACGACGAGGACGAGGACGACGACGAGGGCGCGGGAGAAGGTCACGCGGCGGAAGACGTCGTAGACGCCGGCGCGGTTGCCGAAGACGCCGCCCCGCGGTCGGTCCCCGATGCGCACATCCGGTTCGTCAACCTCAATCAGCGGTCGCTCGTCGGCGGCGTGACGGCCAACGGGACCGGTGTCGAAAACGATTTCCTGGAACGCCTGTTGGACCACCTGTACGGCGGCGCCCGGGCGTCGGAGATCTGGGCGCCGTGCGGGACCTGCTCGGCGCAGGACCGCTGCAACGTGTTCCAGGCCAATCGATTGTTTGGACCCGCCGGCCTCCCCGACAGCGCGACCGCCGAGGCTCGGGCGCGGGCCCGCGAGCGACTCTTCGAAGCCCTCCAGGCAGTCCACCTGCGCGGCGAGACGCACGTCACGGTGCGCGAGTTGCGCGCTGCGCTCGTCTACATCCTGTTCGGGGTCCACTTCTGCGACGACTACCACGAGGGCGCCGTCGCGGCGCACGGCCAACCGGCCCGAGCCTACCGGGATCCTGACTTCGGTCCGCATCCCGCACCCGATACGGCGTCCGATGCCGGGCCCGCGCCGCTGCCCTACTGGGACCGGGCATTCGACCCGCAGTCCCCGGGACGCCAGGGGGCCGTGCTCGGGGACCTGGCGCGCTTCGACCCGGCGCTCGACGCGCATCCGCGGATCGATCGACACCTGGTGCGCCCGACGCGGGCCGGCGTCCGCCGGGGCGTGGCAGGGTATCCCCAATTGAACCTCCCCTCGGCGCGCCGACGCGCGTATTTCGAGTGGCTCGAACGGGACATCGAGTCGCTCACCGGGGATCCGAACGCCCTGGAACTGGCCCACGGCCGTCATCTCCGCCGTTTCCGCAGGTTGCCGATAGACGATGGGGAGCGAGAAGCGGCGTGCCGGGCCCTCTGCGCCGGTATCGCCCGCCTGTCGACGCTGCCGCCGAGGGCGTACAACCGTGGCGGCGTCGTTCCCCTGCGGATCACCCCCCGGACGCCGACGGAGACGGCGTTCTGGATCGAGAAACCGGCGGATCGCTTCCATCTCGTAGCGGACCTGCCGTCCGCACCCGCCGGTGTCGACCGGCTGCACCGGCAGGCGACTCTCGTCTACCGCTATGCGGACGGACGTGGCGAGGAGCGCCTCCGCCTCGGTGCGGATCTGTTCCACCTGCTGCTGGAGCTGAGCGAGGGCTACCAGTTGGGCGACGCCTCGACCGACGACACGTTCGCGCACCTGTCCATCTTCGTGCAGCGCCTCGAGCGCGAGGACGACCGGCGATTGCTGGCCTGGAACCCGATGCGCGAGGATGCCATTCACGAGATAGCGGCGGAAAGCGGTTTCGGCGACGGACCGCAGCGCCTCGTCATTCGACCTCTTGCCTGAGGTGAACACGCATGGCGCATGCCGATCGCAAGATCGTCGAAGACGCACTGTCACCCGACCTGGTGGAGGAGATCTGGACCGGCAGCTACGACAAGGTGCTGCCGATGACGCTTCTCGATTTCGAGCTCTCGGCGGTCTTGCCGGCGGTCTTCTACATGTTCCGCTACGGCCACCGGCGGGGCGCCGGGAACTTCCTCGCGACGTACGGTCCCGCGGCGGGGACGCCGGCCCAGAAGCGCCGGCAGACGACCGTGGACCGGATCGCGGCGAAGCTGGCCGAGACCGACGAGTTGACCGGGTTCGACGGCGAGGTCGAGCAGGCGATGCTCGGCGACCTCCTGCTCTGCTTCTGCCTGGAGAACGTCCGGCACGGGCTCGGCCGGGACAAGCAGGTGCAGCGCGTCGCGCCGACGCACTACATGGCGAGCTGGATAGACCTGCCCTATAGCGTGGCGCACCTGCGTTTCGTCCCCGAGATGATCGTCGCCATGCTCGCGAATCGGCGTACGGGCGACCACGTCACGCCGACTGACGAGACGGACCGGACGCGCTTCCCGGTGGTCAACCGCTACGAGGACAATCCTCTGTTGCGCGCGTTCAGCCAGGGGGTCACGCGCCGCGGGGAATTGTTGGCGGATCATGCGTCCGATCGCTTCGACGAGGAAGACGATGCCGTCGGCCTGGATCAGCTCCTGACCATTCGTCTTTCCCAGCAACTGGGGACGGCTCCCCGAAAGCCCAGGCCCACTCCAAAGCAGGGACCGGACGCGGACCGGATTTCGAACCAGCGTCCGATCGCGGAGGCCGCGGGCCGCCGTTTCTCGGATGACATCCGCCGCTTCGTGCGCTCGTACGCCGCTTCCGCGCCGAGGCACGCCTTCGTGGACATGCTGGAGTCGTGCATCTCTCTCGGCCTGACCACCATCGTCACCAGCACGGTCGAGGTGCTGTTGCATTGGGAGGCGACGGGGAGGGTGACGGACGTCGACGCCCAGCGCGCCGCGCAACTCTTCGTGGACTGCTCCAACGGCGCGGATCGGAGACTCCGTCTGCGGGCCGAGCAGTCGACGGACGACCTGATGCGGCGCCTGGAACGTGTGCCCGTCATCCTGATGGCGCTGCGCCTGCTGGACTACGAGGCGCGCTCGCGGCCGCGAATCAAGTCGCAGAAAGTGGAAACGCGGCCGTACGCGACGGCGTGGCTGAACCTGCTCGGCGATCTCGTTCACGACCGCCACGCCGAGGCCCAGCGCGTCGCAATTCTCATCGAGGACAAGGCCGAGCGGTTGGCCGAGAAGGTGGCCGAGGACCATGACGACGCGGCCAGTACCCTTCTCGGCGACGCTGACGACCCACGGCATGCTGTCTGGCGCCTCGCAAGCGGATTGATGGCTCTGAAGGGGGCGAGCGACTTCCAGAAGAACTTCATCGGGATGGTCGATTCCATCCTGGCCGTCGGGCGTCCCAACGGGCTGGCCGTCAAGCGGGCGACGACGCGCGGAAGCGGTCCGGCAACGCGTCGCCGCCGCGACGTGCGCGCCCTCGTCTTCACCGACTCCGTGCTCGACTACCTCGTGCACCTGCACCTGCTGGCCGGTCCGAAGGGCGGCGCCGATGCCAACATCGTGTCGTTCCTCGACTTTCTCCGCGAAGACTACGGGTTCCACGTCGATACCGCACCGCCGGGCATGGCCATCTCCAACGAGGTGCTGGGCCGGAACCGGGCGGCGCTGGAGCGGCGCCTGCGAGATCTCGGCCTGCTGGTCGGCGTCAACGACGCGGAACGAATGAAACGGCTCGTTCCCCGCTTCGAGGCCGCCGGAGGGATGTGACGTGGAGTGGACGGCGCTGCACGGGACGCTGCTCGGCCGCGCGTTCGAGCGCCTGCTCGGCCGGCCCGAGCGGGGCGCGATGGCGTTCGTGCGTTGCCTGACCCCGGACGCGGTGGCGGCGCTGGCCTCCGATGCGGCCTTTGCGCCGGAGGGGTGGCAGGTGCTGCGGGTGGCGGACACGGAGGACGGGCCCCGGAGAACTACCGACGCGGATACCGCGGTCGAGTTGCGCGAGACCAAGGACGAACCGACGCTGCTGCTGGTCGACACCGGGCGCGCCGGTGCCGGTATGGACGGCATCTACAGCGCCGCGCGCGAAGTTGGCGAGGCTGAACTGTTTACCGAGGCCGGCCGGCTCGCGGGCGCCGAGGTGACGAGCCGGTTGTCGAGCGCCCACCGCGCGTACGCCGAGCGCGCGATCCGCCGGGCGCAGGGCGTGGGACGGCACGACAGCGTCTCGCCGTGGGCGGAGTTCGACTTTCTCTGCCGCGCCGCCGCGCACAGGCGTCACCCCGGCGAGTACCTGCACCTCCTCGGCCTGTGGCCGGTAGCGGCGGCGGCTGATGGAGACGCCGGTGCGGAACTGGCCGCGGCGCGCCGTTTCGTGGATCGCCTGCTCGGCGTCGCTGTCGCCAACCTCACCGTCCCCGCGCGCATCGCGTCGCTGCGGATCGCGGCGGCGGGCACGCGGCGCCGCGATCTCGAGCGCTTTCTCGCGGATGCAGCGACCCGACCGTTGCGCGACGCCCTGCAGGCGCTGGCTGACCAGCCGCACCTGTGGATTGGATCCCTCCCGATGCACCCGAGCGACGACATCCAATGCATCGAACTCGCGCCGTGGCGCAACAAGAATGGGAAGATCGCCGCGTGGTCGGGACTGGAGGAACCGCCCGAAGCGGGGGTGCCGGAGCTGATCCTGAAACCCGACCCCCAGTCCGCGAAGGAGTACTCGAATCTGGAGGTCCGGTGGAAGGCCCGACCGGACGACCTGGAGAAGAACGCCGTCGACTACCGTGTGGCGGTGCTGACGGACCTCGACGAGGAGCTGGCCGCGCGCGACGTTCGCCACTCCGCCCGCCAGCAGGAGAAGTGCCGGTTCAGCAACGACGACTTCTCGGCGCTGAGCGAGGACGCTCTCCTGACCGCCCGCGTGGTCGTGTCCGTCGTCGGCCGGGACGAGATCGAGCGGCAGCAGAGCGAGGAGTTCGTCATCCGGTTCGGCGAGCCGCAGGAGACGACGGCCGGTGGCGCGGGCCGGAAGATCCGCACGTTCAGCGAAGGGCTCGTCGAGTTTCCGGGTCGAGAGACCGCGGCCGGAGTCGCCGAGAACCCGACCTCGGTTGCCGCCGACGCGAGGGGCTTCGTCGTGCTGCGGCCGCGCGACTCCCGGCTGCGCAAGAGCTTCCGGGTATTCCGCCCGCCGCTGATCCGCGACGTGGAGAACGACTGGACGGGCCGCCAGGGCGGGCTCGGGCGCTGGCGGCTGCGCGTCCGGGCGTCGGGAGAACGGGCGGCGGCGGTGGAGTTCGTCCCGGCGGAGGGCGGCGACGGAACCGCGTGGGGCCGCACCGTCGCGGCCAGCCGGCGGCTGGCGGAGCGGTTCCGGGCCGGCGGGGGCGGAGTCAGCCAGGTCCACGACGACAAGTCGAAGTCGTTCGAAGTCGTGAAGGAGTACCTGCTTGCCTGGACGGCGCTGCTCGACGAAGGCGACCCCTCGCTCGCAATCTGCAACACGGTCGAAGTGCAGTCGCTGTCCGGACGGACAATCGGCCTGATCGTGCTGCCGGCCCATCCGTTGCGCGTCGCCTGGCTGGCCGCCTACGACAACCTGCTGTTCCACGCCGTCTTCGACGAGGGGCAGGCGCCCAGGCAGGTACAGGAAGAACTGCGGGGGCTGGACGGCGCGATGTTTCCTGCGTTCCTTCCCAACCCGGCCGGCGGGGCGTTCGTCTTTGCGGACACGCTGGGGTTCCACGCTGTGGGCATGGTGCCCGATGACGATCGGGAGCCGAAAGCGGCGGTGGCGGTGCTCGCCTGCGCCCTCGGCGAGAGCGAGTCGACGGAGACCACGCCGACCGTCGGTGAGCAGAGCGCGGCGGTTCTCGGCGATGAGATCGTCAAGTACGTCGAATGCCACGAGTCATCCCGACTGTTGCGGATGCACGCTCTCCGAGCCGGCGACGGTCTGACTATCGCCCGCGCGCTGGGCCTTGTCCACCGGCACTACGGCGGAGCCGACGATGATTCGGACGACGAGGCGGCCGACGCCGCGGATGTCGAAGCGGCGGCCGCGCCGGCCTTCTCGCTCGACCTGTATCCGTCGCCGGAGCAGCGCGCGATCGCCGGCCGGTTCATCTCGGAAGCGCGGGAGAAACGCCGTAGCGGCGCGGGCGTGCTGGCCACCGACGATCGGTGGATGCTGGAGTCCATCAGCCTGCCGGGCGGCGTCGCGCTACCCCGGCTGCGGTGGGCGCGCAAGGAAGCTGCCGATCCGAAGGCCGCGGCCCACCTTGCCGTCGCGTTCGACACGTTCGAGTCGCGGGTGGAGATCGACACCGGCTTGGCGTCGACCGTGCCGTTCCGGGCGTTCGGCCTGCTGTCGTTCTTCGAGCGCGACTTCACGGCCGCACCGACTCCTTCGTGGCGCAGCGTCCTGCCTCGGTCCGGCGGCGGGGAGAAACACCCGTCGGAGCGGGGGCACACCGAGCGGCTGGACCGCCTGGGCCGGAATATCGTGGACGCGGTCGCCCGGCACGTCGGGGAGGGCGATGGCGAGGCGAACCAGCGCACGGGATGGCGCTGGCCCTGGGTCGCCTCGAACACGACGACCAGCGACGCGGATCATGGAGCGCCGGTGCTTCGCACGACGATCCTGCCCGAGAAGGCAGACAGCATCCGGGAGCTGCATCGGCTCTGCGACTGGGTGGTTACCCTGGACCGTAACGCCGGCATCGAGTACTTCGACTCGCCGCGCGACAACCGGGACATCTACGACGCGTACGTCATCGACTGCGTGCCGGAGCGCGAGGACCTCGGCTGCCTGCAACTGATCACGTCGACCAGCAACGTGGAGGAGGTGCACGACCTGCTCGACGAGGCACTCGTGCGAATGGGGCTCAGCCGCACGCGGCGGAACGCCGAGTTCCTTCTGGAGCACCTCAAGTCGCTGAGTGGGCGGCTCGCCATCCGTCTCACCGGCAACGTCGCCCCGACGTCCGAGCTGGTCGCGCTGGCGATCGCCCACGCCAACTGCCGGCGCGCGGCGGACCACGATGCCTGCTGGGTGCCCCTCGACCGCGGCTTCCTCGTGCCGGTGGACGATGTGCGCGACCTGCTGCCGCCGCTACGAGACGACGGGAACAACGGCGTCGATGGCGGAGACCGGCAGACGCGTCCGGATCTGATCCACGTCTCGACGCAGCCGCGCCGCGGGCTTGTCTTCCGCTTCATCGAAGTGAAGCACCGCCGCCATCTGCGTCAGGCGCGCGCGACGGACCTGCTGCGCCGGGTGCAGGACCAGACCGTCGCCCTGCGCTCGCGCTGGCAGGAGTGGTACGGCCACGAGGGTGTGTACTCGGCGTTCCGGGCGGTGCGGCGCGCCAGGCTGGCGCGGGTGCTGCGCTTCTACGCGGACAAGGCGCACCGGCACGGGTTGCCGACGGAACGCTACCGGGAGATCGTGGCCGAGCTCGTTCGCATGATCGAGAGGGGCGCGGACTACTCCATTCAGCCCGCACCGGACGGCGACCGCGGCTGGGTGTTCTGTCCAGAGTATGCAGGTGCGGAGCCGCTGGAGATCTCGCCCGCGGGTTGGGGCGCACGGATCTTCATGTTCGGTCCCGGTCGGTTGCCGGACGCCGATTTCCGCTTTGGGACGAACGCGGCGGCGGAAGGAGGCGGAGGCGAGGCGCCCGGAACCGGGACGTCGGGGAACGACCGGGGCCTGAACACTCCGTCCTCCCGCAGCGTGTCGCCGACGGTCGATGGGGGAGACCGGGATTCCATCGCAGACATACCGGGCGCCGACAGAGGGAGCCAGGGCGGCGGCGGAAGCGGCGCCGGCGCGACGGCGGCGGATCCGGACAGCGGCAAGGGAGGTGCGGCCGGCAGCGATGGGAACACCGCGCAGCCTGCGCGTCACCAAGGGCGTGAACACGTCAGCAAAGGAAACGCAGCCGGCAGGAATGGAGACCCGCCCGGCGGATCGACGGGCGCCGGCGGCGCTACGAGGCCGTCGATCGGCAAGACCGCCCCGGACCGCGGCGCGACGGCTGAAGTCCCGACGCCGGTCCCCGCCGTCGCGCTGGGCGTCGACAGCCTCACCGGCGCCGACGTGCAGTGGCCCTTGACCATCAAGGGCAATCCGCATCTGCTGATCGCCGGACTGCCCGGCATGGGGAAGACGACCTGCCTGCTGAACCTGTGCCGGCAGATGGTGACCGCGGGCGTCCACCCGATCATATTTTCCTATCACCAGGACATCGACGAGCGGCTCGTGGACCTGGTTGCCTCCGTGCGGTTCGTCGACTTCGACGGACTGGGATTCAATCCGCTGACGGTGACCAACCCCGGATCGGCGCGGGCGCATCTCGATGTCGCCGGATCGTTGCGGGACATCTTTGCCGCCATCTTTCCGGAGCTGGGCGATCTGCAATGCGAGAGCATCCGCCGAGCGATCAAGGAGAGCTTCAGCGAAGTGGGGTGGACCGGGTCGGCAACAGGAGCACGGGAGCCGGAGTTCGGTCGTTTCGTCGAGATTCTGCGCGCCGAGCCGAAGCCGGACCGCGGATTGCGTACGCTGCTGGCGCGTCTGACCGAGCTCGAGGACTATGGTTTCTTCGAGTCCGGAGAGACGCGCGACAGTCTGTGGACGAGTGACCGGCCCACCGTCGTCCGCATCCACACGACGCAGAACGCTGCACTGCAGCGGTCGTTCGCTTCGCTCGTGTTCTACGGTCTCTACAAGGACATGTTCCGCCGAGGCATTCAAGAGCTGATCACGCATGCCCTGATCTTCGACGAGGCCCACCGGGCAGCGGGATTGAAACTGATTCCGACGATGGCGAAGGAGTGCCGGAAGTACGGCATCTCCCTCGTGGTGGCGTCCCAGGAAGCAAGAGACTTCGACATGTCGTTGTTTTCCGCCATCGCCAACTACCTCGTACTGCGCCTGACCGAGGCGGATGCGAAGGCGCTTGTCCGGAACGTCGCTACGGCGCGGCAGGAACGGACGTTGATCGACAGGATCAAGCAGATGGACCGGTTCAAGGCGCTGTACTTCTGCGAAGGAAGACAGCGGCCTTCCTCGGTCAGCCTTCGTTCCCTGGATTGAAGACTCCGGTCCAGGAGGAGCCCATGCGCAAACAAACCACTCGATACACATCGCCCATTGACGCGCTGATCGCGGTGGCCAAGCGGTTGAACACGTACGAAATCCGACACGGAATGGACTCAGAGGATTTCTTCAACGAGTACAGCCAGGGCCGTCTGTCGGATGACGCCGCATTCGTCGAATGGGCGAACGACTACAGGCACTACGTCGAGATCCGCAAGAGCATCGAGAAATCCCTGGCCGATGTTGCATGAGCTTCTGGCCGCCTACCTGGCACGGGTCGAGCGAACGATTCAGGAATGCAGGCAGGTGTACGTCGAACACTACGTTGAGGAGGTGCTCACGCCGGAACGCATCAACTTGCGACTCAGACTTCGCTTCGAGCAGGGGCACATGCTGGAAATCAGCGAAGCGGTCGTCATCGAGGACGATCGTCCGGTTTCCCTCGACTACCGTTACCACTGCCAGGACGCTTTGAATCGTTTGGTGTTTCGCTACGATTGCACGCCGCACTTTCCCGAGCTGGAGAACTTCCCGCACCACAAGCACTTGCCCAGCCAAGTGATCCCGTCCCGGAAGCCCGACATCGAGGAGGCCATAGGAGAGGCTGGACAGATCGAGCTGTGAACAAACCGTACCAGCCCGAGGAAGCGACTGGCACTTCGAGCGCGTTGCCGGTGAACTCACGTTCCGTCTCGTCCCGGGTCCTTGTCCGGAAACTCGCACAGGTCCTCGATTACGCACGCTCCGCAGCGGGGCCGGCGCGCGGTGCAGACGTAGCGGCCGTGCAGGATAAGCCAGTGGTGGGCGCCGCGCTTGAAGTCGTCCGGCACCGAGCGGAGCAGGGCGTCCTCGACCTTGCGGGGCGTCTTGCCGGGGGCGATTCCCGTGCGGTTGCACACCCGGAAGATATGCGTGTCCACGGCGATGGTCGGCTCGCCGAAGGCGGTGTTCAGCACCACGTTGGCGGTCTTGCGGCCGACGCCGGGCAGCGCCTCCAACGCCTCGCGGCGGCGCGGCACTTCGCCGCCGTGCTCGTCGACGAGAATGCGACAGGTCTTCAGGATGTTCTCGGCCTTGGTGTTGAACAGGCCGATGGTTCGGATGAAGTCCTTGAGCCGATCCAGGCCCAGATCCAGCATGGCGGCGGGCGTGCGGGCGGCGGGGAAGAGCCTGGCCGTCGCCCGGTTCACCCCCACGTCCGTCGCCTGAGCGGAGAGCATTACGGCAATCAGCAACTCGAAAGGGGTGCCGAAGTCGAGCTCGGTGGTCGGCTCGGGGTTCTCCGCCCGCAGGCGGGTGAAGATCGCGGTACGTTTGGTTCGGTTCATCGGGGAGCGGCCCGTGCGCGGGCAGACCGGTGCGTCAGGGCCGCTCTCTTCGCGGCAACCGCCGATCCGGTCACCGCGAGAGCAGGTACGTCATCTTGACGGCGATCTGCCGGTTGCGCACGTCGCCCCACGGCGAGCGGCGGACGTGGGGATTCAGGTAGAACAGGTCGTCGAGGCGCATCTCGTCGTAGGCGATGTAGATGTCGCTGCCGGGGCTGTAGATCCAGTTGAAGCGGATGCTGTTGCTGAGCTCGCCGGTCAGCGAGTTCCACTGCGACAGCGACCGCAGCGTCACCGTCGGCGACAGCGTCAGGTCCAGGCGCAACGAGGCGAGGTCGGCGACGAACTCGCCCCACGGCAGGTCGACGTCGCTGCGGTTGAAGATGGTCTCGGCCGAGATGCGGCTGGTGGCCCGCAGGCCGACCGTCGCCTGGATGTCGGTGCGCGTCCCGTCGAAGAAGGTCTGCGGCGAATACCGGGTCCGGGTGTACAGCCGCCGCGACGGGTCGGACTGGTACGAGAAGACCCATTCGCCGAACCGGTACGTGCCGGCCGGGACGGTGACGTCGGTGTTGCGGATGGGAAACGGGATGTCGAGCTGCTCGAAGTGGTCGTTGAAATAGAACATGACCGACGAGCCGTCCTCGAAGTACGTCCCGATCATGTTGTGGATCCGCCGGGTCAGCAGCCGGTTGTGCTGGTCGGTGGTGTAGGTGATGTTCCACATCGGGTCGAACATCCGGATGTTGAAGCGACCCGGCCGCGGGTTCCACTCGCCGTGGAACTTCGACGTGCGGATGCCGAGGCGGGGGACGAAGCCGACCTCCGGATTGAAGTTCTCCTGCAGGTCGGCGAACTCGGTGTAGACGTGAAACGCAGGACTCAGCCACGTGGCCCGCGCGTACGAGGCCATGTCGCCGGTGGTCAGGCCGGGGGTCTGGGTCTTGGCGACGAAGCCGGTCATCGTCAGGTTCCGGTGCACGGCGAGCGTCGTGTCGGCCGCGAACGTGCGGTTGTAGTGGGAGATCCCGCCCGTGTCGGGCGCGAACACGCTGCCGACGGCCTGCTTGTCGATCACGATACCGCCGACCTTCGAGCGCGCCAGGATGTCGCGGCTGTAGCGCCCCACGAAGAAGTTGTCGCCCGCGTTGCCGAACGACCCCGTCGTGATGTTCATCGCGGCGACGTTGTGGCGGTTCACCTTTCCGGTGAGACGCGCGCCGCCGATGATAGGGGTCGGCTGGCCGCCGGCCGACAGGCCGATCCGCCGCGTGAAGAACAGGTCGGCGACCCGCCCGAACCCGCTGCCGGGCGCCCCGACGTTGAACATCCCGGCGTTCTCCAGGAAGAAGTCGCGCTTCTCCGGGAAGAAGAGGGGAAAGCGGGTCAGGTTGACCTGCTGCTCGTCGACCTCGACCTGCGCGAAGTCGGTGTTCAGCGTCAGATCCAGGTTGAGGCCCGACGCGACGCCGTACTTGACGTCGAGGCCGTAGTCGTTGAACCCCGAGCCGTCGAGACCGCCGCCGGCCACGGTGCCCGCCGCGCGGTCCTGCCGGCCGCCCGCGAGCATGTAGGGCGTCATGCGCAGATCCAGGCCGCGGTTGACGGCGCCGATGCCCGTCATGGTGCCGGCGAGGCTGACGCGGGTCAGCGTGTACTCCTTCGAGATCGGCGCCCAGAACACCTGCTCGTTCTTGCGGCGGATGTTGCGCATGAAGTTGACGCCCCAGACCTGCTCCGCGGTCCGGGGGAAGCGCAGCGTCACCATCGGGATGGCGATCTCGGCCACCCAGCCGTCGGCGGTGCGGCGGGAGACGACGTCCCACACCCCGTCCCAGTTGATGTTGATGTTGTTGCTGTTGCGGCCGCGCCAACCGCCTTCACCCTCCTCGGCCACCTGCTGCTCGAGCTTCGCGCCGAGCGGGCTGGTCACGAACATGTAGCCGGAGCGCCGGTCCTGGAAGGTATCGAGGATGACCTGGAAGTTGTCCTCGTCGAGCAGCCGCAGCGAGTCGCGCCGCATCTCGGTGGCGATGACGCCGTCCGGCTCCGAGTCGTAGGCCTCGACGCCGAGGTAGAGGGCCTCGGCGTCGTAGAGCAGCCGCACCACCGTCCGCTCGGTGGCCGGCTCGCCCTCGGCCGGCTCCTGTTGCACGAACTCGTCGATGACGGCGGCCCGGAGCCAGACCTCCTCGTCGAGGCGGCCGTCGATCCGCGGGCCGTTCTCGACGCGAACGGGCGCCACCCGGTAGTACTCGCTCGGCGGCATGACGGCGAACCCGCCGCCTCCGCCGTTTCCTCCATCCAGGACGAGGGGCGGCTCGACCGCCTGGGCGCTGGCCTGGGCGTCGGCCGCGGACACGGTGCGCGTGCCGAGGGGCGTCTCCGCCGTGGACTGCGCGCCGGCCGGCTGCGACGCGGCCAGCAGCAGGCCGGCGAGAAGGGGGACCGAGCGACGGAGAGTAGTCATGGGCATCGTCGTGGTCGATCGGGCGAGGCGCGTCGCGCCCGGTGGTCGTTGTGCGTCGTATCCCTGGTGCTCGACGAGGCCCGTTCGCCGGGCCGCGGGTTCGTCTCCCCCGGTGCGACTCCCGTGCGCTCGTTCGGGGTGAACTCGACGTCCGCTGCACGGGCGCCGTGCTCCGTTTCGTTCCGCCGGTCCGCTATTCCGCCGCGACCTCCTCCGCCTGCCGCCAGTACTTGAATCCGTACCACGCGGTGGCCGCGGCCAGCATGAACAGGATCAGCCACGGAATGATCCCGACCAGCAACGCGCTGGCCAGCGCGGCCCAGGTGAGCGGGTACTGGCTCAACGTCTCGTAGCGCTCGACCATCCAGTGCAGGCTCGTGTGCGCGACGAGGGCCGAGATCAGGATGGTGCCCATGCGCTCGTTGACGCCGTAGCGGAAGAGCAGCTCCAGCGCCGGCACGCAGAGCGCGATGACCAGCAACTGGCCCAGCTCGACGCCGATGTTGAACGAGAGGAGCGACGTCAGCAGATGCGAGCCGGCGAACTGCAGCGTCTCGCGCAACGCGAACGAGAAGCCGAAGCCGTGGACGAGGCCGAAGCCGAAGGCGACCACCCAGCGGCGGCGGATGCGGGTGGCGTCTCCGGACCCGGCCGCCACGATGTTCTCGAACGCCATGTAGACGATGGAAAGCGCGATCAGCGTCTCGACCAGCGGCGGGAACCACAGCGTGTTCGGCGCCATGTCGTACGCCGACGCGATGAGGGTCACCGAGTGGGCCACGGTGAACCCGGTCACGATCGGCACCAGCGCCCAGAACCGGCGGAACGGAATCACCAGGCAGAGCAGGAAGAGCAGGTGGTCGATGCCGTCCAGGATGTGCTCGAACCCGGAGACGACGAAGTTCCAGGCCGCCTGATGCCAGCGCGGGTCGAGGGTGACGACGCCCGGGTCGCCGCGCAGCTCGAACGCCCGCTCGGCGCCGGCCGGTGTGATGAACCGGATGACCGAGATGACGCGCAGCCCCAGGCGCTCGACCCCCGGGCGGATCGAGAACTCGGATTCCGCGGACGTCGTGTCGTAGTCGAGCAACACGTCCAGCAGGGCCTGCCGCCAGATGATCTGCGTGGTCGGGGGCAGCCGATCCCCTGTCGTGACGTGGGCCAGCGCGTCCTCGTAGGTGTTGAACGCCCGATTCGACGGCAGCGACAGCCGTACCGCGGCCAGCGTCGGTTCCGGCAGTCGGGCGCCGTCCTCGTAGAGCTCGATCTCCTGGCCCAGCCAGAGCATGGCGGCATCCGGGAGGAGCCCCTCGGCGCCCTCGATGTCCAGGTAGCCGGGGCCGCGGAGCGGGAAGTTGATGTCGAGCATCGCCTCGAGCGGCACCCGCACCAGCATGCGCAGCCGGTCGCCCTCGGGCTTGACGAAGGCGCGCACGGTGACGTCGCTCGGGATGTCGTGCGCCTGCACTACCGTCGTGGCGCCGGCCAGCAATGCTGCCAGCGCGCCGGCCGCGAGCAGCGTGTTGCGTCGATGTCGCACTCGGTCCGTCCCCCTCTGTCTCGCTTTCGCTTCCAAAGTATACTGTTCGCCCGTCGCATTCGATGTACACGCGCCGAACGACCATGAGCTTGGCGGGACGCGGCGCACGGTTCCAGAAGGAGGACCACAGATGAAGAAGTACGCGTTTCTGGTGCCGCTGGCCCTGGGCGTCGTCCTGGCCGGCGTCGTCCTGACCGCCGGACAGAGCGGGGGCGACGACGATGCGGTCATGGCGCCGATGTTCGAGGTCGATCCGCTGTGGCCGAAGAATCTTCCCAACCACTGGCTGATGGGTCCGACCATCGGCGTGGACGTCGACGCGCAGGACAACATCTGGGTCCTGCACCGCAACACGCCCAACAACTTCCAGGGCGCCACCGAGATAGGCATGGTCATGGACCCGCCGGTCAGCGAGTGCTGCCAGCCCGGTCCGCCCGTCCTCGTCTTCGACCAGGAGGGCAACCTAGTCGACAGTTGGGGCGGGCCCGGCACCGAGACCGGCGATTACGTCTGGCCCGAGTCCAACCACGGGATCGCCGTGGACCACATGGACAACGTCTGGATCGGCGGCAACGGGCAGGGCGACGCGCACGTGCTGAAGTTCACGCGCAGCGGCGAGTTCCTGCTGCAGGCCGGCCGTCACAACGCCCGCATGGTCCGCGAGGAGGACGGGCGGCGGATATTCCAGCGCGACAGCCTCTCGGAGGACAGCTACGGCCGCGTCGCCGAGATCGGGATCGACCCCGAGGCGAACGAGGCGTACTTCGCCGACGGCTACTACAACAAGCGCGTCGCGGTGGTCGACATCGAGACCGGCGCGTTCAAGCGGGGCTGGGGCGCCTACGGCAACGTGCCGGACGACGACTACGACTTCGGCGGCCCCTACGTGCCGGGCAACGATCCGGCGCAGCAGTTCCGCGGGCCGGTGCACTGCAGCGTGATCGCGAACGACGGGCTCGTCTACGTCTGCGACCGCGCCGAGGACCGCGTCCAGGTGTTCCAGAAGGACGGGACGTTCGTCGACGAGATGCTCGTCGGCACCCACACCCGCGCGCAGGGCTCGACCTGGGACCTCGACTTCTCGCCGGACGAGGAGCAGACCTACATGTACCTGGCCGACGGCCAGAACATGAAGGTGTACATCATCGAGCGCAAGACGCTGAAGGTGCTGACCGCGTTCGGCGACGGCGGACGCCAGCCCGGCATGTTCTTCGCGGTGCACAGCCTCGCCGTCGATTCCGATGGCAACATCTACACCACCGAGACCTACGAGGGATCGCGCGTGCAGAAGTTCGTCTACAAGGGGATCGGCCCGGTGCCCGAGGGCGCCGAGGGCGAGAAGAGCCAGGGCGTGCTCTGGCCGACCAACTAGGGAGTCGTCCGGCGTCCGCACCCGTGAGGGCGGGCGCCGGTCGGACGGAATCGAAGGCCGGCTCGGGCGTGCTGCCCGGGCCGGCCTTCTTGTGTACGGGCAGAAGCCGGCCTGCGCCGGCGGCTGGAAGCGAGATGCCGGTCCGGGCGTGCTGCCCGGGGCCGGCTATTCTCGTGTACGCGCGACAGTCTCGTGACGCGTGAAAGCCAGCCTGTGTCGATGACGGGTCAAGGTCCAGCCGTGTCGAGTGTACCGGGGAAGGGCCGACCCGCGGCCGGCCCTTTCCGTGTGCGGATCGTGAAGCCGGCCCGCGCCGGCTGTGGGTACTGCTACTTCAGGGCGCTCGGCTTGATGCGGAAGCCGTCGTCCGTCTCCTCGCGGAACTCGCCGTGGCACGACTGGCAGACGCTGCGCAGCTCGGCCAGCGCGCTGGTGGCGGCGTTGCGGTCCTGGGAGCCGGAGGCGCGCCCGATCGACCGCGCCGCCGCGATGGCCTGCGTCGCGAACTCCACCGCCTGCGGCTGCTCCTGCGCCGTCCAGAAGGCCTCCACCTTGGCCAGCTCGGCCCGAATCTTGTCGGAATCCTCGCCGACGTCGCCCCAGTAGCTCGCGTCGATGTGCAGCGACGTGTCCGTCGCCAGGTAGCGCAACTCCTGCATCGCCGCCTCGTAGTCCTCCGCCGTGACCGCGTCCTGCGCGGTCGCCAGGGTGGCGCTGAAGCCGATGGCCAGCGCGGCGCCCAGGGCCGGTGCGGCACCCAGCGCCGCTATCTTCGTCAGGGGCACGATGGTCCTCCTTGCGGTTACTGGATGGCGAGGAGCTCGACGTCGAAGACGAGCATGCCCGCCGGGAAGCCGGGGCGTCCGCCGTAGGCCAGGTTCTCCGGAATCCAGAAGCGGCGCGTCTCGCCGACCACCATCATCTGAACGCCCTCGGTCCAGCCTGCGATGACGCGGTCGAGCGGGAACATCGCGGGCGTGCCGCGGACCCGCGAGCTGTCGAACATCTGGCCGTTGGTCAGCCAGCCGGTGTAGTGGACGGTGACGCGCGAGTTCGATCGGGGACGCCTCGACCCGGTGCCTTCCTCGATGACCTTCGACGCGAGGCCGGAGCGGGTGCGCTCGGCGTCGTCCGGCGGCGCCGCGACGTCGGGCGGTGCGGGGATGGCGCGCTGCGCGCCGGCCGCGGCCGCGAAGCCGACGACGAGCAGGGCGACCAGGATCAGGACCGACGACGACGAAGTGTTGATAATCATGGTGGGCGGATCTTATCCCACTATCATTGAGATTGTTCGTTGGGTCGTGTCGGGTCTGTGACCGCAGCCCTGGCCATCGGGGTGTTGGCGCCCCTCCGATCCGGTACGCTTGGCGTGCCGTCCGACGACGGACCAGGCTGATGGTCATCGGCGGGGTTGGCGCCCTCCGATCCGGTACGCTTGCTTGATGCTGAGACGTCCCGCGAGGCTGACACAAATGGCGATGAAGAACTTTCCGTGCCGCTTGCTCGTAGCCGCGCTCGCGCTGGCCTTCCTGGCGGGTCCGGCTGCGCCCGCCGCCGCTCAGTCCGACGTGGCCGCCGATGCGAGCTGGCCGCAATGGCGCGGACCGCTCGCCACGGGGGCGGCGCCCGCCGGCGACCCGCCGTCGAGCTGGAGCGAGACCGAGAACGTGCGCTGGAAGGTCGAGATTCCCGGCTTCGGCCAGGCGTCGCCCGTCGTCTGGGGCGACCGGGTATTCGTCCTTACGGCCATTCCTGCCGGACCAGGCGACGACTCGGGCGGCGGGTTCTTCTCCCGCCTCCGCCGCCGCTTCATGGGCACGGTGCGCTCCGGCGACCGGCTGAACTTCGTGATCGTGGCCATCGACCGCCGCGACGGTTCCGTGGTCTGGGAGCGGACCGCGGTGACCGAGCAGCCGCACGAGGGGCGGCACAACACGGGAAGCTGGGCCTCGGGGTCGGCGGTGACCGACGGCGAGGTGGTCTGCGCCTTCTTCGGCTCGCGCGGCCTCCACTGCTACGACCTGGACGGCAATCCGCTGTGGGATCGCGATTTCGGCGACATGCGGATCCGCATGGGCTTCGGCGAGGGGGCCTCGCCGGCCCTGCACGGCGACGCGATCGTCGTCGTCTGGGACCACGAGGGGCAGTCGTTCGTCACCGCGCTCGACAAGCGCACCGGCGTGGAGTTGTGGCGCACCGACCGGGACGAGAGCACGTCCTGGTCGACGCCTCTCGTCGTCGAGCACGCCGGCGGCGCCCAGGTGGTCACCAGTGCGACGGACGGCGTGCGCGGCTACGATTTCGAGACCGGCGAGCTGCTGTGGGAGGGCGAGGGGGTGACGACGAACGCCATACCCTCGCCGGTCGCCGCCGGCGGCATCGCCTACCTGATGAGCGGCTATCGCGGCAACCGGCTCTACGCCGTCGACCTCTCGTCGGCGCGCGGAAACATCTCGCGCGGCCGCGGCATCGTCTGGTCGCTGGAGCGCGACACGCCCTACGTCCCGTCCCCGGTCCTGCACGACGGCATCCTGTACTTCACCAAGAGCAACTCCGGCGTGCTCTCGGCCTACGACGCCGCCACCGGGCGGAACCTCTACGGTCCCGTGCGGCTGTCCGGCATCCGCGACGTCTACGCCTCGCCGGTCATCGCGGCCGGCCGCCTCTACGTCACGAGCCGCGACGGGGTCACCCTCGTGGCGAAGGCCGGACCCGAGTTCGAGATCCTCTCGATGAATCGCCTCGATGACGGCTTCGACGCCTCGCCGGCCGTTGTCGGGGGAGAGATCTACCTGCGCGGGCGGCAGTTCCTCTACTGCATCGCGGCCGAGTGAATGCTCGCGGCGGCGCTGCGGCCGGGTGAGTGTTCTCGTGGCCGCGGCGCGGCCCGGTGCGCGTTCTCTCGTGCTGCCGTCGCGGCCGGCGCTCTCCCGCGGCGATGCTGCAGCCGCACGAGTGGCGCCGCGGTCGGCCGCCACCCCCCGTTCGATGCTAACCGATCGTGCCGCTGGTTCGTCCTGCAATCAGGGGCGCGGTAATCGGCGCCGGGGGGCGCCTGCTGCGCGCCCCGTGGGAGGCAAGGATGGACGAACAGTTTTTCGAGGGACTGATCCCGTTCGCGCTCTTCGCGATGATCGGGACCATCGTCTGGATCGTCAGCCGCGAGAACAGTCGCAAGGAAGAGCTGCGGGCGGAGACCGCCCGCCGGCTGATCGACAAGCTGGACACCGGTCAGGAGGCCATGGCCTATCTGGAGTCGGAGTCCGGGCGGAAGCTGCTCGATACCCTCTCGACGCCGCCGCCGCGCGCGGACCCGCGGCGGCGCATAATCGCCACCACCTCGGTCGGCGCCGTCCTCTGCTGCCTCGGCGTCGGACTGCTGGTCCTTCACGGGCTCTATCGGGACGAAGGTGCGCTCGGTTTCGCGGTCATGGTGCTGGCGCTCGGCGCGGGCTTCCTGGCCGCCTCCGGTGTCTCGTACCGGTTGTCGAGGTCGTGGGGGCTCCTCGATGCGGACGCCGCGTCCGCCCGGAGCGCGCCGGCGGGGCCGGCCGACTGATCCATGCCGGAGGACGTCCTGACGGCGACCGGCCCGCGTGCGGCGACCGAGGGGCGTCTTTCGATGGACGAGTCCGAGTTCGTCCGGTTCTACGACGCCACGGTGCATCCCTTGCGGGGGTACCTGACACGGCTGTCGGGAAACCTCGCCCTTGCCGACGACCTGGCGCAGGAGGCCTACTGCCGCATGCTCGCCGCAGCGGCCGCGCCCGCGGACTCGGACGGACGGCGGCGCTACCTGTTTCGCGTCGCCACCAACCTGTACCGCGACCACTACCGGCGGGCGCGCCGGGAGGGCGGCCCGCCGCGGGAATCGCGCGAGCCGGTCGACGGAGGCGTCGAGCGGCGGCTGCAATTGCGCGGCGACGTCGGGGTAGTATTCGATGTCCTGACGCCGCGCCAGCGGGCGCTGCTCTGGCTCGCCTACGTCGAGGGGATGCAGCACCGGGAGATGGCCGAGGTCCTGGGTCTGAGCCGGCTGAGCATTCGGCCGCTGCTGTTCCGCGCCAGGCACAGGATGGCGCGGGAGCTCCGCGCTCGCGGGCTTGCCCCGGAGGGAGCACCCGCGGGGAGGCGGTCATGATGAGATGGCGCTGTTCACGCGAGTCGGACACCGCGCGCGCGGCGAGCGCGGGCGATTGGCCGGAAGGACTGCGGGCGCATGCAGCGGCGTGCCCCGTCTGCCGCGACGTCGCCCTGGTCGCCGGGGCGCTCCGCCGCGACCGGCGTTACCTGCCGGCCGACCCGCCGCCGGCCGCCGCCGGCCGCATCTGGTGGATGGCGCGAATCCGGGCCCGCCGCGCCGCCGCCGAACGCGCCTTGCGGCCCATCACGGTGATGGAGCTGGCGGCCCTGGCCGCCATGGCGCCGGTCGCCGCCGGTGCGCTTGCGTCCGTGCCGCCGGCCGCCGCCGCCTGGCTGGCCGAGCTGCGTTTCGTGCCGGCGGTCACGGCGGTCGGCGGCCAGGCGGCTGTTTCCGCCGTCACCGTGGCCGCAAGCGCGGCGGGGCTCGCCATCGTGCTGCTCGCGCTTG
Organism: Acidobacteriota bacterium; assembly: GCA_011523845.1. Classification (GTDB taxonomy): domain Bacteria; phylum Acidobacteriota; class Vicinamibacteria; order Vicinamibacterales; family UBA8438; genus WTFV01. The sequence continues at coordinate 13,360 of WTFV01000169.1, read as the reverse complement.
CGAGGCTGCTCACACGCGCCGACGGATGAACGTCGGACCGATCGTCCCGGGCAACGCTATAATCGCGCCACCATCGCACCACGCGGCGAGTCCGCCGTGCGGGCGCCGACGCGGGCCGGAGTTCCATGCGCATCATCTCGATCACAGCCGGGGCCGGCGGCATGTACTGCGGAAGCTGCATCCGCGACAACACGCTGGCGAAGTCCCTGCGGCAGTTGGGGCACGACGTGCTTCTCGTGCCCCTCTACACGCCTCCGCGCACGGACGAACCCAGCGTCAGCGAGCACCGGGTCTTCTTCGGCGGCATCAGCGTCTACCTGGAGCAGTACTCCGCGCTCTTCCGCGGCACGCCGTGGCTGATCGACCGCCTGTGGGAGGCGCCGTGGCTGCTGCGCGCGGTTTCGCAGCGCGGCGTGCAGACGCAGCCGGAGCAACTGGGCGAGCTGACCGTCTCGGTGCTCGAGGGACGGGACGGCCATCAGCGCAAGGAGGTCGACAAGCTGGTCCACTGGCTGCGCTCGGAGCCGCGACCGGACGTGATCGACATCTCCAACTCGATGCTGATCTCGCTGGCGCCTGCGCTGAAGGAGGCGATCGGCTGCGCGATCTGCTGCACGCTGCAAGGGGAGGACATCTTCCTCGAGCATCTCGACGAGCCGTACCACTCGCGCGCGCTGGCGCTCATACGGGAGCACGCGCAGTCGGTCGACCGGTTCGTGGCGGTCAGCGACTACTACGCCGGCCACATGGCGCAGTACCTGCGGATTCCCGGCGCGAAGCTCGACGTCGTCCCGCTCGGCATCAACGTCGACGGCTATCCGCCGGCCTCTCGCCACGAATTGCGGCCCTTCACGGTGGGCTACCTCGGACGCATCGCACCCGAGAAGGGCATCCATCTCCTCTGCGACGCCTACCACCGCCTACGCGAGCAGGGCGAACTCGAGGGCTGCCGCCTGGAGTTGGCTGGCTATCTCGGCCCGGAGCACCGCGCGTACCTGGACGGAATGATGCGCCAGGTCCGCGAGTGGCGTCTCGAAGGCGAGATTCACTACCGGGGCGTGCTGGAGCTCGACGACAAGGTGGCGTTCCTGCAGCGCCTCGACGTATTCGCGGTGCCGGCGACCTACGACGATCCCAAGGGGTTGCCCCTGGTCGAAGCGATGGCGTGCGGCGTCCCCGTCGTCGCAGCCGGACGGGGCACCTACGTCGAGCTGATCGAGCGCACGGGCGGGGGAGTGCTGATTCGGTCGGAAGACGTCGAGGCGCTGATGACCGAGTTGCTGCGGTTGCGCACGGACGAGGCATCGCGCGCCACGCTGGGAACGCGCGCCGCCGCCGCGGTGCGGGAGCACTACACGGCAGAGGTCATGGCGCGTCGCGCGGCCGAGGTGTACCGGCGAATCTGCCCGGGGCCGGCGGATGGTGTCGTCTCTCCGGGTTCGCGATTCTAGGCTCGCCTCCAGTCGGAACCCGTGCTGGATCTCGACGAGACTATGGGCCTGAACGCGTGGAAGCCATGGATGAAGGAGAATGCGGCCGCGTTGACGGTCCTGTTCGCCGTCATCAGCGGAACGTGGCATCTGTCGTCCACCTTGGCAACCAAACGGGAAGTCCGGGAGGTTCGCGAGATCGTCAACGAAGTCAAGGCAACGGCCCTCACGACGGAGGCCGTCGCGGGCTTCGAGTTGGCCATTGATACCGCGAACACGACGGCGGAGTCCCTGAACACCGCCGTCGAAGCCCTGAATATTTCGATCGGCGCCTTGAACACCACGACCAGCACGTTGACCGGGACGGTTAGAGCCCTGCGCGCGACGACCGACGCCCTGCGCTTCACGATGTCACCATTGGTCCAATGCATGGTGAAGCTGCACACGTCGGACCTCGATGTCCCGTGTGGAGCAACGGTTGACGTTGAAGCCCAGTTGCCACCGGAGTGCCGAGAGGCAATCCGCGAGAGCGCCCCGCTGGGCCAGTGAACCAAGCCATTGAGCACCGGGCGCCGGCAAGGTTCTCGGGTCCGTCAGCTCGGACTCGTGGATGATTCGATGCCTATCGCGCCTGCCCGGGTGATACCGGCGCCGACCCAGGCTCCGGCGTGGGTGATGTGGAAGGCGAGCGCCACAGCGGGGTCTTGCCATCTCGTTCCCACCGTTCAGTATTGACGCCAAACCATACACAACGATCACCGAGCATCAAGTACCGACCGTAGCCGTAAGGACGCGGCGTCCGGTTCAAGCCCTTTCGAGATGCCCATCCGTGTGCAATTCCTCGTTCCGTCGCAGCATCGATGAGGCGTTTCAGGTCCCGCATGTGGCGGGAGGAATCGGGGCTAATGTCTTTACGATGGATAGGAAGGAATCGTCCTTCGTCCGCAGAATCGGCGAGTCCTCTCAGTTGCAAGATGTCGGCTTCGGCCTCCGGCTCACCTCTCGTCCGCGCGGCCATTCTGTCCAGCAGGCCGGTCCAACTGACCAGCAACAGATGTCGTTGAGTGTCGTCAACGTGCGTGCACTTTCGTTCGGCGTCAACGTCAGACAGCCGCTTGCCGGCTTGCTCTGCTGAGCTCCGTAGCGCACGCCACAGGCTGGCAATTCGCTCCTCGGGGGCGACAAACAACAGCGCTGCCGGCCCGTCGTCCGCCAGCCGGTCAAGATAGGCGGCCGGCTGTCGAGGTGTCAGGTCAGCCCAGAACTTGGCCTCAACGAGTACGCGTTCTGTTTCGCCCTCATCAAGTCCAACGAGATCGGGGCGTGTCCCGTCCCGCCCGCTGACCTGGGTTCGCACCTGTGCGACCGGTTTCACGTTCGCGACTCCGGATCGGACAATGTCGTCCAGTCCTTCCCTGGAACTGGGGTACTTGCTCAAGATGTAGCCGAGCGCCTCGACGGCGATGTCCTCCGTCCGGGATGTAAGCGACGGCGACAGATGGGCCAACAGCGTATCGATTTCGGGCATGCGCGCATTGTTGCCCTCGTGCCCGGTTCAGCGTTCCAACACGCTCCAACCTGCGCAGAAGAAGATCCCGTTCCACCGCCAACTCGCCCATCACCGCTCATTTCTTGCGAGGTCGCGTCTCGCGACTCCAGATCAGAACGAGCGCAATCAGCACGCTGATCCCCAGCAGGCGCCGGGGGCCTTCCACGAAGATCACCGCGCCGTTGGCGATCATGAACAGGAAGACGGTGCGGACGGCCAAGCGCCAGAAGCGGGGTCGCCCTTCGTAGTGGGTCGGACGGAGCTGCCACCAGAGCCCTTCCCCGATCCAGATCGCCGTGAAGGCGTAGTTCACCCAGACGCCGCCACCCCAGTCGAGTCCGAGCAGCGCGTCCGTGCGGGTCGCGATGTGGGCGTACGCCGCGGAGTGGCTCCAGTCGTGATGAATGCCGAAAGCCGCCGCGACGTGCCCGAGATAGGCGAGCGCGCCGAGCAGCCAGACCGGCCGCGCCCATGATGCCGCCGGCCGCCGGGCGCGGCCGTGCTCTCCGGCGACGTAGAGGGCGAGAGCGGTCCAGATGGTCAGCGCGACCAGGGACGATGTCGGAGTCGTCGTCGGCACGGGCCCGGCCGCACAGATGCTACCGCAGCCGTGCGGCCATCTCCTTCGGCACGATGGTCTTGCCCACCGGCATCAGCGAGATTCCCGCGAGCTTGAAGTGTTGCATGCCGAACGGGATCCCGATCACCGTCAGGCATACGATCAGGCCCGTCGCCACGTGGCACAGGGCGAGCCACCACCCGGCCAGCAGCAGCCAGACGGTGTTGCCCAGCATGCCGGCGGCCCCGGTGCCGATGTCTTCCTGTCCCGACACCCGCCTTCGCGACACGGCTTCGTGCCCGAACGGAAACAACGTGAAGCGGGCGATGACGAAGCACGACCGTCCCCAGGGGATGCCGATTACGGTCACGTACATGATCAGCCCGGCGATTACCCAGCCGATGCTCATCCAGATGCCGCCGAGCAGTATCCAGATGATGTTGCCGATGGTGCTCATCGGTCCCCCTCCGCGTGTTCCGGACCGTCCGACGTCAGGATACCCCGCCATGTGCCCCGCCCCAACCAGAGGCCTCCGAGCCGGTCCTGGAGCAGGAAAGTCAGCGGCAGGGTACCGGGCGTTGCGCCTTGCGATTCTGACGCCGGCGCTCGGAGATCCTGCTGGGCGGTCCCATATCAGGCGCCTCGATGAACCCGGCCCGTAGCTTCGGTCCGGCGCGTGCCGGCGGGGTCCGGGACACGCACTGGGTGTACTGGACGGGACCGGTGATCGGGGCCATGCTCTCGGGGCTCCTGTACCACCACGTCATTCTCGGCGGGCGCGATTCGTAGCCCCGAGCCGCCGGCTTTTCGGTTCGACGTGCATCATCGAGGTCCATTTGGCCGATAGAATGTGCCGATGCGGCGCACACCGCGGGCACGGCGGCGGGTGGCGGGCGGCTGCCTCGCGCTGTTCGCCTTGCTGTGGCTGGTTGGCTCGGCCGGGTCTCGTACGGCAGGCGCGAGCGACGTCCCTGCGCTCGATGCGGCACACCGGGCCAGGATTCTCGAACGGGCGGCGCGCCTGCCGCGCCTGCGCAGCCTGCTGGTCTCGGTCGGCGGCGAGCTGGTCGAGGAGCACTATTTCAACGGGGCGTCGGCCCGACGCTCGGCCAACCTCAAGTCGGCCTCGAAGACGCTCATCGCGATCCTCGTCGGGATCGCCGTCGACCGGGGCTACCTGAAGGGCGTCGATCAGCCGATCGTCGACTTCTTCCCGGACGAGCTGGCGGAGGCGGATCCGATCATGCGGTCCATCACGGTCGAGGATCTGCTGACCATGCGGTCGGGCCTCGAGACGACGTCCAACCGCAACTACGGGCGCTGGGTGCAGAGTCGGCACTGGGTGCGGCACATACTCAGCCGGCCGCTGGTCGACCGGCCCGGCGGTCGGATGATCTACAGCACGGGGAGCACGCACCTGCTGTCCGCGATCCTGACGCGGGCCAGCGGCATGAGCACGCTGGAGTTCGGCCGGCGCTATCTGGCGCGGCCGCTCGACATCACGCTGCCCGTGTGGACCCGCGATCCGCAGGGAATCTACATGGGCGGCAACGAGATGGCGCTGACCCCGCGGGCGATGATCGCCGTCGGCAACCTCTTTCGGCGCGGCGGGACGGGCGACGGGGGGCAGGTGATCTCGCGCGAGTGGATCCGCGAGTCGACAATCCCGCGCACGCGGTCGCGGTTCAGCCGCCGGCAATATGGGTACGGCTGGTGGATGCGAACGTTCGCCGGACATCCGACGTACTACGCGTGGGGCTACGGGGGACAGTTCATCTTCGTGATCCCCGACCTCGATGCCGTAATCGTCGTCACGTCGTCGCCGAATCCGGGTGCGGGCCGGCGGAGCCATCGGCGCGAGCTGGACGACCTGATCGGCTGCGACCTCGTGCCGGCCATCCGGCGGGCGGTGGAGGAGTCTGCGCCGTAGAACGGCCGGACTCCTGGAGGCTCGGTCGGGCGGCGAGCGAAGCCGTCAAGCGACGATTGGCGGGCTGGCGTGAACAACGATGTGCAAGGGGGGGCCGGTCGGCGGGACGCGGGCGCGGGCCGGCACGCCACGGAGGAGGCAGCGCATGACAAGACGGAACACGCGGACGGTGGTCGGGAGCGTCCTGGTTGCGCTCCTCGTCGTCGGCTTCGGCGGACCGGCTGCGCTCGGACAGCAGACCGGGGAGCGGCAGGTCGTCTCCCAGGAGCAGTACGACGCCTGGTTCGACGAGCTCTCCAACTGGGGGCGCTGGGGACCGGACGACGAGATGGGGGCGCTGAACCTCATCACCCCGGAGAAGCGGCGGGCCGCCGCGGACCTGGTGACGGAAGGGTTCACGGTGTCGCTCGCGTCCATCGCCAACCGGGAGCGGACCCTCGACAATCCCTGTCCGATCGAGTGGCGGATGGTGAGCGCGTCGCCGGGCGGGGCCAGCGACACGATCAACTATCCCTGCATCCACGGTCCGGGCACGACCCACATCGACGGCTTCGCGCACCGCTTCTTCGACGGGAAGATGTGGAACGGCTATCCGATCGCCGAGACGGTCACCATGGAGGACGGCGCGACGAAGAACGCCATCCTGACGATGCGGCACGGCGTCGTGACGCGCGGCGTCCTGTACGACATTCCCCGACTGAGGGGCGTCCGGTATCTCGAGCCCGGGGAGTGGATTACCGTCGAGGACCTCGAAGCCTGGGAGGCGCAGGCGGGCGTGCAAGTCGGGCCGGGCGATGCGTTCCTGCTCCGCTGGGGCCGCTGGGTGCGCCAGGACGACATCGGATCGTTCGACACCGGGGCCGAGGCGGCGGGTCTCGACAACCGGGTGATCCCGTGGCTCCGGGAGCGGGACGTGGCGATCATCGGCTGGGAGACGCCCGGCTACATGCCGCAGCCCCCCGGCGATCTGCCGCGGCTCGCGCTGCACGACTTCGCGCTGACCATGCTCGGCGTGCACCTGCTGGACCGCGCCGACTTCGACGACCTGGCAGAGGCGGCGGCCGAGCGGAACCGCTGGGAGTTCATGTTGAACATCGCGCCGTTGCCGATTCCGAACGGGACCGCCTCTCCCGTGAACCCGATCGCGATCTTCTGACGCGCAAATCACCGTCGACACCGAAGTGAAGCGAGGAGCGACATGATGAAACCGACCAGCCTGTTCGTGGCCGTATTCGTCGCCTGGACCATGGCGTGCGGCGGAGCGCCGGAACCGCCGCCGGAGGAGGACACCGGCCCGGTCGGCGAGCCGGCCGGCGAGGGTTCGATTCTCAGGGTCGATCGGCGGCTCGATTCTCTGATACCGCAGGGGGCCACCATCGAGAAGGTGGCCGAGGGCTATACGTTCACGGAAGGACCGGTCTGGATCCGCGGCGAGCAGCGCTTGCTGTTCTCCGACGTGCGGGCCAACGCCATCCACCAGTGGACGGCGGGGGACGGTGCCAGTCCGTTCATCGACCCGGTGTTCGAGGGCGACCGGGAAGGGCTCCGATCGATCTCGTCGAACGGGCTCACTTTCGATACCGAAGGCCGGCTGATCATCTGCGAGCACGGCAACCGCCGCATCTCGCGAGTGGAGGAGGACGGGTCTCGCACCGTGCTGGTCGACGCGTACGAGGGGGGCCGCCTGAACAGCCCGAACGACGCGGTCTTCGGCTCCGACGGCTCGCTCTACTTCACCGATCCGTCATACGGCCTGGAGGGGCTGGAGGAGTCGCCGCTGCGCGAGCTCGACTTCAACGGCATCTACCGCCTGCGACCCGACGGCGAGCTGCAGTTGCTCGTAAGCGATCAGACGCGCCCGAACGGCATCGCGCTCTCGCCCGACGAGTCGACCCTCTACGTCGCCAACTCCGACGAGAACCAGAAGGTCTGGATGGCCTACGACCTCGACGAGGAGGGCGCCTCCAACGGGCGGGTCTTCTACGATGTCAACGACCAGACCGCGGCCGGGGCCGCCGACGGCATGAAGGTCGACCTGCGCGGGAACGTCTTCGCCACCGGGCCGGGCGGCGTCTGGGTGTTCGGGCCGGACGGCGTCCACCTCGGCACGATCCTGATGCCGGAGGTGACGGCCAACGTCGCGTGGGGCGGCGACGGGCGCACGCTCTACATGACGGCGAGCACCGGCGTCTACCGGATCGATCTGGGCACCGCGGGGGTGGTTCCGGGCAACCCGGTCGTGGTCATGGAGACCACGATGGGCGACGTCACGCTGGAGCTGTTCGCGGACCAGGCGCCGATCTCGGTCAGCAACTTCCTGCAGTACGCCTACGCCGGCTTCTACGAGGACACGATCTTCCACCGGGTGATCGAGAACTTCATGATCCAGGGCGGCGGCATGGGGACCAACCTGGTGCCGAAGATCACCCGCGAGGCGATCACCAACGAGGCGACCAACGGCCTCGGCAACCGGCGGGGCACGATAGCGATGGCGCGCACCGCCGCCGTGCACAGCGCGACGTCGCAGTTCTTCATCAATCACGCGAACAACGGGGGCCGCGGCCTCGACCACCGCAGCACGGCGCCGGAAGAGTACGGTTACGCCGTCTTCGGCGAGGTGACGGACGGCATGGACGTGGTCGACGCCATCGCCGGAGTGCAGACGACCGCCACGGGCGCGCACGGCAACGTGCCGGTCACGCCCGTCGTGATCAACGCGATGACGGTGCAGCCGTAGCGCGTGGGCCGTCCGTTTCTTCGTGTGATGTCCAGGCCGGCGGCGTCGTGCCGCCGGCCTTCCTTTGTCCGGTGCGAATCGACTGCATCGAGCCTTCGGTCGTAGACTCGGCAGATGCGACGTACACCCGAGCTGACGATCACACGGAGTCCGTGGCGGGACCTTGGGTGCATTCGACAGCCGAGACATCCCGGCTCACGGCCGGTGTCCCTCCTGGCGATAGGCGCTGTGTGCTTCTGGCTGGGGAGCGCCACCGGTCACGCGGCCGGCGTGGACGGCCCAAGCGACGAACGCCGCAACATCGTCTTCATCCTGACCGACGATCAACGCTTCGACGCGCTCGGGCTACTGAACGACTACTTTCGGACGCCGAACCTGGACCGTCTCGCCGAAGCGGGCGTCCTGTTTGCTACGGCGCGCGAGGACGCTGGCATGCTCGCTGCACTCGGTTCAGACCTGATCTCGAAGCGCAACAAAGGCAAGGGGGTACTGCAGGCGACGGTATTCGATTGCACGTCTGCGAACCAGCGGCTGCTCAAGGGTCTTGTCGGTATTGCAGACTGGTCGGAGCACAGGAAGGCGAAGGAAGCACTTGCAGGGCGACGGTCGAGGGCGTCGAAGCAAAGGTGGACAGGGCGCAGGCGAAAGTCGACGATGCGTTGAAGAAGGTAAGGGACCAGTTTGAGGAAGCGCTGAAGGGGCCTTGGCGATACCAGAATGACCATCATTCACTCGGCTGGGATCCCCAGGGTCAGCGCCTTCACGCTCTGCGCTCGAAGGCTCCGACAAACGACACAGCGCGACGGTCCGTTCGCGCGGCGGTTTTCCTTGCCAGCCTGGCGCTGCCGATGTTTCCCTGCTTCGCGGTCGGGGGCAGATTGCGAACGACTGGATTCCATCGCGACGACGACCATGACTGGTTCGCTTGGCCGGTGTGGCGAGCGCCAATTTCGCTGCCTGCCTTGCGTTCGCTGCTCTTTCAATCCTTTGACGATGACTTGGAGCAACGCGGCGTCGATGTCGTTTATCGATCCCGCGTCGCCCACACCGGCGGATCACAAGGAGACTACCGGGTTCTCAGCCACCCGGAGGAGCGCCCCTGGGTGCGGCTTGGTGGTGTCCGTCGACGGAGGGACTCAATCGATGCGCCCCCGGAAAGACGTTGAAAGGCCGAGGAGCGATCCTGTTCGGGGCCGATCGATTCGGTTCGAGCGTCCGGTGAGTCGCCGCCGGAAGGCTGACGAGACCGCGCGACGCGACGGGCGGGGCCGTTCTTCAGCGACGGTGCAGGGGACATGAAAGAATCTGGTAGCCGAATCACGCGGATCAGTGTCTCGAACTACCGGAGCGTGGGGCGGGATCAACACGTGCGACTGGGGCCCATGACCGTCCTCGTCGGTCCCAACGGTTCGGGCAAGAGCAACGTGGTCGATGTGCTCAGCTTTGTCCACGATGCGATGCACATGGGCCTTTCGGGCGCGATCACGGATCGGGGCGGTATCGACGCGGTGCGGCGTTGGAGTGCGGGACGTCCGTACAACGTGTCGATCACGCTCGACGTCGAATTGGGAACCGGTTCGGGCTCCTACGCCTTCGAGATCACAGGCGATCGAAGGGAAGAGTTTCGGGTCAAGTCGGAGACGGCGGAGGTGTCGACGGGGCAGGGGAGAACCGGCTTCAGGGTCGAGCGGGGCAAGTGGCATGGCCCGAAGGGACTGGAACCCAGGATCAGCGACACCGGACTCGCACTTCCGGCTGTGGCAGGTGACGAACGTTTCGGACGCCTGTTCGATCTGATCTCCGGTCCGGCGATCTACTCGATCTACCCGGACACCCTGCGGCGGCCCCAGACCTACAGTCCCGACAAACCGATGCACAGACACGGCGACAACTGGGTCTCGATCCTGCGCGATCAGGAACCGTCGACGTGGAAGCAGGAAGTCGTGGCGGGACTTCGCCGGCTCACCGGAGACGTCCGCGACATCAAGGTGAGCAAGGCCGCGAGCTACCTCGTGGCGCAGTTCAGGCACGGGGGGAACGGTCAGGGCAAGTGGTTCGATGCGGCGCAGGAGTCGGACGGCACGCTTCGCGTGGCCGGAATCCTCACGGCCCTGCTCCAGGACCCGCCGTTGCCGCTGGTTGGCATCGAAGAGCCCGAGTTGACGGTTCATCCCGGAGCCCTTCCACTATTGATGGACTACCTGCGGCAGGCCAGCGACCGGAGCCAGGTTCTGCTTACGACCCACAGCCCCGAGCTGTTGAATCTCGCGAAGGCGGATGAGGTCCGGGTGGTGGCGCGGTCGAACGGCGGGACACGCATCGGCGGGATGGCTGAAGATCAACGCGATGCGGTTACGAAAGGTCTGCTCCGACTGGGCGAGTTGATGACGACCGAAGGGCTGCGTCTTCGGGGTCGCAGGTTTCCCACGTGACGGGTCAATCGGAGAGGGCACACGTCCTGGTGGAAGGACAGGGCGACGCTCTGGCGGTCGGAAATCTTCTGGTACGACTTTCCGCGGACTGCAACGCGAGCCTCACCTGGTCGACGCCGGTTCGCTGGCCGAATCTCCACCTCGAGCGGGGCTTGCGGAAGGGTGCTGAGTTCGTCCGCGCCAAGCCTGATGTCCGAGCGCTGCTGGTCCTGCGCGACGAAGACGATGCCTGCCCGAAGCGTCGGGGACCGGAAATGGCGGACTGGCTTCGATCACTCGGTCTTCCTTTCCCGTCGGCGGTCGTCCTGCTGCATCCCGAATACGAAGTCGTGTTCCTGCCCTGCCTCGATTACATGGCCGGCAAGCTGCTCGACGGCCGGCCGGGCCTGGACGCGGGCACTGTGTGGGACGGCGCGTCGTGGGAAGCCAGGAGGGGCGTCAAGGAGTGGTTGTCTCGCCACTTTCCGCGAAACCGAAGCTATAAGCCGACGCTTGACCAACTGCCGATGACGCGGATGGTGGACTTCGACCGGTTGCGGCATGCCGGCGTGCCGTGCTTCGGAACCCTGGAGCGGGCCGTGACCTTTCTCGATCGGTCCCGGAATGTGGGGGATGTGTATCCTCCGTGAACGAGCGTTCACCCGTCACGCGCGTGGCGCGCACGCCACCCTGGTCAGCAGGCCCGCATTGGCAGCGCGCGAATAGACTTTGCCCCTCGGGCCGTCGATGAACTTCTTGTTCTTGAAGTCTGCGATCAGGGCGTCGTCGGCCGTATAGAGAAGCCGCACACCAGTGCACCTGGCCAGCGCAAGGACATGCGGATAATCGGAACGAAGGTCCGGGTGGTCTCTCAACGCAAGTTCGTCATCGGCGTACTGTTCCGCGGGGATGAGGCTCGCTCTGCCTGCCCGAACGTAGTCAAGCAGCTTCTTCCTCGCCTGTTGCCCCACCTCCTGCTCGAAGGCTCCGCCGGCCGAGTAGACGAGTCGTCCGCCACGGCCTTGCAGCCAGCGGCGTACTGGCGCGGCGTCTTCGTTGACGGGGTCGGAGAGAAACGCGCCGAGGCGGTTGGCGTCCACGATGATGCACATCCGCGACGTCCCTCAGTCGGCGAACCCGAGCACCCGGTCGGTTTCCTTCACGAAGAAGTCGCGATATCCCGCGGGGGCATCCCGCAGGTTGCCGTTTTCGTCCAGCGTCATGTTGTGGATCGTGACGGCATTGCCGGCGGGCTCGAAGTAGACAAGAGAAACGTCGTCAGGCTTCAGCTTTCGTTTTCTGACGGAAATGCGAACGCGGTCGACGATGTAGTCGCTGTGCGTCTCGATCAGGAATCGGCTCCCGTTCTTCCTGAACGCTTCGATGAACAGGTTGGCGAGCTCCGCCTGACCTCGGGGATGCAGGTGGACTTCGGGCTGCTGGAGCAGGAACGTGCGCCCGGTATCCCGGCGAAGTCCGCGGCTCCGGCCGGATTCCGCCGCGGTCAGCACGTCGACCAGAATCGGCAGGCTCTGACTCACTCCATAACCCACGTCCATGATGTTCGCGTGCGGTCCGGTGCGGACCTTGACCTGCAACTGAAAGGGATCGCTCATCTGTGCCCCGCGGCCCCTGACCTTGATGTCCGCAAACAGCCCGGACTCGCGGCCGAAGGCCACGAGATCCTCGTGAAGAGACTTCCAGCGGCCGCGCTTCGTGCGACTCAGCCGCATCATCAACATCGGGACGTGTTCTCCCTCGGGAGATGCGGTCTCGCGTATCGGATCGTAGGTGCGCCTGGGTTTCGAACGGAGTGGGGCAACCGGGATCGGCTCGGGGAGCCGTGGCAGCCTGAAGCGTCTGGTATCGCGGCCTGGAAACAAGCCATCGAGATACCGGGCCACCGGTTCGAGTTGCGGGAGCTCATGCGGGATACGCTGTGCGCCAAGTAGCGGTCCAAGAAGTTTCGCGACCTCTTGCAGGCTCGGACGCTCTCCGGTGTTCCGCTCAGCGTTCGCACCAACGGTCATCAGGAACTCCAGCATGAACGTCACGTCGACCATCGGGAAGGTCGTTTCAACGACGTGGTCTGGAATCCGAAGGGTGATACCTTCGGGCGTCCAGTGCAGCTCGAGGAACGAGTCCGGTGTGAAGCTGAACCGGAGTGAAGAGACGACGGGTTGCGAGCCTTCTTCACGAAAGGCAGCGAACAACCGGTACGGGGCGGCATCGCTGTCGGGCGCCGGCTCGACCGTGACTCCGAGCTTGAACTCGTCGGCATGACCGCCTGGTCCGGGTCTCGTGCGCGCGATGTCACGAAACGAGCCCATGGCGAACGGTTCCTCATTGAAGTCCAGCCGGCTGTCGATGTCGGACCCGGAGAGCATCCGATGCAACACGCTGTAGCAGCCCAGAAAGGTCGTCTTGCCGGTACTGTTCTCGCCCACGAGTAGCGTGATAGGCCGCAGGCTGCCGCGTTGTTCATCCTGAAAGCAGCGCACGTCGCACAGGATGAGTTCGCGCGGGTCGTCCATGTGAGGCTCGGGCATCAGCACACCGATCATACCCAAGGCGGCCGCGCTGCCCGTGATCAGCGCTGGTTCTCGTGTGCCTTCGCCCAGAAACGGCTGTTCAACTCCTTCTCTCCGATGCGATCGACGATGCCAACCGCGGGACGTGCGAAGCCGTGCGCGTTGATTGTGTGCGCGTCGCTCCGATCTTCGTCGAGACGGCCTGAATCTTGC
>WTFV01000048.1 GCA_011523845.1 Acidobacteriota bacterium | reverse complement strand
GCGGGGCTGGCCAGCCCCGCTCCAGATGGGCCTACTCGTCCGCGTCCGGACCGGGGAGCACGACGCGCTCGATGGTCGGGAGGCGCTGGTCGACCTTGCCGAAGGCGATCTCGACGGGTCCGACGAGCCGTCGCGCAACGTCGAGATCGCCTTCGCTGGCCCGTCTGCGTCGGCCTTCAGCAGAATCTGCGCGCGGCGCACCTTCTCGCTGCCGCCGCTGAGCTTGCGGACTGTCTGTCGACAGACCTCGCGTTCCTGCGCTGTGAGTCGAACGTGGCAGATCGCTAGTTCCCAGCCTCCACGGCTTCCTCCAGAGCGCTCAGCGGCAGGACCGCGCCGTGAATCGGCACGAGCTGGTCGACCCGCAGGTTGCGATCCTCGATGGCCTGGAGCAGCGCCGCCGCGGTCTCCGCGAACTCGCCGCCGACCCCCGGGATGAACATGTCGGCCTGGATCAGCATCCGCTCGGTCGGCAGATACACGACCAGCGCCCCGTCGGCGTGGGGATTGTCCCCCATCCGGAAAATCTGCATGGTCGTGCGGCCCTCCCCCAGCTCGAGCGTGTCGTCGCCGGCCACCGTCTCCAGCATCAGCTCCGCCGGCTGCCGGGCCAGGTGATCGGCCACGAGGGTGTGCGGCCGGGACGCGAGCTCCTCGAACAGGGCCCGGTTCGTCTCGTGGGTGATGACGGTCAGTCCTTCGGCCACCGCCGCCCGAATGCCGCCCGAGTGATCGAAGTGATGATGGGTGTTCACGACGTGGCTGAGCGGCTTGTCCGGCACCAGCTCGCGCGCCCGCGCGATGGCGGCCAGCGTCCGCGTGTCGTGCTGCGGCGCCTCCACCAGAACGGCGGACTCGGGCAGCTCGACCAGGACGCTGTGATGGGACTGCCCGGCGAGCAGCCAGACGCCGTCGGCGAGCTCCTCGTCCGCCACGTTGGCGGCGGGCGGGTCGGGCTCCGGCGCCGAGGCGACGTCGGCCGGCGCGGCGAGATCGCCGATGTCGGCACCGACCGTGTGGCTGACCCGCAGGAAGCTGACGGGCTGGCCGTCGATCGTCTTCGTGATCGCCCCGGGCAGCAGCAGTCCGCCCGCATCGGCGTAATCCCTGAAGGTGGTCGCCGTCTCGACGTCCCCCAGGTTCGAGTTGTACGCCAGCGATGCGATCCTCACCACCTGCCGGGACTCTGCGTCGAAATGCACCGTCAGCTCGCTGCCGTCGGCCGTGGTGACGTCGACGACGTCATCGCCCGACTCCTGCCGCAGGTTGCCGACCATCGTTCCGGCCATTCCCTCCTCGGTCTCGGCCAGTGCGGACTGGAGGAGCGTCAGCGGGTGCTGGTAGAACTCGGCGTGACGCTCTCTCGCCACCCTCGCGTTCGCCCGCCGGGCGCCGCCCTGCCCGACGTTGAACGCCACGTCCGCGTCCATGGCGGTGACGGCGGTGTTCACCCGCCCGGCAAAGTTGGCGCTCGCGATCTCCCACCGCATGCGGTGATTCCGGAGATCGGCCTCCACGATGTACGACTCGACCGCGGCCCTCGGGAGAGGCGCGCTGGGAGTGGGGTTCTGACCCAGCCGGAAGTTGTTCCCGCTGCCCTCGATGCGCAGCGTGGCGACCTGCTCGACCGCCTCGACACCGCCGAGGGCGGTGGCGGCGTCGTGAATCAGTTGCATTTCCGGCGAGAGCTGCTCACAACCGCCGACGGCCACCGTGACGACGAACAACCAGATCAGGCGTCGCTTCATCATCGGTTCCTCCTCCCGTGGGATTCCGGCTCGCGCGTTACGACCGTGAGCTGTCAGGTTTCATTGAGTCAGCGGTAAGCTCCTCCTGCGTCTGTTCGATTCGTGGCAATTCTCGGCCGGGTGACCGGCTGTCGTTCCGCGCTCGACCTCCGCGTACAGCGCGGGCGTCGACGCGGACCCCTATTCTGCTCTTCTGGAGAGCGGGACGCCATCTCTTTTCGACCGCACGAAGGAGTGGACCTGTTCGCTTCCTCACCGCGGGAGGTCTGCGGGCGCAGGTTCACGGTGAGAGTCCGGAAGGCGCGCGCCTCGATGTCGATCTAGAACTTCAGCGTCACCGCGGCGTTCACCGTACGACCCATGAGCTGGATGTCGTTCTCGATGATTTCGTCCTCGATGACCTCGAACTCCTTGTACCAGACGTTCGTGCGGTTGTACAGGTTGAACAGCGTGAGGCTGAAGACACCGCGCATGGCGTTCCGGACGAGGAACTCGCGGTTGAGCGCCACGTCCAGACGGTGATAGGACGGCAGCCGGCCGTCGTTTTTCGGCCCCGCGACCACGCGATCGATGGTTCCGCCGAACGGCCGATCCACCGTTTCGAGGCCGATCGGTTCCGTATACGGCTTGCCGCTCGCGTAGATCCAGGTCTGGGACAGATGCCAGCCGCCCATCTGGTACAGGTTCACCAGCTTCACCTCGTGCCGCTGGTCGTGGGTGGCGGGGAAGGGCGCCGCCTGCAGATCGGGGAACGACTCCTCGACCGCGCTGAGGGTGTAGCTCGCCCAACCGGTGTGCCGGCCCGAGCGCTTCTGCACGAGCAGTTCGCCCCCGCGGGCCGTGCCCGTGCCGCGATAGAAGAAGGCGTCGTAGTCGAGATCATCGGAGGCCGCGGCGAAGCGGGGTGCGAACTGTGTCAGGTCGGTCAGGTCCTTCGTGAACAGCTCGAGGTCGACGAGCAGGTCGCCGCGTTCGTAGCTTGCGCCGCCTATCAGATGCGTCGCCTCGGCGACGGGCACGGTCGTTCCGTCCGACAGGCTCCAGAACTCGCGGTTGCCCTGCAGCACGTCCTCGCGCGTGATCCGGTTCGTGAACTGGTAGTAGCGGCCGGCGGCCGTCTTCAACTTGAACGTATCCGTCACGAACAGGGTCGCGGCGAGTCGCGGCTCGGTGTAGCGGCCGCCCGTGCGGTCGAAGTGCGTGAGTCGCACGCCGGGCACCAGGAGCAACCGCGATCCGATCAACCAGCGGTCCTGGAGGAAGGCCGCCGCCAGTCGACCGCTCTCGTCGCGATCGAGCACGCTGGCGAGAGGGTTCGCGCCGAACCGGGCGCCCTGCCCCTGTCCGGACTGCAGGCTGTAGGAGAGCCTGTTCCCGGTCACCTCCACGCCGCCCTCGAAGGTGTGGCCGACGCCCAGCGTGATCGGCACCGTCGCTCTGAAGGTGAGGTCGTCGACCAGATTGCTCTCGGCGGAGGGATTGGCATTCGAGCCGATCTGCCGGGCCCGGTCCCGGACGTCCTGGAAGCGGGAATAGCCGAGCGAGACCTCGCTGAGCACGCTGGAGTTCCACTGCCGCGACCAGACCAGCCCGACGCCGGTATTCCCGGAATCGCGCACGTCGGTGATGTCGAGGGTGCTGTCGGGGTCGAGCCCGCGCTCGGCCGGGTCGATGCCGCGCGCGAGGAGCCTTTCGAACAGCCCTTCCGGGACCTGCAGGGAGCGGGAGTTGTCCAGGTTGTCGTTCCCCCGATACAGCGAAACGGAGACCGAGTCCGACGCGGAGGGGTTGAAGAGCAGCTTGCCGTTGACGTCGTAGAAACTGGATGACGGCTGGCTGCTGAAGGCCGAGAAGCGTCCGCCGCCCGGACCGAATCCGCCGCCGCCCGGCCGTCCCGGGACCGGGCTGTTGTCGTAGAGGTTGAGGATCCTGTCATAGAGCGGCCCCTGGAACGAGCGGCGGACGGCCAGCAGGCCGGAGCCCCGGTTGTCGAAGAGCGGCGTTTCGTAGACTCCGTTGAAGCTCAGCAGTCCCGCGCCGAAGCTGCCGGCCGCTCGATCCAGCCGGCCGCTCTTGCCGGTGATCTGCATCACGCTGGAGAGCGCGCCCCCGTGCCGGGCTTCGTATCCGCCCTTGCTGAGCTCGACCGTGTCGACCGCGTCCATGTTGAAGGCGCTGAAGTACCCGAACAGGTGGTCCACGTGGTAGACGCGGAACCCGTCGTACTCGACGCGGTTCTGGTCGGGCGTGCCGCCGCGGACGTAGAGGCCCGAGGACGCCTCGTTGCTGCCGGAGATGCCGGGCAGAAGCTGAAACGCGCGAAACAGATCCCGCTCCCCCAGGCTGGGCAGCACCGAGACCTGCTCCGGCGCGAGCTCGATACGGCTGACGTCGTCGGTGGCGTCCAGCATCGGCACCTCGGCAATCACCGTCACGTCGGACGCGAACGTCGGGGTCAGGATGAAGTCGATGCGCGTGCTGAGCGGTCCCGTAACCTGAATGGTCGCGTCGTCGCTAGTGAAATTGGGCAGCTCGGCGAACAGGATGAGCCGGCCCGGCGGTCGCGTGGCCTCGAGCACGTAGGCTCCGTCGCTGTCCGTGGTGGTGATCAGCGCGGTGCCGAAGATTCGCACCGTGGCGCCGGGGAGACGCGAACCGTCGGGAGACTGCACGGTGCCGGCTATTCGTACGCCATGGGTCGTTCCGCCCGAGGTGCTCTGCGCGAGTGCGTGGCCGGACACGCTCGCCGTGCACAACGCGAGCGCGAAAAGGTTGCATGCGATTCGGGACATCGTCTCGTTTCCTCCGGAGAGGGCCGAGGGTGGTGCAGGTTCCAACGCAACAATCGGCCCGAAAGTGGCAGGCGCTGGCACGCAGCCGCTTCCGCTGTCTATGCAATGTTGGACCTGTGCGAGGCCGCACTTATTCCCCCGAACGGGGGGAGGCGGCTTCCAAGGCGGTTTCCCCGCGGGCGCCCGCGAGAATGGTACGGCTGCGACGGCCGAGGGTTGCGGCCCGAGGACGGTCGTATCGAACTCCGCCCCTCCTGTGCGGCGCGCGCCTCGAGTCGCCGGCGCCGTCACGAGCCGGCGACTCGCCTGCCGCGTTCCTATGGCGGACCCAACTGAAGGCCGATACTCGTCGTGAATCCCTGCAACCGCGCGCCGTCGGAGCCGGCGTGCCCGACGAAGCGATAGCCTGCGCCACCCCCGATGCGCAGCCAGTCGGTCACGTTCAGATGCACGGAGAGTTGCGGGTCGGCAATCAGGAAGTCGTTGCGGTAGCGGAACGTGACCGAACTCGGCCAACCGAAGTTGCCCGCTGCCCGATGACCCCCGTGAGACGGACGGCCCCAATGTCGGTCGTGACCGCGCCCTGCGTGAGACAGACGGCCCGCGCGGCCGTGGAATGCCTCGAAGGCAGGTATGCCGACCGTGGAGGCGAGGCTTGCCCGCTCCGGCCGCGCCGGTTGCGGTGCGCCGTCCTGCAGCGGCTGCATCTCGTGGGTCGTGCCGGGCATCGATTGCCGTACGGGGCCTTTGCAGCGGGTGTCTCGCCAATGCCCCGGCACTGGCGTGTCATGTATCGGCAACGTTGATGTCCACGACGCAGGACAGGACCAGGTGTCGGTCCGAAGCGCGGCTTGAGGACGGTAACGGATCTCTCGCAGCCGCCTGGACCGGACGTGAAGCGCCGGCGCCTGGCCGACTCCCGAGTACCCGATAATGGCGCGGTGCCAGCGACCGTTCACGTCGCCTTCCTCGGCTGCGGATTCATCACCGGGGTCCACAGCGGACACCTGCGGCGGCTGGGGGAGCAGATCGTGCCGAGCTACGCCAGCCGGGATCGCAGCAGGGCCGAGGCGTGCCGCGTGCGTCACGGCGGAGTCGGGAGCTACGGCGACTACCGTGCCGCCATCGAGGACTCGGGAGTCGATGCCGTCGTCGTGGCGGTGCCGCCGCGGTTTCATCTCGCCCTGACCCTGCAGGCGCTGTCCGCCGGCAAGCACGTGCTGGTGGAGAAGCCGGCGTTCCCCCGGATGGCCGACTTCGAGCAGGTACTGGAGGCGCGCGACCGGGCGGGTCGCATCGTGCTGGTCGGGGAGAACGATCACTACAAGCCGCTGGCCGTCTGTCTCCGCCGGCTGCTGGCCGAGGGCGCGATTGGCGAGTTGGTCCTGGCCCACTTCACGACGCTGGTCAGGAAGTTCAAGTCCGCCGGCGACTGGCGCAACGACGAGGCGATGGCGGGCGGCGACGCGTTCTTCGAGGAGGGCATTCACTGGCTGCACATCGCGAACAGCCTTGGGCCTGCGATCGCGTCGATCCACGGCTACCGGCCGCCGCCGGCGCGAAGCGGGTCGGACGTACGGGCGAAGACCATGCTGGCCGCCTTCCGCTACGACAACGGGGCGGTCGGGTCGCTGTACTACTCGCGGGAGGTGCCGTCGCTACTGCGCGGGGTACGCTTGTCGAAGCTGTTCGGCCGCGACGGCATCATCACGTTCGAGTCGAACGGGGGGTTCGTGCTGGTGCGCGGGCGGCGGGCGGCGTGGCCGGAAGTCCTGTTTCCCGGCTTCCGCGACATCCGCGGCTACCAGGCGATGTACCGGGACTTCGCTCGGTCGATCCGCACGGGAAGCCCTCCCGAGATGAGCCTGGAAGCGGCGATGGCGGATCAGCATCTGATGGAGCGGATCTACGCGACCGCCGACGCGGCGGACGACCGGCCTGCACGCACTGCCGCCCGCGTGACCGACGGGGCGACTGATACCGCTGCCGACACCGCGGAGGGTGGCACGGGCCGTTCCGCGGGCAACGCACCGAGCGGTGGCTGACCGCGGAGCGCATGCCACACCGTTTCGACCTCGTCATCATCGGCAGCGGCGCCGGCGGCGGCACGATGGCGCGGGCGCTCGCGTCCACCGGCGCGCGCATCCTGGTTCTGGAGCGCGGCGGCTTCGTGCCGCGGGAGCCGGAAAACTGGGATCCGACCGCCGTCTGGAAGCACCTGCGGTATCGCACGACGGAAACCTGGCTCGACCGCCGCGGGCGGCCGTTCCTGCCCTACACGCACTACTGCGTCGGAGGCAACACGAAGTTCTGGGGCAGCGTCCTCTACCGGCTGCGGAAAGAGGACTTCGGGGCGGTGGAGCATCTCGACGGCGTGTCTCCGGCGTGGCCGATCGACTACGCGACCCTGGAGCCGTACTACGAACGGGCCGAGCGGCTCTACCAGGTGCACGGCGAAGCCGGGCACGACCCGACCGATCCGCCCCGCGGACCGTATCCGCACCCGCCGATTCCCCACGCGCCCCAGATGGCCGAGACGGTGACGCGGTTGCGCGAGCAGGGCCTGCATCCGTCTCCGTTGCCGCTCGGGTTGATCGATCCGGGGGCGCCGGACGGCTGCATTCTCTGCAACACCTGCAACTCGTTCCCCTGTCGACGCCACGCCAAGAGCGAGGCGGAGGTCTGCTGCGTCCGGCCGGCGACCGGGCAGGAGAACGTCACGCTCTGGACGCGCGCGTTCGCTACGCGCCTGCTCACCGGTCCGACGGGCCGGCGGATTGCGACGGTGGAAATCGAGCGCGATGGGGAGACCCTGCGTGTCGAGGCGCCGCTGGTCGTCGTCGCCTGCGGGGCGGTCAACTCGGCCGCGCTGCTGCTGCGGTCGGCGGACGAGAGGCACCCGGACGGGCTGGGGAACTCGTCGGGGCTGGTCGGCCGCCGCTACATGGCGCACCTGGCGACGATGATGCAGGGTTTCCATCCCTTCCGGCTGAACCGCGCGGTGTTCCAGAAGACGGTGGGGATCAACGACTTCTACTTCGCCGGTCCGAAGACGCGCTACCCGCTCGGCCAGATCCAGTCGCAGGGCCGGACGCACGGCGTGATGGGCCAGACGGTCGTTTCCTGGGTGCCCGCCGGGGCGTACGATGTCTGGATGGCGCGCGGGATCGACTGGCTAGCACTGTCCGAGGACCTGCCGCGGCCGGACAACCGGGTCACCGTCGGCGCGGACGGCCGCATCCGGCTGGAGTACCGCCCCAACAACGGGCGCGCGCACCGGCGGTTGGTGCGGAAGATGCGGCGGATCCTGCGCCGGCTCGGATACTGGCTCGTGATGACCCATTCCCACAAGACGAAGAACACGACGCACCAGTGCGGGACCCTCTGCTTCGGGACCGATCCGCGGGCGTCCGTGCTCGATCCCTTCTGCCGGTCGCACGACGTCGAGAACCTGTTCGTCGTCGACGCGTCGTTCTTCCCGTCTTCGGCCGCGGTCAACCCGGGCCTGACCATCGCGGCGCAGGCGTTGCGCGTGGCCGATCACATCGCCGAGACCGAACTGAGGAGCCTGTCGTGAGAGCCCGATCCTTCAGCCACGCCGGCATCACCGTCTCCGACTTCAATCGGGCGGTGCAGTTCTACTGGGACGTCTTCCGGTGTCCGCTCGTGGGCGTCGCCGACCAGCCGCCGGACCGCGTGCGGAGCTTCTTCGGCGTCGACGCCGACGCGCCGAGCTGCAAGGTCGGCTGGATCCGCGTGCCCGGGGGCGCCGTGCTGGAGATCTTCGAGTTCCAGCCGCATCAGCCGCCGGTCGACATCCCCTGGAACCGGATCGGCCTGACCCACATCGCCTTCGACGTCCGCAACACGGAGAAGTGGTACGACTACCTCGTCGCGAAGGGGGTCGAGGTCGTCAGCCGGCCGGAGCGGTCGCCGCGCGGCCACTCGTTCTTCTTCGCGAAGGACATGGACGGGAATCTGATCGAGCTGATGGACCTCGGCTACAAGTACCACGTCCTGGCTTGGCTCGGGCCGCTCGGTGGGTTCCTGTTCCGGCGGGGGATGTACAGGCGGTACTACGAGTAGGCGTCGCTCCTGCACCGATCCGACCGGGGGTGGTCGGGTTCCCGCCGGGCGCGGGGATCGGATGGGACGGTCCGCAGGAGGAGTCGCGTGCAACCGGGCAGTAGAGCGCGTCACGCGGCCGGCATGCCGTAGCCCAGCCCGCGGGCCGCCTTGCGGAACGCCTTCTCGGAGGCGGTTCGCACGACGACCTGGCGCTCGCCGGCGCGCTGGCACAGCTTGGCCGTGCTCGGGTCGGTGGCGAGCCGGGCCGCGATCTCGGCGTCCGCGCACTCGACGAGCAAAGCCGTTCCCCGCACCCTGAGGGCCCGGGCGCGGCGTTCGGCGTCGCGGAGGAATCCGTCGACGGTTTCGGGCAGGGGCTGGTCGTCGCGGGCGGCGAGGAACCGGCGGAACGCGTCCGGGTCGTGGCCGCTCTCGATGGCGTCCAGCGCCTTGTCGGCATCCAGGCGCCAGACGCCGTCCTCTTCCTCGTTCGCGTAGATCTCCAGCATCAGCCGCTCGTCGGGCGACAACGGCGCCGGCGCCTGCAGCCAGAGGCCCGGGTAGACGGTCAGCGCAGCCTGTGCCCGAGGGGCGCTCGGCTCGTACGCCTCGGCGAGGCCCAGGCAGTACGCGCCCAGCGGATTCAGCCGGAAGTAGTGCAGACCGTCGTACCGGCTCAGGTACTCCAGGTCGTCGGCGCCCCACATGTGCGTGAAGTCCGGCCGAGCGTTGCCGGGATCGGTGTAGGCGACGTCGATAAGCCCCAGGGTGGCGGCGTACTCGAACAGCAGGCAGAGGACGTACCGGCCCTGGAGAATGCGCCAGTCGTGAGAGCCGTCGTATCCCAGGCTGCCGTACTCCGGTTCCGAGAGGTACAGATGCCAGGGATCGCGGGTGACGTCGAAGTGGAAGGACGCCGCCTGCATGAACCGCGAGAAGTCGTCGAAGCGCACCCACCGGCCGACCGGGCATTCCGCGAGCGCATCGGCGACGACCGGCCGGCGACCCGACGCGGCGGTCATCGATTGGCGGCCCTTGCCGCGGGACTGGCCCTTGATGGCTTCGACCCTGCTGAACTCGTCCAGCAGGGTGGTTCCGAGCCAGCGCTTCCAGAGGCGACGCAACGTCTCCCACGCCGGTGCGGCGAGGGCGGCCCGGCCGGCCTTCGTCAGCGCGAGCCGGGATCCACGCAGATCGGCCAGCCTGGCCGCCTGTACCAGGCACGGCCAGGCGAACGCCCGCAGCGGGCCGATTCTCTGCTCCTGTTCCGGCGCCTCGCGCGCCGTCGGCTCGAAGAAGTCGCCCCCGTCGAGCACCTCGGCGATATGCCGGGTCGCCGCCGCCGACGGCCGCCGCGTCTTGGCGCTCACCGCGACCCGGCCGCCGTCGATGAGTCGCAGCACTTCCCAGAGGTCGTGCTGCGCGGCGCGTTCCATGTCGCGCCGCGTCAGCTTCACCGCATCGAACTCCTGCTTGTCGCCGCGGGGGACGTAGCGGAACCGGGGCTGCTGCACCGCGTCGGGCAGTTCGTCGGTGGCGGCGATCTCGATCTCGGGCGGCGCCGGGACGAACGCCCGCAGGCGTTGCGCCAGGTCCGGCGGGATGATCGTCGGGGTCTGGTGGCGTTGGGGCGCATAGAGGAAGAAGCGCAGCGGGGAGGGTCTCTTGCGGGAATACGAGCTGTCGAAGCCGAGAGGCAGCCTGCCGTACTTCGCCTGGAACTGGTATGGACGGAAAACGGCGTGCGGGTCGTGGAGGGCTTCGCGCACCGCGAGCTGCTGGGTCTCGTCGAGCCGGTTCCACAGCTCCACGAGGGAGTCGCCGGACAGATGGCGCTCGATGGCGACCACCATGTCGGCCTTGCGCGTGGGGAAAGGTCGGGCTATCGGCAGCAGACCCATCAGCGGACGGAGGGCGTCGCCGGGCAGCAGCGAGAGCGCCTCGGATATCGTGGCCGGTGGTGGAGTGAACGCGCGCGCCATGGGACTTCCTCGGGTGTGGAACGGTCCGACCCGTTGCCGGTGCCTGTCGCCGGCGCCGGACCCCTGCCTCCCCGCCGGCCGGTCGTGGACCGATCCGCCATGCTGGCGCCGTGGGGAAGCCGCTGCCGGCATCCAGACGGTGCTGGAGCGGGTCCTGGTCACCATCCGGAGTGACCCGGTGCGGCGACTATAATGCAATGCAACGTTGTGCCGTAGCGCCGCCGTCACCATCTCCCGACAGGAGCCCGAGCCATGCACGATAACGCCGCCGCCTCCGACCGCGGCCAGAGCGCGATCGATTCATCTTGCCTGACCCGCCGGTCGTTCCTCGGCTCTCTCGCCGCGCTGGCCGCCGCGCCGTCCGTGGTGCCGCGGACCGGGCTGGCGGCGAGCCAGGCGGGTGGACCCCCGATCCCGGTGCGGTCCTGGAACCACCTGACGATCAGTGTCACCGACATCGGCCGATCCCGGGAGTTCTACCAGGGGCTGTTCGGGATGACGATCGCGGCGCGCCAAGCGCGGACGCTGGTCCTGCGCATCGGCGACGGACCGCAGTTCCTCGCGCTGGGCGGCGGCCGGCCCGACGTGGAGCCCCGCATCAGCCACTTCTGCCTGACGGTGGACGATTTCGACGACGCTCGGCTGGTCAGGATCCTCGGGGAGAACGGGGTCGCCCCGGTCGAGCAGGGGGGTGGGAACGCCCCGCGGCGCGTGCGCATCCGGATGCGCGGGGCCGAGTTCGGCGGGGCGCCGGAAGGGACTCCGGAGCTGTATTTCGGGGACCCGGACGGTGTCTTGGGGCAGCTCCAGGACACGACCTACTGCGGCGGCGAGGGCCTGCTCGGCGAGCTCTGCGAACGGCCGGAGCCATCGCCGAGCGCCGGCCTGATAGCGCTCCGGGACATCAACCATTTCACCGTCTTCGTGTCGGACCAGCAGCGGTCCATCGACTTCTACCAGGGCCTGTTCGGGATGCCGATCACCCGCTCGCAGGGCGCGCTGCCGCTCCTGTCGGTCGGCTCCGGGCGCCAGTTCCTCGCCCTCGCCCCGGGACCCGGACCGGCCCGCATCCACCATGCCTGCATGACGATGGAGAACTTCCAGCACGAGGAAGTGATGGCCACGCTGGAGGAGTTCGGCATCCGCCCCCGGGCCGCGGGCGCGCAGGGGCCGCCGGAGCCCCTTACGTCGTACGTCACGATGCGGATGCCCGACCGCGGCGGCGCGCCGCAGGGCACGCCGGAGCTGTACTTCACGGACCCGGACGGCATCCTGCTGCAGCTTCAGGACGTGCGCTACTGCGGCGGCGGCGGTTACCTCGGCGACGTGTGCACGTAGGCTCGGGAATGCTGTGTGCTGTTGTGACGACTACCTGAAGGTCCGAATGACATGCCGACGAGCCGAACTACGTACAAGTATCACTTCAAGCTGGGCAACAAGATAGTCCACACCGGGATCACCGGCGATATCGATCGCCGTGCAGCCGAACACCAGCAGGAGCCCGGCTGGGAGAAGGGACACATCTTCCAGGTCGGCAACCGGACCACCCGGGCCGCAGCGCTGGAATGGGAGAACGAACAGAGAAAGAAGGGCAAGCCGACTGGCCCGTAGAGGTCCGTTGCGGACTTCTTGCAGTTGGAATCGGAGCGTATACGACCCACGAAGAAGAGGAGGGACTTCATGAATGGGCAGCACGTCAGGATGACCGGTTTGGCGGTGGCGCTCGCCGCCGTACTCGCCGGGGTCTCGTACACGGCAGCGGCGCAGGAGACGCCGCAGATGACGTTCTTCGTCACCAGCGTCGGGCTGGGCGACGGCGCGAACCTCGGCGGTCTGGAAGGCGCCGACGCCCACTGCCAGGCGCTGGCCGCGGCGGCCGGCCGGGGCGATGCGACGTGGCGTGCCTACCTGAGCACGCAGGGCGAGAATGCGGTCAACGCGCGCGACCGGATTGGCACCGGCCCCTGGCACGCGTACGACACGCGGCGGCAGGTCGCGTCCGACCTCGGCTGGCTGCACGGCGATACGCTCGATCAGGCCCGCATCGGCAACGCCATCGGCAAGATGATCGCCTTGACCGAGCAGGGCAATCCGGTCAACGGCGTCGGCGACTCGCCCAACGAGCACGACATCCTCACCGGCACGCGGCCCGACGGGACCGCGTTCCCGGCCGGCGAGGACCGCACGTGCAGCAACTGGACGAGCAACGGCGAGGGCTCGGCGCAGGTCGGCCATTCGGACCGGCAGGGCGGCGGGAACAGCTCGTGGAACTCGACCCATCCGAGCCGCGGCTGCAGCCAGGAGAACCTGGTCAGCACTGGCGGCGCGGGCCTGTTCTACTGCTTCGCGATCGACTAGTGCTGTGCCACGCCCAAATGTTCGGGTGCGCTGGGCTGGGATTCGTCAACGATTACGCGCTGTAGACCCATGTCCGTGTCCGAAGATTAGGGCGTGACGGACGACTAGGAGTCGGCGCCGCGGAAACCGCGCAGGGCGCCGGGAGTCGGCGCCGCAGGAGACAGCGCCGGCGCAGACGACGCCGACCGGACCGGACCGCGTTGGCGCGACGGGTACCCGCCGGCAGGATCGCTCCGTCGAGCCTGCCGGCGGGCCGCTTCGCGCGGCGTGCTACAGTGCTGTCATGCCGACACGCGTGTCGGTCGCCGCCGACCTCGAACGCGAACTCCTCACCGCGGAGGACTTCCTCGAGTGGCTCGACCCCGGGCGTTTCGCCGACCTCATCGACGGGGAGATCTTCGTGCATTCGGCGGTGTCCATTCGCCACGCGGATCTCCTGAATCTCCTCGACGGGATACTGCGCGGGTACATCGACCGCCATGGCCTCGGCTTTCTCTATCGGGAATCCGTAGCCGTGCGCCTGAGCTCGCGGAACGTGTTCCTTCCCGATCTGGCCTTCTACCGCGCCGATCGCCGGCCCGGGATCCGTGACAATCACGTCGAAGGAGCACCGGATCTGGTCGTGGAGGCCCTGAGCCCGCGCACCGCGGATCGCGACGTGGGACCGAAGTTCGCCGAGTACGAGCAGCACGGGGTCGAGGAGTACTGGATTCTGGATCCCGCTACGCTCGCCCATCGCTTCTATCGGCGGCAGGGCGAGCTGCTCGTGGAGTACGCCGCAGGGGCGGAACGGATCGAATCGCGCGTCGTGACGGGCTTCTTCGTCCGGCGGGAGTGGCTCGACCCCGACAACCTGCCGTCGATATCGGCGTCGCTCGCCCTGCTGCCTGCGAGAGCAGACTGACGCCGGGGGCGGTTCCCGAGAAGCGGCGCGCACGCCGGAACGTGGGTCCGGCCGGCCGTGCTCGTCTCACGGCACCCAGGCGTAGAGAGCGATAAAGCGGCGCGCACGCCGGAACGTGGGTCCGGCGCGGTGGCCGGCCGCTACACGAAGCGGACCAGCCTGACGTTCAGCCTGCGGGTCGGACCCTCGGCGCCCTTCCACTGGACGAGGATGGGGCTCTGGTAGGCGCCCCAGCCGATCTCGCCGAACCCGTCTCCGCGGCGGTCCAGAATCGGCAGACTGATTCCGCGCTTCATCCGCAGGAAGTGAGAGACGGGGAGCGCCAGCGCACGGTTCACCAGGCGTTCGACCACCGAGCGGCGCACGCCGACCCGATCCATGAGCTCGTTGAACAACTGGACCGCGTCGTACTGGGCGTAGTTGAGCGCCCTGGCGGGGATGGTCAGCGGCGCCTGCAGCGCTTCCTTGCCCATCTTGCCCATCTGCACCATGAAGCGCAGCGGGTTGCCGAGGACCTCCCGCAGGTCGTGGTTCATCAGCAGGGTCTCGTACTCGTTCACCGTCAGACCGGCGTGGCGTTCGTCCGCGGGCAGGGACACGTCGAAGCGGCCGAACGCGACCGCGTGCTTCCGGGCCAGACCCTGCAACTGGTCGATGAACCCGAGGCGCGGGTCGCGCAGGTTCTGCGCGTCGATGGAGTGCGGCGACGCGGGTACCGGCACCTGGATCCGGACGACGTCCTCCTCGCGGTTGTAGGCGATCACCGTCGTGCGCCGCTGGCGTGTGCCGCCCGCGTGGACCCCGTCCAGCTCCACGAACCACACCGGCTCTTCGCCCCGCAATTCGTAGGACACGCAGTTGCGCAACCCGCCGCCCATGAACGTCAGATGCGAGTCGGCGTTGCGGGGCTCGGTGGCGCGCTGCGCGTCGGAGAGCTCGGTCCGCAGGTGGAGCTCGTCGTGGACGTAGCCCGCCTCGGGCGGAAAGAGCCGCTGGAAGACCTGCAGGTAGTCCTGGATGTTGTCGCCGTCATGTTCCAGCACCTCCGCGAGGCGCCGGTCCAGGTACCCGGCCGTGGTGTGGTCCGAGATGTAGAACGCCTTCGGATACCGCGTGAAATCGGACCCGAACTCCTCGCGCAGGGTGCCCCGGACGTCGATGAGGTCGACGCGGGACGCGGGCTTGATGCGCAGCGTGGCGTGGAAGGGCCCGCCGCCGGCGTCGATGTGCCGATTCGCCAGGATCATCGGCTGTCGTCAGCGTCCGCTGTCCGCACAGCGTCGTCCGCGCCGGCGCCGTTTCCTGCGGCGCAGACTCCCGCGGCGGCGTCGTCTGCGTCCGCGCTGCCTGCCGCGCGGACTCCCGGAGCACTCCCCTGCGGCCCGTCGTGACCGGTGGTTGCCATCGCCCTGCGCGGCCCAGTGTAGAGCATGGGAATGGCGGTGTCGATGCAGTCCGCCGTGGGCCAGAACCTTGCCCGCGGAACGCGGCGGAGCGAAGTGCTGCGGTGCAAGGTCCTGGAGCGGCGGGGATGGACCGAAGCGCCGCGCCGGCGAGGCGTTTCGGGGCGCTACAGGTCCATGACCGCCTCGATGTCGGGGTCGATCCGCGGCGGCGGCGACGCCAGCGAGATGCCGAAGAACAGGGTCATCGAAAGCAGCAGCGCGACGAATCCGCCGTTGATGCCGTAGGGGAGCGCCACCCCGAACAACTCGATTCCGAAGTTCACGACGAGACTGCTCGCGATGGCCGCGTTGGCGGCTGCCGCGGTGGCGCGTTTCCAGTTGAACCCGATGGCGACCGCCGGCACCAGGGCGGCGGCGAACGTCCCCCATCCGAAGGCGCCGAGCAGCGCCACCAGATCCTGCCGCGAATGGAGCACGAAGACGGCCGATCCGACGGCCAGCACGGCCGTCGCCACGCGCGCCCAGAGAAGCTGGTTCGACAGCGGCCGTCCGGTCAGCGCCCGCGGGATGTCGTGCACGACGGCGGCGGCGCCGAGGTTCAGAAAGCTGTCGGCGGTCGACATGATCGCGGCGAAGAGCCCCGCGAAGACGATGCCGGCCAGCAGCGGGGCGGCGTGGAACTGCAGGAACTGCGGCGCCGCCTCGTCCGGATTCGCCAGCTCGGGATGGCCTCCCTGGACGACGAGCGCCCGCATCGACAGCCCGATGCCGAGCCAGAGCAGCGAGCACAAGACGTAGCCGGCGGCGCTGACCGGCAACGTGCGGCGCGCGTCCTCGACGCGGCGGTTCATCATGAACTTGGTGATGACGTGCGGCTGACCGGCGCTGCCGAGCACGAAGACCAGGAACCAGGACAGGGAGCCCAGCATGCCCAGCGTGCCCCAGGGGGTGATTGCCTCCGGGTCGTCGGCGATCAGCGTGGTCACGAGACCGGAGAGTCCGCCGTCGACGGCGCTCAGCGCGGCGACGAACACGAAGACGGCGGCCACGATCATGATGCCGCCCTGTACCAGGTCGGTGTACACCGACGCCACGATGCCGCCGGTCACGCAGTAGAACACCAGCACCGCGCAGGCGACGGCCATGCACGCCGCGAGGGACACGTCCGGCACGAACGACACGTTGTTCAGCACGTCGCGCAGCACCGTCGCCATCGCCAGAATCTGCGTGCCCAGGTAGCCGACCACGCCGAGGAGAATCGCGACCGCCGTGAGCAGAC
Organism: Acidobacteriota bacterium; assembly: GCA_011523845.1. Classification (GTDB taxonomy): domain Bacteria; phylum Acidobacteriota; class Vicinamibacteria; order Vicinamibacterales; family UBA8438; genus WTFV01. The sequence continues at coordinate 42,546 of WTFV01000048.1, read as the reverse complement.
GCGCCTGCTCGCTACCGTAGCGGGCCGCCACCGCGTCGGGCAGGGAGATGGTGTCGCGCAGCTCCGCCACCATGCGCAGCCGGGTGGCCAGCAGGTAGAACGAGCAACTGAAGGCGAGCGGGGCGATGACGGTCATCCAGGACGAGCTCAGCCCCATGCGATAGACCAGCCCCGGTCCGCCGACGAAGCCGAATCCGCTCATCTGGCTGGAGAAGATCGCCAGGCCCGTCACGAGGATGCCGAGGTCCCGTCCCGCCATGAAGAAGTCGCGCGTCGAGGTGGTGCGCCGCAATGCCCAGACCCCGACGCCGATGCATACGGCGAAGTAGGCGGCGATGCACAGGAGCGTGACGAGGGAGCGTGTCTCGTCCATCGTCGTCAGTCCCGGCGGCGGCGGGCTGCCGCCAGGATCGCGCGGAACCGCGCCGACTGCTCGCCGGTCATCACCGCGCGCCGGAAGACGCGGGCGTAGAGCGCCACGACGAGGAACTGCGCCGGCCAGAACCCGTACAGGAACCACGCGGTCGGGGCCGGCAGGGCGAGGAACGGCAGCGGCGCGGCCGTGTGGAGGTAGCCGCGATAGGTGGCCACCATCATCGTGAAGAGGACGCCGAGCAGGACGCCGCACGCCGCGAGCCGGTAGCGGGCCCGGCCGGCGGGCCGCAGGCCGAGCATGAGACAGCCGACGATCAGGGCGAGCTGCAGCAGCCCGAAGGTCCACGCGAGCCACAGAACCGGGCCGTGGCGCTCGGCGCCGGATCCGCCATGATCCATCGACGCGAATTCCGGGTGCGTCACGCCGTGCCCGGCAGGGACGCGCTGGATCCCGCCGCCGGGGGCCGGCACCTCCTCGTACGGCGTTTCCTCGATGACGAACGCGACGCCCGTCACGAGGCACAACGCCACGAGGATGCCGAACAACAGGATCGGAAGGTTCGCGCGGCGCATCGTGGAGATCGACGCGGAGTGTAGCGCGTTGTCGTCGAATCCGGACCGACGTTCGACAACGGCGTCGCTGCTTCGCCGGCCGTCCGGTCACGTGCCGGCGGCGGGCACGACAAGCGTCAGCCGATCGTGACCGCGGTGCCGCTGACCGTCACCATGAGCATGCTCCCGCCCTGCCCGACCACTTCGTAGTCGAGGTCGATGCCGACGACGGCGTGCGCGCCCAGCCGCCGCGCCGCGTCCTCCAGTTCCCGGAAGGCGAGGTCGCGCGCCTTCTGCAACTCCTGCTCGTAGGCGGCGGAGCGACCGCCGACGATGTCCCGGATGCCCGCGAAGAAGTCCTTGAAGATGTTCGCCCCGACGATGGCCTCTCCAGTGACGATGCCCCGGTAATCGCGGATGGACCTGCCTTCGATGCCGGGTGTCGTGGTGAGAATCATGCGTGCGCCTCCTCCTTTCGTCTTATGGACGCGAAATCGGCGGGCATGGTTCAAGATTCGGGGGCACACGCCGGGCCCCTGCGGAAGATGGGCGGCTGCCGCGTGGTTGCCGTCCTGCGTCGGGTCGGCGTGTCCGTCGGCCACCGTCTACGCAACGCAGCAGGGGCAGGCCGGTCCGCTCGGCGAGAAGCTGCTGGTGGCGTTCCTTGCGTTCGGAGCCGGTCGGCTCGGCGAGAAGCTGGTTGTCGCGGTCCGGGCGTCGGCCGGGGGCCGGGTGGTGGCGGAGGCGGTCGCGGCCAGCCCCGCCGCGGCGCCCCGCCCGGGCCGCTCCCGCCGGGCTGCCGCGGCCCGCTCTCCCGGTCCGCGATAGCCGGTGAAGATCTGGTAATGGCGCATGTCGATGGTGGTGTCCAGCCGGATTGCGTTCGGGCCGTCGACGCTGAAGCGCCGGAACGGCTCGCCGTCGCACAGGATGAAGACGTCGTCGGTGTCGGGCAGATTCGTGACGCGCCACGTGGTGTCGAGGCCGCGCCGGTCGGGGGCGGCCGCATAGGTGCCGACGTGAAGCGCACCGCTCGCGGTGTCGTTCCACGCCTGGTAGATCCCGAGCGCGGGGAAGTCGACGTCCTCCACGGTCGGCGCCTCGAACTTGTCCAGGTGCGGCGCCTCGAAGGCACGGTACCAGGCGTCGCCCAGGCCGACCTCGGCCACCATCATGCTGGCGCTGCGCTGCCCGCGCGGATAGGCCTCGTCGAGGCCGAACCACCAGCCGAACATCTCCTGATCGTCGCCGAAGAAGCGGGGCTCGTACTCGCGCTCGGCCGCGGCGCGCAGCCGCGCCACGGCCGTGTGGTCGCCCAGCTCGCGCGCCATCACCAGACCGGGCTGCGACGCGCGGATCTCGACGCGCGGGTCGTTCCACCCCAGGGCGTTGGCTGCCGATTCGTACATGAGCGTGGCCAGTTCCCGGTCCTGCGGCAGGAGCAGGAACGCCGTCCCGACGCCGGCGCCGGGACCGCCGTTGGCCTTGTGGTTGACGATCGGGTCGTAGTAGCTGGTGACCCATTCCAGCCTGCCGTCGTTGCCGATCCCCAGGAAGTTCGCGCGCGCGTACTCCAGCCAGCTCTCCACCGGCCGGTGCGTCGAGCGGCCGTGGAGCCGGTCGTACAGGTACATGCCGAGCCCGGCGGCGGCGTTGCAGGGGAACCAGATCTTCGTGTTCTCGCACTGCGGCCCTTCCGGCCGCTCGCGGTACTGCCGCTCGAGCAGTTCGGCGATGCGGTGCTGGTCCCACTCGAACACCTGGTCGCCGTAGCCGGTGACCTCGAACGGCCGCTCGTACTTGTCGTCGCCGGAGAGGTAGCGGTAGATGCCGAGGACCAGGTTGAACCAGCCCCGGAAGAACAGATTGCCCTCCGAGCCGATGGGATCGGGGGCGAGTCCCCAGGGCTCGATGCCGTTCGCCGTCCACCCGATGCGGTTGTAGTTGCCGCGCAGGCGCTCGGGGATCATCTGCATGACGTGCGGGGGGTAGTTCGCCCGCCGCGGGTCGTCGCCGATCTGCGTCAGCCAGTCGACGGCGCCCCAGTAGGTGGGGTAGCGGCTGGCGAGCCCGTCGGCGATCCGCGTGTACACCTCGCGCCAGGCCGGCGTCTCGTCGGCCATGAGCAGCAGGGCGTACGAGGAATTGTGCAGGTCGAAGCGGCCGTAGCTGGTGACCACCGGATTCGAGTAGCGGTCCCACCACATGTGCGGCACCCCATCGGCGCTCCAGTCGTCCGGCGTGGTCGCCTTCTCCCAGAGGAAGCGCAGCCAGCCGCGGGCGCGGCGGTTCAGCGTCGGATGCACGGAACGGGGCGTTTCCACGGGAAGCTGCGGGACCGGCCGGCCGGCCTCGGCCATGCCGGCCGGCGAGAGGGCGGCCGCGCCGGCGGCGGCGCCAATCTGCTTGACGAAAGCGCGTCGCGATTGTCCGTTTCCTGTCGTCATGGCAGCCTCCGGAACGCCGTAACTCTGGCACTATAGCCGAGAACGGTGCATTGCCGGGTGCAGCGCACGGCGGTGGGAGGATGTCGGGGAGTGCAGGTCGGTGCGGGTCCGGCGCGGGCCCCGGGGGCGGCACGGCGGGAATGCGACGTCGTGAGGGCTTCCCGGCCCGATGGCTTTCTCGAGGGGCGCCGGCGCCGGGGCGGCACGGCGGGAATGCGACGCGCTGGATGCGCAATGGAGCTGGATGCTGCAACTGCACAATAGAGATAGCGTGCGCCGGCCGTGGGGGGTAGGATCTGCTGACGGTCGGCTGACGGGCGGGATGTGACCGTCGGGACCGTGACCGTCGGGACGGGACCGTGACCGTCGGGGCCGTGACCGTCGGCGTACGGGACGTGACCGTCGGGGACGGGGAAGGTCGAGCCGGTCGAGACCGGTTCAGGAGCGAGTCGAGGAGGGTACCGATGCGACGTGTGGTCTGTCTGGGAGTCGTGACCATGATCGGCGTCCTGGCGACGGTGGTCGCCAACGTGGCGCAGGAGCCGGCGGAGGAACCCCGCGCCAATCTCGTGCTCCACGAGGTGGCGCACAATCTCTACATGCTCGCCAACGACCCGGCCGAGCAGGGGATGCGCAGCGGCGGGAACACGGCGGTGTTCCTGACCGACTCCGGCGTGGCGCTGGTCGACACGAAGATCTACGGCTACGGGCAGGACATCCTGGCCGAGATCGCGAAGATCACCCCGAAGCCGGTGACGACCATCATCAATACCCACACGCACTACGACCACAGCGGCGGCAACGTGGAGTTTTCGGACACGGTGAACATCGTGGTGCACGAGAACACCGCGGCGCAGATGTCGCGGGAGACCTGCGAGCCGGTCACCAACTGCGACGCGTTCAAGGGCGACAACGCGGTGTATCTGCCGAAGACCACCTTCTCGGACCGGATGACGCTGTTCGACGGCCCCGACTCGGTCGACCTCTACTACTTCGGCCGCGGGCACACGGACGGCGACACGTGGATCGTCTTCCGCAACGCCCGCACCCTGCACACCGGCGACATGTTCGCCCGCAAGGGGCTGCCCTTCCTCGACGTGGCCAACGGCAACGGCAGCGCGCTCGAGTTCGGCGAGACCCTGCGGAAGGCGGTCGACGGCATCCCGGACGTCGACATCATCATTCCGGGTCACAACGACGAGACGCTCGTGTGGGACGACCTCGTGAACTACAGCACGTTCTACAACGGCATCGTCGACGCGGCGAAGGCGGGTCAGGCGGCCGGCCAGTCGGTCGAGGACGTGGTCGGCTCGTACGCGGTGCCGATCGAGCTGCGGGACTTCAACGCCGAGCCGGGCCGGTTGCAGTCGGTCGTGCAGTACGTCTTCGACGGACAGTAGGGGCGGCTGCGGACTCGCGACGGTGGCTGTCCGTCGCAACCCGGTGCGGCGGAGTGGCAGACGGAGGTGTTCTGGGCGTACCGGCGGCGACCGCGGGTGGGCCGTTTTCCTGATGGCGCCCGCCGGGGCGCGGCGGTAGGATTGGACTGCCATCGGCGTGAAATGCAGGACCCGGACGCGGAAGGGTCCCCAGAAAAAAAGGGAGGTCCACGTGGCCAATCGAGTTCTCGCGTCGTCGTTCGCGGTCGTCGTCGTCCTGTCGCTGGCGTTCTCGCCCGCGGCGGTCCATGCCCAGGGTGCGGGGGATGCCCCGCGCACCTCGTGGGGGGCGCCGGACCTGAACGGCGTCTGGGACTTCCGGACGCTCACGCCGTTCGAGCGGCCGGAGGAGCTGGCGGATCAGGCCTTTTTCACCGAGGAGGAGGCCGCGCAGTACGAGGCCGATCGCCTGGCCGCCTTCGAGATCCGCGACACCCTGGAGCCGGCCGACGGGGTGGGCAACTACAACCAGTTCTGGTTCGACCCGGGCGACAAGGTGAGCGAGACCAACCAGACGTCGCTCGTCATCGATCCGCCGGACGGCCGCGTGCCGCCGCTCAACGACGTCGCGCAGGCGAAGCTGGACGCGGAGATGCGGGCCCGCGAGGGCGTCAATCGCCACGAGCCGACCCCCGGCGGGTTTCTCGACACGCTCGGCTCCGGCATGTTCGCGGTCCGCTGCATCCTCGGGTTCAACTCCGGCCCGCCGATGACGCCGGGCGGCTACAACCAGAACGTGCAGGTGTTCCAGACCGAGGACCACGTCGTGCTGCTGAACGAGATGGTCCACAGCTCGCGCGTGATCCCGCTCGACGGGCGCGAGCGTCTGCCGGACGGCCTGCGCCAGTGGATGGGCGATTCGCGCGGCCGCTGGGAAGGCGACACGCTGGTCGTCGAGACCACGAACTTCCTGCGCGAGACGAGCTTCCGCCGCGGGGTCACCACGTCGGCGCTGAACCTGACCGAGCGTTTCACGCGGGTGTCCGAGGGGACGCTCATGTACGAGGTGACGGTCGAGGATCCGAACGCGTGGGACCAGCCGTGGACCTACCGGATCCCGATGGTGAAGAACGACCAGCCCATCTTCGAGTACGCCTGCCACGAAGGGAACTACGGCCTCTACAACATCATGGCCGGAGCGCTCGAGAAGGAGCTGGCGGCCGAGGCCGCGGCGGCCGGTCGTTAGTCGGGAGCCCGCGCCGTATGCCGTTGGGAGTCTGCGCCGCATGAGGCGGCGCGGACTCGCGGCAGGTTGGTCGGGCGGCAAGCGGAGCGCGGGCGAACGCGTTTGCCGGGCTGGGGGCCTGCGCCGGAGAACGCAACGGAGTGGGTTCCGAGGCGCAAGCTCCTGGGGCGGTGGGGCTGGAGCCAAACGCGGAGCCTCGCGACGGGTCTGGCGGCGCTGGCCTGGAAGCTGCGAACGAAGGGCTCGTCGCGGACGGCTGCGTCGTGCCCGCCTGTATACAGCGGGAGGAGACGATGAGCAGTCGATTCGTCGCCGTGACGGTCGTGGTGGGACTGGCGTTGCCGGTGGCGGCGGCGGCGCAGGATGACATCCCGCGAACCGCCGACGGCAGGCCGGACCTGTCGGGCACTTACGACACGGCGACGCTGACGCCGCTGCAGCGCCCGCAACGGTTCGGCACCCGGGGAACCCTTACCGCGGAGGAGGCGGCGCTCGTCGCGTCGGATCCGGGCGCGCTCAGAACGCTCTTCAGCATCGCGCCGAGCGGATCCGACGAACGGCGCGAGGCTCGCATCGCCGAGACCGGCGAGCAGGAGGCGGAGCAGGTGGCGCCGCCGGTGGGCGGGGACGGCTCGGGCGGCGCGGCCGGCAACGTCGGCGGCTACAACACGTTCTGGATCGACCGGGGAACGGGAGTCTTCCAGATCGACGGGGAGTGGCGGACCTCGATCATCACGGACCCGTCCGACGGCCGGCGCCCGCCCCTGACCGACGCGGCACGGGCGCGCGCGGCAGAGCGGGCGCGCTTCTTCCGGCCCAACACCGGCACCGCCTGGTGGCTGGAGGATGACCTCGAGGCGCCCGGCCCCTACGACGATCCCGAGATCCGTCCGCTCGCCGAGCGCTGTCTCCTCGGGTTCGGCTCGGTCGGCGGGCCGCCGATGCTGCCGGTGCTCTACAACAACCTGAAGAAGATCGTCCAGACCGAGGACCACGTCCTGATCCACGTCGAGATGGTCCACGACGCGCGCATCGTGCGGATGAACCAGGAGCACGCGCCGCCGGAGATCCGGAGCTGGCTCGGCGACTCGGTGGGCCGCTGGGAAGGGGACACCCTGGTCGTCGACACGACGAACTTCAACGACACCCCGGCGCTCGGCGGGGCGTCGCGCAACCTGCACGTGGTGGAGCGGTTCACCCGGATCGGCCCCGACGCGCTGCTGTACCAGTTCACCGTGGACGACCCGACCGTCTGGACCGCGCCGTGGAGCGGCGAGTACGTCTGGCCGGCCACCGGCGACCGCGTGTACGAGTACGCCTGTCACGAGGCGAACTACTCGTTCCGGGGCATCCTCGGCGGCGCGCGGATTCTCGAACAGGACGCCCGCGAGGCGGCCGAGGACCCAAGCGGTCGCGATTGACCTGCAGGGGCGGCAGGCCGTCAGCGGCCGGTCGGCGGTGGCGCGGCCGGTCGGCGGTGGCGCGGCCGGTCGGCGGTGGCGCGGCCGGTCGGCGGTGGCGCTGGCGGTCAGCGGTGGCGAACCTGCCCGCCGACTGCGGCAGACCTGCTCCGCAGGTGCTCCGCCGGCGATCGGATCATGGACGCGATCAGCCGATCATTGCGAGGATCGGCGTTAGGACGGAGGAGGACCCGTGCGCAACATCCCGAGTCTCGTTGGTGCAGCGGCGATCGTGGCGGGGACGGTCGCGGCCGTGTCGGCGGAGGACTGGCCGCAATGGCGCGGCGCGGACCGGCTCGCCGTCTGGAACGAGACCGGGATCGTCGAGGAGCTGCCGGACGAGCTGCGCGTCGCGTGGCGCACGCCCATCCGGTCGGGGTACTCCGGCCCCGCCGTCGCCGACGGCCGCATCTTCATCACCGACTGGATGGAGGATCCGGAGTCGCGCACGCTGGACGGCACCGAGCGCGCGCTGGCCCTCGACGAGCGGACCGGCGAGGTGCTCTGGACCCACGAGTGGCAGACCAGCTACCGGATGCTGTCGGTCGCCTACGCCGTGGGTCCGCGGGCGACGCCGACCGTCGACGGCGACCGGGTCTACGTCGTCGGCGGCACCGGGCGGCTCTTCTGCTTCGACGTCGAGACCGGCCGCGTGCTGTGGGAGAAGGACTACGTCGCCGAGTACGACACCAGCGTGCCCGTGTGGGGCATCGTCAGCGCGCCGCTCGTCGACGGCGACCGGCTCATCACGGTGGTCGGCGGCGAGCCCGACGCGCTGGTGGTGGCGTTCGACAAGCACACCGGCGAGGAGATCTGGCGCGCGATAGAGACCGGTACCGAGATGGGCTATGCCCAGCCGGTCATCTACGAGGCGGGCGGCGTCCGGCAACTGATCATCTGGCATCCGCAGGCGCTCGCGTCGCTCGATCCGGAGACGGGCGAGCTCTACTGGGAGCAGCCGTGGGACGTCTCGATGGGCGTCACCGTCGCCACCCCCGTGCGCAGCGGCGACTACCTGCTGGTCTCGCAGTTCTTCAACGGCTCGATGATGATGCGGCTCAGCCAGGACCGGCCGGCTGCGACCCACCTCTGGCAGGGCCGGAGCCGTAGCGAGCTGCCGGGCGACACCGACACCATCCATGCCATGGTGACAACGCCGATCATCATCGGCGACTACGTCTACGGGGTAGACAGCTACGGAGAGTTGCGGGCCCTGGACGCGCGGACCGGCGAACGCCTCTGGATGAGTCCGGACATGACCGCGCAGGCGCGCTGGGCCACGGCGTTCCTGGTGCGCCACGAGGACCGCTACTTCGTCAACAACGACGATGGCTTCCTGATGACCGCGCAGTTCACGCCCGAGGGCTACGTCGAGCTGAGCCGCACCCGGCTGATCGAGCCGACGGGCAGCTCCGGCACCCGGACGCCGCACGGCCGCATCGCGGCGCGCGTGATCAACTGGTCGCACCCCGCCTACGCGAACGGCCACATAGTGCACCGCAACGACCGCGAGATCATCCGCGCGTCGCTGCGCGCCGCGGACTATTGACGCGGCTGGCCGGGAGTGCCTGCGATGCCGATACGGACGCGTTGATTGAACTCGCGCTGCTCTCGGCGCTGCTGGCCGGGTTCGCGTACTGGATTGACCGACAGAACGGCCGCCGGATCGATGATCTTCGCAGGAGCGTGAACGCCGACGTTGGCAGGCTGTACGCCCTGATCACGGCCGTCGTCCCACGGGCGGCCGCCTCAATCGAGGCGACGGCGAGGGCGGTTCCGGGTCGAGAACCGGGCGAGAGCGGGGATCAGCGCGTCGACACACAAGCTCCTGCGGCGTGACCTGTACACTATTGGCCCACACACCGTACCGTGACGCGCGTGCCCCACGGCTCCAGTGCCTTGGCGGCTAAGTCTGGAGTCGCGCTCGAAGCCATCGACGCTCCGGGACCGGCGAAACCGGCGGGGCTGGGGCTGTCCGATTGCGGTCGCCGCGGAGCAGGGAAATGCCGGTCCGGGGCGCGGCCTCAGCGATACGCATCCTTGCGGTGCAGGACTCGGACGATTTCAACTGTTCTCGAGTCGAATCGATAGGAGACAAGGACGCGCCAATCGCCGACACGGAGCCGCCATTCATCGGACCGATCCCGCAGGCGTTTGACGTCGCCGGCTCCGGTGCTCGCGTGCCGTTCTATGGCGTCAACGATGCGGGCGCGGGTCGGCCGATCCAGTTGCTTCAGATCGCGGAGCGCACGACTGGAAAACGAGACAGCCCAGATCAGAGGCCAAGCTCCCGCCTCACCTCGTCCAGGGTGTAGGTACGGCCGGCCGCCAAATCCTTGCGTCCCTCGTCCAGGAGGCGGTGTCCTCTTTCGCTCAACTCCTCGTGCTCTTCCGGAGCGACCATGGCGATACGAAAAAGCGGGTCGCCGCGTTCACTCAGGTATTCGAGATACCGCGCGGCTGCGTGGACCTCCGCTTCCGGCAGGTGATCGACGAGGCGATGCAGACGGCTTCTGGAATCGGCCTCCATGGTGGCTACTGTATCACCGCCCGCCAAGTCGTAGCGTCGAGGGACTCGGTCTCTTGAAGGAGGCCGTCAGCGAGAGCTTTCGTTTCAGCGTCGCCGTTTCCGCAGTCGGGCGCGGAGGTCCGCCGCGTTCCGGCACTCCAGCACGGCGTCCATGACGTCCTCGTCGGTCAGCCTCGCCAGATCGCCGGCATCGAGCGTGAGGACGGCGGCGGGGATGCCGCGCGAGGCCAGCGTCTTCCGAATGGCGACGTTCAGTAGGCGGGCCCGACCCTCGGCCAACCCCTCGAACCGTCCCCGTGCGCACCCTTCCTCACGCCCCTGTGTGCGCCCTTCCTCCCGCTGCCGGCGCAGCCACGGGGTGTCGTCGGGACCGGTGCCGTCGCGGGCGCCCAGCGCCCGGCCCACCCGTTCGAGCACCCGGGTGGTGACCGCGGACGGCAACGGCTCGTTCATGGCCACGTGGATCTCGGCCGCGGTCCAGCCGGGGAATGCGCGGCTGACGTCGGCTGCCCGGTAGCGATCGCCGTCGAGCAGGTGGATGGTCAGCCCGGGCATACGGCCTGCCGGACGGCTCGAGGACGTCTGGTCGGGGACGTCCACCCACACCTCCGGAAATCCCCACGCCTCGTAGAGGCCCAGCTTGCCGCGCCGCACGTCGGTGGTGTGATCCACCTCGACCACGACGTCCGGCAGGTCGTGCTCGCCGATCACCAGGCCGTGAACCGGCAACCGGGCGCGACCCGGATACAGGTACGCCACCTGGTCTGCCTGGAGGATGCGCCACTTCTCGCCGCGTTCGTTGCGCAGGATCAGGTCCATGCTGCCGTAACACTCGATGGGAGCGCCGCGTACGGCGGCAATCACCTGGCTCAGGGCGGCGAGCCGCTGGGACGGCTGCTCGTGCGTGCGGCTGGTCGGCTCGCACATCTTCCAGGCGGTCTCGGTGTCGGCGTTCCAGTACTCGAACCGGCCTTCGTATGCCTCGACATCCTCCTTCGTCAGGCGAAACGGACGGCAGCCGGGGAACTCCGGCGCCGCCGGCGGGCGGATCGGAGACGCCGGCCGGCCGTTGCCTGCGCCGCCTCCTCTTCGCGCGCTCCGACCATATGACGAATCGTAGGTGACGATTTCGGTGTCGGCCGGGCGGGGCATCGTTCTCTCCCTTCGGTGGGGATTCAGGGATCGATCCAGAATACCTGATGCCACGTAGGCATTCAACTGCGGGCGCACGCACTCTGGCGGCACGGCGTAGAATGGGCGGGATGAACGCACGGATGCGGGACCGGCAACGTGAGCGGGCCCGATGGCCGCCTGGCCGTCGCGGCGCCGCGTAGATGGAGGCTCCGATGAGAAACGTCCTGGCCACGGCGCTCGCGGGCATGCTGCTGTTCGGCGGCATCGCCGGCGCGCAACACGAGGAAGCCTACGACTACTGGCGGCAGCAGCGGCAGATGATCCGGCAGGGGCAGCAGGCCATCTTCATGTGCAACGGCCTGTTCACCTCGAACCGGACGCTCGAGCAGGTCTTCGCGCAGGAGCTGGCGTTCCTGCCGGAGCCGGTGGGGACGGCCGAGGGCGGCGACTACGAGGTCGACACTTCGGGCAAGGCGGTGGTCATCGGCAACGGGCATGGCGCGCCGAAGATGCGGGCCGCCTTCCGCGAGGGAATCGGCTGCGTGATCCTCGCGCCCGATCAGACCCTGGACGACATCGACGGCCTGCCGATCCTGGATCTGCCGCCGCCCGCGGGCGACGCGGCCGGGATCGCTTGGCCGGACGGCGACAAGGTCGCGGAGCAGCCGCTGCCGGCGCACGTGGACGCGGCGGCGCTGCAGGCGGCCTCCGACTGGGCGTTCCACCGCGAATCCCGGGAGCAGGTGACCCTGAGCCTGCTCGTCGTGCACCAGGGCGAGATCGTCCACGAGCGGTACGCCCCCGGCGTCGACATGACCACGCGGACGCGGACCTGGTCGACGGCCAAGAGCATCGCCTCGACGCTCATCGGCATGCTGGTCGACGAGGGCAAGCTGAAGCTCGACGAGCCGCTCGGCTACGACTTCTTCCCCAGGGCGGCCGCGGCGGACAAGGATCCACGGTCGGAGATCACCCTGCGCCACGTGCTGAACATGTCGAGCGGTCTCGAGCCGGTCGACAACTCCGGCCGCGAGTACGCCATCGGGTCGGGGCTGTCCTACTGGGCCGGGACCAGCTCGGTGATCGGCGCCCGCAGCCGCGGCGTGATCCGCGAGCCGGGCACGAACTGGGACTACGAGAACTACGACACGCTGCTCGGGGTCTACGCCATGAAGCGCGCCATCGGCAGCGGCAAGGACTATCGCGAGTTCCCGCGGCTGCGCCTGCTGGACAAGATCGGGATGCGCAACACGCTGGTCAGCACGGACCGCTTCGGCGACTTCGTCCTGAGCAGTCAGGTCTACACGAACGCGCGCGATCTCGCCCGCTTCGGGCTGCTCTATCTGCAGGGCGGCGTCTGGAACGGCGAGCGGCTCGTCTCGGAGGAGTGGATCGACTTCGTGCGCACCCCGGCGCCGGCCACGGCCGGGATCGGCAACTTCTACGGCGGGCAGTTCTGGCTGGTGCCGGACGGCCGCACCGACGTGCCGAAGTCGGCCTACTCCACGTCGGGCAACCGCGGGCAGTACGTCGTCATCGTGCCGACGCACGACCTGGTGATCGTCCGGCGCGGGCTCGACTACGGGCGCCAGGGCTTCGACCGCTGGAGCCTGACCCGCGAGGTGCTGAAGGCGATCGGCACGCCGCCGACCCAGGAGGGCGACGGCAACTGAGCGCCCGGCGACTCACTCCCGTGAACGCCGGCCGAGTGCGGCCACGATGTCGTACTCGGCCGGCGTGACCGGCTGGACGGACAGGCGGCTGCCTTTCTTCGTCACCATCATCTCCGCGAGGCCCGGCGTCTGCTTCAGGGTCGCGAGGGAGATGGTGGCCGGGAACCGCTCGACGAACTCGATGTCCACCATGTACCAGACCGGCTTGTCCTCGTTGCTGCGGGCGTCGAAGTACTTGTGCCCGGCCTGCCACGCGTAGTGGTCGGGATAGCCGGTGCGGCAGATCGCGGCGAGGCCGGTGACCCCCGACGGATCGGTGTTCGACGCGTAGAACAGCACGCCGTCACCCACCTGCATCACGTCGCGCATGAAGTTGCGCGCCTGGAAGTTGCGGACCCCTTCCCAGCAGGTCCGGCCGTCGCGCTCCAGGTCGTCTATCGCGTAGGCGGACGGCTCGCACTTCATCAGCCAATGGCGTTTGGGCATCGGTGAACGCTCCGTAAACCGGGACGTGCGTAGCATAACAGCCCACCGCGACGCGCCGGTGCGGGCCGGTGCGGGCCCGGGACGACAAGCCCATGGGCACCGGTTCCGCCGTGGTCGCGCCGCGATGCGTTCCGCCTGCACCGCGTCGCCATCGTGCGAACGACCCGGCGCCGGCGGGTGGCAGTATCCGGACGCCATCCGGCGGTTGCCCCCCGGCGGCCTAACGGCGGTGGTGTGCTACAGTCTCGCCGCATGTGGGAACATAACTACACCCCGGTCGGTGACAGCCTCGTCTATTCGACACTGATCTCGGCCATTCCGTTGGCCGTTCTCTTCTACCTGCTGGGGGTCAGGCGCAAGCCGAGCTGGGTGGCCGGCCTGAGCGGGCTCGGCGCCGCGCTCGTCCTCGCGGTCGGCGTCTATGGCATGCCGATACCGCAGGCCGCCACGTCGATGGTCAACGGCGCCGCGTTCGGGCTGTTCCCGATCGGCTGGATCGTCATCGCGTCGCTGATCCTCTACCGGGTGACCCTGGAGACCGGGAAGTTCGAGATCATCAAGGACTCCATCGGGGCGCTCTCCGACGACCGCCGCCTGCAGGCGGTGCTCATCGGCTTCGCGTTCGGCGCCTTCATCGAGGGCGCGGCCGGGTTCGGGACGCCGGTGGCGGTGGCCGCGGCGATGCTGACCGGGCTCGGGTTTCCCCCGTTCTACGCCGCGTTCATCTGCCTGCTCGCCAACACGGCGCCGGTCGCCTTCGGGTCGCTCGGGATCCCGGTCGTCACCCTGGCCAACGTGACCGGCCTGCCGGAGGCCGCGCTGAGCTCGATGACCGGGCGCCTGTGCGGCCTGATCGCCATCGTCATCCCGGCCTACATGGTCGTCGTCATGTCCGGTGTGAAGCGCTCGGCCGAGGTGCTGCCGCCCATCGCGGCCTGCTCGCTCGCCTTCGCGGGCGTGCTGATTCTGGTGAGCAACACGATCGGGCCCGAAGTGGCGGCCATCCTGGCAGCGATTGCCGCCCTGGTGGCGATGGTGCTGGTGATGAAGGTCTGGAAGCCGGCGCAGGTGTTCCGGCTGGAGGGCGACGTCGAGGTCGTCAAGCAGCACAAGACCTACACCGCCGGCCAACTCGTCGGGGCGTGGATCCCGTACATCCTGCTCGTCGTCTTCGTCCTGGCGTGGCGCTATCCGCCGATTCAGGGCGTGCTGAACATGGTCAGCGTGCAGTTCGACGTGCCGGGACTGCACAACACGATCATGCGCCTCCCGCCGCTGACCCCGGAGGCGTCGCCGTACGCGGCGTCCTACAACTTCAACTGGCTCTCGGCGGCCGGCACTTCCTGCTTCCTGGCCGCGTTCGCGGCTTCTCTCGTCCTCGGCCTGTCGCCGGCCCGCTTCGTCGAGATCGTCAAGGCGGTGCTGACGCAGTTGCGGATGCCGCTGCTGACCATCGCGTCGGTGCTGGCGGTGGCCTACGTGATGAACTACGCCGGCATGACGACCACCCTGGGGCTCGCCTTCGCGGCCACCGGGGCGGTGTTTCCGTTCTTCAGCGCAATGCTCGGCTGGACGGGGGTCTTCCTGACCGGCAGCGACACCGCGTCGAACGCGCTCTTCGGCACGCTGCAGACCGTGACCGCCAACACGCTCGAGCTGAACCCGATCCTCACCACCTCGACCAACTCGGCCACCGGGGTCATGGGCAAGATGATCTCGCTGCAGAGCATCGCGGTGGCGGTGGCCGCCACCGGCATGGCGTCGTCGGAGGAGGGCCGGCTGTTCCGCATCACGCTCCGGCACAGCATCATCCTGGCCGTGTTCATGGGGATCGTGACGATGATGTTCGCCTACGTGCTGCCGCAACTCGTGCCGCTGCCGTAGCCGGCTGCGCCGCGGAACGAGGCAGGACTGCCGGCGAGGGCTGGGAGCTTGCGCCGCAGAACGCAGCGAAGCGAAGTTCTGCGACGCCAGGTCATGGGGCGGAGGGGATGGGCCGAAACGCCGAACCAGAGAGGCGTTTCGGGGCGCTGGCTGGGCGGAAGCGGGTCTGCTGGCTGGGCGGAAGCGGGTCTGCTGGCTGGGCGGAAGCGGGTCTGGGAGAGGAACGGTCTCCGGGCAGCCGGCCCGCGTGTATCCCGGCTGCGGGGCAGTGCGGTCGGGGCCGCCTGCCCCGCAGCCCGTTGGTTCTCCGCACCATGGCGCTCTTACGAACCGAGGAACGCCGCGCCATCGAGTCGCTGGCGCGATTAGCCGACTGCAACCCGTTCTCGCCGGAGTTCGTCGAGGGGGAACGAGAGATTCTCGGCCCCGATCACGCCCCGGCGGGCGCGGTGTGGAGTCTGCGCACGGAGCCGGGGACGGAGATCTCCGGCCTGGAGAGAGTCGGCCGGGTCGCCGAACGGCTGGCGCGAGACGTTCGCGAGCGCCTGCTGCGGCGTACGGCGCCGAGCGTCGAAGAGCTGCGTCTCTACGCGTCGCTCGTCATCTTCACGCTTTACCAGCGCTATGCCCGCCCGCTGCACGAGATACATCAGGATGCGGAGCGTGCGCGGCGGCGGGCAGCGTGCTACGGGTCGTTCCGCCGCGACCTCGACCACTACCTCCTCGCGGACCGGCTGTCCCTGCCGCAACGTGTCGATCCCGCGCACCTGTTCGCCTGCTTCTATCAGGTCCGGCGGGCCTTTCACCTCATCCACCGCCACATCGTGGGGGCGTCGGCGCCGGCGGCTCGCCTCAGGGCCGCGGTCTGGCAGTCGATCTTCACGCACGACATGCGGCGGTACTGGCGCTCGCTCTACGACCGCATGCACGACGTCACGACCCTCATCACCGGCCCGTCGGGGACCGGCAAGGAGCTCGTCGCACGGGCGATCGGCCTGTCACGTTACGTTCCGTTCGACCCGGACCGGGAGGTGTTCACGGCGAGCCTCCACGGAGCGTTCCACGCGCTGAACGTGTCGGCGCTGTCGCCCACGCTCATCGAGTCGGAGCTGTTCGGCCACCGCAAGGGCGCGTTCACCGGCGCGGTCCAGGATCGCGTCGGCTGGCTCGAGGCGTGCCCGCCGTTCGGCGCGGTGCTGCTCGACGAGGTGGGAGAGATCGACGCGGCGATCCAGGTCAAGCTGCTGCGCGTGCTCCAGACCCGCGAGTTCTCGCGTATCGGCGACACTGCGCCGCGTGCCTTCCAGGGCCGGCTCATCGCCGCCACCAACCGCGACCTCGCGACCGAGATGCAAGCGGGCCGGTTCCGCGAGGATCTCTACTACCGCCTCTGCTCGGATCTGATCGTCACGCCGTCGCTGCGCGAACAGCTTCGGGATGCGCCCGGCGAGCTGCGGAACCTGGTGGTGTTCGTCAGCGAGCGCGTGGTCGGCCCCGACGGCGCCGCCGAGCTCGCCGACGAGGTGCTGGCGTGCGTCGAGCGCGATCTCGGTCCCGACTACCCGTGGCCCGGCAACGTCCGCGAGCTGGAGCAGTGCGTCCGCAACGTACTCGTGCGCAAGCAGTACCGGCCGCCTGCGGCGCCCGCAAGCGGGCCGGCCGACGATCTTGCGGCGGAGCTGGGGGAGGGCGGCCTCACCGCGGAGGAACTCCTGCGGCGCTACTGCACGCTGGTCTATGCGCGGACCGGCAGCTATCAGGAGACGGCGCGCCGCCTGCAGCTCGACCGCCGGACGGTGAAGCGGCACGTCGACCCGGAGCTGCTCGCGCGGTTGAAGAACGGATCCGAAGCGTCATCCTGATCGCCGCGTCGACAACGATCCTCCGCTCGGGGCCGTACACGTCAGACCGGCGCTTGCCGGCGAGTCCATCCGCGACGCCGGTGTGGTTGTGCAGTGAATGCAGGTGAATGTACGTGCAATGGCCTTGTACCTGGCGTTCATGGCGGCCGTTCATTCTCGCTCCGCCTGCCGCGCCTGACGAGTAACCCATTGAAGGAATGTAACTTGAGCCTTCCGTTACGCCGCCTGGCATCCTGCCTGCATGCCGCTTGTTCGGCGCCGCGGATCGTCTTCGGCGAGACCGGGTGGCGCAGACGGGGGAGAGACCATGTCGACACGATTTGCATTTCCACCAGGGAGGATGCTGAAGGTTCGGCGGATCGCGAGCGCGCTTTGCGTTCTTGCGTGCTGCCCGCTCTTCTCAACGGCGTGCGCCAGCCTCATGAACGGCCGCACTCAGGTCGTGGCCGTCTCTTCCGACCCACCCGGGGCAAAGGTGATCGTCGACGATGAAGTGGTGGGCGTGACTCCCACGTTCGTCGATCTCCCACGCCGCGAGCGCAATTCTGCCCTCCGTCTCCGGAAGGAGGGCTTCGCAACCGTCGACCTGCCGGTCAGGCGTTCCCCGAGCAACTGGTTGTGGGGCGATGCCGGGTACGCGGTGATGACGGGACTGATGGCCGGTCAGGCGATTGGAGGAAGGCAGTGGGCGCATGTGTTCCCGCAGGCCGCGGCGTTCGCGTTCGGAATCGACCTGCTGACCGGCGCGGCGTTCAAGCTGCCGCGCCACGTTCAGGCGACGCTCGAAAGGACGCCCTTCAATCCAGGCCCGAGAGCCGAGGCCGGCGTTTCCGCGCCGCCGCGCGAGGGCATTCTGCCACCGGTGCCGTTCGGGGTATGGACGGGCGACGCATGCACGCGATCATGTGCACCTGGAGGGAGGGAACAGTGAAGACGATCAAGGCCCTGCTGTTGACGATTCTGCTGTTCTGGCCCGTGCCGGGCAGCGCACAGGACCGCGGGTTCGATCGCGGGTTCATCAGTGTGAACGCGGTCTCACAGGCGTCCGGCAACCGGCGAGTCCACGACACGCTGAGCTACCCGCCATCCGATCCCACCCAACGATACCGGGTAGACTACGAGACGCCGGGCGGACCGGCGTTCGACGTCGGCGGCGGCATGCCGGTCGGGCGGAGTCTCTCTCTCGGTCTGGCGGTGTCGCGGTTCGGTCGGGCCAGCCGCACCGATATCGACAGTGTCGACTTCTTCGCGCGCCGGGGAACGGTGGTCTATCTCGGACACGAACAGCTCGGGTACCACCTGCAGACCAGTTGGATCGTTCGGGTCACCGACCGGCTCGACGTGGCGTTCTTTGCGGGGCCGTCGCTCTTCAGCGTTCGTCGGACACGTGTGACGGACGTCGAGATCACCGAGGTCGAGCCTCTTCCTGGGGACGACTACGTTCCGGAGCCGATGGTTACGGGCGTGTCGACTCGAGGTGTCACCCACCGCCTGGCCGGCTACAACTACGGTTTCGACTTCACCTTCCGCATCGCCGAGCGGGTCGGGGTCGGGATCCTTGCAAGAACCGCCCAGTCGATTCCGTTGTCCGTGGGCGGCGGTCACCGCGAGGTCCCGGTCGCGGGCGGTTCCCACGTCGGCATCGGGATGCGGTTTCGTTTCTGAACTTCCGAGCCCGGTGACCTCATCGTTCGAGAGATGGACGCGAGCACGTCAGCCGCGACTGCGCTTCGTTCGTGGCCAGAAGGGAAGGTCTTGGAGAGATGGGAGCCGCCGAGGCGCAGTAGTGGACTGCCGCCCGGAGTCGACGTGACGGCCAGTCACGCCGCCTCCGCAGTCCAGCCGGTAGTTCCGGCGACGAGGCGTGCCCGCAGTTCAGCGGGGGTCTCCCTGCCGATGTCCTTGAGATCCGCCAGGTCGAACGCTTCCGCGGGTCGCGCGTGGAGGACAATGAGCCGCAGAAGGCGATCCGCCTGCGCGCCGATCCGTGTTCTGCCGTTCTCCCAGCGGGACACCGTTTCGCCTGCGGTTCCCCATGTGGGCGCCCAGTTCCTGACCGGACGGGATGGACCTGTATGCGGCAAAATCCGTGCCGGGAATGTCGCCGTCTTGACGAACGTAACGAATAGCGTTACGCTCGATCGTGATCAGGAGCTTCGCCGACAAGCGGACGGCAGCCGTTTTCGCGGGTCATGCCGTTCGCCGCTTGCCGGTCGGGATTCAGTCGCGTGCGAGATCGAAGCTGCTGGCGATCGATGCGGCCATTCTGCTCGATGATCTGCGAGCCCCGCCGGGCAATCGTCTGGAGGCCCTGCGTGGTGACCGCCAGGGCCAGTGCTCGGTTCGCATCAACGATCAGTGGCGTGTCTGCTTCGTGTGGCGCGACGGTGACGCCTGGGACGTCGAGATCGTCGACTACCACTGAGAGAACGGAGCGATGACCATCACTCGTGAGGACGTGGATCGCCGCGCCGTCGACTATTCCGACGTGGCGTCGGGTCGCCGGCTGCCGCCGGTGCATCCCGGTCGGTTCCTGCGGGACGAGTTCCTGGCGCCGCTCGACCTCAGCGTATACGCGCTTGCCAGAGCGCTCAGTGTTCCACGGCCGCGGCTGAACGAAGTCGTCCGCGGCCGGCGCTCCGTGAGTACCGACACGGCGTTGCGTCTCGCGCGCTATTTCGGAACCTCGCCCGAGTTCTGGATCAACCTCCAGGTCCGCTACGACCTCGACATCGCCGAGCGCACGTTGCGCCGGACGATCGACCGGGAGGTCAAGCCCCGCGCGGCGTGACCCGCACCGGGCGGAGCACTGGCCGTCCGGGGCGGACTTGCGAATCGTGGTACCCGCGGGCGTCGCCGCCGGCGGTCATGAAGACGGCGGCGTGATGACCACGCGAAAGCCGATGAACGGCCGCCGCACGCCGGGGTCGGCGCCGCCTCGTACGGCGGCGCGCACGTTGCCCTCCGGGTCCGTGAAGGAGCCGCCGCGCATGACGAAGAGCGCGTCGGCCGCGAGGTCCCCGGCGTCGTCGCTCTCGTCGTAGGGATACGGTTGGTACGGGCTGCGGGTGAGCTCCCATACGTTGCCGCTCATGTCGGCGAGGCCGAACGGGCACTCCGGGCAGTCGAAGCTGCCGGCGGGGGTCGGGCCGTCCGCGCCGCCGAAGTTGGCTCGGCCGCGCCGCGGCGCGTCGCCCCACGGGTAGACGCGCCCGTCCGTACCGCGGGCCGCCTTCTCCCATTCGGCCTCGCTCGGCAGCGTGACCCGCCAGCCTGCGTCGAGCCAGCGGCGCACGGCCGGCGGCGTGCCGGGCCAGTTTCGCAGCGTCTCCTCCAGCCACCGGCAGTAGGCCAGCGCATCCGGCCAGGAGACGGAGCCGACAGGATGGTCCGGCGGGCCGCGCAGGGCCTCCGCTTCCATCGCGGCGCCGGAGGCGTCGGCGAAGGCGCGGAACTGCGCGACGGTGACCTCGTAGCGGCCGATGGCGAACGCAGGGAGATCGACGCTGCCCTGCGTCTGCCCGACTGACCACCGCTCGTTCTCGAACGCCCGGCGGTCGGCGGCCGGGTCGCTGCCCATGGTGAACGGTCCGCCGGGGATCTCGACGAAGCCCAGAGAATCTTCGTCCGGGAGGAACCAGGCATCGGCGCGGAAGCCGTCGAGCGCCTCCGGCAGCGGCGGCAACGGCGCACTTGGAGATCCGGGCGGAGGGCCTTCGCAGGCGGCCGTGGCCGCGAGGACGAGCGCCAGCGCGGCGGCTGCCGCCTGCCGGAACCCCCGCGAGCGCGATCTGCAGTGCTCCGTCCCGGTCGAGGCGCGCCTCGCCGCCGGCGACGCGGGTGCGAGCGCCAGGAGCCCGCGGTGAAACGCGGCGTGGCATCGAGGGCGGCGCGGCGCCCGCGTGGCAACGCGCGAGGAGGGAGCACATTGGGCATATTCGACCGAGGAGCAACGCAGTCCACGCGGAATGCATCGTCGCTCGAATGCCGCGGGGCTCTTGCCATGGGCTCCCAAGGAGTGCCGTGTTGGAAGTTGGGCACGCACGGATCTATTGCCTCGCCTCTTCGCAGGCGAACGCCCAGCCGTGCGCGCACGCCCGGGCCTGTAGATCCGCCTCGGACATCTCCATCAGGTTGCGCTCTCCCTCCCGCAGCAGCAGCCGCAGGTCAAGCGTCTTCGGCGGGGCCTGGTAGGCGCCGCCCTCGGCCAGCAGGTTGAGGCAGGCGGGCCGGAAGCGCAGCTCGCACGCCCGCGCGAAGTAGTCGAGCGCCAGCGCCGCGTCCGCCGCGACGATTGCACCGTCGGTGTAGTGCCGCCCGAGCTCGTTGCAGGCCCAGGCCGACGCGTCCGCGCAGTACGACGCCTCGATCTGCAGCAGCCGCTCGCAGGCCTGCGGCCGTCCTTCCGCGCACGCCCGCTCCCAGAACGGCACGGTGTCGCCCCGGTGCCGGCCGTCGGTCGCGCCGATCAGAGTCATGGCGGCGAAGAAGACAATCCAGGCCGCCATCTGCGCGAGATTGGCGTTCGGGCGGGCCATGCGCGCGGCGACACGCCCGAGTGACGTGCTTGCCTCGAGCGCGCCGGCCAGCCGGTCGATCCAGCGCACGCTCAGGTTGAGCAGCGGCACCGACAGCAGCTTGTCGTAGAACGTGGGCGCCCCGAACGCGCCGAGCAGCGAGTACAGGACGAAGACGCCCGCGCCGTACAGCACGCCGAAGACGGTCTTCCCGAGCGGCGTGCGGGGCGAGGTGGACGGGTCGGTCACCAGCAGGTGCAGGC
Organism: Acidobacteriota bacterium; assembly: GCA_011523845.1. Classification (GTDB taxonomy): domain Bacteria; phylum Acidobacteriota; class Vicinamibacteria; order Vicinamibacterales; family UBA8438; genus WTFV01. The sequence continues at coordinate 20,738 of WTFV01000048.1, read as the reverse complement.
CGAGGAAGACCGCGGTGGGGATCTCGGAATCGATGAAGTAGGGGACCCCGGTGGCCGCCGCGTAGAGCGCGCTCAGGCCGAACAGCACGATTGCCGCGGAGCCGGCCACGAGCGTGATGGCGAAGCGGTACATCACGACCAGGCCGGCGAGGAACAGGAACAGGTAGATGCGCGGCGCCAGGGTCAGGGTGGTGGCGATGTCCTCGCCCCAGGTGAGCGGCGTCGTGCCGGTCGCGATCAGGACCACCGAGAAGAGCCCGAGCGAGAACGCGGACGGATTGAAGATGTGCACGCGCCGCCCGTCCCGCTCCCAGCGCACGAACGCCTTGCCGAGGAATCCCACCGCGATCATCAGGAACTGCAGGTGGAACCAGTCGTCGCGGAACCAGAGGAACAGGTTCGTGCTGAAGATGATCGGGAACGGCCCGAAGCCCAGGGTGTAGCGCTCGCGCCGCGACCAGGCGAGCAGCAGGTCGAAGGCGTAGGCGAAGAGAAGCTGCCCGGCCAGCAGCCAGGCGTGGTCGTAGACCGGCCGCCAGTACCAGCCCCAGTAGGCGAAGACCGAGAGCTGTACGGCCGCCTGCACGTAGTGTTGCGGCCGCAGGACCGTGTCGATTTCCGGCGCGGCGTTGTCCCGCCGGCGCAACAGGAACAGCGCCGCCTGCCACGCCAGCAGCGCGGCCGCGGCGCCCTGGAACGACTGTGCGAGGACGGCGTGCGCCTGGACCCGCGGGACGAGGGAGACGAGCAGCAGCGCGAGGGCCAGCCCCAGCGGGATGCCGAAGAGGCGTCCCGCCGGCGCGACCGGCTGCGGAGGCGTCGGCGGAGAAGCGCCGGGGCGCCGGTCCTTCGAACGCTTGCGGCGGCGGGCGGGCGGCATCGGTCGCTGGCAACTGCGGTCGGGGCCCGAATCGGCCGGTTACTGCACGGCGTCGCGCGGCAGGTAGCGCCCGTCGCGGTACGCTCCGCAGAGAACCTGCAGCAGCGGGTGGCGGATCGGATCGCCGCCGGCGTCCGGCTCCAGGTGCCGCTCCGCCACGTAGGTCGTGTGCTCCGCGCCGTCCACCAGAACGTGGTACCACGGACGATCCTTCGGCGGGCGGGAGCGGGCGACCCGCTCGTACCACTCGTCGCTGCCCTGGAACGCCGGGTCGACGTCGAAGACGACGCCGCGGTAGTCGAACCGCAGGTGGTGGACGATCTGGCCGACGAAGAACCTGGCGGTTGGCTGCGTGTCGCTCATGCTGATTGGTCCGAATCCTGTTCCGGGTAGGATAATCGACGCGATGGAGACCGGCGTCACCTTCGGCTGGGTCGTGCCCGCCACGGCTGTCTGCGTCGTTCTGGGCTTCGCGGCTTTCGCGTTGTGGTTCATCCTGCGGCTGGATCGCGACCGCAACGACGACTGAGCGGCTCCCGCGCGCGCCTCTCGACCCGCGGCGGCGACGCGTGCCGCCGGGCGCGCGGCAGCACACCGTCACCCGCAGCAACGCGCCGTCACGTGCGGCGGCGCGCGTCGCCCGCTCTACAAGGCGCCGTTGTATTCGAGCGGCGATGCATCCCGTGTGACGGCGTTGCTCCTCGGTCGAATATGCCCAATATGCTCCCTCGTCGCTGTCGGCCGGGCTCCTCGCCGCTCTCGGTGCGACGCGGGGTTCACCACGGACTGTCAAGCGTCGTCCGCGCCCCATTCTCCGCGCCGCAGACTCTTGTCCGGCGTCGTCCGTGCCAGTACCGTGCCCGGCGCTGCAGACTCTCAGTCCAGCCGGTCGAACCTCTGGATCCGCTGGCCGACGTTGACCTCCGTCGTATAGAGGTTGCCCTGCGAGTCGATGGCGACGTTGTGCAGCCGGTAGAACTGCCCGGCGTACTTGCCCATTCGGCCGAAGTGGTCCACCACCTCGAGGGACGCGCGGTCGAGGATCCAGATGACGTTGTTGGTGCCGTCGGGGACGAACAACCAGCGCTGGTCCGCGTCCACGGACAGCGTCACCCCGGAGACCGACCCGCTGCCGAGCGTCTCCGGCCGGACGAACGCCTCGCGCAGGAACGTGCCGTCCTTGCGGAAGACCTGCAGGCGGTCGTTGGTCCGGTCCGCCACGTAGACGAGGCCGTCGTCGGCGATAGCGACGTCGTGGACGGGGCTCCGGTAGTGCCGGATCGGCTCCGCGTCCGGGTCGTACGGCGGCAGCTCCGAATCGTCCGGGCGCTCCCCGTAGGCCCCCCAGTGCCGCTTGTACTCGCCGGTGTCGGCGTCGAAGACGATGACGCGCCGGTTGCCGTAGCCGTCGGCCACGTAGACCTCGTTGGCCTCCGGATCGACGCGGATCCCGGCCGGCCGGCCCAGGTTCTCGGTGTCGTTGCTGCCGCGGTTCTGTCCGGGGCGCCCGATCTGCAGCAGGAACTCGCCGTCGGCGGTGAACTTCAGGATGTGCGCGTCGTCGGCCGCGTTCCCGCCGATCCAGACGTGCCCCTCGTGGTCGATGTGGATGCCGTGCTCGCTCGCGGGCCAGTCGTAGCCCTCGCCGGGGCCGCCCCAGGAACGCAGGACCGAGCCGTCGGCGGCAAACTCGATGACCGGCGGCGCCGGGTCGCAGCACATGCCCTCCTCGCCGCGCTGGCGGGCGTCGAGGGTGCCCGGCCGGTGGACGAGCCAGACGTGGTCGTCGGCGTCGACGGCCACGCCGGCGGCCTGGCCCAGCATCCAGTCGTCCGGCAGCGTCGGCCAGAAGGGATCGACGCGGAAGCGCGGAACGTCCGCCGCCGCCTGCTCCGCCTGGCCTGCCGGCGCCGGCGCGCCGGTCGATTCGGGCGTCTCTCCCGTACCGGCGCCTGCCGCCGCCGCGCCGGCGCCCGCGAGGACGAGCCACAACGCCGTCGCACCGAGTGTCACCGCTACGTTCCCGGGGCGTCCCGTGGGCCTGTAGCGCCTCGCGGATGGCGCGGTTGTCGCACCGAGTGTCACCGCCACGTTCCCGGGGCGTCGCCCGCGCCGGTCCATGCTCTCAGCCATGTCGCTCCTCCTCGCGGTTCCCGGCTGCTGTCCGCCGCTCCCGGAGCACGATACACTAGGAGCCTGCGCCGTAGGGTTCGCATCGGCGAAGGTCCCGGCGCGCCCGTTGAGGTCGCGCCGTGCCCGTCGGGTCGCGCGTGGCCGTGAGACCCCGCGAACGGCGCGGGCAATGCCGCTCCGCGCAGAGCGCCGCCAAAGGAGAATCGATCATGAGGCTGCTGCCGACGTCCTTCCTCGCCCTCGCGCTCGCGGCGGCCGTCGCGCCGCCCGCCGCGGCCCAGCTCGCGACGCCGAACGCCGACGGCATCACGTTCGGCCACGTGCACCTGAACGTGACCGACATCGAGGCCCACAAGAAGATCTGGGTCGAGTGGTTCGACGGCGAGGTGGTCCAGAAGGGCCCGCTGACCACCGTCAAGCTGCCGAACTTCCTGATCGCGCTGAGCGAGCGCGAGCCGACCGGGCCGACCCAAGGCTCGGTGATGAACCACTTCGGCTTCAAGGTGCGCAACACCGCCGAGTTCGTCGAGCGCTGGACCGCCGCGGGCATGGAGGCGGGGCGGATGTTCACCGGCGCCGAGGGGATGCCGAACGCCTACGTCATGGCCCCCGACGGCGTCTGGGTGGAGCTGCAGGAGGACCCGTCGCTGCACGTCCCGATCGCCGGCTACCACATTCATTTCTGGACGCCGGAGCACGAGGAGCTGCTCGACTGGTACTCGGAGGTCTTCAACCTTCGCATCCGTCCGCGCGGCCGGATTCAGACGACGACCGACGTGCCGGGGATGAACATGAGCTTCGCGGGGTCCGACGTGCCGACCGCGCCGACCCGCGGACGCGCCCTCGATCACATCGGTTTCGAGGTGGACGACCTCGAGGCCTTCTGCGAGAAGCTGAAGGCGAAGGGCATCGAGTTCGACGTCGAGTACCGCGAGGTCGAGAGCGTCGAGCTGAAGATCGCGTTCCTGACGGACCCGGCCGGCACCTACATCGAGCTGACCGAAGGCTACGACGAGTACTGACGCGCCAGGGCGGCCACGCGGGCCGTCCAGTGCCGGTCGAACTCCGCCCAGTGCCGCTCCTCCGGCTCCCGGGTGTGGCTGACCGGCAGCTCGAACACCTCCGGCGCCGGCCGCATGTGGTTGATGACCGCGTAGACGGTCGGCGCCGGCACCACGTCGTCGCGCAGCCCGACGCCGACGATCGAGGCGCAGCCGACGCTTGCCGCGAAGTTGACCGGGTCGAAGTACGAGAGCGTCGCCATCACCGCCGCCTCCGCCGACGCGTGCCGGGCGAGGTAGTGGTTGACCTCCAGCCCCGAGCCCGCCTTCACCAGACGCCGCCGTCCTTCCGCCCACCCGAACGTCGGCACCGAGACGGCGAGATAGTCCGCGTCCTGCGCGATCGCCTGCGCCATCAGGGCCAGGCTGCCCCCGAAGCTCCGCCCCTGGAAGACGGTGAGCCCGCCGCCCGCCCCGAGGAGCCGGGCGACCTGCGCGGCGCGGACGTAGTCGCAGACCGCGCCCCGGAGGATCGACGCGCGCGGATCGTCGATGCCCGTCACCACGTGGCCGGCGGGGTCGACGGGGCAGCTCGTGCGCGATAGCCCGAAGCCGCGCACGTCGAAGCAGAACAGGTCGGCGCCGCACGCGGCGGTGTGGCGCGCTTCGAGCACGGGGTTGGTCTGCGAATTGTAGCCGTGGGTCGTCACCACGAGCGGACGCAGGGGCGCGTCGGCCGGACTCGCCCCGCTCGGATCCCGCCCGGCGGGGGCGGTCGCGGTGGGGGCCAGCCCGGCGGGGTCCGCCCCGGCGGGGGTGGTCGTCGGATCGTCGAGCGTGGCCAGGAATCCCTGGATGTCGCAGCCCCCGAACGAGGTGAAGCGGACCGGGGTGAGATGGGCGCCTTCGGCCGTGGTGACGGCCATTCCGAGACGCGGGTTCGCCGGGATGCCGTCGAGCGCCGCGAGGGTCTCGGCCCAGAAGGGGAAGAAGTCGGGGCGCCTGGTGAGCGGGGGACGGGTGGCCCGAAGCGTTGTAGAGTCGTGTCCGGCGATGGACATGCGCCGAGAGTGTACCGCCTTCCTCCGTGGCGGGTCCGCGTGGCTCGACGCGGACCGCGGCCTGCCGTGGGAGCGCCTCGCCGCGCTGGCCCACGAACGCCGCTTCGACGCCGGCGGCGTCATGACGCGCCAGTTCGCCCCGGCGGCGCACCTGTTCTTCGTCGCCGACGGAGCGGTCCGGGTCCAGCTCCGCCTCGAGGAGGGCAACGAGGATCTCGACGTCGGCGAGCGATCGAGCCCCTGGACGGCGGTCGGCTGGTCGGGATTCCGCGACCTGCGGCGTTACGCCACCACGGTGGTCTGCACCACGCCGTGCCGCGCGCTGCGGTTCGAGCACGGGGCCCTGGCGGCGCTGTTCGAGGAGCAGCCGCGGCTCGGCGTCGTCTTCCTGGAGTCGATCCTGCGGCAGTGCTTCGAGCGCCTCGCCGACATGCGGGCGCGTCTGACCATCTATTCGCACACGCCGGTGAACTTCGCGCGGGCGCTGCAGGACGAGGGGGAGGAGGAGACCTACAACCGCGCCCCGCCGCCGCTCGGCGAGCTGCTGCGCCGCTCGGCGTTCTTCGCGCCCCTGGAGGAGGCTCGGCTGCGCCTGTTCGCGGGGGCCGTCGAGAGCCGCTACTTCTGCCGCGGGGAGCCGATCGTCGAGCAGGGAAGCTCGGAGCCCGGCCTGTGGGTGCTGGCCACCGGCCGCGTCGCGTTGAACCACAGCCCCCCGGCGACCAGCGAGGCGTTCGCGCTGCGCACGATCTCGGAGCCGGGATCCGTCGTGGCGCTGGCCGGGCTTCCCGGCGTCGACGCGCACGGCGCGTCCGTCGTGGCGACGCGCGACTGCACCGTCTACCGCATCGACACGGAGCGGCTCGATCCCGCGCTGCGGGAGGATCCCGAGCTGGCCCTGGCGCTGGTCCGGCGCGTGCTGTGGCTGGTCTCGATGCATCTGCGCGCCGCCCGCGCGCTGTTCATCTCGCGGCGCTTCGAGAAGGAACGGCTGGCCGTCGGCAACCTGCTGGAGCAGAGCTGCACGCAGTTGAGCGTGCACTCGCCGCTGCACGAAGTGCCGCACCTGCTCGGCAGCCAGCTCACCGTGGGCGACGCGTTCGCGATCATCGAGCGGATGGCGGCGAGCGGCGACGCGCTCGAGCGCAGCCTGGCGGAGCTGTGCCGGGAGATGCTGCGCGACGTGAAGCGCGAGCACGAGTTCTTCGAGGCGCTGCGCCGCGTCTACCACGCGGTGGTGACCGCGCCCGAGCAGATGCCGGCCCGCGACGTCCGCAAGCTGTGCGCCAGGGGCTTCCAGCAGGCGTTCCGGCGCATGCGCTACGTCATCGAGGGCGAGGAGCACCTGCCGCCGGCGCCCGGCCAGATCTTCATCTTCAACCACCTGAAGAACCACGAGCACAACACGCTCCCGAACAACTTCCAGCTCACCCTGGACTCCCACTTCGTCAGCGCGATGATCCTCGACCGCCGCTACGGCGACGGCGGCATCCGCGTGGTCCGGCACAGCCGCGGCTCGGAGTACGGCCACCAGGCGTACTACGACCGGCTGGGGCACATCGCCGTCTACACGCACGAGTCGGACCGGATCGAGGAGACGCCGGAGGAGCGGCGGAGCCGGCAGGACGAGTTCTTCGAGACCGCCGGGGCCCATTTGAGAAGGGGCACGAACCTGATCCTCAGCCCCGAGGGGACGAGCTACTGGACCGAGGACTCGCCCGGCCCGTTCAAGCCGGGCGCCTTCCGCCTGGCCGCCAGCGTCGACCCCGAGCCGTGGATCGTGCCGATCGCCGTCGCCCACTTCGACCGCCGGATCCACTCGACGGTCTGCGCGGCGGTCATCAAGCCGCCGTTCAAGGTGTCCGACGTCCTGCCCGACCCGCGCGACCGGGAGCAGGTGCGGGCGTTCCTCGTCGACCTGCGGAAGACCTACCACGGTTGGGTCGAGGAGGCCCGGCGGCTCGCGAGCGCGGCGGTCCGGTCGTGACGGTCGACGCGTTCGGCCCGTGCCTACCGGAATCTTGGATCCCGCTACCACTCGTTGGATTCGGAACGACCCCGACCGGCTGCGGCCGCAGCGCACCCGAGCACGCGGCAAGTGACTGCAAAGACGCAACTTGTTGAAGGCGTGAGAAGACTCGCACGGGATCGCCGGTCGGTGGCATCCTCCTTGCTTTTCCTCATGGCGATGGCGGGCCGTCGCGGGCGACGATGCCGGAGATGCATGACATCGGCGCGATCCGGTCCGCATGGAGGCCGACGGGTGCGGCGCTGGCCGCGGGCGCATGGCGGCCACATGCAGGGGGCCCCGATGCCTCCGGCTCCGGAATTCGTCGCATCCAACTTCAAGAGAAGAGGAGGACAACCATGAGACGTTCCATTCTGGTCGTCGCGGCGTCGCTGGCTCTATCCATGGGAGCCGGTACCGCAATGGCCCAGACCATCACCGGCCTGGTGACCGACAACACGGGCGGCATCCTGCCCGGGGTGACCGTCGAGGCGGCGAGCCCGGCGCTCATCGAAGGCAGCCGCATCGCCTTCTCGGACGGGGCCGGACGCTACACGCTGATCGACCTGCGGCCGGGGGTGTATACGCTGACGTTCAGCCTGCCCGGGTTCTCGACGGTCGTGGTCGAGGGGCAGGACCTGCCGGCCGACTTCACGGCGACCGTCAACGCCGAGCTGTCGGTGGGCGCCCTCGAGGAGACGGTCACCGTCTCCGGGCAGGCGCCGCTGGTCGACGTCCAGACGACGGCGCGGTCCGAGGTGCTCGACCGCGAGATCCTCGACGCCATCCCGACCGGCAACACGCTGCAGTCGACGGCGCAGCTCATCACCGGCATCAAGATGAACCGCCCGGAGGTGGGGCTGACCACCGCCGCGCAGCAGACCTACATGTCGGTGCACGGGATGAGCCCGTCGCAGGTGACCATCCAGGTCGACGGCCAGAACATGAACAGCATCGGCGGCGACGGCGCCGTCCAGAGCTACCACAACCACCTGGCCAACCAGGAGATGGTGTACGAGACCAGCGGGATGAGCGCCGAGACGTCGGGCGGCGGGGTGCGCATCAACATGGTCCCGCGCGAGGGCGGCAACCAGCAGAGCGGCCAGCTCTGGTTCGGCGGCAGCCACGACAGCCTGCAGCGCGACGGTCTCGACAGCCTGTCGCAGGAGGTGCAGAACCGCGGCGTGACGTCCACCGAGGGCATCGCGATGATGTACGACATGAACCTGGTGCACGGCGGGCCGCTCGTCCGCGACCGGTTCTGGTACTTCGGCAGCGTCCGGAACTTCCAGATCGACAAGAAGGTGACGAACAGCTTCTGGCGCTTCGACCCGAGCGGGTCGGTGCCCAACAACTGGTACTTCGCCGCCCCGCGCTGGTTCGACCCCGATCCGCAGAAGCTCGACGGCACGAACGGCACCGAGCGCTTCCCGGGCGTCGACGAGAACACCATCTCGAGCGGCCTGCTCCGGCTGACCTACCAGGCGAGTCAGAACAACAAGTTCTCGGCGCACATCGACCGGGTCTTCAAGGAGCGCTACGCCAACCACGGCTCGAACGACGACATCGCCACCGCGGGCCGCTGGCAGGGCTCGCCGATCTACTACACCGGCAGCGCGAAGTGGACCTCGACGCTCAGCAGCCGCCTGCTGCTCGAGGCGGGCTACTCGACCAACGTCGAGAACTGGAACCAGCAGGACCCGCCCGGCGGCGTCAACGCCCTCGGCCAGGACCTGACGCAGGACCGGGCGGCCGGCTGGCTGCCGTGCCACGCCACCCCCTGCTTCGAGAACTACGGGCACGCGGCCCAGATCAGCGGTCCGGACCAGTTCAACCCCACCATCGATCCCTGGTACGGGCTGATCCTGCGGCACGACCAGTCGACCGGGTTCCGCGACCGCTACCACTGGGGCCGGGAGACGTGGCGGGTCGAGCGGTTCAACTACAACATCGGCCTGTCGTACGTCACCGGCTCGCACAACATCAAGATCGGCACCAACAACAGTTGGGGTCCGTACGAGTCGTACCGCACCGGCAACGGCGATCTGGAGCGGCAGATGTACCGCAACGGCGTCCCCGAGTTCGCCCGCGTGACGAACCGGCCGGTCATCTCCGGCATCGACTACGCCCGCGACATGGGCATCTTCGCGCAGGACACCTGGACCATCGACCGGCTGACGCTGAACCTCGGCCTGCGCTGGGAGCAGATGATCGCCCACACCTACGAGGCGGGGCCGAGCGTCGCGCCCGGCGCCCGTTCCACGATCACCCAGACCGGCCGGTTCGTCGCGGCGCAGAGCTTCGCCTCGCGGCGCAACCTGCCCAACTGGAAGGACTTCGCGCCGCGGTTGGGTCTGTCGTACGACGTATTCGGCGACGCCTCTACCGCGCTGAAGGTGTCGTGGGGCCGCTACAACGCCGCCAACACGTTCACCTACGCCGAGTGGTTCAACCCGGTGTCCTACCAGCTCGAGAACCGCAACTGGGTCGACTGCGCCAGCCTCGACGGCCGCGCCTGCCTGACGCAGGCCGATCTGATGGGGATGGAGCTGGATCCGGGCATCGCGTTCGGCGGCAGCACGGCGAACGCGCATACGGTCGGCGTGGAGGGCACCGTCTGGAACGGCGGCACCAACGGCGACGGCTTCGCGCAGGACTGGGAGATCGGTCCGCCGCTGCGGGCCAACTTCGGCGGCCTCGCGTCGCGCCCGGTGGAGCATCCCGACGGTGTCGAGCGGAACTGGGTCAGCGTGCTCAACGTGGGCGTCCAGCGCGAGCTGTTCGAGGGCTTCTCGGCCAGCTTCAACTGGTACCGGCGCGACACCTACGACAGCGTGCTGCGGGTGAACCGCGCCCTCGGGTTCAACGACTACACCGGGTTCCTCATGGACAACCCGTGCGCCTCGGATCCGAACCGCGGGTTCCTCTCGTGCAACCAGAGCGGCGGCCTGGTGCCGGGGCAGATCAGCGTGTTCAACCTGAATCCCGACGCGGCGGGCATCGCCGACGACTGGGTGGTGCAGAACACGCCGACCGGGGACAACTTCTCGGAGGTCTACAACGGCTTCGAGACCAGCTTCAACGCCCGCCTGCCCAACGGGAGCACGCTCTTCGGCGGCTGGGTGATGGAGCGCAACGTCTTCGTTCGTTGCGACATCCCGCACGATCCGAACCGCCTGATGTTCTGCGACCCGCGCGGCCGCAACGACATGGTGGGCGGCGTGCCGATCACGCAGCCGGCCTACAGCATCCCGTTCCTGCAGGAGTTCAAGATCTCGGGGAACTTCCCGCTCCCCGGCGGCTTCTGGATCAGCGGGTCGGCGCAGTTCTACCCCGCCCAGGAGGCGGTGGCGGGCGGCTCGCAGGACCAGTGGGGCGGCACGCACCGCGGCGGCGAGCTCGCCGGCGCGCGGCCGTACGCCGGCAACATCAACTACAACGTCACGCCCGCGAACGTGATGGACAACCTCGGCATCGCGCGGACCGAGGGCATCAGCGTGCCGCTGCTGCCGGCCGGCCAGCTCTTCTACGACCGGCTGACGCAGGTCGATCTCTCGGTCCGGCGGACGTTCACGCTGGGGAACGGGATGCGCGTCGACCTGCAGGCGGACCTCTTCAACATCATCAACTACCAGCCGATCCTGAACGGGACCAACACCTACGGCGGCTCGCTGGGCCGCGCGTCGTCCACGATTCAGGGCCGGTTCGTGCAGTTCGCGACGAACATTCACTGGTAGTCGCGACGGCAATGCACGGCGCGTCACGCGCGTGACGCCTTCAGGGGCCGGGAAGCACGGGCGCTTCCCGGCCCCTCTTCTTTCCGGCAGACGGCGGCCGGCTCCGGGTTAGGAGGGTAGAAGGAGCGTGTGATCGAGACCCGGGACGCGGGCGTAGTCCCCGTCGAAGGTCAGCAGGTGTCCGCTGCACGCCATCGTCGCGGCCGCAATCCACACGTCGTTGATGGGAATGGGCGTCCCGGCACGGCGCAGCGCGGCGAAGATGCGCGCGTAGTGGCGAACCGTCGCGGTCGTCACGTCCAGCACGCTGACGAACGGCTCGTCGAGGAACGATCGACCACCCGCTGCGCACGCAGCGCGGCGTTGAACGCTGCCGCTTCGTCCGCCGTCCAACCGGCGTAACGGTCCAGGCGTTTGCGGCGGGCATCCACTCCCACCGCGTCTCGCAGCAGGCGCAGGACCGTGCTGTTCAGACTCTCGCCGCGTTCCCGGCTGATGGTGCGCAGTCGTTCCGACAGGTCCGGCTCGACGCCGCGCACCGTAATCTGAGATGCAGGCATGACAGCATGAATATACATGCATGCATTCGTAATGTCGACGGTCGCCGCGCCCCCCGGGTGGCGTGCCGGTCTGTCCGAGCGCGCCTGCTACCAGGATTTGGATCGCGCGCCCGATTCCCTGGATGGGAGGCCAACGTTGCAGGCGGACCACTGCCGAACGTAACTCGCTGTGAAAGCGCGACTTGTGGGAATGGCGGCGCTGCGGCCCGCGTGCCGGACGGCGGCACGTGTCTTGCGTGCAGCTCCTTGACATCCGCGCCGTGACGGTGTTGACTGCCCGGCTACGGGTGCCGGTCGAGGCCTTCGCGGCCATCGGCGCCGTCGTTCGTCGCACTCGCGTTCGAGGAGGACACCGTATGAGACGTTCATGCACGGCCGTCGTCGCGCTGGCGGCTCTGGCGCTCGCGCCCGGCGCGCTGGCCCAGACCAACAGCACCATCACCGGAGAGGTCACCGACAACACCGGCGGCATCCTGCCCGGCGTCACCGTCGAGGCGTCGTCGCCGGCGCTCATCGAGGGGAGCCGCGTCGGCATCACGGACGGCGCGGGGCGCTACACGCTGGTCGACCTGCGGCCCGGCGTCTACACGCTCACGTTCACGCTGCCCGGCTTCTCGACCGTCCTGGTCGAGGGCCAGGATCTCCCGGCCGGGTTCACCGCCACGGTGGACGCGGAGCTCTCCGTCGGCGCCCTCGAGGAGACGGTGACCGTCTCCGGCGAGGCGCCGGTGGTCGACGTGCAGTCGACCCGCCGGGTGGAGGTGCTCGACGCCGAGGTGCTCGACGCCATCCCGACCGGCCGCAACATGCAGTCGACGGCGCAGCTCATCGTCGGCATCAAGCTGAACCGGCCCGAGGTCGGCCTGTCCACGGCGGCGCAGCAGACCGTCATGATGACCCACGGCATGAGCTGGCGGCAGGTCAGCGTCGCCGTCGACGGGCAGCTCGTCAACGGCACCGACCGCGACGGCGGCATCCAGAACTACCACAACGAGCTGGCCACCCAGGAGATGACCTACGAGACGAGCGGCATGACCGCCGAGACCTCGGGGGGCGGGGTGCGCATCAACATGATCCCGCGCGAGGGCGGCAACACCTACAGCGGGCAGTTCTACACCGGGTATTCCAGCGATGCGCTGGCCGCGGACCACACGAGCGTGCCGTCGGGGATCGCGGACCGCGCCTCGTCGTCCGAGGGCAACACCCTGTTCTGGGACCTCAACGCGGCCTACGGCGGGCCGATCGTGCGCGACAAGTTCTGGTTCTTCATGAGCTCGCGGCGGTGGCAGGTGGACAAGCCGATCACCGGCAGCTTCTACCGCAACATGGACGGCACCTGGCCGCGCTATTTCGATCCGAGTCCCGTGAAGCTGGACGGGCAGGACGGGCGCGAGCTGCTGTCCGGCATCGACGCCAACACCATCACCAGCGGCCTGTTGCGTCTCACCTGGCAGGCGAATGCGTCGAACAAGTTCGCCGCCTACATGGACCGCATCTTCAAGGACCGCTTCCGGCCGCACGGCGCCGGCGACGACCCGGCCACCGCGCCCAACCACCAGGGTTCGCCCATCTACTACACCGGCTCGGCCAAGTGGACCTCGACCATCAGCAGCCGGCTGCTGCTCGAGGCGGGCTACTCGTCGAACGTCGAGAACTGGAGCTACGAGGAGCGTCAGGACTCGCCGCCCTACGGCCCGGCGCAGCAGCTCCGGCAGCCGCGGCCCTCCGCCGCGGTGCCGTTCTGCCCGAGCACGCCGTGCTACCACGTCGGCAACCCGGCCGCCATCGCCCTGCAGTCGGGCGGGACGATGGATCCGTGGTACCAGATCGTGCGCCGCAACGACGTCAGCGCCAACTTCCGCGACCGCGGCAACTGGAGCTACGTCCACGAGACGCCCGAGCGGTTCAACTACAACGTCGCGATGTCCTACGTCACCGGCTCGCACAACATGAAGTTCGGCGTGATGAACAGTTGGGGCATCCACGACCGCTCCCACGACATGAACGCCGACCTCTGGGAACAGCGGTACCGGGACGGCGTGCCGTACCAGGCGCGGGTGTCGAACACGCCGATCTGGCGGCCGATGGACTACCAGACCGACATGGGCATCTTCGCCCAGGACACCTGGACCATCGATCGCCTGACGCTCAACCTCGGCGTGCGCTACGAGATCAACCGCGGGCGCAACCGCGCGACCGAGCACGCGCAGAACCGCTTCGTGGAGTACTTCAGCGTGGCCGGCCGCGACCAGTTGCCGAACTGGAACGACATCGCGCCTCGCCTGGGCATGGCCTACGACCTGTTCGGCGACGCGTCGACGGCGGTGAAGTTCTCGTGGGGCCGCTACAACGGCTCGAACACGACCAGCTATGCGCGGCAGTTCAACGCGGTCACGCACGCGGGCGAGAACCGCAACTGGTTCGACTGCGCACTCAGTCCGATGGACGACACGCGCTGCGCGACGCGGCAGGAGCTGATGGCGATGGGCTTCGATCCGGCCGTCGCCTTCGGGTCGAGCATGGCCGACACGCACACGGTCGGCGCCGCCGGCACCGCGCACAACGGCGGCACCAACGGCGACGACTACGTGCAGGACTGGGAGATCGGCTTCCCGGTGTCGGCCGCGTTCGGCCTGCCGGGCTCGGTGCCGACCGAGGACCCCAACGGCGTCGAGCGGCCCTGGGTCAGCCTGATGAACCTGGGCGTCGAGCGCGAGCTGGTGACCGGGCTGTCGGTCAACGTGAACTGGTACCGGCGCGAGTCGTTCGATCCCATCATCCAGTACGGCCGCGGGGTGACCCACGCCGACTGGACGCCGCTGACCATTCCCAATCCGTGCGCCGCCACCGGGATGGCCCCGAACGGTTTCCCCTGTTCGACGCGCGGGGTCGCGGCGCCGCCGACGCTCACCATCTACAACCTGAACCCGGAGGCGCGCGGGCTGACCGGCACCGATCGGTTCATGCGCAACTCGAGCGCGAACTCCGACGTCTACAACGGCTTCGAGGCCGGCTTCAACGCGCGGCTGGCGGCGGGCGCGACCATCTTCGGCGGCTGGTCGATGGAGCGGGCCATCCTCAACCGCTGCGACCAGCCGGAGGATCCCAACAAGATGCTGTACTGCGACGCGTCGCAGTACAGCATCCCGTTCCTGCACGACTTCAAGATCTCCGGCACGGTGCCGCTACCCGGCGGAATCCAGTTGAGCGGGTCGGCGCAGTTCTACCCCGCGCAGGAGATGGCCATCCAGGGCACCGACAACTTCGGCGGCACGAACCAGGGCGGGACGACGTTCGACGACGTCCACGCCTACATCGGCAACGTGAACTACAACACGACCGTGGCCGACTTCGCGGCCCAGGGCGTGACGCGCACCCAGGGGCTCTCGATTCCGCTGATGCCGCCCGGCTCCCTTTTCGCCGACCCGCTGACGCAGATCGACGTCTCGGTGCGCAAGAGCTTCCAGTTGCCCAACGGCATGCGCTGGGACATCCAGGCCGACATCTACAACCTGCCGAACTACTTCCCGATCACGCGCTTCAACAGCACGTTCGGCGGGAGTCTCGGCAACGCGACGCGGACCATCAACCGCCGCTTCCTGCAGCTCGCGACGCACCTGCACTGGTAGGCCGCCGAGCGGGCGTTCGCGTCGCGCGCGAGGCGTGACGCACTGTTTCACGGGCCGGGGAGCCTGGGGCTTTCCGGCCCTTTTCGTGTACGTCTCGGCTATGATGGCGTGTCAGGATTCGTGAGCACCATCCACGGTCTCTCCTCGCTCGCCGCGCTGCGTGCGGTTCTTCTGCTTCTCCTGTCGGCCGGGTGCGCGGCGGAGTCGGGCGGCGATGCCGGTGCGAACGACCCGTCGGCGGTGGCCGGAGCCGCCGATCTGCCGGCCGGCGAGTGGTTCACCGACGAGGCGGCGGCGTCCGGCCTCGACTTCGTGCACTTCAACGGCGCGGCTGGCCGCTTCCACTACCCCGAGCTCCTCCCGCCCGGCGTCGGCCTCTTCGACTACGACAACGACGGCGACCTCGACGTCTATCTCGTCCAGGGTCGGATGCTCGACGCGGGCCTGAAGCCGGAGGACGCGCTCATCCCGCCGGCGGGGCCGGGCCCGCTCCGGGGGCGCCTCTACCGCAACGACCTGGCGCTCGGGCCGGGCGGCGCGCGGCGGCTGCGGTTCACGGATGTCACGGCGGAGAGCGGCATCGAGGCGGACGGCTACGGGCTCGGCGTCGCGGCCGGGGACGTGAACAACGACGGCTGGACGGACCTGTTCCTGACCAACTACGGCCCGGACGCGCTGTACGTCAACCGCGGCGACGGCACGTTCACGGAGGCGGCGGCCGAGCGGGGCATAGGCCCGACTGCGGGGTTCGGCGTGTCGGCGGCCTTCGTCGACTACGACCGCGACGGCTGGCTCGATCTCTACGTCGGCCACAACGTCGACTACACGCTGGAGAGCGGCATCGAGTGCGGCACGCTGGCCGACGCGCGCGACTACTGCCCGCCCGAGACCTACGGGGGAACGCCGGACCACCTGTACCGCAACACCGGAGAGGGCCGCTTCGCCGACGTGAGCGAGACCGCGCTGGTCGGCGGCCGTTTCGGGCCGGCCCTCGGAGTGTCCACCGCCGACTTCGACGGCGACGGGTGGATCGACGTCTACGTCGCCAACGACGGCACCGAAAACCTGCTCTGGATCAACCAGCGCGACGGCACGTTCCGCGACACCGGCCTGCTCGCCGGCGCGGCGCTCAGCGAGATGGGGATGACCGAGGCGAGCATGGGCGTCGACGCCGCCGACTTCGACAACGACGGCGACGAGGACCTCTTCATGACCCATCTGAACGGCCAGGGGAACAACCTGTACGTCAACGACGGGTCGGGCACGTTCGCGGATCGGAGCACCGGCTCGGGGCTCGGCGCCGGCAGCCTGGCCTACACCGGGTGGGGGACCACCTGGTTCGACTTCGACAACGACGGCTGGCTGGACGTGCTGGTCGTGAACGGCACGATCACCGCGCTCCCGGGGCGCCCGGCGGGGCAGTTCCCCTACGATCAGCGCCGGACGCTGTTCCGCAACCTCGGCAACGGCCGGTTCGCGGACGTGTCCGGGCAGGCGGGGGAGGCATTCGCGCTGTCGGAGACGGGGCGCGGTGCGGCCTTCGGCGACGTCGACAACGACGGCGACGTCGACGTGCTGGTGGGCAACGACGCCGGTCCGGTGCGGCTGCTGGTCAACCAGGTGGGGGAACGCCGCCGCTGGCTCGGGTTGCGGCTCGCCGGGTCCGGGGGCCGCGACATGCTCGGGGCGCGGGTGGCGGTGGTTCGCGACGGCGTGCCGACGCTCTGGCGCCGGGTGCGCTCGGACGGCAGCTACGCCTCCGCAAACGACCCGCGGGTGGTCATCGGGCTCGGCGATTCGGATGCGCGGCCGACGGTCCGGGTGCAGTGGCCTGACGGGACGGTGGAGGAGTGGCGCGACGTGGAGATCGACCGCTGGATGACGCTGCGCGCGGGGGTAGGGGCCGCTGCGCAACCCGGCTCGTGACCCCGTGTGGATGCGCCCGAACCGCGAGGGCGCCGGAGTCGGATCAGGCCGCGTTGCGGTCGCGCAGCCCGGCGAGGAAGCCTTCGAGCGCACCCTCGAGCCTGGCCATGCGTTCGCGTTGGTCGGCCAGTTCGCCATTCAGGTTGTCGAAGCGTTTGTTCATGCCGTCGTTGACGCTGTCGAAGCGCTTGTTCATGCTGTCGTTGACGCTGTCGAAGCGCTTGTTCATGCTGTCGTTGACGCTGTCGAAGCGCTTGTTCATGTCCGCGCGCAGGGCGTTGAGATCACGGCGCAGGTCGCGGAGGTCCATGCGCATCCAGGCGAACAGCCCGATCAGCAGGGCGGGCGTAATCCACGGCGAGATGTCCATGTCCTCATTATTCCACGCGCGGGGCTGGAGTTGAACCGGTTTCGCGAGGACGTTCGCCGGCGGCTCGGCGCACCGGCGGCAGGGATCTTCGCGTGTGGAGCGACGGTGCTGGCCGGCGCGTGCGCGGCGCCTGACGAGACGGCGCCGGCCGCGCCGCCGGCGCTGACGGCGCCGGCGGGAGCGCCTGCCTGCGGAGCCGCGCTCCCCGACCTGGAACGCCTCGGCGCCTCGGTGCGGGCGCAGATCCGCGAACGGCAGTCGGCGGTGACCGGCTCCGCGGAAGCTACGGCCGCCGGGTCCGACGACCCCGCCGCGTCTCGCGGCGCGCTCGGCATGATCCTGATGGCCGCGAGCCTTCCGGAGGCGGCCGAGGCCTGCTTCCGCGAGGCGGCGGCGGCGGCGCCGGCGGGCGCTCGCTGGCTCTACTACCTCGGCCACCTGCGGCGCGAGGCGGGGGATCTGTCCGGGGCGGCGGAGCTGTTCGATGCGGTGCTTCGATTGCGGCCGGACGACGTGGCGGCCCTCGTCTGGCTGGGTGAGATTCGCCTGGCGCAGGACCGCCCGGTCTCGGCGCGGCCGTTCTTCGAGCAGGCGCTCGCGTTGCGGCCCGACTCTCTCGCGGCGCGCTACGGACTCGGCCGCGCGGCGCTGCTGCGCGAGGACCACCAGCGGGCGGTCGACCTGCTGGAGGAGATCCTGGCGCGCGACCCGACCGCTGCCGCGGCCCACTATCCCCTCGGCATGGCGTACCGCGCTCTCGGCGACGAGGCCCGGGCCGCGGCGCACCTGCGGCGTCGGCGGAGCACGGCGCTGCGCCCCGCCGACCCGCTGCTGGCCGAGGTGGATGCGCTGATCGAGAGCGCCCGCGCCTACGAGGCGCGCGGCAACGAGGCGCTGGACCGCGAGGAGTGGAGCGCGGCGGTGGATTTGTTCCGCCGGGGACTGGAGCTCGATCCGGAGCACCCGGCGCTGCGGCATCGGCTGGGCACGGCCCTCTACGTGATGGGCGACGTCGTGGGCGCCACGGCCGAGTTCGAGCGGGTGATGCGCGAGTCGCCGAACTTCCCTGCCGTCCACTACAGCGTCGGCGTGCTGCTGCAGGGGGAGGGGCGGCACCGCGCGGCGATCGAGCGTTTCGAGACGGCGCTCCGCTACCAGCCGACCGACGGCGAGGTGCGCCGGCGGCTGGCCGTCAGCCTGCGACGGGCCGGCGAGCCGGCGGCGGCCCTCGAACAGTACCGCACGGTGCTGCGCATGGACCCGGACGTGGCGGACGCGCGTTTCGGCGCCGCGATGGCGCTGGTGCAGATGCGGCGCTACCGCGAGGCGCGCGACCGCCTGGACGCGGGGCTCGAGGCCTTCCCCGGCGCGTCGATCTTCCCGCACGCGCTGGCCCGGCTGCTGGCCGCCGCACCCGACGCCGAAGTCCGGGACGGCCGGCGCGCGATGCGGCTCGTGGAGCAGATTGCGTCCCGAGGGGAGCGGACCATCGATCTCGGCGAGACGATGGCGATGGCCCTGGCCGAGGTCGGGCGCTACGCCGAGGCGGCCGGGGTGCAGCGCGATCTCGTCGCCGCCGCCGAGGCGGAGGGCATGCGGGACGCCGTGCCGCGGCTGGCTGCGAATCTGCGCCTCTACGAGCAGGGCAGGCCGAGCCGCACGCCGTGGCCGGCGGGCGCGATCCCGTGACGGGGTGGTGGCTGGAGTGGGCCGGGAGGATCCGCGGGCCGAGGGGGCCGAGGGTATGGCCCGTGCTATAGTGAGAAGGCTTGGAGTCAGCTCCCGGCGGGTCCCGGCGGGCTATGGAGCCGCGGTTGCCACTGGGCAGGGCAAGGGACGCGGACGCTGCCGAGCCGCCGGTTCGGGGCTCAGTGATGCAGATCGATACGATAGAGGACCTCGTTCGGGTACTCGACGAACACCCGGAATGGCGTGACGCGCTCCGGTCCCGGCTTCTGTCGCGGGAGCTCCTCGAGATGCCTGCCCAGCTCGCAAGCTTCATTGCCGCAACGCGCGAGCAATTCGCGGCGATCGACAAGCAGTTCGCGGCGATCGACAGGCGGTTCGAAGCAATCGACAAGCGGTTCGAGGCGGCGGCGGCCGAGCGGCAGGCGATGCGAGACGACATCGGCATCCTCAGGGGCGCGCACGCCAGAAGCGTCGCGGAACGGCGCGTCGGATTGATCGCGCGATCCCTCGGGCTCCGAGACCGGCGTCTTCTCGGCGGCGCCGATCTGTTCGATCTCGCCAGAGACGCCGGCGCGGCGATGCACTCGAACGAGATTCAGAGCACCGTCGAAGCGGATCTGGTGTTCGAGGCCGAGGACGAGCGGGGCGGCATCCAATACGTAGCCGTCGAAGTCTCCTGCACGGCGAACGGCCGCGACACTTCCCGGGCGATGCGGAACGCGGCGCTCGTCACCCGGTTCACCGAACATCCCTGCCATCCCGTCGTGGCGAGTCTGCGCATCGACGATCGGATCGCGGATGCGATAGAGGCCGGTCGGGTCTCGTGGTACCGCCTGCCGTCCGACGCGATGCAGGCCGCCTGATCGGCGCTCCCCGCCTTGACAGCGAGTCGGAACCCATAGTTGAATGCGCCGCTAGCCGCCCCGTCGATCCAGGAATCCGGATCGGATTACTTGGATCTCGCGCGGGTGTGCGGGTTGCGGCGGGTCGGTGGGTGTCCCGGCGGCAGCGGACAGGGACACCGTCGGGACTCGCCCAGGAGCTCGTCGGGCGGTCGAGTCCGCTCGGGCAGGGTCTTCGGAACGCGTTTTGCGTGGAGTCGAGGCAACGGTCTTCGGTCTTCCGGGCAGAGGCTCGGGGGGGCGACCCGGTCGCGTGCGTGAACGGTCGCGGCGCGAGAGTCGTCGGAACACGTCAGAGGAGGACCCAACCATGAGACGTTCATCAACGGCCGTCGTTGCGCTGGCCGCGCTGGCTCTCGTGCCGGCGGCGGCGTTCGCGCAGCCGGCCAGTCAGTTCACCGGTGTCGTCACCGACAACACCGGCGGCATCCTGCCCGGCGTCACCGTCGAGGCCGCCAGCCCGGCGCTCATCGAAGGCAGCCGCGTCGCGATTTCCGACGGCGCGGGCCGCTACCTGCTGGTCGACCTGCGTCCCGGCACCTACAACATCACGTTTACGCTGCCCGGCTTCTCGACCGTCCTCGTCGAGGAGCAGGAGCTTCCGGCCGGGTTCACGGCCACCGTCGACGCGGTGCTGTCGGTCGGCGCCCTCGAGGAGACGGTGACCGTCTCGGGCGAGGCGCCGGTGGTCGACGTGCAGTCGATCAGCCAGGCGGAGGTGCTCGACCGCGAGGTGCTCGACGCCATCCCGACCGGCCGCAACCTGCAGTCGACGGCGCAGCTCATCCCGGGCGTCAAGATGAACCGCCCGGAGGTCGGCCTGACGACCGCGGCGCAGCAGA
>WTFV01000272.1 GCA_011523845.1 Acidobacteriota bacterium | reverse complement strand
CTGACGCTGCCCTACCGGTTCTCCATTCTGCCCACAGATTCTGCGGAAGACCCCAGAAGACAACATGGGGCACAGCGTCGTCTGGAAGGGCGTCCAACAAGGCGGGGTTGTGGCTGCTGATGAGCACACGCAGATTCCTCGCTTTCGCGATGCGGGACACCTGATTCAGCAGTTGAGCGGCTCGGCTGGGGTGCACGCCGTTGTCGATCTCTTCGATCACGACGAGGCCCGGAGGGGTTGACAGAATCGCGGCCGCAATCGCGAGGACGCGCAGCGTTCCATCGGAAAGGAGCGTGGCATCGTACTCTCTGCTGCCTCCACCGAACGTCTCAGACAGCGTAACCATGACCTCGCCGCGCGGTGTCTCTATGAAGTCGATCTCCTTGATGTCCTGTTCAGGTAGCGCTCGGATGAACTCCAGCAACTCGTCCTTGACTTCCGAAGTCCCGCAGAGGCTATAGAGGACGCCCGACAGATTCCTGCCGCTCTCGGTCAGGTTCTGCTCGCTCTTGAAGCTGTAGCCTCGCATCAACGACGGCCTCGGGTCGAGTGGCGTAATGGTGGAGAGTTGCCGGTGAATCCGACGGGTGGTGGCTGGTATCGTCTCCACCGCCTTCGCGTGACCGCGATAGAAACGCGCCGGGCTGACGAGTTGCCACAGCACCGTCATCTGGTCGCTGCAGGTTATCTGTGGTTCTTGCCGCCGCGCGCGAAGTTGTTGTACGCGACGAACATGTCACCCAAGGCTCCCGTCGACGGGGTAACGACCTCAAAAAGCGGCACGGTGGAGGAAGGTCCTGTGACGCGCTCGTCCGAGATATGGAGCTCATCGTCGTTCCGTACGTCCAGCTTGATGGAGTAGCGATTCCAGTCGGCTGCCGTCGTCTTGCAGGACAGCGAAAAGGCACGCTGACCTCGGAACCCGAGTTCGCTCACTTTTCCCCGAATTGCGCGGTCTTCGTCCTGCGATGCGTAGCGAAGTGCTCCAAGTCTGTTGCCCGACGCGATCCACGACAACAGGCGCAGCGCCTCGATCGCGTTGCTCTTGCCCGATGCGTTTGCGCCGATCAGGACCGTCAACGGCGCGAGCTTCAGCGTGGCTTCGCGGTAGCTCTTGAAGTTCTCGATGGTGAAGCTGGACAGCATCGACGTCTCCCTGGGCTTGGCGCCGGGCCTTCGTGCTCCAGTCTCACTCTAACCTGGACAGCAGCGTGTCGAGCGTAATGGTCTCGGCCGTCTTCAGCGAGAAGCCGAGGCGGGCCGGGTCATCCAGCGGTCGGACCTCCACGTCGGCGCCGCCGAAGAGCCGAGCGCCGAACCCGGCCAGCTCGTTTCGCAGCGCGCTCTCGGTGTCGGCGATTCTCGGCGCCGCCAGGCGGTCGTTGGCTGCGAACTCGATCTCGTTGCCCGGGAACGTCACGCCGCCGCCGGTCATGCGCGAGGTGTCCTGCTCCAGGCGGCGGGCCGCGGCAATCAGAGCCGCCGCCGCGGTCGCCAGCCGGTCTCCGAACGCGCCTTCGAGCGGCTGCTTGCGGGTGTACGACAGACCCGGCCGCCCGGCCGTCTCGTCGAGAACGTAGTTGGCCTCGTGGGCCACGAGCAGCACGCTCGGGCCGTCGACGAGGTGCGTGTAGTCGGCGACGTCGATCAGCAGCCCGGGCACGGCGTGCTCCTGGATCCACCGGTGGAAGACCGGAATGATCGTGCGCGGGGCGCCCGCGGACGCGGGGTCCGCGAAGATCTTCAGACTGAACCGCTGCAGGGCCGCGGCATCGTATCCCATCTATCGGCCCTGCCCCTGTGTCGCGGCCTGCGTCCCGGCGGCCTGCGTCCCGGCAGCCTGCGCCCCGGCGGCCGGCGTCCTGGCGGCCGGCATCCCGGCGGCAGGCCGCGCCGCGAGACGCGCCTGGCACGCGTGGCACGCCTCCAGGAAGAGCTGTGCCTCCTCGACCAGGTGATGCACCGCGTCCGGTTTCAGCTTCGGGCCTCCTTCGTGCCGGCGGAAGAGGTACATGGCGAACTTGCCGCCGGCGTACTTGTCGAAGAAGACCTGGGTGTCGAAGAAACGCGTGCGGAACTCCTGCACGATGGCGTCCGGGGCGTCGCCGATGTCGACGAACTCGGTCTTGATGAGCCCCCGCGCGCCGAGCAGCATGGCGCCGTAGGCCAGCTCGTCGGCCCGCGCGAACGCGTGCTCCTCGAGCTGCGACTGCGCTTCGAAGATCCGCGCCTCGGCCGCCGCGAGATCGAACTCGGTCAGCGAGACCACCTCGCCGGCGCACTCGCCGACGCCCATGTCGCCGAGGGTGAACTCCCGCGGGTCGCCCCAGTCGGAGTAGAACGACGGATCGTCGTCGTGGGGCGGGACGGTCGCCAGATCCGCGAACATCTCGCGCAGGGCGCGCTTGCCGATGCGGCGGGTGTAGTCCTGGAACGACTCGTCCTCGCGCCGTTCGGCGACGAAGCGCCCCGTGATGCGCTCGATGACCTCCGGGATGCGCTTGGACGGGACGGCGCCGGAGGCCAGTCCGTACGCGCCGGCGTTGTCGAGCCACTTGCCGCCGAGCACCACCTGGAAGTGCGGCACCGCGTAGCCGCCGATGTTGCGGCTGACCCCGTAGAAGCCGAGATCGGCGATGTGGTGCTGGCCGCACGAGTTGAAGCAGCCGCTCGTCTTGATGCGCAGGCCCTCGACGGCCGGGTCGAACGCTCCGGCGGCGGCGCGCTCGGAGAGCCGCGACGTGAGCTCGGCCGCGAGGCCGCGCGACGAGGCGATGCCGAGCTTGCACGTGTCCGTGCCCGGGCAGGCGGTGATGTCGGCGAGGGTCCCGGCGCCGGCCCGGCCGAGACCGACGGCCGACAGCTCGCGATGCAGGGCGGGCAGGTCCGCCTCGCGGACCCAGCGCAGCACGATGTTCTGCTCGGCCGTGGCGCGTACCGCACCGCCGACGTACTGCCGCGCGAGGCTGGCCAGGCGGCGCATCTGGTGGGCCGTCAGGTCGCCGAGGGGCAGCGCGACGGTGACGGTGGCGTAACCGCTCTGGCGCTGGTGGTAGACGTTGGTGCGAGCCCAGCCTTCGAAGCCGTTCGATCCGCCGCCGTTCGCCGGAGCCGCCGGCTTGAGCGGTTGCTCGGCGGCCGGCGGCGCGCCGGTCAGATGCGCGGTCCAGCGCGGGTCGTCCGGCAGCGCGGCGCGCTCTTCGAGGACGAGCCGCTTGAACTCTTCCAGGCCCAGGTGCGCCACGAGGAACTTGATGCGCGCCCGCGCGCGGTTGCGTTTCTCGCCGAGCCGGGCGAAGACGCGCGAGATGGCCTGCGCGATCGGCAGCAGCTCCTCGACCGGCAGGAACTCGTCGAACAGCTTCGCCTGGTGCGGCACCGCGCCGAGACCGCCGCCGACGTAGGTCTCGAAGCCGTGCCGCTCGGCGCCGTCGATGGTCCGGGTGACCGCGATCAGGCCGAGGTCGTGCATCGAGACCAGACCGCAGGCGTGCTCGCGGCAACCGGAGAACGCCACCTTGAACTTGCGGCCGAAGTCCTGCGCGTCCGGATGGCCGAGCAGGAACCGCATGCACGCCTCGGCGTGCGGGGTGACGTCGAAGGTCTCGTCGCGGCAGACGCCGGCCAGCGGGCAGGCGGTCACGTTGCGGACGGTGTTGCCGCAGGCCTCCCGCGTGGTGATGCCCACCGCGGCGAGCCGGCGCATCAGGTCCGGCGTGTCGTCGAGGTGGACGAAGTGGAGCTGGATGTCCTGCCGGGTCGTCACGTGGCAGACGTCGTCGCTGTACTCCTCGGCAAGATCCGCCAGGGTGTCCATCTGGTCCGGCGCGAGTCGGCCCATCGGGATCTTGATCCGCTGCATCCCGGGCGCGTCCCAGACCGTCTCGGGACCCTTGGTGAGACCGTTCGACGGATACGGCAAGGTCTTGGGCCCGGTACCGTCGTTGCGCTGGCCGTTGTCGTAGCGCTGTCCGTAGACGCCGCGGCGGAGGCGCGTCTCGGCGAACACCTTCTCGTCGATCTTGCCCTGCCGCCGGAGCGCGATCTGACGCTCGAACGTGTCGATCTCGGCGCCGAGCTCCGCCGGAATGCGATCGCCGAGTGCTTCTTTCCAGGTCATCTCACACGTTCCTTGCTCGTTTGGGTCTCGTCGAAGTGCTCGGTCGGCAGCGCGACGGCCTCGGCGGTGCGCGCCGGCAGCGCCGTCCCGCCGATACGCGCGCTCAGGTTCACCACCGCGCCGACCACGATGGTGCCCGGCTCACCGGCCGGGCCGTCGAGCGGCGCCGCGCCGAGCTCGTCGAGGCGCCCGGTCCAGTGCCGCATCCGCGGCGTGGACGCGGCCAGCACGATCGCCGCCGGCGTCGGCGCGGGCCACCCGCGCTCCAGCAGCAGCGCGGCGATGCGGTCGCGGTTCCGCAGGCCCATCAGGACGATCACCGTCATCGAGCCGGGCGCGACCGCGCCCAGAATGGGTTCGAACGCCGCGGGGGCATGCCCCGAGACCACCGTGAATCCGGCCGCGAGCCCGCGGTGCGTCACCGGAATGCCCGCCACCGAAGGTGCCGCGACCGCCGCGGTGACACCGGGAACGACCTCGAACGGGATGCCGGCCGCACGGAGCGCCAGCGCCTCTTCCCCGCCCCGCCCGAGCAGGAACGGGTCGCCGTTCTTCAGTCGGACCACGCGCTTCCCGCGGCGGGCCCCGCGGATCATCACCTGCTGGATCGTCTCCTGGTCGATCGACGGGCTGCCGGCCCGCTTGCTCACGCTGAAGTGCTGCGCGCGCGTCGCCAGGGCCGTGACCTCGGCCGGAACCAGCCCGTCGTACAGCAGCAGGTCCGCCTCGGCGAGACGCCGCGCCGCCCTGAGCGTCAGCAGCTCCGGGTCTCCGGGGCCGGCGCCGACCAGCGACACGAAGCCCGGCCTGTCGGATGCGGTCCCCGGTGGTCTGCTGCCGGCCGTCATGACGTCGATGCCCCGGGTGTCGCCGCCGCGGACTGCCTGCCGCCGTCGTCGGTACCGCGCGCATAGAGCTTGATCAGTGCGTCGAGCAGCTCGGGGCGCCGCGCCTCCATGGGTACCTGCCCGGCCCGCCACCGCTCTCGCATCCGGTCGGCCTCCAGCAGCCAGCGCTCGAGCTCGCCGGACGGCAGGATCGCGTCGAGACCCTCGCGCAGGAGGCCGGCCAGGGCCGGCGCGCGCCCGTCGGTCGAGACGGCGAAGGTGACGCCCGCGCGCCGCACGACGCCGCCCAGGTAGAGACTGGCGTTCGGCGGGTCGTCGACCGCGTTGACGAACACGCGCCGCGCCTCGGCCGCCCGCGCCACCTCGCGATTGACCGCCGGGGTCGCCGCCGCCACGACCAGCCACGCGCCGTCGAGATCGGACGGGCGGAACTCGCGTTCGACCCGCGTCACGTCCGCCGCGGCGGCTTCGGCAACCCACTCCGGCGCCACCACGGTCACGTCGGCTCCCGCGTCGAGCAGCCCGCGCAGCTTCGATGCGGCGACCGGCCCGGCCCCGATCACCACCACCCGCCGGCCGTGGAGCTTCAGGAAGGCGGGATAGAGGTGCATCACGCTACTCCTCGGCACGGGACCGTCGCGGAGCCATGCAATCCGCATTCGGTCTTGGCGCTGCCCCGCCAGCGGCCCGCTCGATCGTCCTCCCCCTGTTGCACCGGGCTCGTGCAGGGGCGGCAGCCGATGCTCGAATAGCCGAGATCATGCAGCGGATTGTACGGCACGTCCCATTCCACGATATGGCGCCAGACGTCCTTCTTCGTCCAGTCGACGAGCGGATTGATCTTCACGATCCCGAACTTCGCGTCCCGTTGCACGACCCGCGCGGCGGCGCGCTGCGGCGTCTGATCGCGCCGGATGCCGGTGATCCAGGCGTCGACGCGGGCCAGCTCGGCTTCCAGCGGCGCCACCTTGCGAATCCGGCAGCAGCGGTCGGGCTCCCGCTCCCAGAGGCGGTCCCCGTGCGCGCGCGCCTGCTCGTCGAGGGTGCGCTCCGGCGCGACACCCCGGATCGTCAGCCCGTAGCGTCTCTCCAGGCCGCGCCACAGGGCGTAGGTCTCTTCGAAGAACAGGCCGGTGTCGAGGGTGAACAGATCGATCGGCAACCGCGCGCGTCCTATCAGGTCGATGAGCACGCAACCCTCGGGACCGAATCCGGTCGCCAGCGAGAGTCGGTGCGCGTAGCGTCCCGCGGCCCACCGCAGCACGTCCGCGGCCGGGCGACCCTCGAGCTCGGCGGCGAAGCGTTCGAGCGCTTCGCCGTACGGGTCCTGTGCACGATTCACGTCGACGTCGACGGTCACGAGGCGTCTCCTTCTCGAGGGCGATGCAAAGCCGGTCACATCCCGAAAACAGCCAGCGGCACGCCGACGGCGACGAGCACGACCGCCAGCGCGGTCCGCAACGACCGCTCCTGTACGCCGGTTGCCAGCCGTGCTCCGGCCAGCACGCCCGGTATGGCGCCGGCGAGCACGGCGCCGGCCAGCGCGGTGTCGACGCGGCCGGCGCCGGCGTGGCCGAGCGTCGCCACGACCGAGAGCAGGAGCGCGTGAACGAGGTCGGTTCCGACGGTCTCCCGCGCCTGCAGCGGATATCCGAGGGCCAGCACGCACAGCAGCAGCGAGCCGCTGCCTACGCTGGTCATGCTCACCAGGACACCGATCGCGAAGCCGAGCCCGATGGTCACCGCCGCGGGCGGCGTGCGTTGCGGAGGCCGACGACCGGCGAGCGTCACGCGCAACAGGAGCGCCGCGCCGGCGACCACGAGCACGGCGCCGAGAGCGTGCGTCAGCCAGGTCTCCAACCGGTCGAGGGGCATGCGGTCGAGGATCGCCATTCCGACCAGCGCACCCGGAACCGAGCCGGCGGCGAGGCGCCCGACGGTCGGCCAGTGCACCTCGCGGCGAAACGCGTAGAACCCGCCGCCGAACAGCTTCATTCCACTGGCGATCAACACGTCCGAGCCGATGGCGATCGACGGAGGGACACGGGCGATCAGAATCAGCGCCGGCGTCAGCAGGGCGCCGCCGCCGGTCGAGGTGGCGCCGACCAGCAGGCCGGCGGCGAATCCTATGGCGGTAGGGGAGAAGTCGGTCACGTCAGGTTCCACGCACGGCTCACGGGCACAAAAAAAGCCCGGAGGGCGTTTGCCCCCCGGGCCTTCGTGTCGTGCGTCGTATTGCTCTGTCTCGTTTACGTAGCGGCGTGCAACGCGGTACGACCGTCGGCGCGGGGGAACCCTCGGGGCCCCATGCAACAGCAACAACAGGCGCAGACGTCCAGCGGTGTCGTCATCGCGGTGCTCAAGCCGGGGATTGTAGCCCGGCCGCGGGGTCGTGCGTCAAGCAGCCCGGACCGTGGGGGAGCACGACAGATTCGTGAGATGACCGCCCCTGCCACTGGCAGCCTGGCGATTCGGCGTCGTTCCCGGCGGGGGTCTCACTCTCTCGTCGTGCACCCGGACCGCGGCGATCGCGGCGGAGCGGTCGCGCCCGCGTGCTAGAGTACGAGGTTCTGTACGTTGTCCGATCACCTGCCGGGAGGAAGTACGCACCGTGTCCGACCACCTGATTGCCCCCCACGGCGGGGGCCTCGTCGATCTCTTCGCCAGCGACGATCGCGGCGCGGAACTGAAGGCCGAGTCCCGCGACTGGCCGTCTCACGATCTGACCCCGCGCCAGCTCTGTGACCTGGAGCTGCTGGTCAGCGGCGCGTTCTCTCCGCTCACGGGTTTCCTGGGCCGCAGCGACCACGAGCGGGTCTGCGCGGAGATGCGCCTCGGCGACGGGACCCTGTGGCCCGTGCCGATTATGCTCGACGTCCCGGAGGCGCTGGCGTCCTCGTTGTCGCCCGGATCTTCCCTGGCGCTGCGCGACGCGGAGGGCGTGATGCTGGCCGCGCTCGAAGTCGAGGACGTCTGGCGGCCCGACCGTACGGCGGAAGCCGCGGCGGTGTTCGGAACGACCAACCCGGAGCACCCGGGCGTCGCGCCCCTGCTCGATCGGACGCAACCGTGCTACGTCGGGGGGCGGGTCACCGCCGTGCAGCCGGTGACCCACTACGACTACCGGTTGCTGCGCCACACGCCGGCCGAGTTGCGCGCCGAGTTCGCCAAGCTCGGCTGGACGAAGGTGGTCGCCTTCCAGACCCGCAACCCCATGCACCGGGCGCACCAGGAGCTGACGCTGCGCGCCGCCAAGGAGGTCGAGGCCAGCCTGCTGATCCACCCGGTGGTCGGGATGACCAAGCCGGGCGACGTGGATCACTACACCCGGGTACGGTGCTACCAGGCCTTGCTGCAACGCTATCCGTCGAAGACGGCGCTGCTGTCGCTGTTGCCGCTCGCGATGCGGATGGGCGGCCCGCGCGAGGCGATCTGGCATGCGATCATCCGCAAGAACCATGGTTGCACGCACCTGATCGTCGGGCGCGACCACGCCGGCCCGGGCAGCGACTCGGCGGGCAACCCGTTCTACGGTCCCTACGACGCACAGGAACTGCTCCGCCAGCACGAGGCCGAGCTCGGCGTGACGATGGTCCCGTTCCGGATGATGGTCTACGTCGAGGAGCGCGACTCGTACCTGCCGGTCGACGAGGTTCCCGAGGGAATGCGCACCCTGAACATCTCGGGCACCGAGCTGCGGGAGCGCCTCGCCGAAGGGAGGGAGATCCCTTCCTGGTTCACCTTCCCGGATGTCGCCGAGGAGCTGCGCCGGAGCCACCCGCCGCGGGAGCGGCAGGGCTTCACCGTCTTCTTCACCGGGTTGTCCGGATCGGGGAAATCGACCATCGCCAACGCCCTCCTGGTCAAGTTCCTGGAGCTCGGCGGCCGACCGGTCACGTTGCTCGACGGCGATCTGGTACGCAGGAACCTGTCGAGCGAGCTCGGCTTCTCGAAGGAGCACCGCGACATCAACATCCGCCGCATCGGCTACGTCGCTTCCGAGATCACCAAGAACGGCGGCATCGCCGTCTGCGCTCCCATCGCGCCGTACGACGCCGTGCGCAAGGACGTGCGCGCGATGATCGAGCCGGTCGGCGGTTTCGTGCTGGTCCACGTGGACACGCCGCTGGAGGTGTGCGAGCAACGCGACCGCAAGGGGCTCTACGCCAAGGCGCGGGCCGGCATCATCAAGGAGTTCACCGGGATATCCGACCCCTACGAGGCGCCCGCCGACGCCGAGCTGGCGATCGACACGACGGCGCTGACCCCGGACGAGGCCGCGCAGCGGATCATCCTGCACCTGGAGAAGGCGGGTTACGTCGGCGCGGCGGACTGAGCCGTCGGCGGGCGGAGGCTCGATCGAGAGACGGCCCTGCCGCCGCCGGCGCCTGTCCGCTGCCGGATGCTCGTGCTCGGGCCGCGCCCCGACCGGTGGGACGGTTGCACCGCCGGCCCGTCGCTTGACGAACAGGTGCTGCTGCGCCGATTCTCACATGGACGGGTGCAGACTGCGTGAGCCGGATACTCGATCCGTCGAAGCGCTTCCGTGAAGCCGTTGCGCGCTTCGATCGCGCGAACGCCGAGGATCCCAACGTCGAAACGGTGGACGGCGTCTCCCATCCGAAGGAGCTGCTCTACGCGCAGCGGATGTCCGATGCGCTGGAGCGCTTCGCGCCGGACGCTGCCGAGGTTGTTCGCCTGGCGGTGCGCTGCCAGCACATCAGGCGCTGGACCGTTCCGCGCGACAGCTTTCCGGAAGGGCGCGACGGATACCGTCGCTGGCGGACCGATCTCGGTGGTTTCCACGCCGAGACCGCGGGCGGGATCCTGCGCGAGGTCGGCTACGACGATGCCACCGTCAGGCGCGTGCAGGTGCTGCTCCGCAAGGAGCGGCCGAAGGCCGATCCCGAGGTGCAGCTCCTCGAGGACGTGGTCTGTCTGGTCTTCCTGAGCCACTACCTGGCGGCTTTCGCGGCGCAGCACGAGGACGAGAAGGTCGTCGGGATTCTGCGGAAGACGTGGCGGAAGATGTCGGAGCGGGGCCGAGCGGCCGCGCTCGACCTCGACCTCGCGCCGGAGCTGCGGGCCCTGGTGGTACGGGCGGTCGGCTGACCTGCGATTCCATGACCGTCACCGTCGCGTGCGGCGCCCGGAGGGCGGTTGCCGGCGCGAGGCTGTGCGGACAACTGCTGTAGCGACGCCGGGTGGCAGCCGCGACCGGCGCCGGGAGGTGTCCACGATGCGCAAGTTCTGCGTCGCGGGTCCCGTTGTGGCAGCGGACCACTACCACATTCCGCCGCTCGACCGGGTGAACCTCGACGAGTTGCTCGGCCTGGTGCGGGACAAGACGTATTTCGTGGTGCACGCGCCTCGGCAGACGGGCAAGACCTCGGCGCTGCTGGCGTTACGCGATTTGCTGAACGCCGGCGGCGACTACCGCTGCGTGTACGCGGATTTCGAAGTAGGGCAGGCGGCTCGCGAGGACACGGCGCGGGCGATGCGCGCCATGCTCGGCGAGCTCGCCCGCCGGGCGCGGGTGACCCTGGGCGACGATACGCCGGACCGTCTCCGGGGCGCCGCACTCGAAACCGAAGGTCCGGACGGCGCGTTGACCGACGTGCTGTTCCGGTGGGCCCGGGCCGACCCGCGACCGCTGGTGGTTCTGATCGACGAGATCGACACGCTGATCGGCGACACGCTCCTGTCCGTGCTGCGGCAACTGCGGGCGGGGTACGACCAGCGGCCCGCCGGCTTTCCGCACAGCGTGATCCTGTGCGGCGTGCGGGACGTTCGCGACTATCGCATCCACTCGACGGCGCAGGACACGCTGGTGCTCGGCGGCAGCGCGTTCAACATCAAATCGGAGTCACTACGTCTGGGGGACTTCACGGAGGCGGAGACCCGGGCGCTCCTGGCCCAGCACACGGCGGAGACCGGGCAGGCGTTCTCCGCGAGCGCGGCGGCGGCGGTCTGGACCCGTACCGCGGGGCAGCCGTGGCTGGTGAACGCGCTGTGCCGGGAGGCCTGCTTCAAGAGCGAGGTGGGCCGCAACCGTTCCCGCGCGATCGCGGAAGGCGACGTTCTGGACGCCCAGGAGCGGCTGATCCTGCGGCGCGACACGCACATCGACGATCTGGCCCGCAGACTTCGGGAGGACCGGGTGCGGCGGGTGATCGAGCCGATCCTGGCCGGCGCCGGCGAGCAGGCGTGGTCGGAGGAGGACATCGCCTACCTGCGCGACCTGGGATTGATCGCGCAGGACCCCGGCGGCGCGCCGCACATCGCCAACCCGATCTACGCCGAGGTGGTGCCGCGCCATCTGAACGCCGCCGTGCAGGCGGGCCTGCCGCACGAGCGGGCGTGGTACGTGGGCGCGGACGGCGCGCTGGACGTGGAGGGGCTGATCGCCGACTTCCAGACGTTCTTCCGGGAGCATTCCGAGCACTGGGTGCAGCGCTTCGAGCAGTATCGGGAGGCGGGCCCGCAACTCCTGCTGCAGGCGCACCTGCAGCGGGTGGTGAACGGCGGCGGCGTCATCGAGCGCGAGTATGCGTTGGGCAGGGGGCGCACGGATCTGCTGATCCGCTGGCCGCAGGGCGGGCGCGCGCGCAAGTTCGTCGTGGAGTGCAAGCTGCGGCGCCGGGGACTGGAGCGGACCATCGCGGAAGGGCTGGCGCAGACGCGGGGCTACCTCGATCGTTGCGGCGCGGAGTCCGGTCACCTGATCGTGTTCGACCGTTCGCCGGAGCGGACCTGGGAGGAGAAGATCTTCCGCCGCGATCCGGCGGCGGACGGCGCGCCGATCACCGTCTGGGGCATGTGAAGTCATGCGTTTCTTCAACACCGAGGGTCCCGTCCGACCCGACGACCACTGGTGGCAGACGCTCCTGATCTGCCCACGAACCTGGCCTGGGCTTCAGCGGCGCAAGTCTGGTACCCTGCCCAGGATGAGGAAGGCAGAGAACATGATGATTGCAAGAGAACTACTGGAGGAAGCCTTGAAGCTCAAGCCGGAAGATCGTTTCGTGCTCGTGGAGGGCCTGCTGAAGAGCCTCGATGAGCCGGACAGAATTCTGGACGACGTTTGGGTCGAAGAAGCGGAGAAGAGGCTTCTTGCGTACCGGGAAGGCAGGCTGGACGGTGTTCCCATGGAGGACGTGTTCGGGAAAGCGTAATGCGGATCCTCTTCACGCGGTATGCTCCCGGCGGCGGCCCTGCCCCGGCAGCAGGGAGACACTTTCGATTCCCTCAAGGGTGTCTGAGCCCATCCCCAGTACAGCACGTTGGACAGTCCGTCCTTCACGTCGCTCCGGTCTTTACTGCGCAGCAGGTTCCCAATATATCTCTCCACCACGTACATGCTCCCGCGGCATGTGCACTCGACGATCTCGTTATGGCCCGGCTCGAACCTGCAGGTGACGGCCGGGAAGTCGTAATCCCGAATGGCGTGGCACAAGAAAACGGCGTACTCGTTCAGCGGGAGTTTCAGCATGGTCCGTCAGTCGGCCCGTCGTGCGGCGCCTACCAGCCGAACTTCCGCCGTACCGCCACGCGCTCCGGTGACACCTGCACGTCGAGATCCTGCGTTATGGGGTTGTCCGGCAGCGTCAGAAGCACGGCGCCGAGGCCGATGGCGCCGATGCCTGCCCAGGCGAGCTTGGGGCGCGTGAACGTCGCTTCGGTCGTCGCGTCGCGGACGTCCGTGTCGAACGGCCAGTCCGGGCTGACGTAGACGCACTGCGTCGGCTGGTGCTGATAGGTGTGCCTGCTGTAGCCCTCGGGGCAGATGTCGGTCTCGTAGTCGAACGCCGCGATCACGAGGCCCGCCCCCGCCAGGAGAGACACGATGCCGGTCGTCTTGCGCGACTGCGCCGCCGCCGGCGCCGCCGCGGAAAGCAGGATGAGGATGCACATCACCGTTGTCAGGATCCGCTTCATGGCCGCCACCTCCTCGGGCGAAGGGCTTTCGTCGGGTCGGTCTCCGCCTTCACCGCTCTT
Organism: Acidobacteriota bacterium; assembly: GCA_011523845.1. Lineage (GTDB taxonomy): Bacteria > Acidobacteriota > Vicinamibacteria > Vicinamibacterales > UBA8438 > WTFV01. The sequence goes on along the minus strand of WTFV01000272.1, from coordinate 46,404 downwards.
CCATTGTGCCAGCATCGTCGTCCGACTGGTGCGTGGTCGGCCCGCCGGCGTCGCAGTGGTCAGTCGTCGTCGAGGCCGAAGGCGTAAACGACGTTGCCGGCCGCGATCGCCACGTACTGCTCGCCGTCCACCGCATAGGTGATCGGCGCTGCGCGCACCTGGGCCCCCACCGCCATGTACCAGAGCTGCTCGCCGCTGACGGCGTCGAGCGCGTAGAAGTAGCCGTCGATGCTGCCCCCGAACACGAGGTCGCCCGCGGTGGCGAGCAGGCCGGCCCAGGTCCACGGCTGGACGCGGTACTCCCAGCGCCGGTCGCCGGTGCGGGGATCGACGGCCCGCACGGCGCTGGTGTACTCGTCGGCCGGCATGATCTGCTGCTGGCCGCCGCCGATGAAGCGGTCGCCCTCCACGTACTCCTCGTCGCGGATGAAGAACTGGGCCTCGCCGTCGTAGGACATCACGTAGAGCAGCCCGGTGCGCGGGCTGTAGGTGGGCGACATCCAGTTGGTGGCCCCGCCCGCCGGCGGCGAGACGACGATGCCCTCCTCGTTGGGGAACATGCCGGGGACGCGGATCGGCCGGCCGTTCTCGTCGAGTCCCTGGGCCCAGGTCTGGCGCGCGAACTCCCTGCCGAGGAGGAACTCCCCGGTCTGCCGGTCGATGGTGTAGTAGAACCCGTTGCGGTTGGCCCACAGCATCGCCTGCCGCGGTTCGCCCCCGATGTCGATATCGGCCAGCACCGGAATCTGGATCGCGTCCCAGTCGTGCACGTCGTGCGGCGTGAACTGGAAGTACCAGGCCATCTCGCCGGTGTCTCCGTCGAGGGCCAGGGCCGAGTCGGAGTACAGGTTGTCGCCGCCCCGGACCTCGCCGTTGTAGTCCGGCCCCGGGTTGCCGGTGCCCCAGTAGATGAGGTCGAGCTCCGGATCGTACGAGCCGGTGATCCACGTCGGCGATCCGCCGGTGCGCCAGGAGTCGCCGGACCAGCTCTGGTTGTCCGGGTGGTCCGGTCCCGGGATGGTGTAGGTGCGCCACACCTGCTCGCCGGTGGCGGCGTCGTACGAGTCGAGGAAGCCGCGGATGCCGAACTCGCCTCCCGCGATGCCCGTCACGACCTGATCCTTGACCACGAGCGGCGCCGCGGTCTTGCTGTAGCCGCCCCGGTGATCCGCCACCTCGCGGTTCCAGATCAGGTTGCCGGTGCGCGCGTCGATCGCGACCAGGTGGGCGTCGAGGGTGCTCATGTAGAGCGTCTCGCCCAGGATCGCCACGCCCCGGTTGTTGCGCCCGCAGCAGCAGCGTGAAGGCAACGACGCCGAGTGCGAGCCTCTTCATCGGTCAGCTCCTTACTTCTCGAACGGCGATCAATCCAGCACGGCACGACCGGCCGGCTCGTCGATGAACGACGGGCCGGCCGGTTCCGGCGGTACTTCGGCCGCCGCCGTCGCTGCGGCCGCCGACATCACTCCCGCTCCGCGTGGGGCCGCTCCGTCGTCATCCGCCAGATGGCGGCGGCGACGCTGCCCACCACCGAGTGCATCACCGCGGACATCGCGCTCGGGATGGCCACCAGCGGATTTGCGAAGTTCTGCCGCGCCAGGACCACGCCGAGTCCGGAGTTCTGCATGCCCACTTCGATCGCCGCGGTGCGCGCGGCCTGCTCGCGACCCGTCCACAGCCGGGCGGTGCCGTAGCCGAGCACGAAACCGCCGGCGTGCAGGAAGAGCACGGCGAGCAGCAGGCGGGCGCCCGCCTCGATGACCTGTTCGCGTCCGCCGCCGATCACCGAGGCGGCAATCAGCACGATCGTCGCCACCGCCACCAGCGGCGCCACCGGCAGCACGCGGCGGCAGGCGGCGGGGAAGCGCGCCTTGAGCACGGCGCCGGCCACCACCGGCAGCACGACCACCTGCACGGTGTCGAGCAGCAGTCCCCCGGCGGGCACGTCGATGCGGCTGCCGGCGAGCAGCGCGGTCAGGGTCGGCGTCATGATCACCGCGAGCAGTGTGGAGGCCGTGGTCATCGTCACCGAGAGAGCGACGTCGGCCCGGGCCAGGAACGCGATGACGTTCGAGGCGGTGCCGCCGGGGCAGCACGAGACCAGGATGAGGCCGACGGCGAACGGCGTCGGCAGGTCCAGCAGCCAGCCGATGCTCCAACCGAGCAGCGGCATCACCGTGTACTGCAGCGCGACACCGGGCAGGACGCTGGTCCGCTCGCGGCCGATGCGGCGGAAGTCCTCGAAGCCCACCGTCATGCCCATGCTCAGCATGATGACGCCCAGGCCGACGGTGATGAACGGTCCGCTGAACCAGGTGAACAGCTCGGGTCGGACGAGGGCGACGCCGCTGGCGAGGAGCAGCCAGAGCGGAAACGCGTTGGTGAGGACGGTCAGTACCGACAACCCGCGCATTGTATGGTTGCGGCGCGCCGGGTTCCAGCCGGCGAAAGCGCGGCGAAGAGGAGGCAGGGCGAACTCGACATGTAGACTGCATGCAGACGACCCTGATCACATGCCGAGTCTCCAGCTCAGGAACGTTCCCGCGGAGTTGCATCGCGCGCTCAAGGCAAAGGCGGCCATGGAGGGATCGTCGTTGTCCGACTTCGTGCTGGCCGAGCTCGAAAAGATTGCGCTACGACCGACGCCACGCGAGCTTCGCGAGCGGCTGCGCCAGCGCTCCGCGGTGCACTTGAACCCGCCTGCGGCGGAAGTCATCCGCGACCGGCGTGACCGCGACCGGCGTTGATGGCACTGTTCGCCCGCTCGCCCCCTGTCGAGAGGACATGCTCAATGGGCTTTCAACCGGATCTGCTGAAGGGCAAGGCGGCGCTGGTGACCGGCGGCGGCACCGGCATCTGCCGCGGCCTGTCGCTGGCCCTGGCCGCGCACGGCTGCGACGTGGCGATCACCAGCCGCAAGGCGGAACACCTGGAGCCGACCCGCCGGGAAATCGAGGCGCTCGGCGTCCGGGCGCTGGCGGTGGCGGGCGATGTCCGGCAGCCGGCGGCCGTCGACGCCGCGGTGGCGCGGACGGTCGACGCGTTCGGACGGCTCGACGTTCTCGTCAACGGCGCGGCCGGCAACTTCCTCTGTCGAGCCGAAGACCTGTCGCCCAACGCGTTCGGCGCGGTGGTGGACATCGATCTCAAGGGAACGTTCCACATGTGCCGCGCGGCGCTGCCGCACCTGAAGCAGCAGGGCGGGGTGGTCCTGAACATCAGCGCCACGCTGCACTACTTCGGAACCGCCGCCCAGCTCCACGTCTCGGCCGCCAAGGCGGGCGTCGACGCGCTGACCCGCGTGCTGGCCGTCGAGTGGGGCGAATACGGCATTCGCGTCAACGGCATCGCGCCGGGGCCGATCGCCGACACGGAAGGCGTCCGCCGGCTGCTCGTCGGTCCGGCGAAGGACCGCGTCGTCGAGATGACGCCGCTCCGCCGTCTCGGCGCGATCGACGACGTCTCGAAGGCGGCGCTCTACCTCTGCTCGGACCTGGCGTCGTTCGTCAGCGGCGTCACCCTGGTGGTCGACGGCGGGCTGTGGCTGACGTCGAGCCGGATGGCGGAGGCGTGGGACGCCGCCGTGGCCGCCGCGAAGGCGCGGGCGTGACGATGGTGCGGGCGCCCTCGACGCCAGACACTCGTCGAGACCGCCGCGTCCCGGCCGTGACGGTGCGCCGCCATGGCCTCCGGCGCGTCAGCGGGCCGGCGCCGGAGGCGTTGGACGGCGTCGGGGGCCGCTACACGCGCTGATAGTCGGCCCGCCAGGTCTTGATCGCCTGCTTTATCGTCTTCTGATCCGCTTTCTCGTCCAGCGCCCGGCGAACCAGGTCCGGCAGCTCCTCGTCGCCGGCGAAACGCAGCGCGACGCATTGCGCGGTCGATACGTCGTCGATGCGCGGCTTCAGGTCGTCCGGCAGCAGCCGCTCCATGCGCAGCCGTTCCTCGAGACGGATGACGCGGTCCTGGGCCTTCAGCGCGAACACGCGGGCGAAGAGGGCCGCCAGCAGCATCGCGACGCCCGTGCCGACCTGGTTCAGACTTCCGAGCGTGATGCCGTCCAGGAGCCCGGCCAGGGCCAGGACCAGGTTGATGAGCAGCAACGGCATCACGACGTAGTGGAACAGCGGGACGAGCTTCGCGTGGTTCGCGTAGGTCTGTGGGCGCTTTTCGGACATGATTGGATCTCCTTCGCGCGTGCGGGCCGGACGTGGGAGCAGGGACCGCCGTCGGTCTCCGGCCGGCCAGGCGACGAGCGACTCACTATAACCGGAGGCAAGACCGCCGGTGCGTCGCGCTGGCGAGGCGCGCCGCGGCGCGGTCCGGCATGGTTGAGTGGATCGGCATTGTGGCGTTGATGTGCCTTATGCTGGAGCGGGCGCGCCTGAGAGACTGGAGACCGGGTGATGAACGGACTGCCGTATTCCGAGGCGGCCACCCATGTGGCGGCGGGGACACTGCGGCGCCGGCGACTGCCCGCGGACGGGCGACGGTCATCGGGCGCGCGGGCTTGCCGCGCCGCGCACGTGGTTCTGAATCCTCCGTTCGCCCGGGCGACACTTGGCCACACCGCGGTGGAAGCACGATGACTGATGCCAGGTTTCGATTCGCCACCGACATCCTGCGTAGACTCGGGGAAGAACTCAATCCATCACTCGACCACGGTGTGCTCGAGCTCGTGAAGAATGCGCACGACGCCGATGCTTCTACCTGTTCGGTGGTGCTGGAGAACGTGGAAGCGGCAGGCGGCACCTTGTCGGTCACGGACGATGGATGCGGCATGTCCCTGCAGGACGTCGTCGATCACTTCCTGTTGCTGGGGAAGTCGCCCAAGGACAGGATGACGCGGACCGGCCGCGGGCGCATCCCGGCGGGCAGCAAGGGACTGGGCCGCCTGGCCGCGTTGCGCGCCGGGCGGCGCGTGACCATGGAGACGCGTCCCGATTCCGAGTGGTCGCATGAGCATGTACTACGTATCGACTGGCGTGATTTCGACCATGCCGCGGTGGTCGACGACGTACCTGTTTCCATCGAAACCTCGGGACGCCGGCCGGGCGCGGCCAGCGGAACTACGATCCGGGTCGAGGAACTCGCGCGCGGCGTCACGCGCCGCGAGGTACGCCGGCTGGCGCGCGCCCTGGTGCTGCTCTCGGACCCGTTCGGCGACGATCCCGAAGCGTTTCGCGTCGAGTTGCGGGCGGAGGAATTCCGCGAGTTCGAGGCACTGGTCCGATCCAAGTACTTCGAGGATGCCGAATACCATCTGAGCGCGCGCGTGGACGGTGCGGGACGTGCGTCCGCCTCGGTCATGGACTGGCGCGGAGAGACGCTGTTCCGGGCGGCGCACAAGGAATTGCGGCGCAACGACGAACCGTACGCCTGCCCGCCGGCGATCTTCGATCTGTGGGTGTTCATTCTCGATGCGAAGACCTTTCAGGCTCGCGCCAGCACGTTGGGCGACGTACGCAACTGGCTGCGCGAATTCGGCGGCGTATTGCTCTACGTGAACGACCTGCGGGCGCCGCCGTACGGCGACCCCGGCAACGACTGGCTGGACATGAACCTCCAGAGGACTCGCAGCCCCGAGGAACGTCCCAGCACGTCTACCTCGATCGGACGCGTTCGGGTAGTCGATCGGGACGCCGGACTGGTCGCGAAGACGGATCGCTCCGGGATGATCGAGAACGCCGCTTTCGTCGACCTGCGGGAAATGGCGAGAGACGGCCTGGACTGGATGGCGCGTGAGCGCCTGCGTGTCGCCGAACAGCGCCGCGGCCGAAGACGCGAGCAGGTCAATCGGCAGGTGCGTCACAGTCGTGAGCGCCTGCAAGCGGCGATCGCTGGTGCGCGGGGCGTGACCGGCGAGGAGCTCGTGCAGGCGTTCGAGGGCTACGATCGGGACCGCGACAGAGAGGTGAGAACACTCAGGGAGGAAGTGCAGCTATATCGCACGTTGGGTACAGCCGGCATCATGTCCGCCGTATTCGCACACGAGGCGTCGCGGGGGCCCCTCAAGGTGATCGGACGCGCGGTGGGGACGTTGCGGCGCCGCGTCGGGAGACTCGCGGATGCACTTCCGGAAGACGTCGCCGCTCCTCTGGACAGCATCGAGTCGAGCGCGAGATCGCTCGGCGCCTTCACCGACTCCACGCTCGATCTGGTGGCGCGTGACAAACGCCGAACCACCAGGGTTCGGGTGCACGATGCGGTCGCGGACGTCCTGCGCAGCTACAGTCAGTTCTTCCAGGTGCGTGACGTGGCGTTCGACTACCGGCCCGGTCCCGGCGATCCGTGTCTGATGGGATCGGTTGCGGCGGTCGAGTCGATCATCGTGAATCTGCTGACGAACGCGCTGGTGGCGCTGAGTGATTCCAAGGCGCGGGAGCGAAGAGTCCGTCTGGAAACCAGGATGGTCAACGGTTGCGTCGAGTTGCGGGTGGCCGACAACGGCGACGGGTTGGGCGCATTCTCGGCGGACGAGATCTGGCTTCCCGGCGTGACCTCGCAGCCGGACGGATCGGGGTTGGGCCTGACAATCGTGCGTGACACGGCCCGCGATCTGGGCGGGACCGCGGTCGTTGCCGAGAGCCGGGATCTCGGTGGCGTCGAGTTCACGATCAGTCTGCCTGCGGTCGGGGCATAGCTGATGTCGGCAATTCACGCAATCGGGATCACCGCCGTGGCGGTAGTGGACGACGAGGAAGGTAGCCGCACCTCGATGGGTTGGGTCCTGTCCGACGCCGAGTTGAGGGCCGTGCCGATAGTCGGTCCTCTGCAGGACCTGGAGGATGCGTTCCGGAAGGTGACCGCGGAATCCCACGGCATGGTCTGCGACCATCACCTGAACGTTCGAAACTATGCCCGCTTCTCGGGCGCCCGGCTGGTGTCATTCGCCACCAGGAACCAGTTCCCCGCCATCCTGTGCACTCGATACAACGGTTCCGACATCGACGTCATTCGTCCGCTGCTGCCGGACATTCCGGTCGTGTTGCGGCCTGATGAGATCAACGAGCCGGATGAAGTGCATCGAGCGTTTCGTGACTGCAAGGCCGAGCTCGACGGAAAGGTGTCGCCTGAGCGCAAGGCTTGGCGGGCGCAGATCGTGATCGAACGGATCGACGACGAACGGAAAGTCGTGGACCTCGCCGTTCCGGCATGGACGCTCGAGGAGTCGATCCGACTGCGGTTCGAGGACATACCGGCGGCTGTTCGACCGCAGATCGCCGTTGGGTTTCGAACGCACGCCTACGTCAATCTGGGCGCGGAGTCGCCGGATGCTCTCTTCGTGAAGTGGAGTCGGCGTGGCTGAGCTCGTGGTACTGGACGTTGGCCACGGTTCCGCGGCCGTGCTCCACGAAGATTCAGCGGCAATCGTGGTCGACGCAGGACCGGGCACAGCGCTTCTGGAGTTCCTCGAGGAAGCTCGGATTACCCACGTTCGAGCCGTGCTCATTTCCCACGCGGATACCGATCATCTCAAGGGGCTGGTGGCGCTGCTGGCACAGCCCGGCATCGGGGTCGATGCCGTTTGGCTGAACAGCGATGCAGCGCAATCGTCCCGCACGTGGCAGGCGCTCGTGTTCGAACTCGACGAGGTCAATCGAACCCGGGGCGTGACTTTCGAGGTTCAGCTTGTCGAAGGTCGTCGATTCGAGCTCAGCCGGAACGCCGTGGCCGAAGTGCTGGCCCCGCGGCGCGCGCTGGCGGCACTCGGTCCAGGAGGCGTGGATGCCGATGGGCGCCGAATCTCGACCAACACCGTCAGCGCCGTGGTCCGGATCGAAATGGATCGAAGGACCCGCGTTCTCCTCGCAGGTGATCTCGACGACGTGGGGCTCGATCATCTGCTGCAAATCGACGGCGGTCTCGCCGCCGACGTGCTGGTGTTTCCGCATCACGGAGGCAACGTGTCGGCCAGCGCCACGGAGGCGCAGAACGTCCGGTTCACGAATCGGCTTCTCGATGCCGTTGCGCCGACCGGGGTGATATTTTCGATTGGTCGGGTTCACGCCACTCCGCGGCCCGAAATCGTCCGTGCCGTTCGAAACCGCGAGCGCTGCCGCGTCATGTGCACCCAGATGTCGACGCACTGCGCTACCGACAGCGTTCTGCCGCTCGAGTCCGATCATCTTGCCGATGCATTCGCGGTCGGCCGCCAGCGCGGCCGGTGTTGTGCCGGGTCGATGAGAATAGGTGGTGCAGGCCATGAACCGGCGCGGGAGATTCATGCGGCATTCATCGATCGCGCGGCGCAGACGCCCCTGTGCCGGCGACGATAGACGGTACATGTTGTCTTCGCCGTTGTCGCCTTCGGCCCTCCCGCGGCCCGAACCGGGCGAGCGGCCGACCGTCTACGCCGACCGTGTCGGCGCACGTTATGCCGCCGCCAAATCGGATCGACACCGCAAGGGGCACGGTCTATACCTGACTCCCGTACTCGCCGCGGACTTCATGGCGGCGCGCATCCGGGCGTCGGGCGGCCGACTGCGGATGCTCGACCCCGCAGCCGGGGCCGGCGTCCTGTGCTGCGCCGCGGTGGAGGCCATCGTCGCGCGCGAGCCGGCGCCGGTGTCCATCGAGTGTGGCGCGTACGAGGTGGACGCAGACCTGATCGCGCCTCTGCGCGCGGTGCTTGCGTATCTGACCGCATGGTGCCGCGCGCGCTACGGCGTGCGCCTGGAGGCCCGGGTCGAGGCGGCGGACTTCGTGATGGCCCACGCAGGCGCCCTGCGCCCGGGTGGTCCGATACGTTGCGGTTCCGGCGGCGAGGGCTTCGACGCCGTCATCTTCAACCCGCCCTACTTCAAGATCGGCCGGACGGATCCGCGCGCCGTCGCGGCCTCGACGGTGGTCCATGGCCAGCCGAACATCTACGCGCTGTTCATGGCCGTGAGCGCCGCGCTGCTGCGGCCCGGTGGCGACTTCGTCTGCATCACGCCGCGAAGCTTCGCGTCCGGTTCGTACTTCCGGCGGTTCCGTACGACTTTTTTTGAAATGATCCGTCCGCTGCACGTCCACGTGTTCGGGTCGCGCCGGGCCGCATTCCGCCGTGACGACGTTCTGCAAGAGAACGTCATCCTGGCCGGGGTCCGCCGCGATCCGCGGCGGCGCGCCGATCTCCAGGCCGAGCTGACGATCTCGTGCAGCCGCGGCGTGAACGACCTCGCCGCGGCTGCCCTGCGCACGGTGCCGCTACGTACCGCGCTCGACCAGGAGACAGCGGATCGGGTGCTGCGGCTGCCTGCGTCCGCCGAGGAGGGCAGGGTCCTGGCGCTGGTCGATGCGTGGTCCACGACGTTGCACAGCCTCGGCCTCGAGATCTCGACAGGCCCGGTCGTACCCTTTCGCGCCACCGCGGTCGTCGACCGCGAGGGGCGCGTCCCGGATACGCATGCGCCCCTGCTCTGGATGCACCATGTACGCGGCACGCAGGTGACTTGGCCGCTGAATCGGCGCAAGCCGGAGTACATCCGTCGTCGGGGGGCCGAGGCGCTGCTCATCCCGAATCGGAACTACGTGCTCATGCGCCGGTTCACCGCCAAGGAAGAAGCGCGCCGGCTGGCCGCGGCGCCCTACCTTGCCGGAGATTTCGCGGTCCCGGAGATCGGACTCGAGAACCACCTCAACTACATCCACCGTCCGGGCGGCACGCTCTCCGAGGACGAGGCGTGGGGGCTGACGGCGCTCTACAACAGCAGCCTGCTCGACACGTACTTCAGGTGCGTCAACGGGAATACCCAGGTCAATGCGACCGAGCTTCGCGTCATGCCTCTGCCGGCGCGCGAGGTCGTCGTCTCGCTCGGACGACTCGTCAGGCGTTTGCATGACCCGTTGAACGGGCTCGACGAACTGGTGATGCGCCTGGTGGGCGGCGCGCAACACGCGGGGATGGAGGCGGTCGCATGAGCAACTCCGGGTCGTGCAGCAGGCTTGGGGTGCGTCACGGACCCGGGTTGTCGAAGCAAGGAGACGCAAACGATGAGTGAACTCGCGAAACAGCAGTGCGTGCCGTGCCGCGGCGGCGTCCCGCCGTTGACCGGTGAGGCGCTGGCGGATTTCCAGGCGCGGCTCGGCGGCGACTGGAACGTCGTCGAGCAGCACCACCTGGAGAAGGTCTACAAGTTCGACGACTTCCGCCAGGCGCTCGACTTCACGATCAAGGTCGGCGAGATGGCGGAGGAGCAGGACCACCACCCCGACATCTACCTGACCTGGGGCCGGGTGAAGGTCACCATCTGGACCCACAAGATCGACGGCCTGACGGAGAGCGACTTCGTCTTCGCGGCGAAGGCGGACGCGTTGCGATGACTGTATCGTTCTCGTTGCTGTTCGCCGGCAGTCTTCTCGCGGCCCCGATCGCGCCCGCCGTCCCGGCGTCTCCCACGGCTCCGTTCGCAATGCTCGAGACCGAGCCGCGGACGACCGCGGCACGGTCGGCGGCGTCGCCGGGGACGACCCGGAACGCGGAGTCGACGGCGCGGCAGGACCCGACGAGACAGGAGCCGCCGAGGCCGCGTGCCCGCGATCTGGGAATCGAGGTCGGCGTCTTCCGGCCGGGGGCGTTCAACGCGATCACCGACGTGGAGGGCGTTCTGGTCGGCCACGCCACGCTCGTCCGGGGCGACGCCGTGCGCACCGGGGTCACCGCGATTCGTCCCCACGGCGGCAACGTCTTCTTCGATCGCGTCCCCGCCGCCATCTACGCGGCCAACGGGTTCGGCAAGCTCCTCGGGGTCACCCAGGTCCGCGAACTGGGCGAGCTGGAGACGCCCGTTCTCCTGACCTGTACGTTGTGCGTCTGGAAGGCGGCCGACGCCCTGGTCGAATGGGCTCTCGACGCGCAGGGCATGCAGGGCGTGCGGTCCATCAACCCCGTCGTCGGCGAGACCAACGACGGCGGCCTCAACGACATTCGCAGCCGGCCCGTGACGGCCGGCGACGTGCGGGCGGCGCTCGAGGGCGCGACGGCGGGGCCCGTGGAGGAAGGCGCGGTCGGGGCCGGGACCGGGACGTCGGCCTTCGGCTGGAAGGGCGGGATCGGCACGAGCTCGCGCGTACTTCCCGCGTCGCTGGGCGGCTATACCGTGGGCGTGCTGGTGCAGTCCAACTTCGGGGGCATCCTGCAGATTCTGGGCGCGCCGGTAGGGCGGGAGCTGGGCCGGTACGCGTTCAGCGCCGAGATCGGCGGGGACGGTGACGGCGACTCCCCGGATCCCGGACGGGAAGACAGCGAGGACCAGTCGCAGGGGTCGATCATGATGGTCGTGGCCACCGACGCGCCGCTGTCGGCGCGCAACCTGGAGCGGGTGGCGCGGCGCGCCGTGATGGGGCTGGCGCGGACCGGGTCGTTCGCCGGCAACGGATCGGGCGACTACGTGATCGGCTTCTCGACCGCGGCGGGCGTGCGGCGGCGGCCGGGCGAGGGCGTGCGGACCGTGGAGGATCTCTCGAACGGCGACATGTCGGCCCTCTTTCAGGCGACGGTGGAAGCGACCGAAGAGGCGATCTACAACTCCCTGTTCAGAGCGACCACCGTGAGCAGCCGCTGGGGCACGCGGGAGGCGCTGCCCATCGAGGCCGTGATGGACATACTCGAACGCCATGGCGTGAGCCGGCGGTGAGTCGCCCCTGCCAGCCCCTGCGGGCGCGTTGGCGATGTCGCCGGCGCGCGCTGCTGCGGCGGGGACGCCCACCGCGAGCCCGTTCACGGCTGAACGCCGGTGTTCGAATCGTCCCAGCGCACCACGTCGCCCACCGCGATCTCGCCGTCGTCGAGCACCTCGGCGAACGCACCGCCGGCCCACGCCGGATCCAGCGCGCCGCGCAGGCCGGGGCGGGCGTGTTCCATGTGCGCGCAAGGCCGGGTCTCGCCGTGGATCAGCAGGCGGCACGAACCGACGCGCAGGGTCCGGCCCCTCGTGTGGTCGAGGTCGATGCCTTCGACGAGCAGGTTCGCGCGCCGCAGCGCCGGATCGATGTCGTCGGCCAGCGTCTCGTTGATGCCGTCCCAGCGGCGGCGAGAGATGATCGTCACCTGCCGCTTGCCGCCCTGGTCTGCGTTGCCTACCAGACCGCGCCCGGCGCGCAGCGAGGCGCGCTCGACCGCGTCCATCGGACCGCGATGAAAGCGCTTGATCCAGAGCCGTTCGAGTCTTCCGGTCATCTCTCAGGTCCTCGCTGCGACCACGTCGCTACCCGTTCTCCCGGCGCCGCCGCAGCCTGCCGGCCGGACCGGGCGCGACGCCCGTGCCGGTGATTCGCCCTAGTGTAAGATCATCGGTTGATGAGTACGCTGACGACGGATCTACAGGGCAGGGCCGACGCGGCGCGCGCGTCTCTCGACGCCTGGGTGCGCGAGGTCGTCGAGTGGCATTTCGACCCGGCGACCGGCTGCCCGTTCTGGCTGGAGTGGGCGGAGAAGGCGGGCTGGGATCCGCGCCGGGAGGTGCGGAGCTTCGACGATCTCCGCAAGTTCGGGCACTTCGAGGACGAGTGGCTGCGGGGCGGTCCGGTCCGCCGCTGGGTGCCGCGGGCCTACGCGGACAAGCCGATCTTCGTGTTCGAGACCGGCGGCACGACGGGAATCCCGAAGAGCCGCATCGCCATCGACGACTTCCGCACCGACTACGAGCTGTTCTCCGAGACGCTGCCCGACGAGCGCTTTCCGAAGGGGGCCAACTGGCTGATGCTCGGACCGAGCGGTCCGCGCCGCCTGCGTCTTGCGGTGGAGCATCTGGCGCAGCATCGGGGCGGCATCTGCTTCTGCGTCGACCTGGACCCGCGCTGGGTGATCAAGCTCATCAAGAAGGGCTGGATGGACCACCTCAAGGCCTACCAGGCGCACGTGATCGACCAGGCGATCAGCGTTCTGTCGGCGGGGCACGACATCAAGTGCCTGTTCTCGACGCCGAAGCTGATCGAGGCGCTGGCCAACCGCCTGGAGGAGGAAGGCTCGAGCATCCGCGAGACCGGCATCACCGGCATCTTCGCCGGCGGCACCGAGTTCACGCCGCAGTGGAACCGGTTCGCGAACGAGGAGCTGCTCGACGGCGTCTACATGACGCCCACCTACGGCAACACGCTGATGGGGCTGGCCGGGAGCCCGCCGAGCGGGCCGGCCGAGGGGTACAAGATTACGTACCACGCGCCGCAGCCGCGCGCGGTGCTCCAGGTGGTCGATCCGGACGACGCCGACCGGGTGGTCGACTACGGCGACACGGGGCGCGTGATGCTGACCACGCTGACCAGGGAGTTCTTCGTGCCGCGCTTCCTCGAGCGCGACGAGGGCGAGCGCGAGCCGCCGTGCGAGCAGTATCCGTGGGACGGGGTCAGCGGCGTGCGGCCGTTCAGCGCGCTGGCGTCCTCGACCACGGTCGGGGTCTACTAGGTGAGAATCGTGATGCAGCCCGCCGCGCGGTCGTAGTGGCGGCGCACGGCCGCGGCGGGTTTCCCATGAGCAACCGGCGGACGAACGTCCAGTGAAGGAGCGGGTATAGCGATGCGAACCGAACTGCTGCGCGTCAACTGGAAGATCATGGCCGGTCTGGTCCTGGTGCCGGCGCTCGCGGTCTTCGGCTGCGGTGGGGGCGGCGGCATGGAAGCCGAGCCCGAGATGGCGGAAGAGCCGATGGAGGAGGAGGCGCCGGCGCCGAGCGGACCGCCGCGGGTCTTCTTCGTCGCGCCGCTGGACGGCGAAGCGATGTCGAGCGATCACGACGTCGAGATCGAGTTCGGCGCCGAGAACTACACGATTTCGGCCATTCCCGACGACTTCGATCCGGAAACCGGCGAGCCGCGGGCCGACATGGGCCACTACCACCTGGGCGTCGATACCGGCTGCCTGCCGGCCGGCGAGATCATTCCGGAGGGCGAGGGGTGGGTCCACTTCGGCGATGGCTCGAACGTGTTCACGCTGCAGGTCGAGCCCGCGGCCTACGAGCTCACGGTGCAGATCGGCGACGACCTGCACCGCACGCAGGAGGGTCTCTGCGAGACCATCAGTATCGAGATTGCCGACGGGATCTAGACCGATCCCACCGAACGACGACTCGGGATGTCCCCGGCGTGGCGGGCGGACTGCCTCCCGGCGGGACCGTGGAAGTGGAAGGAGCCGAGAGTGATGCGGATTGGCAGCGTGTGGATGAGATCGAGCCTGGCGGCCGTGGCCGCATTCATGTTCCTGCTGGGCGGCGCCGCCGGTGCGGCGGCCCAGGAGGCGCGCGTCTTCTTCGTGAGCCCGGCCGACGGCTCGCAGCATGCGGAGGACGTGATCACCATCGAGTTCGGTGCCGAGAACTACCCGATCTCCCCCATTCCGGAGGGATTCGATCAGGAGACCGGCACGCCGCGCGAGGGCGTGGGGCACTACCACCTCGGGTACAACACGGGCTGTCTGCCGGTGGGCGAGATCATCCCGGAGGGCCAGGGGTGGCAGCACTTCGGCGACGGCTCCAGCACGACGACGCTGGAGAACGCGCCGGCCGGCACCTACGAGCTCACCGTGCAGATTGGCGACGATCAGCACCGCACGCAGGAAGGACTCTGCACGACGATCAGCATCGAGGTCACCGACTAGGCGTAGGCCCCGCGGGAAGCGGCGCCGAGTCCCGGCCCAGGTCGGTCGGGCGGTAGGCCGGAGCCGCAGGCGGCGGTTTCCGAGCGGTCGCGCCATCGCCGTGCGCGGATCGTTCGAGCCGGAACACCCGGAGCGAGCGTCTGTTTCAGGTCGGGCGCCGGCGACCGTTGGTGCAAGCACAGGAGCGGAGAACAAGGTGATTCACTTCCCGGCGCTCCGGTGGGGCACGCCCTACCGGAGCCTCGATATCGACAAGGTCGTCCACTTCGACACCGGTGAGCCGGTAGCCGAGGTGAGCCAGGCGAACCCGGGCATCGTGGCGCGCGATCTGCGCAAGGCGGCCCGCGCCCGGCAGGTCCTGCGCGACGTGCACCCGGCCGATCTCGTGCAGATGGTGAAGAAGGCGGCCGAGCTCTTCTCCACGGCCGAGCTGCCGCTCGGCGAGGGCACGCAGACCCCGGACGAGTTCGTCCGGCAGCAGTCCGCCACCACCGGGCTCCCGGAGCACATGTGCCGGATGAACATGGAGAAGCTCCGGTACGTGCTCGACCACATCGACGAGATCCTCGCCTCGCTCACGCGCCGCCTCGATCCCGGCATCCTCGCGCGGGGCTACGGGGAAGAGGGCGGCGTGATGCGCAGCTACCAGGCGACCACGTCGGTGCTGGGGATGGTGCTCCCGTCGAACTCGCCGGGCGTGCACAGCCTGTGGCTGCCGATCATCCCTTTGCAGATCGGCCTGGTGCTCAAGCCCGGACCGCAGGAGCCGTGGACGCCCTGGCGAATGACACAGGCGTTCTTCGAGGCGGGGGTGCCGCGCGAGTCCGTCGCTCTCTACCCGGGCCTCGGCGACGTGGGCGCGGCCGTGCTCAACAACTGCCCGCGCAGCCTCATCTTCGGCGGCACCGCCACGGTCGAGCAGTACGCCGGCAATCCGGGTGTGCAGGTGCACGGGCCCGGCTTCAGCAAGATCCTGCTCGGCGACGACGAGGCGGACAACTGGGAGCAGCACCTCGACCTGATGGTGGACAGCGTGCTGATCAACAGCGGCCGGAGCTGCATCAACTGCTCCGGCATCTGGACGCCGCGCAACGGCCGGGCCATCGCCGAGGCGCTCGCCGAGCGGCTCGGGCCGATCGCACCGCTGCCGCCCGAGGATCCGAACGCCGCACTGGCCGCGTTCACGGTGCCGGGGCAGGCGCCGGCCATCTCGGCCGACATCGACGCGGCGCTCGGGGAGTCGGGCGTGGACGAGGTGACGGCGGCCCATCACCCGGACGGGCGTCTGGTGTCGCGAGAGCGGTGCGACTACCTGCGGCCGACGGTGGTCTACTGCCCGTCGCCCGACGTGGCGATGGCGAAGAAGGAGTACATGTTCCCGTTCGTCACCGTGGTCGAGTGCGAGCAGCGGAAGATGATCGGCGCCATCGGGCCGACGCTGGTCGCGACCGGGCTGACCACGGATTCGCGATTCGAGCAGGAACTGCTCGATGCGCGGAACATCGACCGGCTGAACCTGGGGCCGATCCCGACCATCAGGCTCAACTGGCTGCAGCCCCACGAGGGGAACATCGTCGACTTCCTCTTCCGGCCGCGCGCGTTCCAGCGCGCGTCGTAGGCTGCCGGGAGCAGCCGGAAACGGGGGCTGCCTTGCTGGAAGTCAGTCAGCTCGCCAAGACGTATCCGACGGTCCGCGGGCCGTTGCCCATCCTGACCGGCGTTTCGTTCTCGCTGTCGCGCGGGGACGCGGCGTCGATCATGGGGCCATCGGGCAGCGGCAAGAGCACCCTGCTCTACATCGTCGGCGGGCTCGAGCCGCCGACCAGCGGCAAGGTGACCCTCGACGGCGCCGACCCGTTCGCGCTCGACGAGAAGCAGCAGGCCGCCTTCCGCAACTCGCAGGTCGGCTTCGTCTTTCAGGACCACCTGCTCCTGCCGCAGTGCACGGTGCTGGAGAACGTGCTGGTGCCGACGCTGGTGAGTGCCTCCGACGCGGCCGTGGCGGACCGCGCGCGGTCGCTGCTGGAGCAGGTGGGTCTGCAGGACCGGCTCGACCATCGGCCGGCCGAGCTCTCGGGCGGCGAGCGCCAGCGGGTCGCGCTCGCGCGGGCGCTCATCCGCAAGCCGCCCCTCGTCGTCTGCGACGAGCCGACCGGGAACCTCGATCGCGGCTCGGCCGAGGCCATCACGTCGCTCCTGTTCGAGCTGCACGAGCAGCAGAACAACATGCTGCTCGTCGTGACGCACAACCCGGAGCTGGCGAACCGCTGCCCCATCCGGTACCGCCTCGACAACCAGAAGCTCGCGCTCGCGTCCGACTGAAGGACGCAGCGAAGGGGAGGCGCGCACATGAGCCTGCTCGCTCTCATCCGGCGCAACGTCGTTCACTACTGGCGCACGAATCTCGCGGTCGTCGCCGGCGTCGCCGTGGCGGTGGCGGTGCTGGCCGGCGCGCTGCTGGTCGGGGCGTCCGTGCGGTCGAGCCTGCGCGCGCTGGCCCTCGAGCGCCTGGGCGCCGTCGACCGCGTGGTGACGAGCGCCCGCTTCGTGCCGGAGTCGTTCGCGGCGGATCTGCTGGCAACCAGCGCGCTGGACGGGCGGTTCGGGACGGCTGCGCCGCTGGTGGCGGTAGAAGGCTTCGTGACGCACCAGTCGAGCGGCCGGCGGGCGTCGGGGGTGCAGGTCTACGGCGTAGACGAGCGTTTCTGGACGTTTCATGGACTCGATGCGGAGGCCTTCGCGCTGGGCCGCAACGCGGCGTTCGTGAGCGGCGGGCTGGCCGGCGAGCTGGAGGCCGCTCCGGACGACGCCCTGCTGGTGCGCGTCGAGCGGCCGTCGGCGGTGCCGTTGAGCTCGCTGCACGGGCGGCGCGACGACGTCGGCCGCACGCTGCGGCTCGGTATCGAACGCGTCCTGGACGCCGCGGAGCTCGGCGAGTTCTCGTTCCGTCCGCAGCAGGGGCTGGCGCGCTCGGTGTTCGTGCCCCTCGGGCGCCTGCAGGGCGAGCTGGAGCAGGAAGACCGGGTCAACACGCTGCTCCTCGGCCACGTCGGGGGCTTCGGCGACGACGGTGGTGCGGGGGCGGCGGAGGACGCGACGCGTCAGGCGGCGGCCGAGGCGGCGGTCCGCGGTCAGGCGACGCTGGACGATCTCGGCCTGCGGGTGCGGGCCATTCCCGCGCACGGTACGGTGGCCGTGGAATCGGCGGCCGGCCTGCTGACCGACGAGACGGTGGCGGCGGTCGAGCAGGTGGCGTCGGCCCTTGGCCTGCGCGCCGAGCCCGTGCTCTCGTATCTGGCCAACCAGATCCGCAGCGCAGACGGGCTCACGCCGTACTCGGTGATCACCGCGCGGGACCTGTCGGTGGTCGGCGAGGTGGGCGGTTCCGCTGGCTCCGATGGGTCCACGCCGGTGGTCCTGAATCAGTGGACGGCGGACGATCTGGACGTCGAGCCGGGCGATTCGTTGACCATCGAGTACTACCTGTGGGCCGACGAGGGGCGCCTCACGACGCACGAGGCCGAGCTGCGGGTGACCGGCGTCGTGCCGATTGCCGGCGCCGCGGACGATCCGGATCTGACGCCCGACTATCCCGGCATCACCGAGGCGACCAACGTCATCGACTGGGACCCGCCGTTCCCGGTCGACCTCGATCTGATCCGGCCGGTGGACGAGACCTACTGGGACGATCACCGGACGACCCCCAAGGCGTTCATTCCCCTCGCGGCCGGGCAGCGGATGTGGGCGTCGCGCTGGGGGCAGGTGACGTCGGTCCGCCTGTCGCCGGGGCCGGACGATGACCTCGCGGCCGCCCGCGACCGCGTCGCCGCGGGGCTCGGCGAGGCGCTCGATCCGCTGGCCCTGGGGTTCGTCGTCTATCCGGCCCGGTCGCTGGCGCTGGAGGCGTCGGCCGGGGTGACCGACTTCGGGCTCTATTTCATCTACTTCAGCTTCTTCCTGGTGGTGTCGGCGTTGCTGCTGGCGAGCCTCTTCTTCCGCCTGGGGGTGGAGCAGCGGCTGCGCGAGCTGGGCCTGCTGCGGGCGACCGGTTTCCCCGCGCCCGCCATCCGCCGGGTGTTCCTGACCGAGGCGGGCGCCCTGTCGGTCGTCGGCAGCGCGCTCGGCGTGGTCGGAGCCGTACTCTACGCGGAGCTCGTCATGCTGGGTCTGCGGACCTGGTGGGTGGACGCGGTCGGCACGACGCGGCTCACCGTCGACGTGGCGCCGGCGATGCTGGCCGCCGGGGCGGCGGGCGGCGTGCTGGCCGCGCTCGGGTCGATCGCCTGGACGCTGCGCGCGCTGGCCCCGGCGTCGCCGCGCAGCCTGCTGACCGGCGCGGTTGCCGAGGTGACCGGCGTCGGGCAGGTCGCCGCGCCGGTCCGGTCGGGCGGATCGCGGGCGTGGCGGCTTGGCGTCGCGCTGATCGGCGTGGGGGTCGCGCTGGTCGCGGTCGCCGGGGCGGGGCTGATCGGCGCCACCGGCGGGTTCTTCGGCGGCGGGTTGACGCTGCTGGCTGCCCTGCTCGTCCTGGCGTGGGCCTGGCTGAGCCGGCGGCCGAGCGGGCAGGCGGAGGCCTGGTCGGTGTCGCGGGTCGGATTCCGGAACGCCTCCTATCGGCCCGGACGCAGCGTGCTCTGCATCGCGCTGATCGCCTTCGCCGCCTTCATCATCGTCGCGGTCGATGCGTTCCGTCGCGAGGGCGGGGGCGACGTGCTCGACCGTTCCTCGGGCACGGGGGGCTACACCCTGCTCGCGGACACGTTGTTGCCGGTGGTGGACGATCCGACGACGCCCGAGGGGCGGGACGAGCTGTTCATCGGCGATCTCTTCGCGGAAGGCGAGGTGTTGGCCGGGGTGACCCTGGCGCGCTTCCGCCTGCGGCCGGGCGAGGACGCCAGTTGCCTCAACCTGTACCAGGCCAAGGACCCGCGCGTGCTGGCTCCGTCCCCGGCATTCGTGGCCGAGGGACGCTTCGGCTTCGGCGCCACCGCCGCCGAGACCGCGGCGGAGGAAGCCAATCCGTGGTTGCTGCTCGACCGCGAGTTCGAGGACGGCGCCATCCCCGCCCTCGCCGACGCGACGTCGCTGGCCTACGCGCTGCACCTGTCGATCGGCGACGACTTCGTGCTCAACCGCGATACCGACCGGCCGATCACCCTGCGCATCGTGGGGGCGCTGTCGGACAGCATCTTCCAGCGCGAGCTGTTGATCAGCGAACGCCACTTCGAGCGGGTGTTTCCCGACTACGACGGCTATCGTTTCTTTCTCATCGATGCGCCGCCGGAACGCACGGCGGAGGTGAGCGCCGCGTTCGAGGATCGGCTGGTCGACTTCGGGTTCGACGTCGTCTCGGCCGCCGAGCGCCTCGCCGCGTTTCATCGCGTGGAGAACACCTACCTGGCGACCTTCCAGACGCTGGGCGGGCTCGGCCTGATCCTGGGCACGTTCGGGCTCGGTGCCGTCCTGCTGCGCAACGTGCTGGAGCGTCGCCGCGAGCTCGCCCTGATGCGCGCGGTCGGCTACAGCGCCGGTCACCTGTCGCTCATGGTGGTGGCGGAGAACGCGTTCCTGCTCTTCGCGGGACTGGCCATCGGGGCCGGCTGCGCCGTCGTCGCCATCGCGCCGGCGTGGCTGGAGCGGGGCGGGGGCGTGCCGTTGCTCTCGTTGGGCGGCCTGCTCGTCGTAGTCGTCGCCACCGGCCTGGCGGCCTCGCTGGCCGCCACCGTCGCGGCGGTGCGGTCGCCGCTCCTTGGAGCCCTCCGCGCGGAGTAGCGGCCCAGAGGCCGCCGAGGGTCTCCCAGGGGCGCCTGTGCCGGTCGAACGTGCGATGTATATTGGGTACGGAGTTCTCGAATGATCACCAGCGAATCTCGTGATCGCGTGACCGTCGTACGGCTTCAGCACGGCAAGGTCAACGCGTTCGACAGCGAGTTGATGAGGGGCTGGATCTCGGAGCTCGCCCGGCTCGAGCAGGCGGATACGTCCGCCGTGGTCCTGACCGGCACCGGCACGGTGTTCTCGGCGGGCGTGGAGTTGCGACGCCTGACGGACGGCGGCCGCGACTACGTCAAGACGTTCCTGCCGCTGCTCGGCGACGCCTTCTTCAAGACGTTCACGTTTCCGAAGCCCCTCGTCGCCGCCGTCAACGGACACGCCATCGCCGGCGGCTGCGTCCTCGCGTGCGCCTGCGACTACCGCGTGATGGCCGAGGGGACAGGCCGCATCGGGACGCCCGAGTTGTCGGTGGGCGTGCCGTTCCCCAGCATGGCGATGGAGATTCTGCGACTGGTCGTGCCCGCGCACCGGCTGCAGGCGGTCGTCTATCAGGGGCTCACCTGCACCCCGAACGACGCGCTCGCCAACGGCTTCGTCGACGAGCTGGCCGCCCCGGACGCGCTCCTCGATCGCGCGGTCGAGGTGGCAGCACATCTGGGCTCCCTGCCGCGCGCCTCATTCTCGCTCACGAAGCGCATCATCCGGCAGCCG
This sequence comes from Acidobacteriota bacterium, assembly GCA_011523845.1. Taxonomy (GTDB): domain Bacteria; phylum Acidobacteriota; class Vicinamibacteria; order Vicinamibacterales; family UBA8438; genus WTFV01. The sequence continues at coordinate 25,343 of WTFV01000272.1, read as the reverse complement.
AGCCGTGATCGCGTGGTGCGCACCATGCGGTCCGTGGACGAGGAAGTGCTCGAGGCATGGATGTCGGTCCCGGTGCAGGATGCCGTCCGGGCATACGTCGAGCGCACCCTTCGCAAGTAGCCCGCCGGGCCGCCCGCCCGGCCGCCTCCCCGTGTTGGCAGCGGCGGCCGCGGCCGCCGTCCGTGTCGTCTTCCCCCAATCGTGTGGCCGGCTCCCGCGGGCCGCCTTCGGTGTGGCGTTATTCACAGCCGGATGTATAGTGGTGATGAGATTCGGTGATGAGGCAGTGTGATGCGTACAACGGTCAGCATCGATCCGCGCGTGCTGGCGGAACTGGTCCAGGCCACCGGTGCGCGGTCCAGAAGTGCTGCCCTCAACGAGGCAGCCGAGGAGTACCTGCGGCGCAGGAAGCTGGACGCGCTCAAGGCCGCGTGGTCCGGGATGCGGACGGCCGACGTGAGACGTGAGGCCGGGGAGGCCGATCGGCGGCGCGAGCGGTTCCTCGACAGCCTGACCTGAGGAGGGCATGGTCATCGCCGATACGTCGATCTGGATCAACGCCCAGCGGCGGCCCGAGTCCGGCGAGTCGACGGAGTTCTGGCGTCTCTACGACGCAAGGGAGATCGTGATGGTCGGGCCCGTGCTCGCGGAACTGTTGCACGGGTCGCGGTCACGCCGCGAGTTCGACACCCTGCTCGATCACGTCGATGCCCTGCGCTGCTTCGAGGTCGACCGCGAGACCTGGAAGCTGGTCGGCCGCATCAGGCGCGATCTGAGTCGGGCAGGCGTCCTGATCGGATTCGCGGACTCGATTACGGCGGCGTTGGCGATGCAGCACGGGTGCGCCGTGTACACGCTCGACGGCGATTTCGAGCGGGTTCCCGATCTGCGTCTTCACCGCCGGGCGACTCGGTGAGTCGACGCCGCCCGGCGATGCAGGTGTGCAAGCGACGACCGGAAGTGCCGACAGTAGTTATTGGAGCGTCGGGCGATTGCCGTCGGGCGATTGCCGGCGGCCGGGAGCAACTGTCACCCCGCCGGGGCGGTCTGCCGCAGAACGGCGCAGGACAGCCGGGCGGGCCTGGTTGGGCGGAAGGCGGTGCCGCGGGCGACGGTTTCAGGTCAGGAGAAAGAGACATGCTTCGACGAACCTCCACGATGCTGGCGGCGGGCGTCATCGCTGTGGTCGTAGCCGCGGGAGCGGCGATACCGGCGTCTGCGCAGACGAAGCTGCTGCGCTTCCCGGACATCCACGGAGACCGGGTGGTATTCACCTACGCCGGCGATCTCTGGCTGGCTTCCACCGCGGGTGGTCTGGCGACCCGGCTGACCGCTCATCCCGGCCTGGAGCTGTTCCCGCGATTCTCTCCCGACGGCTCGCGCATCGCCTTCACCGGGCAGTACGACGGGGACGAGCAGGTCTACGTGATTCCCGCGTCGGGCGGCGTGCCGCGGCAGCTCACCTGGTATCCGGCGCGCGGTCCGCTGGCGCCGCGCTGGGGCTACGACAACCAGGTCTACGACTGGTCGCCCGACGGGCGGGCGGTCCTGTTCCGATCGCTCCGCTACAGCACGGACCTGTCCGACAGCCGGCTGTTCCTGGCGTCGGCCGACGGAGGGCTCCCGGTCCCGCTACCGATGCCCGAGTCCGGGGCGGGGGACCTGTCGCCCGACGGCACGCGCGTCGTCTACTCGCCGCTGTTCCGCGACTTCCGGACCTGGAAGCGCTACGAGGGGGGCTGGGCGCAGGAGCTCTACATCTTCGATCGCGAGACCCACGTGGTCGAGCGCGTGACCACGCACCGGCGCGCCGACCGCGACCCGATGTGGATCGGCAACGCGATCTACTTCACCTCGGACCGCGACGGCACGCTGAACCTGTACAGCTACGACCTCGCCTCGCGCGAGACGACGCAGCGCACCGACAGCGATACCTGGGACGCGCGCTGGCCGGGCGACGACGGCGCCGACCGCATCGTCTACGAGCTGAACGGCGAGCTGCAGATCTACTCGATAGGCGACGGAGTGTCGCGGCCCATCTCGGTCACGGTGCCGGACGACGGCCTCGCGATGCGGCCGGCGCGGGTGCCCGCGGCGGACCTGATCGAGGACGCGGAGCTGAGCCCGAAGGGCGAGCGGGCGCTCTTCGTGGCCCGCGGCGACGTCTTCACCGCGCCCATCGAGAACGGCCCCACCCGCAACCTGACCCGCAGTTCGTCGGCCCACGACAAGTGGGCGCGCTGGTCTCCGGACGGCCGCCGCATCGCGTACGTGTCGGATGCCACCGGCGAGGACGAGATCTGGCTCGTCGCCCAGGACGGCTCCGGCGAGCCGGAGCAGCTCACCAGCGGCGGGCAGGCGATGCTCTATGCGCCGGAGTGGTCGCCGACCGGCAAGCACCTCGCCTTCGGCGACAAGGACGGCAAGCTCCACGTCATCGACGTGGAGACGAAGGAGGTCGTCGAGGTCGCGGACGAGGCGCGCGGCCCGCTGCGCGACTACGTCTGGTCGCCCCGCGGAGGCTACCTGGCGTTCTCGATGACCGACCCCACCGAGTTCAGCTCCATCTGGGTCTGGAGCCTGGCCGACCGCACGCTGCACCGGATTACCGACGAGCTCTTCCACGAGTGGAACCCGGCGTGGGACCCGGACGGCGACTATCTCTACTACCTGTCGGACCGGCAGTTCGCGCCGCAGCTCGGCTCGTTCGAGTGGAACTACCTGGTCGACCGCGAGACGGGCATCTACGCGCTGGCGCTACGGAAGGACGTGGCCCATCCGCTGCCGCCGGAGAGCGACGAGGTAGAGGTGACGGTGGACGACGACGCGGAAGACAGCGACGCGCCTGGCGAGGAATCGGATGCGAACGAGGACGCGGAAGGCGACGACGATGAGAGTGATGGGGATGGGGAGGATGCCGTCGTCATCGAGTTCGACGGTTTGTCCCGGCGCGTCGTGCGGCTGCCGGTGACGTTCGACAACTACGTCGGCCTGAGCGGGGCGGCGGACGGCGTGTTCTTCATCCGCGCCGGCGCGCAGTACTACGGCCGTGCCGGGGACGTACGGGCGGCCCTGCAGCGCTTCACGTTCGAGGACCGCGAGACGTCGACCATCGCCTCGGGCATCGGCGGTTACGCCGTGTCGCGCGACGGCGAGAAGGTGCTGGTGCGCGAAGGCGGCGCCTGGAACGTCTACCCGGCGGGCGGCGGCGACGCCACGGCGGTGTCCACCCGCGGGCTGATGGTCGACCGCGTGCCGGCCGAGGAATGGGCGCAGATCTTCGACGAGGTCTGGCGGCGGTTCCGCGACTTCTTCTACGTCGAGAACATGCACGGCTACGACTGGAAGGCGCTGCGCGACCGGTACCGGCCGCTGCTGGAGCACGTCGCCCATCGCTCCGACCTGAACTACGTCATCGGCGAGATGGTGGCCGAGCTCAACGTCAGCCACGCCTACATCGCCGGCGGCGACTGGGAGACCCCCGACCGGCCGGAGGTCGCCCTGCCGGGCGCCGTCTTCGAGCTTGATGCGGCGGCCGGGCGCTACCGCATCGCCGAGATCTTCACCGGCCACAACGAGGAGCCGCGCTACCGGGCGCCGCTCACCGAGATCGGCGTCGACGCGCGCGAGGGCGACTACGTGCTCGCGATCGACGGCGAGGAGCTGCTCGGGACCGACAACCCCTATCGGGTGCTGCTGCATCGCGCCGACCGGCCCGTGCGCTTTACCCTGAACGCCGAGCCGACCTTCGAGGGTGCGCGCGAGGTCGCGTTCACCCCCGTCACCGAGGAGCGCAGCCTGCGCTACCTGGCCGAGGTCGAGGCCAACCGCCGCAAGGTGTCGGAGATGACCGACGGCCGCGTCGGCTACCTGCACGTCCCCGACATGGGCGCGCAGGGGATCCAGGAGTTCGTCAAGTGGTTCTACGGGCAGGTCCGCAAGGAGGGCCTGGTCATCGACGTGCGCGGCAACGGGGGCGGCAACGTCTCGCAGATGCTCATCGAGCGTCTCGGCCGCCGCGTCCTCGGCACCAGCTTCGCGCGGACCTACGACACGCCGGGCACCTACCCGGCCGTGGCGTTCCACGGCCACCTCGTCTGCATCCTCGACGAGGACTCCGCTTCCGACGGCGACATCTTCCCCTATCGCTTCCGCGAGGCCGGGCTCGGCCCCCTCATCGGCAAGCGCTCGTGGGGCGGCGTCATCGGCATCACCAGCCACGGCCCGCTCCTCGACGGCGGCTCGGTCAACGTCCCGCAGTTCGGCACCAACGGCGCCGACGGAAGCTGGGTGGTCGAGAACGTCGGCGTGGAGCCGGACATCGAGGTCGACAACGACCCGCGTTCGGTCATCGCCGGCCGCGACCCGCAGCTCGAGCGGGCTGTCGAGGAGGTGCTGCGGATGATGCGGGAGGACCCGAAGGCGCTGCCCGAGCGCCCGGCCCCGCCGGTGAAGACGCCGTAGGCGAGCGCGGGCGGAAGAGACGCACCGATGCGGTCTCGACGGGAAAGCCAATGGCGTTGACGCGGGTCGAGCTTGAGAACTTCACCGCCTTCAGGAGCCTGAAGCTCGACCTGTGTCCCGGCGTCAACGTCCTCATCGGCGCCAACGGCACTGGCAAGACACACCTGATGAAGGTGTGCTACGCCGCGTGCGATTCCCGAGGCGAAGGTGATTTCACCAGCAAGTTGGTTCGTGTCTTCCTGCCTTCCGGTCGGAGGCCGGGGCGCCTTGTCAGGCGGTCGGGTGATTCCGGAGGGGCGACGGCGAAAGTCGAACGTGGCTCCCTGGGGCTGGAATCATCCTTCGAGAGCAACCCGCGGCCTGTCTCGTTGCGCCCGTCGACGTTCACGACCGACGAACCCGACCGGAATGCTGGAGACTGGCTTCCAGTGGAGAGCGTCTATGTCCCCGTAAAGGAGATGCTCTCCAACGCGCCCGGCTTCCGATCGCTCTACGCGAAGCGTGAAATCCACTTCGAGGAGGTCTACAGGGACATCCTGGACAGGGCGTATCTGCCGGCGTTACGCGGTCCAATTGATGGCGATCGTGAGGATCTCCTGGCGAGTCTGCGGAAGGCCATCGATGGCGAGGTTGCGGTTGAGGGCGAGGAGTTTTTCTTGCGCAGCGAACAGGGGGATCTCGAATTCTCTCTGCTGGCCGAGGGGGTCCGCAAGCTGGCATTGCTGTGGCTCCTGATACGGAACGGCACGCTGCAGCCCGATTCCGTGCTCTTCTGGGACGAGCCGGAGACGAACCTGAACCCGAAGCTGTTCGGCATCGTCATGCAAGTCGTGCTGGAGTTGCAGCGCAAGGGCGTACAGGTCTTCCTCGCGACCCACGACTACGTCATCCTCAAGGAGCTCGACCTTCGCACCACATCCGCCGACAAGGTTGCGTATCATGCCTTCTATCAGAATGAGGTGACGGGTGAGATCGGCTGCGAAACAACGCGCAGCTATCGGGACATTCACCCGAACGCGATTGCCGACACCTTCAGCGATCTCTACGACCGGGAGATCGAGCGAAGCCTGGGCGGTGGTGAGAATGACCTTCACTGAGCGGGACTTGCAGATCGATTTCAGGGGCGCCATACGTGCACGAAGGTTCGATGATCCTGGCCATCGACTGAGTCACTGCATGAAGGCCGTGGACTTCGTCGTTGAGTTGTCGGACCACTATTTGTTCGTCGAATTGAAAGATCCCCAGCATCCTCGCGCGACTCCGAGAAGCCGTACCGAGTTTGCCACGAAGCTGCGCAGCGGCGAGCTCGATGAAGATCTCAAATACAAGTACCGCGATTCGTTTCTCTACGAATGGGCATCACGGCGTGCCGAAAAGCCGATAGACTACCGCGTGCTCATTGCTCTGGACACGTTGGATGCGGCACAGTTGTTGGCCCGGACGGACGCTCTGGCGCGGATTCTGCCGCAACGCGGGCCGGATGGCCGGCCATGGTCTCGTGAGATAGTGCGTGCGTGTGGTGTCTTCAATCTCGAGTCGTGGAACCGGAGTCTGCCGGACTATCCTGTCAATCGTGTCAGTACAGGTGCTCGAAACACTGGGACAACGTCATGAGTGCCAGACAAGCTGGATCGGGGCCGACGCACGCTGCCCTTTTCGACACCAGCGTCCGCGACAAGGCGATACGGGATCGACGGCGGCGGCTGGCTGCCGAGCAAGCCGAGTTGTTGCCGCGCGTCCGGCAGGCCTTATTCGACATCGGCCAGTCGCTCGGGGTTCAGCGCGCATACGTCGTCGGGTCGTTACGATCACCCGACCTCTGGCGAGAATCGTCGGATGTCGATGTGGCGGTGGGTGGTTGCTCCGACGCCGTGCTCGACGTCATGAAGGCGCTGGAAGACGCGACCGGCAGGACCGTGGACGTCATCGACCTCGATCGGCATCCGGCCCCCGATTCTTTCATCCGTTGCGGAGTCAGAGTGTATGGATGAGGGAACCTTCTCCGTTCTCGATGCCGCGCTGAGAGCACGCTGCTGGGACATCCGGCGCGTACGCGACCGCATTGAGGAACGCCGGCGTACGTTCGATCAGAGTGTCGCTGCAGAGGTCGACAGCATGGGCTACCAGCTCCACAACTTCTACGGTGCGTTCGAGCAGTTGTTCGACGAGGTCGCTCGATTCTTCGAGAACCGGATCGACGATGCCAGGTATCACGCGGACCTGATCAGACGCATGCGGCTCGAAATACGGGGTATCCGTCCGGCGCTACTGTCGGATGCGACCGCGGCGGAGCTGGACGAGCTACGCCGCTTCCGTCAACTGTTCCGGCACGCGTACTCCACGGATCTGGATCCAGACAAGGTAGCGGGCTTGGCGGACAAGGCGCCTGGCATCTGCAGGGCGTTTGAACAAGACTTCGAAATATTTCAGACCCGATTGCGACCGGCGTGAAGTGCTGTCGGAGGGTCGGAGGGGTTTCGGTCATGCGACGGAGAACGGGCGGAGGCAAGGAGGGGCAGATATGGACGAATTGCCACGATCCTCACAATCGGCAGAACAAGAATGCCGGCAATGCAGGGGATCTCGTCAAGCACACCGTCTATCTGGCTGTAATCGATAGCTTGCTGCAAGCGGACCCATGGCGTGACCACCTCCGTGTGCATGAGTGCCATGCCGGCCGCGGCTTGTACCGGATTCCGAGCGGTGACCGTCGGATGAGATCCCTAAAGATGTTATGTGATCCAGTTGATAACGACAATGGTGTTCTTCTGCACGACCAGCAGCGTGCCGCACAGCGGGCGCTACGCGTGTGGCCAAGTGATCTCGGTGGCTTGGGGTGGTATGCCGGATCAGCAACCCTGAACACGCAACGGCTTGCGTCTGCGTCGGGACCTCATCGTATCGAACTGTATGAACGGGAGCCTGATACCCGCCGGATTCTCCACTTGACGCTGGAGAAGCTTCACGCCGAAACCGTGGAAGTCTGCGTTTCCGCGGAACCGGACGGAGAGCGATACATCGCCGACAACATCGGCCGGTGGGATTCGCGAGACTTGGTGTTTCTCGATCCGTTTGCCATGTGGCGCCAGGAATGTCATCAGGCTCAACGAGACCGCTATAGGGAGATCGTGGGAGCCGTGACGGAAAGAGCAAAGGATTCGGCACTTCTGGTGTTGTTCTGGACGTGGGGGCAGAACTTTCCGGCGGCGGAAGGTGATCTGCATGACACGAACGACGCGGTTCCAGGCGGCTACCAGGATCTGCGACGGCTCTTGCACGGATCACGCAGGCATTTCATTCGCATTGCTTGGAGGTGGGAGTTGCAGTTCGCGATGTGGGTGCTGGTGCCCGAGTCACGGCAATACGACATCGCGACGGCGCTGCGACCGCATTGCCGCGCTCTGCGTGATCGCCTGCAGCGGCATTCGGACATCGAAGTGGCAATAGACTGAACGCCTGACGATATTTGTATTTTGTGAGATACGCGATTTGACGTGCGCGCGTACCGCCCGCACGTGGCAGGCGGCGTTAACCCCACTCGGCGTCGTGGAACAGGCCGGGGTAGACGAACGCGTTCCGGACCGCGCCGCGGTCCGTCTCGCTGACACCGGCGTGCCGCATCGTCGGGTCCCACTCCGCACGTACGGTTTCGATGATCCGCTCGAAGATGGCCGCGGCTTCCTCGTTCCGCAGCAGGAACCGGCCGCAACCGCTCAGCAGGTTGGCCCGGTTGGCGTACCTGCCGAATCGTCCGCAAGTCATCGCGAGATCACGACGGTGCTGCGCGACCAGCGGCGACGGCGTCAGGTCGAACGCCGGGCTCAGGCGCCAGGCGCGGTCCGGGGCGAAGATCGCGTGATTGCGCGGGTGGTCGTCGAGATTCGAGACGGCGGCGTTGAAGCACATCCGGCCGAACAATTCCCGAAGGTCGGCCCGTGGGTCGGCGCCGGCGCGACGGACCTCGTCGGCCAGGAGCAGGTAGGACCAGTTGGCGCGGTCGACGGGGCTGTCGCCGGCCCGCAGCAGCGTCAGGGCGCTGACCATGCGATAACGCAGGTACCCCGTGTCGGCCCGCTCGCGGTCGAAGCGGCGGACCAGCAGCACGTCGCGGTCCGCGACGGTCTCGATGCGGCTGTCGGCCACGTACAGGCCGCAGGCCCGAGCGAGCGCAAGCATGCCGTGCTCTACCCGCGGGTGATTCCAGCGATCGTTCCGGCTGCCGAACTTGGCGATCCAGAGCCCGCCGGCGTCCTGCACGACGGCCTTGGGCCGGGCGCCGCCGAGGGACGTGCCGGGCCACAGGAACTCTTCGACCTGCGCACCCGCCGGGCCGGCACGCTCCGGCTCGCCGGCAATCACGGCGTCTGCCGCGCTCTGCAGCCTCGCAAGCTCCAACGTGCCGGCGAACCCGGGCGTGGAAGCGGGAGGCTCGACCGCGAGGCCGAAACCGAGCGCACCGGCGCGATCGTCGGGTCCCCGCAGCAGATGGTCGAATTCGTCGAGAGGGGTCGCGCCGGCATGCCGCTCGATGACTCGCCGTCCCCAGGAATCGGGCATCGCGTCGCGAATGGCGCCGAAGAAGCCCTCCATGCGCGCCGTCTCGTAGACACGATCGGCGAGGCGCAGCTCGACCGGGTCGAGCTCCACGGCGTCGGCGAGCTCGCGGTAACGCCGGCCGTACACGAACGCGCCGGCCGGATCGCCGGTCGACCCCGTGGAGATGCGGAAGCGTCCGGCGGTAACGAACTCGGTCCCGCCGGGGAGTACGATGTAGACGAAGCACTCGCGCTCAGAAGTCATCGCTGAGGCTCCGGGCGCGCCGGGCTGCCTTCGGGCTGCGAGCTCGTTCGAGCGCCTTGCCTTCCTCGTCGCGGTCGGGGTCGGCCACTTCCCGCATTTGCGACAAGAGGCCCAGGGCCCAGAGCACGCCGAGATGAGCGGCGATGCCGACGGTCGGCTTGCCTTTCTCGATGTCTGCGAGCACGAAGCGCGACACGCCGACTCGCTCGGCGAGCGCCGCCTGCGGCAGCTTGCGGCGGAGGCGGGCGGTGCGGAGGTTGCGCCCGAGCCGCTCCAGCGCCTCCTCGACGGCGGCGGGCGGCGCTTCCGCGATTCTGGATCGCTTCATCATGTTGGCCAAAAGCTACCGTAAAGCAACTCAAGTCGATTTTATACAACGTAGGATGGTGTTTCCGGTGGGGGCAGGGGTAACCTACGGCCAGCGGATCTCGTCCAGGCACGTATACGGGCGTTCTCCACGCCACGTAGAGCCGTCACCCGCAACGGCTGCCCGGGCTCGCGACCGATCGACGTGCTCGATCTTCGACACGGGGTCGCAGCTCGACGCTGACCGGGCACGCGCGCCGACCGACGAAGCACGTTCCCGGGCTGACCACGGTGAACACGGTGGCCTCGTTGCCGATCGGGCACGCTCGCCGACCGACGAAGCACGTTCTCGGAGCCATGAGCGGCGGCGCGCCCGTCGGACCCGGTAGAGTAGAAGGACTCATGTCGCTCGCCTCCCAGCTCCGTCTCTTCTTTCGCCGCGTGCGGGCGAACCCGGGGTTCACGCTGCTCTCGCTGCTGACGCTGGCGATCGGCGTGGGCGCCAACATCGCCATATTCGCCATCGTCAACGCGGTGCTGCTGCGCCCGCTGCCGCTCCCTGACTCCGAACGGCTGGTGGTCCTGCGTCACGCCGCGCCGGGGCTCGCGCAGCTCGCCGAGCTGCCGATGTCGGACGCGCTCTACTTCCTGTACGCGGAGCAGGTCCGGACCCTGGAGAGCGTGGCGGTGTACCGGGAAGAGCAGGTGAGCTTCACCGGTCCGGAGAACCCGCAGCGCGTGGCGGCGTCGAGCGTCACCGCGTCGTTCTTCGCGGTGCTGGGGATGCCGCCGCGTCTCGGCCGTTCGTTCACTCCCGAGGAAGACCGGCCGGGCGCCGCGCCGGTGATCGTGCTCAGCGACGGCCTCTGGCGCAGCCGGTTCGGCGCCGAACCGGGGGTGGTGGGGCGGGTCGTCGACCTCGACGGGGAAAGCGTGGAGGTGGTCGGCGTGATGCCGCCCGGATTCTCCTTCTCGCAGCAGGAGATCGACTTGTGGCGGCCGCTCCGGCTCGACCGGGACACCGTGCAGCTCGGCGCCTTCGGGAGCAACGGCGTGGCACGCATCGCGGACGGCGCCACGCTGGGACAGGTGCGAGCCGAACTGGAGGCGATACTGGCCAACCTGGTCGAGCTCCTGCCGGACGAGGGCGCCGCGCCGATTCTGGCGAACGCCGGATTCCGGCCGCTGATCGACCGCGCCCGCGAAGCGGTGGTCGGCGACATCGAGGCGACGCTGTGGATCCTGCTCGGCGCCGTCGGGTTCCTGCTGTTGATCGCGTGCGCCAACGTCGCCAACCTGTTCCTGGTGCGATCCGAGGCGCGGCACGGCGAGGTGGCGATTCGCGCCGCCCTGGGAGAGAGCGGCGGCCGGCTGGCCGGATCGGTGCTGTTCGAGAGCCTCGGGCTCGGCGTGGCGGGTGGCCTGCTGGCGTTGCCGTTGGCGCTGCTGGCCGTGCGCCTGCTCGTCGCCTTCGGACCGCGGGAGTTGCCGCGCCTGGACGAGGTCTCCATCGACGCGGCGGTGCTTCTGTTCGGACTCGCCGTGTCGGCGGCGGCGGGCCTCCTGTTCGGGCTCCTGCCGGCTCTGCGCGCCGGTGCGGTGGCGGCGGCCGGCCACATGACGGCCGGTGCGCGCGGCGCCACGGTGGGTCGTCAGCGGCAGCTCGCGCGGCGGGGCCTCGTGGTGGCCCAGATAGCGCTGGCGCTGACCCTGCTCGTCGGCTCCGGACTGGCGGTGCGCTCGTTCCAGAGGCTGGCCGCGGTCGATCCGGGCTTCGATCCGGTGGACGCTCTGACTTTCGGGCTGGCCCTGCCCGAACGCGACTACGGGACGCCGGATGCGCGCCTCGATTTCCACCGGCAGGTCGTCGACCGCCTGCGCGTCCTGCCCGGCGCGGTGGATGCCTCGGCGGCGTCGACCGTCCCCCTCGGCGGCGAGGTGTCCGGTTCCGGGCACACCATCGAGGGCCGTCCGTTGGCCGACGACGAGGTGCCGCCGATCTTCATGACCAAGCGCGTGGCGCCCGCGTACTTCGACACCCTCCGTGTCGAGGTGATCGAGGGCCGCGTGTTCGACCCGCTCGACGGCGAGCGGGAGTCCCCGGTGGTCATCGTGTCGCGGTCGCTGGCGCGCACGCACTGGCCGGGAGAGAGCGCGCTCGGGAAGGGGATCCGGCTCGGCGGGCCGCCGGAAGAGGGTCAGGAGTGGTCCCGGGTCGTCGGCGTGGTGGACGACGTGCAGGAGATCAACCTGCACGAGGACCCGCCGGAGATGGCGTACTACCCGGTCCGGAATCGGGGTGGTGATGGGCCCACCGGCGGCGATCCCGCAGCGACCGTCCCCGCGGCGATGCGCTACGTGGTGCGCGCGCCGAACGCGGCGGCGCTCGCCGGCGCGGTGCGCGAGGCAGTGCGCGGGCTCGACCCCACCTTGCCGATTGCGGGGATCGAGACGCTGGAGACGCTGGTCGGGCGCGCGCGCGGCGAGCGGGCGTTCGTCATGATCCTGCTGGCGATCTCCGCCGGACTCGCGCTGCTGCTCGGCTCGGTCGGTCTCTACGGGGTGGTCTCGTACATGGTCGCGCAGCGCCGGCGCGAGATCGCCATCCGCATGGCCGTCGGTGCGCAGGTGGCCGACGTGCGCCGCCTGGTGCTGACCGAGGCGGGCGGCCTCGCGCTGGCAGGCGCGGTGGTCGGGGTTGGCGCTGCCGTCGCGCTGACCCGCCGGCTGCAGGCGCTGCTGTTCGAGACCAGCCCGCTCGACCCGCTGGTCTTCGTCGCCGTGTCGACGCTCCTGGTCGGGGTCTGCCTGCTCGCGAGCTGGCTCCCCGCGCGGCGCGCCGCGCGCATCGAACCGCTGACGGCGTTGCGCGCGGAGTAGGATCCGCAGGCCATGCCCGCTCCCGTCGCCCCCAGGCGTCCGCACCGCCACGAGAAGCACGGCGACGTCCGTATCGACGACTACTACTGGCTGCGCGAGCGCGACAATCCCGAGGTCCGGGAATACCTGGAAGCCGAGAACGAACACGTCCGGGAAGTGATGGCGGGCACGGCCGCCTTCGAAGAAAGGCTGTTCGAGGAGATCAAGGGACGCATCAAGCAGACCGACATGTCGGTACCGTATCGCGAGGACGCGTATCGGTACTACCGCCGCTACGAGGAGGGCCGGGAGTACGAGATCCACTGCCGCCGGCCGATTCCGGACAGCGGTGGTCCGCAAGCTCCGGCGGACGGCGAACAGGTGATCCTGGACGTCAACCAGGTGGCCGCGGGGCATGCGTTCTGCCAGGTGGCGTCGCGCCCGGTCAGTCCCAGCGGACATCTGCTCGCCTATGCCGTCGATACGGTCGGGCGGCGGCAGTACGCCATCCGCCTGCGCGATCTCGCCACCGGAGAGGACTTGCCGGACGTCATCGCCGACGTCACCTCCAACATCGCCTGGGCGGCCGACAGCGAGGCGTTCTTCTACGCGCGGCACGATCCGACCACGCTGCGCCCGTATCAGGTCCTGCGGCATCGGCTGGGCGACGACCCGGCCGCCGATCGGCTCGTCTACGAGGAGACCGACGACACGTTCTCGTGCGGTGTCTGGTCGAGCCGGTCGAAGGAGTACATCCTGATCGGGTCGTACCAGACCCTGACCACCGAGTTCCGGTATCTCGACGCGGCGGACCCGGACGCGCCGCTGAAGACGTTCCTGCCGCGTCAGCGGGGTCACGAGTACGACATCGACCACTACCGCGGGCGGTTCACCATCCGGACGAACGACGGCGCCCGCAACTTCCGGCTGCTGGAGGCCGACGGAGACCCGCCGCCGCTGCGGGACTGGCGAGAGCTGATCCCGCATCGGGACGACGTGCTGATCACGGGTTTCGAGCTGTTCCGCGACCACCTGGTCGTGGCCGAGCGGCAGGACGGGCTCACCCGGCTGCGGGTGCGGCGCTGGGACGGCCCCGAGCACCATATCGCGTTCGACGAGGCAGCCTTCGCCGTTTCCATCGGCACGAACCGCGAGCCGGAGACGACCACCCTCAGGTTCCACTACAGCTCGCTGACCACGCCGCCGTCGGTCTACGACTACGACATGGAGACCCGCGCTCGCTCGCTGCTCAAGCGGGAGGAGGTGCTGGGCGACTTCGATCCGGCGCGCTACGAATCCGAGCGGCTGTTCGCGACCGCCCCGGACGGCGTGCGCGTGCCGATTTCGCTGGTGCGGCGGAAGAAGGAGGCTGCGGACCGCGGTGCGCGAGAAGACACCGGTGGTGAGCCGGGCGGCGCCGATGGTGAGCCGGGCGGCGCCGATGGTGAGCCGGGCGGCGCCGATGGTGGTCCGGGCGGCGCCGATGGTGAGCCGGGCGTCGCCGGTGGTGCGCCGGACGTCGCCGGTGCCGCGCCCCTGCTCCTCTACGGCTACGGGGCCTACGGCATCAGCATGGAGCCGACCTTCCGGTCGGCGCGCCTGAGCCTGCTGGATCGCGGGTTCACCTACGCCATCGCCCACGTCCGGGGCGGCGAGGAGCTCGGCCGCTGGTGGTACGAAGACGGCAAGCTGCGGAAGAAGAGGAACACCTTCACGGACTTCATCGCCTGCGCCGAGCATCTCGTAGCCGAGGGCCATGCGCCGTCGGAGCGGCTCTTCGCCATGGGCGGCAGCGCCGGCGGCCTGCTGATGGGCGCGGTGGTCAACCTGCGTCCGGACCTCTTCCACGGCGTGGTCGCGCAGGTGCCGTTCGTCGACGTCGTGACCACGATGCTCGACGAGTCGCTCCCGCTGACCACCGGCGAGTACGACGAGTGGGGGAATCCGAACCACCCCGGGGACTACGCCTACATCCGGTCCTATTCGCCCTACGACAACATGGCGCCGGTCGCCTGGCCGCACCTGCTCGTGATGACCGGGCTGCACGACTCGCAGGTGCAGTACTGGGAGCCGGCGAAGTGGGTGGCCCGACGCCGCGCGCTGCAGCCGGACGACGGCAGGCGCCTGTTGTTGAAAACGAACATGGACGCGGGGCACGGCGGTGCATCAGGGCGTTTCCGGCAATACCGGGAGATCGCTCTGCAGTACGCTTTCCTGCTCGACTTGGCGGGCCTGGCCGACCGCGATTCGGTTTCATCCTGAAGGAGCCCCACCATGGAGATCGACCGCAGAGCGTTCGTCACGGCGTTGGGTGCGGCCGTGGCCGCGAGTCCGACGGCGGCAGAGGGCTCGCGGCCGGTGGCCGGAGCGGGACTCGCGCCGGCGGGACCTTCACCCTACGCGAGTTACGCGAGCGGCTGGTCCAGGGGGCTGCGGCCGGTGGCCGGAGCGGGACTCGCGCCGGCGGGAGCCGCTTCGGGGCAGGCCGATGCCGTCGAAGGCATCGAGGCGTTCGCGTTCGACGCCTACGGGACGCTGTTCGACGTCTTCTCGGTGACGGCGTTGTGCGAGGAGCTCTTTCCGGGGAACGGCGACGCCCTGGCGCAACGGTGGCGCGCCAAGCAGCTCCAGTACAGCCTGCTGCGCAGCCTCATGGGCCGGCACCGGGATTTCTGGCTCGTGACCGGGGACGCCCTGGTGTACGCGGCCCGCAGCCTCGAGCTCGACCTGACCGCGGCGCGTCGGGCGCAGTTGATGGACGCGTACCTGTCGCTGGAGGCGTTCCCCGACGTGCGGCCGGGGCTGGAGGCGCTCGGAGCGCGGGGAGTACGACTGGCGATCCTGTCGAACGGCGAGCCGCGGATGCTGGAGGCGGCGGCCCGCAGCGCCGGCATCGACACGCTGCTGGACACGATCATCAGCGTCGAGGAGGTCAGGATCTTCAAGGTGAGCCCGCGGGTCTACAACCTGGGACCGGAGCGACTCGGGGTCGGCCGTTCCGCGCTGGGGTTCGTCTCGTCGAACGCGTGGGACATCGCCGGCGCCGCCTCGGCCGGCCTGACCACCTTCTGGATCCAGCGCCGCGCCGCCGAGCCCCCCGAGGAGCTGGGGTTCGAGGCGGATCGCGTGGTGGCGGCGATCACCGACCTGCCGGGGCTGCTGCGAGCTGCCGGCTGAGTTGTGCGGGCGCGCGGCGGGTTCGCCAGCCCCGCGGCGCATGTGACGGTAAGCTGCTGCGGGCTGCCGGCTGAGTTGTGCGGGCGCGCGGCGAGTCCGCCGGCGTCCGCGGCGCAGGTGACGGTAATCTGCGACCCCGACCGCTGGAACGGTAGCGGCGGGGATACTCCGAGGTGATGGACATGAACACGCGCAGGAAGGTGTTGGGAGCCGGGTTGTGCGGGCTGCTGATGGCGTCGTCGAGCGCCGTGCCCGCCCAGGCGGAGACGCAGACGGCGGGAGGTGCGCCCGGCCGTGCGGGAGGCTCGGCCACCGGGATCGAGATGACGCGGGTTACCGTCGGCGACCTCACGTTCGACGTGCGGACGGCCGGGCCGGAAGACGGCGAGGCGGTGATCCTGCTGCACGGGTTTCCGCAGACCTCCTACGAGTGGCGCCACCAGATCCGTGCGCTCGCCGCGGCCGGGTTTCGGGTCGTGGCGCCGGACCAGCGCGGCTACTCGCCGGGCGCCCGTCCGCCGGACGTCGCGGACTACGTGCTGCCGCTGCTGGTGCAGGACGTCATCGGCCTGGCCGACGCGGTCGGCGCCGAGCGGTTTCACATCGTCGGCCACGACTGGGGGGCGGTGGTGGCCTGGGCCGTCGCCGTCGCGGCACGGGATCGCGTCATCACCGCCAATCCGGTGTCGGTCCCGCACCCGGACGCGTTCGCCCGGGTGCTGAACGACCCGACGTCGTGTCAACCGGAGGCGTCGTCCTACTTCGACCTGTTCGTGCAGCCGGATTCCGAGGACGGCTTCCTGGCCAACGATCGGGCGCTGCTGCGCGGCATCTATGCCGGCATCGACGCCGAGGCGGTGGAGGAGTACGTGCGGGTGCTCGGATCGAAGCCTGCCCTCGGCGCCGCCCTGCACTGGTACCGTGCGAACATCGGCGACCGCAACCTGCAGGGGCCGGCCCTCGGCGTTGTGGAGGTGCCGACGATGTTCACGTGGAGCGACGGCGACACGGCGCTCTGCATCGACGGCGCGCTGCTCACCGAGGAGTACGTCACCGGCCCGTACCGCTTCGAGGTGCTGGAGGGCGTCAGCCACTGGATTCCCGATCTCGCGGCCGAGGCGATGTCGACTGTTCTCCTGGAGCACTTGAGCCGATACTCTGAGCGTTGAGGCGTTCGGGCTCCGCCCGACGATGGGCGGACGGCCCGGCGCGCGTGGCCATGTCTGTCGGCAAAGCCGTTTCCCGTCTCTCGCACCAGAACCGCTCGCGGCCTGGATGGTACGCTCGCCTGGCGTTCGCGTGTGCGGTCGCTTCGACCATCGTCGCGGCTCTCTCCGCGGAGCCCCGGAGCACCGTCGAGCGGCTGCTGACGGAGCGAATGGGTTTCTCGGTCGACGACGTGCGGGAGCTGGAGCGCGGCTCGGCCGTCACCCGCAGCCTCCGCACGCGCGTCCGACAGGAGGTGGCCCACGTCGCGGCGGTGCATCTGGACGTGCCGCCGGACGAGTTCGTCGCGCGGTTCCGCGACATCGAGGAGTTCGAGCGGGGTCCCGGCATTCCGCGGATTGGCCGGTTCGGCGTCCCGCCGCGCATCGACGACCTGCGGTTGCTGACGCTGGATCCGGAAGACGTGGCGGAGCTGTCGAAGTGCCGTCCCGGCGATTGCGAGGTCAAGCTCTCGGCGGACGCCATGACCCGCTTTCGCACCGAAGTGGACTGGTCGTCCGAGGATGCCGGCCGCCAGGCCGACGACGTCGCGCGCGGGATGGTCCTCGACCTGCTGCGCGCCTATCAGGCGCACGGCAACGCGGCGCTGGGGTCCTACGTCGACGGCAAGCGGCCGCTGGCGGTGGCCGAGCACTTCCGGTCGCTGCTCGCCAGCCGGGATCCCCTGCCGGCGCCGGTCCCCGCCCTGCTCGCCTACCTGGACGAGTACCCCCGAGGCCTGCCCGAGGGCGCCGACGAGTTCTTCTACTGGACGGTGGTCGACTTCGGCATGAAGCCGACCATCCGCGTGAACCACGTCACCATCTGGCCGCTGGCCGACCGGCCGTCGACCGGCGTCGCGTATGCGATCGCCACCAAGCAGCTCTACGCGAGCCACTACTTCCACACGACGCTGGAGCTGCGCTTCCTGCTCGACCGCGCCGACGCCGAGGGACGCGACGGCTCCGTGCTCATCTCCATCACGCGCTCCAGAAACGACGGGATGACCGGCTTCCGCGGCCTGTTCCTGCGGCCGATCATCAGACGCCGCTCGCGCGACGCCGTGCGCGGCTACCTGGAGCACGTCAAGCGGCAGGTCGAGCGGCCTGCCGACGAGTCGATCGAGACGCCCGCGCGGGGCGTGCCCGCTCACTGACCCGGCAGTCGGCGCGTCCGCGTTGCGCGCCTGGCGCGGAAGGAGTTCCGCCCCGGAAACGTCGCTCCGCGGCTGCGATTTCCACCCAACCGGGCCTCGCCGGAGTCGGCTCCGGCCTTGCCGTGGATGCAGTCGAGTACCGTCAAGGCGGACTGCGCGGCGGTGCCCGCGACGCGGTAAGCGACCGGCATCCGTCGGCCAATGCCGCACCGCATGTCGTCCGGGGCGCCCGACCTGCACCCGGCCGCAGATCGATTCCCCGTCGTCATTGCGCGCACCGCTCGGCGCTCTCGACACCGATGTCGTCCGGACCGGCGGCCTGCTCGCGGTTGCGCTGTTCCCGGCAGGCTTGCAGGAGGCTGCCTACCAACTCCCGGCGCCGCCGGTCCAGCTCCCGCTCCAGATCGCTCTGGCTCATCTGCCCGGCTTCGGGCGAATGCAGCACCGCCTTGGCGTCGGCGAGAATGGCGTCGGCCACGTCGGCCTCCGCACCCGATGCCGAACCGCCGACCGCGGTGCGGCCGACGGGGGGCCGCACCTCCTGCACACCGAACCTGCGTTTCGAGACCCGCATCGTCGCCGCGGCCGCTGACCGCTTCATCCTCCTTCCCACGGCACGCTACCAGAACGCCGCGCGAATGTCCGGAGGGAGCGGGCGGACGAGACAGACCACCGTGCGGCGGCGCCCTCGGCGGCAAATCCGCCTCGAGGAGCGACCCGTACCGCAAACGAGTTCCTGCGCACGTCTGCCACGCAGCCGTTCCCCGTCGGCCGGACAAGATCGGCCCCGAATGCGTCGACCCGGACATGATCCCGCCCGGCTTCGAGGCCGGCTGCTACTACGATCCGATCGGGCCCGGCCTGCCGAACAAGTTCATCCCCTACATGACCATGCGCTTCGCGCCGACGGCGTTCAGCCCGGTTGCCGGCTACGTCTTCGGCATGGCCTGCGTCTACCCGCGCTGGATCAAGCGCCCCGAGAACGCGTGGTTCTTCACCGGCACCACCGTCCGCGCCCCCGGGCCGCGGCAGTACGGCCTGCACGTGGCGCTCGACAGCCGCACGAACCGCATTGCCTGGCAACACGCGTGCCGGTGGTCGGACTGCAACAGCAGCGGCGCCATGACCACCGAGAGCGGCCTGATGTTCCACACCGAGGTCGACGGCACCCTGGGCGCCTACGACCAGCGCAGCGGGGAGAAGCTGTGGCAGTTCCAGACCGGCCAGCATCGAGCTGCAGCGGATCATCCGACAGAGCAACGAGAACACCGGCCGCAACGACGAGTGGCACGACCCGTACGGCCTGACCCCGACCCGCGCCGCCGTGCCCGCCGGGCCTCGCGTTACGTGGACGAACCCGACAGACCTGACCCACGCGAACGCGGCGCGCGACGGCTCGTGCCGCACCGGCGCGATTGCCCCGGGCGGCTCCGGCGCGGTAACGCTCGACGGCGCGGGCGAGCACGAGTACATCTGCACCGAACACCCTTGGACCATCGGGCAGCTCGTGGTCGAGTAGGAGACCAGTTGACAGGAGCATCAACACAAGATTATTATTGTGTTGATGCTTCCGGGCTTCGATCCGCTGACGGGCTATCTCCCTCCGGGAGTCCACCCGGCGGCATGGAAGGAAATCCGGCCGACGTTCGGCACCAACACGCATCGCAACCGGCTCGTCGATGGACTGAAGCACGCTCTGCTCAACCTAGCCGCCGCTGGTTGTCGCAGCGCCATCCTCGATGGCAGCTTCGTCTCGACCAGACCGTTGCCGAACGACTACGACGTGGCGTGGGATCCGGTCGGCGTCGACCCGAGCGCGCTCGATCCGGTGCTGCTGGAGATGAGCAACAAGCGCGCAGCGATGAAGGCCAAGTACGGAGGCGAATTCTTTCCAGCGTCCGCACACGCCGCGCCGGGAATGCGCTTCCGCGAGTTCTTCCAGACCGATAGGGATGGCATCGCCAAGGGCGTCGTCGACATCGACCTTGGGACATTGCCATGATCACAAACGAACGACAGTACCGTATCACCGCTGCAGAGGTTGCGAGGTTCAAGAAAGCTCTTGAACAACGGTTCGCTGACCCGCCCGGTCGGCCCCCTGTTCATCCGCGCCTCATTCAGGCCGAGCGCGAGGCCCTTGAGAGCCAGCTCCAGGACCTCCAGCAGGAACTGGAAGAATACGAAGCGCTCAAGCACGGCGACGTCTCGAAGATCACAATCGACTCATTCGATGACCTGGGCATTGGACTCATCAAGGCTCGGATCGCCGTCGGATTCAGCCAACGGGCACTCGCCGAGCGCCTTGGCCTGAAAGAGCAGCAAATCCAAAAGTACGAAGCCGAACGGTATGTGTCGGCGAGCTATCGACGCCTGCAGGAGGTAGTACGTGCGCTCGGCATCAGTGTCAAGAAGGAGATTCTCTTTCTAGACTCGACCGCCATGCACCTGCCGCGCCTGCTGGACCGACTGCGGCGTGCTGGGCTTGACCAAGAGTTCTTTCTCTTACGCTTGCTGCCTTCTTCTTTGGCAGCCGACCTTCAAGAGACGGTCTCACGGACCGACGACGCCCGATGCGCGGCCCAAGTCGGAGAAGTCATGAACCGCATCTTCGGCTGGGCTTCTAGTGACCTTTTCGGAACGGGTGATCTGCCTGTCCCTCGTTACGCCGCAGCGGAAGCGAGATTCAAGATGCCCGGGCGCAGATCAGCAAGTGCGACGGGTCTCTATGCCACTTACGCAAATTATCTGGCAAAAGTCGTCGTTGAAGGGTGCCGTGACCTGTTGAAGTCTACGACTCCGACAGACGCCCACCTAATGCGTCAATCGATCGAGACACGATACGGCCGCGTTACGCTTCTGACCGTTCTGTACTTCGCGTGGGATCTCGGCGTACCAGTTCTTCCTCTGCGAGATGCAGGAACATTCCATGGCGCGTGCTGGAGGTACGAGGGCCGGAACGTCATCGTGCTCAAGCAGACGACGAATTGCGAAGCACGATGGCTCTTCGATCTACTCCACGAACTCTATCACGCAGGCCAGAACCCAGGTTCTGACGAACGGGAGCTCATTGAAGCGGACGAAACGTCACTTGTAAGACGAAACTCCGACGAAGAGATCGCAGCGAGCGAATTCGCCGGCAATGTGATCCTCGAAGGTCGAGCGGAGACCCTTGCCGAGATGTGCGTATCTGCTGCCAACAAGAGCGTCGAGCGTCTGAAGCGAGTTGTCCCAATCGTCGCAGGACGCGAAGGAGTGTCTGTAGGAGTTCTTGCAAACTATCTAGCGTTCCGCCTGTCGTGCCAAGGTATCAACTGGTGGGGTACTGCGGTGAACCTTCAGAAAGGCGATCAAGAACCATGGGAAACCGTGAGGCGTGTCTTCTTCGAGAGGTTCCCTTTTCAGGTTCAGAACGAGCTCGACAGGCAATTGCTCCAGCGGGCCCTGGAATGAAAGGACTGGACAGTGGAACAACCCAAGCGGCCGAAACCTCTCGACATCACCTGCACGTCGAGTGACTGCAGGAACGGCCTTCACTGCTTCAAGGCCATAAAACGAATGGCTCCAGCGGAGCGTGGCCGTTGCCGCTCCTGTGGTGCAGATCTCGTCGACTGGTCTAGAGTACATCGCCGCGATGAAGGGGATGCAGCTTATACGGTCGCCGCGTTGCACAAAGAGCTGATCCGTCACCACTTTTGGCACCAAGTCATTGACGAGAAAGCGCTCCGTCATGCTAGGCGCAAGGGGCGCGTGAAGCTAATCGAGGCGGCGCGACATCGCTTGTCGAAATGCCTGGCCCCTGCAAAGCCAGCACGGGACGGCTATCAGACACCCTTCGATGGCAACACCATCTACTACGCTCAACACGCCGTCGCGACGTGCTGTCGGACGTGTCTCGAGTACTGGCACGCAATACCAAGGGGACGCGACCTCACGCCTGACGAGTTGGACTACTGCACTCAACTCGTTGCGACGTACCTTGCCCAGCGATTGCCTGGACTGAGCGACGCTCCGGAGCGGGTTCCTCCACTTAGGCGACGAGCGGGTACTGGTTCGGCACGCCAACCTTCGATCTCATGAAAGCCATCAACACGGCGCGTTTCTCGGCCGGACTGCGACAGCGGGTTATCGACGTTCAGAACCGGCGGCTGTTGATCAGCCGTCTCGACGACTCGGATCAAGCTCTGGACCTTACCCTGCCGGCAAATTGTGGGGGCTTCGGACGGGTTCGCCATTTCAGACAGACGACAGGCGTAGGGTGGCCCGCTAACCCGCTTCCTATTGTGCCGGCTTGTCGGGCTCTCGGAATCGACGAAGTGCCAGATGTGATGACTGCTCAGGTGTTTCAGAACGCGGCGTGCAACTGGCGCTGCTGGTATTGTTTTGTCCCCTTCAACCTGTTGAGCGCTGACGAAAGGCGGTCCGCTTGGCTGCGTCCGGAGGACTTGGTGGCACGCTACGCGGCGGAATCTAACCGAGCGAGGGTGCTGGACCTCTCTGGAGGCTCGCCGGACTTGGTACCGGAGTGGATCCCTTGGATGATGGAGGCTCTTAGCAAAGCCGGGGTCGCGACTGAAACTTATCTCTGGTCCGATGACAACCTGAGTACAAACTATTTGTGGGACGAACTGACTGGCGCTCAACTCGACACTTTACGAAACTATCGGACGTACGGGCGCGTCGGATGTTTCAAGGGCTTCGATGAAGAGTCATTCGTGTTCAACACAAGTGCTGCGGCCAGCGACTTTGGCCGGCAGTTCGAGATCATGCGTTCGCTGCTCGACCTGGGCATTGACGTTTACGCGTACGTGACGCTGACCACGGCGAGCCCTGACAATATCCCGGCCCGAATCGGTGGGTTTGTCGATCGACTTCAAGAGCTCGATGTGAACCTCCCTCTCCGCACCGTTCCACTCGAGATTCAAATGTTCTCGCCTGTCAGTCCACGTATGGACGACACGCGACGACTCGCGATGAACCTCCAGCACCGCGGCGTCGCAGCCTGGAATGCGGAGATCGCCCGCCGGTATACGGCAACACTCCGGGAACGGCTGGTCGCGGAGGTGCCACTCGAATCCGCCGGCGTCGTTTGGGGCCAGTGCAGCGGCGGCCGTCGGGGCGGCGGGTTCGCAGCCCTGGCTCGTGGAGCCCATCTCGGCTAGAATGGTCAGTCGTGGACACGATGATCGGTCTGCCGGCCTCCACTGTGGACGTGTCGCGGTTGAGGTCAACGAGGCTTGGGCTGGTTGAGTTCCCCGCGTTGCTTGAGCGGGTCGACGACCATTCGTTCTGGGGTGGGTACCTTTCCAGTGTACTGGCGCCGGAAAGTGACGTCGGCGTTCATTTGGCGGTGTTCGCGGAGCCATTTCTGTCGCACGTTTTGTCGGGACGCAAGACGCTGGAATCGCGCTTTAGCCGATGCCGTATTTCTCCCTTCGATGAAATTTCGCCCGGTGATGTGATTCTGATGAAGGAAGTGGCAGGTCCAATCCGAGGTCTCGCACTAGCGCAGTACACTTGGTTTTTTGGTCCACGTTCATCGTCCATCGGAACGCTGCGCAGACGTTTCGCGACCGGGCTCTGTGCCGATGACGGTTTCTGGGAAGAGCACCGGGATGCAGTTTTTGCCACGATTGTGCAGGTGGCAGAGCCAACCGAGATTGCACCGCTCGACTGCGAGAAGCGCGACCGACGTGGTTGGGTCACTCTGCGTTCACGCCAGAGTCAGCTTTCCTTTTGGTGATGAACGGAATTGTTGCCTGCTTCGCAGGTAGGATCGGGAGCGGCAAGACCTCCGTGACGAATGCTCTCTCCAAGTGCCTGAACTGGAGGCGCGTCGGCTTCGGAGACTACGTTCGCAGTGAACTAGACCGACGGGGCGGCAATCCCGATGTCAGGAGGGAGCTCCAGGACCTCGGACAGCGCCTGGTTGAGGCGGACCCGGAGTCGCTGTGCCGGGAGGTCTTGAGTCTAGGTCACTTCAGGCCGGGGGAAGATCTTCTCGTGGACGGGATCAGACATGTCGCCATCTACCGAGTGCTAGTTGACATAGTCAAACCCTCCCGTACTTGTCTGCTCTTTCTGAGTGCGAACGACAACGTCCGTGAAGCGCGGACGGCTGGACGCGGCGAACTCGCTGTCGGGTCGGCGGAATCTCACCTCGTGGAAGCTGAACTCACGAAGACTATCCCGGACATTGCGGACGCGGTGGTGGATGCTGAAGGGGGTTTCAGAGACGTTGTCTCTCGATGCGTAGATGTCCTCGCGACATGGAGCGTCGACCCGAGGTTGATCGCGTCATGCAGGAAGTACACAAAGCGCGTCTGATTCGGACTCTCTCCTGAAAGTGTGTGGGATGAGTTGAGGCAGATTCTGCCCCGAACACCCTGGATCCGACTACTCGGTTGGGAGTGGCTCTTTCCGTCGCCGGCCGCAAGGGGTCGTATTGCCGAGCGTGGTTCCGCTCGTACTCGCCCGCCTCGTGGAAGTCCCAGTACGCGTCGAAGTCGCCGCTCGCTCGCAGCGCCGGCAGCTTCAGGACCGCCTCGGCGCCGGCCAGACGCCAGCGGGATTGCGGTAGGGACGCCGGTTGCCCGGCGCCCCCCGCACAGATCCGGACGTGCCCGTTAAGGCATCCGGCTCCTCCCTTGGGTGCCGCCCCGCTGTAGAGCGTTGACGACGAGTCGTTGGTCCGGCCACGGGTGTCGGATGTCCAGCTTGGGCCAATAGGTCGCCGTGAGTTTGGCTACCCGCGCCCAGCCAGAGCGGTCCCTTTGCGACCTGCGGCGGAGCAGTCGCAGCCACAGATGCTTCAGGCGCAAGACGAAGCGATACAGATAGCGGAAGCTGGTCGGTACGGCGAAGTAGTTCAGCCATCCGTCAACCACCTTCCCCAGCCACTTCGCCGTCGTCTTGACATCCTGATGCATCCGCCTGCGGAGCACCGCCTTGATGCGTTTCAGGGTCCGGCTCATCCGTTTCGCAACGGGTTTTCGCCCCAACTGGAATCGGCCTCCTCGGGACGCCGCGCAGTAGTGCGTGAAGCCCAGGAAGTCGAACGTCTCCGGGCGACCCTGCCCGCGTTCCTGACGGCGTTGTGTGGCATACCGTCCGAACTCGATGAGCCGGGTCTTGTCGGGGTGCAGGTCCAGTCCGAATCGTCCAAACCGGTCCTGTGCGGCATCCAGGAAACGCTCTGCGTCCCGCTGGTGCTGGAAACCCACCACGAAATCATCGGCGTATCGCACAATAATTGCGTCGCCTGTGACCTCGTGACTGCGCCATTTCTTCTGGAACCACAGGTCGAGGACGTAGTGCAGGTAGATAGTGTCCGGCAGAAAACCCCGGCAAGTGATTGATTCTACAGGGATATCTCTCG
>WTFV01000091.1:4531-8811 GCA_011523845.1 Acidobacteriota bacterium | reverse complement strand
AAGACTGTGACGATCCGCGAGTTGCGTACACGGCCGAAGCAGGTACGAGAGTCGCTCGCTGATGAGCGGGAGGCCCTGCTGACCGCCAACGGCAGGCCCGTGGCGGTATTGCTGCCTGTCGACGCCGGTACGGTAGACGAGACGCTCACGGCCGTGCGCCGCGCACGGGCGCTCGAAGCATTGCGAGCCATCCGGCGCGAGAGCCGGGCGCGCGGAACGGCGGACCTGTCGGCGGAGGGAATCGACGCCCTCATCGCACGCGTTCGTCGAGCCCGGCCCCGACGGGCGCGCGGATGAAGGTCGTCATCGACACCAACGTCCTCGTCGCCGGTCTGCTGTCCGCAACTGGTCCGCCCGGCTGGATCGTCGAAGCTGCGCTTTCCGGGTTCATCGAGCCGGTCATCGACATGGCGATCCGACAGGAGTACGAGGAAGTGCTCCGCCGCAAGGAGCTCGGTCTGACGCCGGGACGCGTGGACGATCTGCTCGCGGCCGTCGACGCGTTCGGCATGCAGGTGGTCGGCGCCGCCGTGGTCGGCCGGACTGCCCGATCCGGACGACGCACCGTTCCTCGCCGCGGCGGCGGCAACCGGCAGCGTCGTGGCCACGGGAAACATCCGGCACTATCCGCAACGCTGCCGCCGCAGCGTGGTGGTTCTGACCCCGCGGCAGTTCGTCGATTTTCTCGGCGAAACGAATCCGCCGTCAGCCTGAGCGGCGCTCGCCCCGCGGGGACCCGCGTTTTCCGCCTCTCACCCCTTGACGGCGATCCCCGCCACCTCGAAGCGCGCCCCGAACAGCAGCGTGCCCGAGCCCAGGAACGCGCGGGCCGGGGGAGCCTCGTTGAAGTACTCCCGGTACACGCTGTTGAACGCGCCGTACAGCGAGACGTCAGAGCAGAAGACCTTCACGCTGACCAGGTCGTCCATCGTCATGTCGGCCTCGGCCAGCACGGCCTGGATGCCGTCCATGACGTTGCGCGCCTCCTGCACGGCGGTCGCCGGCGGCCGGCCGGTCTCCGGGTCCAGCCCGAGACGGCCGGCGACGTACAGCGTGTCGCCGGCCAGCACTGCATCGCTGAACGGAGCGGTGGTGGTGCGGCCGGGCAGGTTGATGACCCGCGGCGAGGAATCCTGCGTGGCGTTCAGCGCGGCCACCACGCCCGAGACGAGCACGCCGATGACGATGCCGGCGACGAAGACGTATCCGTTTCCACGAGTCCTCATGGTTCTCCTCCTGATGTGCCAATCGCTCTCGACGCTCTAACGTTACCGCCGGAAATTACCCTGCCGTGTCCCAGGCGCGCCAAGCTGCGAAACCGGGGTTCGGCCTCGATGGAGTCGGCAACCGTCCTAAGCCATGTGGTCGACGCCCCTCCGGCCCGTTCAAGCGTTGGCAGCCGTAACGCCCGTGTCCATGCGGAACGAGCCGGCAGGCGGCCCCCCAGGGTCTTCGCACCTCCCGAACCGACCGAGCGTGAGACGCAGCCCGGCCCTCACGCGCCTGTCAGCAGCACCGTCGAACCGGTGGTCCTCCGGGCCTCCAGGTCGCGATGCGCTTCTGCGGCATCCTGGAGCGCGTACGTCTGGTTGACCTCGATCCGCACCGCGCCGCTGCCGACGACGTCGAAGAGCTCGGCCGTGGTCTCCTCGAGCTCCTGCCGCGTCGCCGTGTAGTTGGCCAGGGTCGGACGCGTCAGGAACAGGGACCCCTTCTGGGCCAGGAGCACGGGCCGAAACGGCTCGACGGCGCCGGACGCGTTGCCGAAGCTCACCATCAGCCCGCGCGGCTGCAGGCAGCGCAGCGAGTCGTCGAACGTGTCCTTGCCCACCGAATCGTAGACCACCGGGACGCCCTTGCCGCCGGTCAGCTCCTTCACGCGGTCGACGAAGCTCTCCTCCGTGTACACGATCGGATGGTCGCAGCCGTGGGCCCGCGCCAGCTCCGCCTTCTCGCGGGTGCCGACGGTGCCGATGACCGTGGCGCCGAGGTGCTTCAGCCACTGGCAGGCGATCAGGCCGCACCCGCCCGCCGCGGCGTGAAAGAGGACCGTCTCGCCCGGCTGCACGGCGTGCGTCCGCCGGATCAGGTACTGGACGGTGCAACCCTTCAGCATGACCGCCGCCGCCTGCTCGTCGCCGATCCCGTCCGGGATCTTCACGAGGAGCCGCGACGCGATGATCCGGCGTTGCGCATAGCTGCCCAGGCTCATGCAGTAGGTGACCCGGTCGCCCACCGCCGCCTCGGCCACTCCGTCGCCGACGGCCTCCACCACGCCGACCCCTTCGTTGCCGATGGTCAGCGGGAACGACGGCGCCGGGTACAGGCCGGTCCGGAAGTAGACGTCGATGAAGTTCAGTCCGGACGCGGTCTGGCGGACGACCGCCTCGCCCGGCCCCGGGTCGGGAACGTCGACCGCCTCCCAGCGCAGGACCTCGGGGCCGCCGTTTTCGTGAATGCGAATCGCGTGTGTCATCTATCGCTCCGGGCTGGACGAGTGTCTCCGCGAGCTGCAGGCCGATCTTAGCAGTCCGCGGCGAGGCCTCGCGGCATTCGAGCGGCGATGCCATCCCGCCTGGACGGGGTTGCTCCTCGCCCAACATGCTCCCTCGTCGCGCCTTGCCACGCGGGCGCCTCACCGTCCTCGGCGCCACGCGGCGTTTTCACCACGGCTGCCGGCTGCCGAACCGCCGTGGAACCGTCGGGCGCCCGGATATCGACCGCGGCCGGCGCAACTGCCGGCGCCGTTCGCCGCGGCCCCATCGTGGTGGCGTCCGTTGCGGTACCATAGCCGCACATGGCCACGACCACGGGCGCCTTCGACGCCCACCACCCGCCGTCGTCCGATCTGCTCGCCGACTGCGTGCACTGCGGGTTCTGCCTGCCGCCGTGCCCCACCTACAAGCTGTGGAGCCGCGAGACGGACTCGCCGCGTGGGCGGATTCACCTGCTGAAGGTGGCCCTGGAGGGCAAGGCGGAGATCACGCCGGCGTTCGCGCGGCATTTCGACACCTGCCTCGGCTGCATGGCCTGCCTGACCGCGTGCCCGTCCGGCGTGCAGTACGACAAGCTGGTCGAAGCCGCGCGGCCGCAGATCGAGCGGCACGTGGAGCGCCCGCCGGGCGAGCGGCTGTTCCGCCGGCTGATCTTCTCGCTGTTCCCCTACCCCGGCCGCCTGCGCTGGGTTGCGTTGAAGCTGTGGGCCTATCAGCGGCTGGGAATCCAGCGGCTGGTGCGCGCGAGCGGACTGCTGAACCTGCTCCCGGCGCGCCTCCGCGCCATGGAGGCGGTGGCCCCGTCCATCACCTTCGACGGCATCTGGTCCTCGATGCCCGCCGTGGTTCCCGCGCAGGGTGAGCGGCGGCGCCGCGTCGCCATGTTGCTCGGCTGCGTGCAGCGGATCTTCTTCAGCGACGTCAACGCCGCGACGGCGCGGGTGCTGGCGGCCGAGGGCTGCGAGGTGGTGCTCCCGCGGGCGCAGGGCTGCTGCGGCGCGCTGATGATGCACTCCGGCCTCGAGAGCGAGGCGGAGGCGATGGCGCGGCGCTTCATCGACGCGTTCGAGCCGTCTCTTGCCGATGTCGACGCCATCGTGATCAACGCGGCCGGCTGTGGGTCGACGCTGAAGGAGTACGGGCACCTGCTGCGGGACGATCCGCGGTACGCGGCGCGCGCGGCGGCGCTGGCCGACAAGTGCCGCGATGTCTCCGAGGTGCTGGCCGCGCTCGAACCGCGCGCACCGCGACATCCCATCCGGATGCGCGTCGCCTACCACGACGCCTGTCACCTGCAGCACGCGCAGGGGGTGAGCGCCGAGCCGCGTCAGGTGCTGAGGACGGTTCCCGGGCTGGAGGTGTGCGACGTGCCCGAGGGCGGGCTCTGTTGCGGCTCGGCCGGCATCTACAACCTGGTGGAACCGGAGGCGGCCGGCGAGCTGGGAGCGCGCAAGGCGAAGAACGTCCTGTCGACCGGGGCCGACGCCGTCGTGTCGTCGAATCCGGGTTGTCTGTTGCAGCTCGGCAGCGCGCTCGAACGCGAAGGCCGACCGCTGCCGACGATGCACCTGGTCGAGCTGGTCGACGCCTCGATCCGGGGGCGGCGGCTTCAGGGGTAGCTCGACCCGGCCCGGCAGGCGTCGCCCGCGGCGCCGATTGCCGCCCAACCAACCCAACGGACGCCGCGCCGGTCTGCGGCGCGGACCCCTCGCCCGACAAGCGCCGCCCTCCGGCGCCGATTGCCGCCCAACCAACCCAACGGACGCCGCGCCGGTCTGCGGCGCG
>WTFV01000091.1:0-4431 GCA_011523845.1 Acidobacteriota bacterium | reverse complement strand
GAGTCCTACACTTACAGGCCGCCGGGGCCGCGGCCGGGGTTCAGAAGTCCGGCCGGATCGAACTGGCGCTTGATCGCCATCATCACCCGCATTCCGTCGCCGATCGGGCCCCAGGCGTCGACTCGCCTGCGCAGGTCCGACGCGCTGCGGCGAATCACCGCGGAACCGCGGCCGGCCGGCAGTCTCTCGCGCAGCGCACCGACGAGACCCGCCTGCGCTTCCGGCGGCCCGTCGAGCCGCACGTCGACCACCCCGAGCCCGGCACGCCCGGCCACCGCCATCTCGATGCCGTCCGTCGCGGCGCGGTCCCGCAACCAGGCCAGGGTCGGGAACAGCTCGACGGGCACGGTGCTCAGCTTGACCAGCGTGCCGCCGGAGGACCAGTGCGCGGCGTGCCGGCTCCAGACCCCCTGCTCGTCTTCCCCGCCGAGCACGGCGACGGCGCCGCGCGCCCCCACGATCGCGCACGCCGTTTCGGCCTGCTGGGCGACCGAGGCCTCCACCGACTCGAAGCGCACCAGCAGACGGGCCGGCGCCCAGGCGACTTCTATCGCGGTCGGCGTCAGCGACGAGCCGGCGAGTTCGGCGGCGATGGGCGCCGCGGCCTCCAGGGAATCGACTTCCACCCGCATCGTCCGCGATGCCGGCGGTGCGGGAGCCAGCTTGAACGTCGCGGTGAGGATGACGCCGAGGCACCCGAAGGATCCGCTGAGCAGGCGAGCGAGATCGTAACCGGCCACGTTCTTGACGACGACGCCGCCTGCCTTCGCCACGCGGCCGTCGATGCGCGCCATCGTCACGCCGATGATGGAGTCGCGCGGCGCGCCGTGGCCATGACGTCGCGGACCGCTGTCGTTCGTGGCCACGATTCCGCCGATGGTCGCCCGCTCGGGCCACGGCGGATCCCAGGGGAGGCGCTGGCCGTGCGCCGCCAGCGCGGCATTGACCGACGCCAGCGTCGCCCCGGCCTCGACCGTCGCGGTCAGGTCCCCGTGCCGATGCTCGACGACGCGGGAGAGCGCGGCCGAGGAGAGCAACAGATCGACGGTTTCCCCCGGCGCGCCCCAGTCCTGCTTGGTGCCGCCGCCGCGCACCCGCACCGAGAGCCCCTCGGACGACGCCGAGGCGAGTGTCGCGGCCAGCGCCTCGCCGGTCGCCGGCGCGGCTGCCAGGCGCGGCCGGACCCCGTCGACAGAATCCTCTTCGCCGCCGGCGCGCACGGCGGCGCCGGGGCCCGCCCGGGTGGCAAGCTGATCGAGCAGGGCGGTCGTCGACGGGCTCGCCATCAGACGCGCTCCGCCAGGCCGGCCGCCTCGGCCGGGTGTTCCCGATACGGTCCGGGCAGGGCGGTCGTCGACGGGCCCGCCATCAGACGCGCTCCGCCAGGCCGGCCGCCTCGGCCGGGTGCTTCCGATACGGCCCCGGCACCTCGCCGCAGAGGCGCGGCGTCGGAAACACCTTTCCCGGATTGCAGATGTAGCCGGGATCGAAGGCGCACCGCACGAGCTGCATCGTGTCGAGGTCGTTCTCGCTGAACATCTTCGGCAGGTGCTCGGCCTTGTCGGCGCCGACGCCGTGCTCGCCGGTGATGGAGCCGTCCGCATCGAGGCAGTAGGTCAGGATCTCGGACGCGACCTCCTGTGCGAGATCGGCCTGCCCCTCTATCCGCTCATCGTAACAGACCAGGGGGTGCAGGTTGCCGTCGCCGGCGTGGAACACGTTGCCGATCTTGAGACCCGAGCGGTCGGACAGGTCGCGGATGCGGCCGAGCACCTCCGGCAGCCGGGTGCGCGGGATCACGCCGTCCTGCACGTAGTAGCTCGGCGAGACGCGCCCCATCGCCGCGAACGCCGCCTTGCGGCCCTGCCAGAAGCGCGCCCGCTGCTCGGGGGTGCGCGCGATCTGGATCTCGCTGGCCCGGGCCTCCTTGCAGACCTCCTCGACGCGGGTGAAGAGGGCCGCCACGTCCGCCTCGGCGCCGTCGAGCTCGACGATCAGGATCGCCTCGGTCTTCGGGAAGTTCGGATGCACGGCAGCCTCGGCCGCCTCGATGGTCACCCGGTCCATCATCTCCACCGCGGCGGGAATGATGCCGGCGCCGATGATGCCGGACACCGCGTTCCCGGCCGCCTCGGTCGAGTCGAACGCGGCCAGCAGCGTCTCCACGGCGGCCGGCTTGCGCAGCAGGTTGAGCACGACCTTCGTGACGACGGCCAGCGTCCCCTCCGATCCGACCAGCACCCCGAGCAGGTCGAGGCCGGGCGCATCCAGAGCCGGCCCGCCCAGATGGACCAGCTCGCCGTCGGGAAGCACCGCCTCCACCCCCAGGACGTGATGCACCGTGAAGCCGTACTTCAGGCAGTGGGCGCCGCCGGAGTTCTCGGCGAGGTTGCCGCCGATGGAGCAGATCACCTGGCTCGACGGGTCCGGCGCGTAGTAGTAGCCGGCTGCCGCCACCGCCTTGCTGACATCGAGGTTCATCACGCCCGGCTCGACCGTGATGCGGCGGTTGGGAATGTCGACGTCGAGGATGCGGTTCATCCGCGTCATGACGATGAGAACCCCATCCGGGTGGGGCATCGCGCCGCCGGAGAGCCCGGTCCCCTGGCCGCGTGCGACGAACGGCACCTTGTGCTCGTGGCAGAGCCGGACGATGCGCTGCACCTGATCGGCCGACGTGGGCAGGACGGCGACACCCGGCTTCGAGCGGAGCTTCACGAGTCCGTCGGTCTCGTAGGTCAGCAACTCGCCTTCGTCGCGCACGATGCCGTCCGGCCCGACGATGCGCTCGAGCGCCGTGATGACGTGCCTCTCCATGTCGTTCCGTCCCTTCGGAGCGCCGGCGATTCCTGGTCTCCGGGGCGCCGATGCCGCTCGGCGGCGCCATCCGACGGCCGCTCGGCGTCTCCCCCTACGGCCGCGAGTACTGGTCGATCACGCGCGAGATCGCCCGCTGACAGACCCGGCAGAAGCCCACCGGGTTGCGCGTGAACATCAGACAGTCGATCTCCGAGCGGTAGAGTCCGGTCGGCTCGTACGAGGCGCCCTCGAACGCCCCGACCTTGCCGGCGTGCGCCATCGAGGCCAGCAGGGCCGTCTCGCGCTCCATCTGCTCGGTGAAGAGCCGGTCCATCTCGGTCTCCGGCGCGCCGGCTTCCCGCAGGCCGCGGCGCACGCGCTGCGCGGCCGTGCTGCCTTCCTCGAAGGCGGCCTTGTTCCACGGCGTCGGCAACGGCGTGTCCGGCTCCACGAGATCGCCCCACTTGAGGTTGCCCGGATCGTGCAGCGCCGTCACGTTCGGCTCCCACGGCTCCGGGTGATAGGCGGCGCCGGTCTCGTAGGCGACGTCCGAGGTGTAGTACTCGTCCGCCAGCCCCGCGAAGTGGTGGCCGAACTCGTGGATGAAGACGTACTCGGCGAACCCGGTGTCGGCCGCCGCCGTGGCCTGGAAGTTGAAGATCCCGCCACCGCCGTACTGCTCCTCGTTGACGAGGATCTCGATGAACTCGTACGGCGCGGCCGACGCCGCGTCACGCAACGCGCGGTTGTCGTAGGTGAGCAGATAGCGTTCCGAATCGAAGATGTTGTACTCGGCCGAGAGCGGCGTGCGGCGGAACTGGCCGGCGCGAGGACGGCTGACGCCGGACTCGGCCGACGGCAGGTGGATGCCCCACACGTTGAAGTCGCTCTTCCGGCTCAGGAAGGGCTCCTCCTCGAAGAGCGCATCGATCAGCCGCGTCGCATCGGTTTGGAACTTGTCGCCCTCGTCCTCGGTGTACCCCTCGCCGAGGACCAGCAGGTCGACCTTCTCCGCCGGCGGTCCGCTGGTGAACAGCGACCACACCTCGCGAGCCGGTGCGCGGTCGGCCGGATTGACGAAGCGCGAGCTCGGATCGACGACCGTCGACCAGATCTCGTGAAAGCTGTTCTCGGCGTCCCGCACCTTCAGGACGACCTGCACGGGACGCCGCGGCCACGGAAAGCGCAGCGACTCGTGGAACGTGCGATGCGCCTCGCGCGACTCCGGCGTCGTCTCCCACTCGCCATAGATCGACGCAAACCCGCGTGAGTAGATCACGCGGTTCGTCCGGCGGTCGATCACCTCGAAGAGGTACTTGCCCAGGTTGAGGTCATCCACCAGACGCGTCCGGCTGCCCGCCCACGGACCGTCCGAAACCACCTGGTCGAGCGCCACGATCTCCGTACCCAGGCCGCCCGAGTGGAAGTAGTCGACGCGCATCGTCCTGTCGATGAAGTGCCCGTCGAAACCGGCGCCGCCGCCCGCTGCCTGACCTTCCGCCGCGCCGGCCTCCGGCCCGCCGCTCCCGGCTACCGCCCCGGCCGCCGCGATACACGCGGCCAGCGTGAAGACCGCCAAGGCCGCAAGCCCCGACCCCCGTCGCTCTGTGCTCTGCATGTCGCCATTCTACC
>WTFV01000258.1 GCA_011523845.1 Acidobacteriota bacterium | reverse complement strand
ACCTGGCGGGTCACCTTCTCGGAGCCGGTGACCGGCGTCGGCTGGGATGACTTCTATATTGAAGACGCGAGGGATCAGGTCCCCGGCTCCAGCCCTGTCCGCTACTACGGTACCGGGTCGTCCGACCTTATTTCCAGTAAGGTCGATCGACGAAACTACGACTTCTCCTTCGAATGGGATTGCACGACTTCGGGCAATGACTGCGAGCACAACTATGACAACCCCATGGTATCGTGCGGCGATGGTTGTACGCGCACGAATCCGGATTCGGCCGAAAGGACCGATCGTTATGTTGGCAGGGTGTCTCTGGAATTGCAGACCGGTCCGACCTGGCAGCGGGACAGTTCCTCTTCCGAGACCGGAACGGCATCCAGGGACAACAACATGGCGAACAATTACTTCGAGGTGAAGTGATCCCTCCACCATCCGCCCCTGATTGTGTCAGGGGTAACGGGATGGTTGCGGAATGGCGTTCCGGCCTGCCGCGAAGCCGGATGGGGACGCCCCGGTGCGGTTCCCGCCGCTTTCGTTGCAGCATCAACATAAAACATCTTATGCATGACATAAGAAAACGGTCTTGGTATCTTGTGGAACGGGACGGCTACCGTTCGATCCGTTCAGGATGCGCCGGTCCGGAACCGGGCCCCGCACCGAAGAAGGAGATGGACGATGAAAAATTCGCATGAAGCCGGCCCTGCCCGCGGCGCCGCACGGACCGAGAACCAACCGCCGGGAGGAGAAGAACAATGAACACCGAGCGGATCGCCGACCTGTCCCGGATCGGCAAGCGCCTCGCGCTCGCGGCCGTCATGCTGGCGGTTGCGCTTTTTTCCTTCGGGCCCGCCCACGCCCAGGGCGGCCCGACGGTCGACCAGTGCCTCGCGGCCTTCAACGAAAGCTCGGCCTCCGGGTCTTGCCCCCTTTCGAACAACCAGTTCTGGGTGTGGGTCACGAGTGACGGGCAATGCAGCGCCAAGATGAGGTG
Organism: Acidobacteriota bacterium; assembly: GCA_011523845.1. GTDB lineage: Bacteria > Acidobacteriota > Vicinamibacteria > Vicinamibacterales > UBA8438 > WTFV01. Next base: position 7,842 of record WTFV01000258.1, on the reverse strand, counting down.
CCCGAGATCGAATGGGTGGCCTTCGGCCATGCAAACCGTTACCGGCGATCTCGATGACATGCGCGATCTGGACAATTGCGACGGCAGGCTCGAAGTCGGTTGCAACGATGCCGCCGAGGCCGATGCTGAGGCTGGCGCCCTGTCTATCCTGACGGGCCAGTGCCGGAACGCGTGGAACGGGAGCGGGGCGAGCCAGGATTGCGGGTCTTCCTACGGGACCCACAGCGTATCGGCGTCGGGCCAGCAATGCCATGTCTCGACCACCTGCGGGACCCTGGCCAGCACGGCGTCTTTCTTCGGGTCGCCCGACGAGGTGAGAGAGCTGCGCTATTGCAACCAACTGTCCACCTCCTGCCCCAGGCCTGTGACAGCCCAGAACTGCGGGGACGCATGGTATGCGAGCAGCGCCAGCAACTCCTGCTACAGTTCGGATCTCGGAAATCTCAGCGTGACGGTTTCGAACGACCAGTGCCGGGTCTCCACTCCGTGCCTTGAAGGGAGTTGGGGCAGCGGGATGAAGCAGGCATCGTTCAGCGGGACGGTCGAGCAGACGAAAACGCTGAAGAACTGCAGCGGGACGCTCAAGGCAGGGTCCTGCTAGAGCGCGCTCCGCTCGGGTTGCAACGGACCGGTTCACCGAACCCAACCGCAGCCCCGGCCTGTTCCTGCCCCGGGCGGCAACCGGGAAGGTGAACGGCGCCCTCCGGCCGGGGGCGTCGTTGCCGCCTACTTGCCCTGGAGCCCGGCGATGGGATCGAGCCTGGAGGCCTGATGGGCGGGCTGGAAGCCGAAGAACAGGCCGACCGCCGCGGCCGTGCCGAGGCCGCTCGCCACGGAGAGCCCCGAGATCAGGAAGTCCCAGTCGGTGAAGCGGCAGATCGTCCAGGTCGCCGCCAGGCCGAGCGCGATGCCGAGCATGCCGCCGATAATCGTCAGGATGACGGATTCGATCAGGAACTGGCTCCTTATGTCCCGCTGCCGCGCGCCCAGGGCCCGGCGGATGGCGATTTCCGCGCGCCGTTCCGCCACGGACACGAGCATGATGTTCATGATCCCGATCCCGCCGACGATCAGCGAAATGCTCCCCACCGCGCCCAGCAGCAGGGTGAAGATGCCCATCTGCGCCTCCATCCGGGCGACCAGCTCCTTCGCGGTGACGATATCGAGACCGAGATCGGGTGCGCGCCTGCGGAAATACGACCGGATATCGGCCACCGCCGCCTCGTAATGAACGCCGGCGCCGGACCGGGCGATGATGACCTCCACCCCGGGGTCCGGGGCGATCCGCTGCGCCGTGGTGATCGGCACGAAGATGGATTTGTTCGCGTTCACCTGGACCGGCAGCGCATAGCTTTCCTCCTTGCCGTCCAGCACGCCGACGACGGTGAAGAGAACCTCGTCGACTTCCAGGAGCGACCCCGCAAGGCGGTCCGCGCCCGCTCCGCGCATGGCCTCCGCGACCCCGGCGCCGACGACGCACCAGTATCTGTCCGCATCCAGGTCCGAAATGAACCGGCCCTCCTGCAGCGTCAGCCTGTTCACGCTTGCGAAGGATCGGGTGACGCCCTGGACCGCGCCCCCGCCGACCTTGCGGCCGGCAAAGCGGAATGTCCCGCGCCCCGATATCCTGGGCGCCGCCTCGGTGATCGACGGAACCGCCGCCGCCACTTGCAGCGCGTTCGGGAGGTCGATTGCCTTTGCGCCGGAGCCGACCGCCTTGCGGACGACGACGATGTCGGTGCCGAGCGCCTCGAACTGCTTGCGGGCCTGCTCCCTGGCGATCTCGCCCAGCGAGACCATCGCAATGACCGAGGAGATGCCGATCATGACGCCGACCAGGCCCAGCACCGTGCGCAGTCTCGCCCTGCGCAGGCTCTCGGCCGCCTCGCGGGCATTGGCCGAAAGAACGGAGAAGGTCCTCGACATCGTCCGGGACGCTCGCGTTACGCCCCGTCAGCCGCTGCGGCCTTCGGCTCGAAGAGCCTGCCGTCGCGAATGCGCGTCTGCCGCGCGCACTGGCCCGCAACCGACGGGTCGTGCGTGATGATCAGGATGGTGATGCCGCGCTCCGCGTTCAGCTGCCGGAGCAGCGCCATCACCTCGCCGGCCGTGTCGGCGTCCAACGCGCCGGTGGGTTCGTCGGCAAGAAGCAGCGCGGGCTCGCCCACCAGCGCCCGGGCGATGGCGACCCGCTGTTTCTGCCCGCCGGAAAGCTGGTCCGGCCGGTGGCCGGTGCGCTCCGCCATGCCGACGCGCTCCAGGATCGCCTGCGCATGGCGGCGCATTTCCGGCCGCCCGGCGCCCCGATAGACCAGCGGCAAGCAGACATTCTCCAGGGCGGTCAGCTGCGGCAGCAGGTGGAAGGACTGGAACACGAAGCCGATATGCCGGTTCCTGAGCGCGGACAGCTCGTCATCCCGCAGCCCGGAGACATCGCGTCCGTCGAGGATGCAGGCGCCGGAGGTCGGGCGGTCCAGAAGGCCGACAATGTTCATGAGCGTCGTCTTGCCGCTGCCCGAAGGCCCCATGATCGACATGAGGTCCCCCGCATGGACCTCCAGGTCGACGCCCCGCAGGATCTCGGTCGTGACCGGCCCGATCCGGTAGGACCTGCGGATGCCGGTCAGCTTCAGCATCCCGCCCGGCGTCTCCCTTCGGCGCCCCGGAGCCCGCTCCGGCTCATCGGACGAGGACGACCCTGTCGCCGGGCGAGAGGCCCTTCACTACCTCCACCGAATCGAGCGTGGTAAGGCCGAGCTCGACCGCACGCCGCTCGGCAGCCGTCCCGGCCAGGACTTGCACCCAGGCCTTGCCGTCTCCCTGCTCGACCGCGTCGATCGGGACCAGCAGGGCCGCCGGGCGGTGGTGGACGACAATGGTGACATAGGCCGACATGCCGACCCGCAACCGGTCGAAGGCGCTCGCTTCCAGCCTGTCCAGCGTCACGACGACCTCGAATTGCGGCGCGCCGCGCCGCCGCGCCCGGCGACCCGCCTGCGACGAGACGCGGGTCACGGCTCCCTCGACCCTCAGGCCGGGAAATCCGGGTCCGGTAATCCAGGCCCGCTGGCCGGCCTCCACCTTCCTGACATCCACCTCGTCTACCCTCGTGACGACGGAGAGGCGCTCCAGGTCCGCGATGCTCAGCATCAGCTCTCCCTGTCCCACCCGGCGGCCCTTCGTCAAGGGCCTGGCGCCCGGACCTTCCGCCGCCATGACGACCCCGGCGATCGGCGCCCGGACGCGCGCCAGTTCGAGTTTCCGTCCTTGCGCCCGCAGGCGCTCCTCAGCCGTCCGGGCTTCCAGCTGCACCACCCGTTTCGCCTCGTCGTCGCCCCTCGCCTTCACCGCTTCCAGCTCCCGCCGGGCCTCCTCGACATCCAGGGTTCGGTTCTGCCGCTGGCGTTGCGCATCTTCATGCTGCGAGGCGGGAACGAGCCCCTGCTCCAGCAGGAAGGCGGTCCTGCCGAGATGCCGCTCCGCGTCATCGAGCGCGATCTTCGCCCGCCGCCAGGCGCGCCGGGCGCGCGCCATGTCGGTGCTGTTCTCCCAGTCCTCGATCTCGACAAGCCGGTCGCGCGCCTTGATATGGTCCACCTGGGCCCGCCGGTAGTCCGCGGCCAGCTGGCCGGTGTCGAGATCGACCAGCGGGTCGCCCACCGCCACGCGGTCCCCGGGGGCGACATGCGCCGCGCTCACATGGCTTTCGATCGGGCTGACGATCTCGGCAAGGCGGCCGGGCGCCAGATTGCCCCCGAGCGCAATGGTGGACCGGAAATCGCGCGGCTGGACGGTCACGGTCGGCAGCGCGCCGGGGGCGCCGGCCTCGACCGCGGGCCCCGTGTCCCGCGCAGCGGTGGCGCTGAACAGATCCAGAGGCCGCACATACCAGGCGCCGATGGCGAGAAACAGCACCATGACGAACAGCATCGCCGCGCCGCGCGCCGCGCGCACGCGCTTCGTCAGCGCCGAAAGCGCCTCGTTCCGGGCTTCGAGGTCGCGATAGGCGCCCTGGAGCTCGCCCAACTGTGTCTCGATGACCGCCGCCTGGCGCAGCTCGGTCTCGCGCAGTTCCCTGATTTCGGTAATGTCGGAGACCACGACGATCACCGCCACCCGTTCCTCACCCGCCAGGAGGCAGGAGGTCGCAACAGACAGCGACCGCCGCTCCTCGCCGACGCGGACCCGCGTGACGCGCCGCGCAATGTCCCCGCGCTCGGCAACGGCGTCGATGACGATCTGGGTGAACCCGTCGAACCCCTCGAACGCGATGAAGAGTTCGCCGAAGGAACTTCCGATCGCCTCATCGGGATCGAACCCGAACATCCGGCAGAACGCCGCATTGGCTATCCTGACCGATCCGTCGAAGTCGATGACGACCACCCCGTCGGACAGGTTCTCCAGCAGCGTGCGGTAAATGTCGGGGTCGCGGCTCGTCATGGCGCCGCCGACTCAAGCCGGACGTCCCAGCGGTCCAGCGTTCGCCCGGCGGTCCGGTCGAGCCGCGTCAGCGCATCGAGATAGGAGACGATGGCATCCGCCTCCGCCTGCTCCGCCCGGACCAGTTCCTCCTCGGAGGACGCCACCTCGAAGGTGGATGACAGGCCCTGGCCGAATTTCGCCTCCTCCACCGCCAGGTTCCGCTCCGCCAGCGCGCGCGCACCGCGCGCCAGTTCGGCCAGCCGGAGCCCCACCTCGACATCGTTCACCGCCTGGCGCAGCGCTGTGGCGATCGATGCGCGCAACTCGACGACGTTTCTCTCCGCCTTCCTGAGCGCGTTGCGGGCCCGCAGATGCGCCAGCGCAGGCGCCCGGTCGTTCAGCGGAACCGTGGCGTCCATCCGCACCAGGCTATCCGTCCGTCCGGTGTCATTGTGGGTCCACTGGAAGCTGAGGGCCAAGTCCGGCAGCAGATTGTTGCGGGCCACCGTCAGCGCGATCCTGGCGGTCTCGACCCTGAGCCCGGCCTGGAGATAATCGGCGCGTTGTTGCAGCACGTCTTCGAGCGTCGGCGCAAAGGCGGCGTCCCGCGGCCCGGCCTTCAACGTCTCCAGCGGACGAATGCGGATCCGGCTGTCCAGTTCCAGAATGTCGATCAGGGCGAATTGCGCGGCTTCCAGACGGTTCCGCGCCCGGACCGCCGCCAGCTCCCGGTTGGCGATCGCCGCCTCGGACCGCCCCGCCTCGCGCTCGGCCACGGCCCCCGCGCCGATCAGCGCGCGCGTTGCATCAAGCTGCTCGCGGGCGCGCTGCAACGAGGCTTCGCCGATTTCCACTTGCCGTATCGCTCCGATCAGCGCCCGATACGCCCCGATCACGGCGACGACCAGATCCGCCGCCGTCCGGCGGAAGGCGAGACCGTTGTTCCGTTCTTCGAGCCGCGCCTGGCGCACCGTGGCGCTGTCGATACCGGCCCAGGCGCCTTTCAGCAAGGGCTGGGAAAAGCTGAAGGTCTGCGAGCCGGCGCCGTCGAACCTCCTCGACAGGGTTTCGTCCCACCCGAGCGCGAACGCGCCGCCGGTGGGAACGCGCAGCATCGTCCGGGCGCCCACGCCCGCCTTGTAGTCCCGCCGGTCCCTGCTGGCGAAGGGGCCGACGGTCACCCGGGGGCTCCAGCGGTCCTCGGCCACTTTCAGCGAAAACCTCTGCGCTTCCCGGTCGAGCCGGCTGTTGAGAAGCGGCCGGTTGCGCGTCAGCGCCAGCCCGATCGCGTCTTTCAGCGTCAGATCGCAGATATTGGCGGCGCAGGCGGGAAGCTCCGCCGCCGCTGACGTCCGGGCGGCGACAGGAACCGGCGCCGCCAGGCACAGAAGCAAGACGACCGTGCCGAAACGGCTCATCAAGCCGGCCCCCCGGGGCGATGAGGCGAAACGGCCCCGCGGCGGCCAGGCCCGGGGCGCCCGTGCGATACGCGCCGGCGGTTCCACGGTATGGCGCCAGAATCCCGATCTCCGGTCATCGCCCCCGCCTTCGATAGCAACCGACCGACAAGCCGAAACAATACAGCAGGACTTGTACCGGCAGTTGTTGATCGGAACCGATGACCGCTTCCATCTCGATGCCCTGCAGCGGCGCAAGCGCTGGTTCGCGACGCTGGGCGTGGCGCTTGCGCCGGACAGCAGTATCGGCGCGGCCTGAGAGGGCGCGCTCCATGTCGGCCCCTTCCTGTTCCGGCCCGACGATCCCCGCAAGCCGGAGACGGGCCACCATGAACGTGACCGCTGCGATCAGCCCGACGCCGCGAAGCGCCTGAAGGCGGCTCACCACCGGTGCGAGCGGCCAGTCGAGCAATGCGTCGTCGATCGCCTGTTCCAGCCGCGCAACGCGCTCGCGGCATTGCGTCTCCGCGACGATCATCTCGTGCAGCACGACTGTCAAGGGCGCGTTCGGGGCGGAGAAGCAGTAGGCGCTACCCGGTTCGGCCCCGGTGCGCGCCCTCTTCCTGCTGGCCGCGCGCTCGCGACGGCCGGGCCGCAGTTGGCCGCGGCGCAGTCCGGGCCGTCGGGCGGTATGGCGCAGGCCGACCGGCCGGCTTTTCTTCCCGCCGCCGACCGCGCGGAAGCGGGGGCCGGTCGGGCTCGGCGCGACATGCATGATGCGGTTTTCGCGCGCGCCGAAGAAGCGGTCGGGGCCGGGCGCCAGAGCGGCGGCACGACGCCCCCTGCGACCGGGCCGACAACAAGCGCTGTTTCACATCGCCGTGATCGCCGATCCGGATTATTGCGCAGGCGTCGCCGCTCGAGTATCAGCCATGCTGGCGATCACAAGGAGCTGGCGCGCCTTGATGCGCATGTGGCTGGGGCACAGCTATTACGATCCGGGCGATTCGGGCTCGCTGCTGCGTGGGCGGCTTGAGGGTCTGGTTTCGGATCTGGGGCTGGATCATTTCGCCTATGCGATGGCGCGGCCGCCGCGCGATTGTGGTGCGCCTGGCGAGCGGGCGGCGCTGTCGAGCCTTCCGCAGCCATTGATCGAGCGCTTTCTGGAGAGCGGCTGGCTTTCGCTGAGCCTGGTGCTCGACCGGGCGACCCGGTCGAACCACCCGTTCTTCTGGGGCGGGGAACGGTTCCGGCGCGCCATCGCCAGGCCGCAGCGCCGGTTGTATGACGAGGTGCGCGGGTTCGGCCTCTCGCACGGACTGGGGATCCCGGTGCATTGCGCGCGCGGTGCGACGGGCGTGTTCATCGTGACGGCCGGCAGTGCGGGGCGGGTCGTCAGGGCGGTGCGCGGCAATCGCGGACGGCTGTACGGCGCGGCCCACGGCATCCACCAGTTCATGCTGGACCGGCATTTCGGCGGCCGCGACGGTTCCGGGCTGAAGCTTTCGGTGCGGGAGACGGAGTGCCTGCTCTGGATCTCGGAGGGCAAGAGAACGAAGGACATCGCCGCGGTTCTCGGAATTTCCGTGGCCACGGTGAACCGCCATGTCGGCAATGCCGTGCGCAAGCTCGGCTGCGCGAACCGTGGCCATGCCGCCTGCAAGGCGCTGCGCCTCGGCCTGATCTGACGGGCTCGCTCCCCGGCATTGCGGGCCGGAAGACCGGTTTCAGGCGTCCTTCGGTGCAAAAAATACCGAATTCTTGCAATTGACCAGGCCGTGCCGGCGCGCGCAGTTTCCGGCTAGGCTGGCTTGTGGCCGCATGCCGGGTCAGGAGGCGCCGGTCGGTTGCATGAGGCGCCGCCCGGTTGCCGTTGGGGGTTTTGCCGGGCGGTGCGGGTTGCAGGAGGAGGAAGAGCATGGTCCGCGATTTGCTTCGTTGTGTCCGTCTGATTAAACTCGACCTGTCCGGCCGGGTCGCCGGGTCGCCGGGTCGCCGGGTCGCCGGGTCGCCGGGTCGCCGG
>WTFV01000103.1:49748-59831 GCA_011523845.1 Acidobacteriota bacterium | reverse complement strand
GCCACCTGCAGGTGGCGGAGGTAGGCCCGCGAGAAGTGCCTGCACGTGTAGCACGAACACTCCGCGTCGACCGGGCGGTCGTCCTCGGCGTAGGCTGCCGCCTTGATGGAGAGCGGCCCGGTGCGGGTGAAGAGCTGCCCGTTGCGTGCGTTGCGGGTCGGCAGCACGCAGTCGAACAGGTCGATGCCGCGGGCCACCGACTCGACGAGGTCGTCGGGCATTCCCACCCCCATGAGGTACCGCGGCCGGTCGGCCGGCAGCAGCGCGGCGGTGCCCCCCGTCACCTCGTACATGACCGGCGTCGGCTCCCCGACGCTCAGCCCGCCGATCGCGTAGGCGTGGAAGCCGAGCTCGATGGTCTCGCGGGCGCTCTGCTCGCGCAACGCCCGATGCATGCCGCCCTGGACGATGCCGAACTGGAGCTGGCCCGGAGTCGTCATGGCGGCCCCGGCGCCGAGCGGAGATCCGGACAGCGCGTCGTGCCGCGCCCGCGAGCGCCGGGCCCAGCGCACGGTTCGCTCCATCGACTCGCGCGCCTCGTCGACGGACGCCGGCCAGGGCGTGCATTCGTCGAACGCCATGGCGATGTCGCTGCCGAGCCGCGCCTGGATGTCGGTGGCGATCTCCGGGGTCAGCTCGTGCTCGCTGCCGTCGAGGTGCGACCGGAAGCGCACGCCGTCCTCGCCGAGCACGCGGCGGCCGGCCAGACTGAACACCTGGTAGCCGCCGCTGTCGGTCAGTATGGGCCCGCGCCAGCCCATGAAGCGATGCAGCCCGCCCCGGCGAGCGATGAGCTCGTCGCCCGGCCGCAGGTGCAGATGGTAGGTGTTGGCCAGCACGATCCCGGCGCCGGCCGCGCCGAGATCCCGCGGCGTCACCGCCTTGACCGCGCCCGCGGTTCCGACCGGCATGAACGCCGGCGTCTCGACCGCGCCGTGCGCGGTGAGCAACCGGCCCCGGCGCGCTCGTCCGTCGCGCGCCGTCACCTCGAACAGGGCCGTCCGCGTCACTCCGGTCACGTATACTACCGCTACCTGTGAGGCGGCTTCGCGTTGGCGTCATCTACGGCGGCCGATCGAGCGAGCACGAGGTGTCGCTCGCGTCCGCGGCGGCAATCTTCAGCCATCTCGACCGGGACCGCTACGAGCCGGTCCCGCTCTTCATCGACAAGTCCGGGCGCTGGTCCATCGCCGAGCGCCCGCCGTCGACCGAGTCGGCGGCGGCCGTGATTGCCGGCGCCCGCGAGACGGCGGCCCTGCCGGCGGACGGGCGCGCCGAGGCGCACCTGGTCGCCCACCCGGCACGGAATCCGCTCGTCACCATCGCCCGCGAGACGCCGGGGGCCGTCGGGGCGCAGGGCGCCGATCGCGCGATTGTGGCCGAACTCGCGCTCGACGTCGTCTTCCCCATCGTCCACGGCCCGTTCGGCGAGGACGGCACGCTGCAGGGACTCCTGGAGCTGGCGAACGTCGCCTACGTCGGGGCCGGCGTGCTCGGGTCGGCCGTCGCCATGGACAAGGCGGTGGCGAAAGTGCTCCTGCGAGCCCACGGACTGCCGGTCGTTCCGGGGTGCGTGATCGGGGGCGTCGAGTGGGAGACGGGCCCCAACGGGGTGATCGAACGCATCGAGTCCGGCTTCGACTACCCGCTGTTCGTCAAGCCGGCGAATCTCGGATCGAGCGTCGGGGTCTCCCGCGCGGCGGACGCCGAGGGTCTCCGCTCCGCGCTGGCGCTGGCGTGGACGTTCGACGACAAGCTGGTGGTGGAAGTCGCCGTGCCCGAGGCGAGGGAGATCGAATGTTCCGTCCTCGGCAACGACGCGCCGGAAGCGTCCGTGCCGGGCGAGGTCATCCCGTCGGGCGAGTTCTACGACTACGAATCGAAGTACCTCGACGACCGCTCGGAGATCGTCATTCCCGCTCGCATCTCCGGCGCGCGAACGGCGCAGGTGCGGGCGCTGGCCCTGGAGGCGTACCGCGCACTCGACTGCGCCGGCATGGCGCGCGTCGACTTCCTGCTCGACGAGGCGAGCGATCGGTTGTACGTCAACGAGGCGAACACGCTGCCCGGGTTCACGGCGATCAGCCAGTACGCCAAGTTGTGGGCGGCTTCGGGACTGCCGTATCCCGCGCTCGTCGATCGGCTGATCGACCTCGCCATCGCACGCCACCGGCGCCGCCAGCGGCTGAGAACCAGTCTCACCCGCGCCTGATTCAGCGTCCGTTCGCGCCCCCGAACGGCTGGACACCGTCCCACACCAGGACCCGATTCATCCGGTCCCCCGTCTGCAGCGCGTCGACCACCTCCATCCCCGCGACGACTCGCCCGAACGCCGTATGGCGGCCGTCGAGATGGGGCTGCGGCGCCTGCGTGATGAAGAACCGGCTGCCTCCCGCGTCCGCGCGGGCACGCGCCAGTCCGACCGTCCCCCGCAGGAACGGAAGCTGGTTCGGCTCGCCGCGCAGCGTGAATCCCGGCCCCCCGGTGTCGTCGCTTCGCGGATCGCCGCCGTATGCGGCCTCGGCCGGCACGACTCGATGGAACGTCAGCCCGTCGAAGAAGCCCTGCCGGGCGAGCACCATGAAGCTGTCGGTGACCAGCGGAGCATCCAGCACCGCGAGCTCGATCTCGATGGTGCCGCGGCCCGTCTCGATATAGACGTGCGGCGATACCCTCGGATTCGTCAGATGGGCCGCGGCGTAGTCCACGCGGCGCTGTCCCTGCGCCGGCCTGATGTCGTCCCGGGGGCTCGATTCCGGCTCCAGCCGCTCCAGTTGCTCCGCGGCCCGGACGCGGACCGCCCAATCCCGATCCGCGAGCGCCCGGCGCAGGGTGTCCCGCGCCTCGTCGCCGCCGTACGCGGCCAGCGCCCCGACAATCGCCGCACGCGCCAGAAACGAGCCGTCGGGCTCGGCCGCACCGTAGGCGGCAGCCAGCGCGGCTTCGGCGTCCGCCGGCCGCAGCTCGCCCAGCAGGCGCGCGGCCGTGGCGCGAACCACGACATCGGGCGACTCGAGCCGTTCCAGAAGCAGCGCCGGCGCCTCCGGCGCCTCGACGGCGACGAGCGCCTCGAGCACGGCCGGCACGACCCGCTGATCCGCATCGGCGAGCATGGCCGTCAGCGTCGGCCCGCGTGCTTCCCCGGTTGCGCGCCCCAGACCCTCGGCGGCCGCCGCCCGCACGCGCCAGTCCGGATCCGATCCGAGGCCGGAGAGCACGAGCAGGAACTGTTCGGGGTCGGCCCGCGAAAGCGCCCGGATGGATGCGGCCCGCAACGGCGGCCACGGATGTCCCAGCAACTCGACGAACACCTCGACCGACGCATCGCCCGCGTGATTCGCAAGGGCCTCGACCGCCACCCGCCTGAGCTGTCGATCGAGTTCCCGGATGCGAACGAAGCGGTCGAGGGCCGCTACCGCCGCCGGATCGTCGATTTCACCGAGGGCGCGCAGCGCGCTGGACACGACGAGCCGGTCGCGGCGCTCGATGCTCAGCAGATCTTCCAGCGCCTCGACCCCGAGCGGATCGGCCAGCGCCCCGAGTCCCTTCGCCGCCAGCGCCACGCCGATGCTCCCCTGGACGCCGGTCAGCGTCGCGAGCGCCGGCAGGGCGCGGGGATCCTCCGTGCGCCCCAGCGCATGCGCGACCGGCCACCACCAGAGAATCGGCCCCCCCTCCTCGGTGAGCACCGCCTCGGCGAGCGGTTCGAACGCCCTCAACTCCGCGAGCGCGTACAGACCGAGACGGAACGACTCGACCGCGTCGCTCCGGGGGTACGTCAGGTCGTCGGGCTCCAGGTCGAACGCGGAGGTCACGTGGCGCCGCACCAGCGCCCCGATCGCCGGGGCGGCCTCCCGCGCTCCCAGACGCCCGAGGGCCTGCGCGGCGCGACCCTGCACCCGGAGCGACGGGTCGTCGAGGGCCCCGACGAGCGCGTCGGTGGCCCCGGCGTCACCGATCAACCCCAGACCGAACGCCGCCATCTGGCGCACCTCGGCCTCGGGATCCGTCAGGCGCTCCACCAGGGGTTCGACGCCGGCGGGCAGGCCGACCCGTCCGACGGCAAGCGCAGCCCGGCGCCGCAGGTAGGCTTGCGGCGCATCGAGCAGCGCCAGCAGATCGGGGCGCAACGGGGATGGGCCGGCCGGGGAAACCGCAGTCACGATCCCGACCGCGGCCGGCGGCGGGTCGGCAAGCCGTCGCTCGTCCTCCAGCCGCAGAATCCAGGACACCGGATCCGGGGCCGCCGGAGGCGCCGGCACGTCGGCGGGCGGCGTGGCCGCGCACCCCGCGACGAAGACGAGACAGGCTGCCAGCGATGCGCGCGACATGGAGACGGGGCTGGTGAGAGGGACGATCATAGCATGTGGCATTGTCTATACTGCGCCCATCGTGGATTTCCGGCACATCGCGATAGAGGGCCCCATCGCCGTCGGGAAGTGCGCTCTCACCGAGCGTCTGGCGGCGCGGCTGGACGCGGCGGTCCTGCTCGACGATGCGGAGAATCCGTTCCTCGCCGACTTCTATGCGGGCCGCCCCGGTGCGGCCTTCCAGGCGCAACTCTTCTCGCTGCTCGCGCGGCACCGGCAGCAGGTGACGCTGCGCCAGTCCGATCTCTTCAATCGCCTGACGATCTCCGACTACCTCTTCGACAAGGACAAGATCTACGCCTACCTGAATCTCGACGACAACGAGCTCTTCATCTACCAGAGGCTCTTCGACCTGCTGGCGCCGGACGTCGTGACGCCGGATCTCGTGATCTACCTCCAGACCCCCACGGACCTCCTGCAGAAGCGGGCGCGGGCCCAGGAACAGGACGGCGCGGCGGAATCGGCGCCGGACGACCGCTATCTCGGCGAGTTGAACGAGGCCTATCACCACTTTTTCTTCCACTACACGGCGACGCCGTTGCTCGTGGTGGAAACGTCCGAGTTCGACCTCGCGTGGGGCGCAGGCGCTCTCGACGATCTCCTGAAGCAGATCGAGGGCATGGGCAGCCGCACGCGCTACTACGTGCCGCGCACGTCGGCGCGGTAGCCGCCCGCCGGAACCGGAGCCGCCGCATGGTCCGCCCGTCCCGAGCCGGCCCGACGTCGGAGGATCCGCTCGACTACCTGTTCGGCCTGCAGCGGTTCGGCGTGAAGCTGGGGCTCGACAACATGCGCATGCTGAACGCCGCCCTCCACAATCCCGACCGGCGGTTCAAGTCGCTCCTCATCGCCGGGACGAACGGCAAGGGCTCGGTCGCGGCCATGGCGGAGCGCGGGCTGCGGGCGGCGGGGTACGCCACCGGTCTGTACACCTCGCCGCACCTGATCGCGCTCAACGAGCGCTTCGCCGTGGACGGCCGCCCCGTCGACGATGCCGCCCTCGGGACCGAGGCAGCCGCTGTCCGGGAGACGGTCGAGCGGCTCTGCGCGTCCGGGCGGCTCGGCCACCCGCCCACGTTCTTCGAGGCGACGACCGCGCTCGCCCTCTCGATCTTCCGCCGTCGCCGGGTCGACGTCGCCGTGCTCGAGGTGGGCATGGGCGGCCGCTTCGACGCCACGAACGTGGTCCACGCGGTGGCCGCCGGCATTCCGTCGATAGATCTGGACCACCAGCAGCACCTCGGCGCCACGCTCGCCGAGATCGCCTTCGAGAAGGCCGGTGTCATCGAGCCGGGGACGGTCGTCGTCAGCGGCGAGGAGAAGACGGAGGCGAGCGCCGTGCTGCGGCGGGAGGCGGCCGCCCGGGGCGCGAGGTTCGTCGACGCGCGCGACGAGGCGGCCGTGCGCTGGCGCGAGGACGGCGGCCTGATCCGGGTCGACGAGCTGAAGACGCCGATCGGCCGCTACGGACCGTTGACCCTGGCCCTGCGGGGACGGCATCAGCTCCGCAACGCGACCGTTGCGGTACGCCTGCTGGAGGAGCTTGCCCCGGCAGGAATCCGCGTCCCGCGCGCGGCGATCGAACGGGCCCTGGCGGACGTGCGCTGGCGCGGGCGCCTCGAGCTGGTCGACTGCGGGCCCGGCCGGCGAATGCTGCTCGACCCGGCCCACAACGTGGCCGCCGCCGCGGCTCTGGCCTCCTACGTCGCGAGGATCTACCCGTCCGGCCTGCCCTTCGTGTTCGGCACGCTCGCCGACAAGGACGCCACCGGCATGCTCGACGCGCTCGGGGGCGCCGTGAACCGGGTCATCTGCACCCCAATCGCCAGCCCGCGCGCAAGACCGGTGGAAGCGCTGGTCGCGGCGGCCCGCGCCAGCCGGTGCGACGTCCCCATCGAAGCGGCGCCATCGCCGGTCGCGGCCCTCGCTTCCGCCTGGCGGACCGGCCCGGTCGCGGGCGTCGCCGGATCCGTCTACCTGGTCGGCGAGGTCCTGCGCGCGCTCGATTGCGGTCGGCTCGCCCCGCTCGCCCCGGCCTTCCCGGAGGCGCGGGAGTAGAATCGATCGCTGGATGCGCGACTTCGCAGGAGCCCGCCGCCGAAGCTGCTTCGGGGCCGGCAGGACGACACGATCGGGATGGTGGGCGCGGCTCCTCGTTGCCGGTCTGGCGGCGACCCCGCTGCTGCCGAACGCGGCGGCGGCGCAACTGCTGCCGAACCTGCCGTTCAGCTACAGGCAGTTCGACCTGGAGATGGTCAGCGCCAGCCACCTGCGCCTGACCGGCGAGGTGGAAATCGAGGGCGACGACGGATGGGACCTGTACGCGAACCAGGTGGACATCTACCTGGAGTCGTCCGCAGAGGAGGCCGCGGATCCGCCCGGTACGGACACGCCCGCCGCCGCGGAAACGGTCCCCGACCGCCCCGGACTCGCCGGCGACGATGCGGCGGACGCGGCGAATGCGATACCGACGGCGCGTCTCGTCGCCTCGGGCGACGTGGTCTTCTCCGCACCCGAGGTCCGCATCTCGGCGGACCGGGTGGAGTACCGGACCGCCGACCAGACGGCCGTCTTTCATGAAGCCTACGGCTGGATCGACCTCGGCGACGAAGTCGACCGGAGCATGTTCGGGACGCAGGAGCCGGACCTGCTGTTCCACGGCCAGATGATCGAGCGCATCGGCCCCCGGAGCTACAGGATCACGAAGGGCGCCTTCACGAGCTGCGTGCAGCCGACACCGCGCTGGCAGATGGTCGCGTCGTCCTTTACGCTCAACCTCGACAGCTACGCCTGGATCCTGCATCCGGTGCTCAAGGTGAAGGGCGTGCCCGTCTTCTACATGCCGGGGCTGCTCTACCCCATCCAGGAGGACGGCCGCGCCACCGGCATGCTGATGCCCACCTTCGGGGCGTCCCGGTACCAGGGATCGAGCCTGAGCAACGCTTTCTTCTGGGCGATCAACCGCAGTCAGGACGCCACCTTCTACCACGACTGGTTCACGCAGCACGGCGGCGACGGCCGCGGCGCGGAGTACCGCTACACGCGCGGCAACGGGTCGGAAGGCAACATTCGCTTCTACCGCCTCAACGAACCGGAAGCGGAGATCGCGTACCGCGGCGGCACCCGGACGCGCGACCAGCGGCTCAGCCAGGAGTATCGAGGGCTCCTCCGGCAGGGGCTGCCGGCGGACTGGACCGCGCGCGGGCAGATCGACTACTTCACCGACATCACCGTCCGCCAGACGTACCACGCCAACATCTTCGACGCCTCCAACTCCCGCCGCTCCATGTCGGGCAACGTGAGCGGCCCGGTGGGCGAATTCGAGCTGAGCGGCACCTACGACTACAACGAGACCTTCTTCGGTACGGACTCGGCAGTCAACGGGGCCGGACCGCGCATCGGGTTCGGCCGGGGCAAGACCGAGTTGTTCGGGGCCCCGCTGTACTTCTCCTTCGACGCCGAGTACGCCAAGCTGCTGCGGAATTCGCGCCGGCAGCGGGACAGTGTGCTGACGGAGGTGGACGCGGGACTCAGCCGGTTCGATCTGTACCCGGTACTGCAGTTTCCGTTCAATCGCTGGCCCTTCCTGAAGATCGACAGCTCGGCGGCGTGGCGAGCGACGTACTGGGACGAGAGCCGCGTCGGGCGGGAACAGGTCGAGGTCGGGGTGGGCCGCCAGTTCTTCGAGCTCTCCACGCGGGCGACGGGACCGTCGTTCATCAAGATCTGGGACACGCCGAACAGCGGATACTCCGAGCGGATGAAGCACCTCATGGAGCCCTGGGTGGGCGTCTCGCGCGTCAGCGCCATCGACAACTTCGACCGTATCGTCCGCATCGAAGGCATCGACTCGATAGTCGGGAACGTCGTCGAGTACGAGTACGGGTTCGACACGCGCCTGTACGCGAGGGTCTACGAGGGCGGACCGGAGTCGGTGGCGCGCGAGATCCTCTCGGCCTCGGTCACCCAGAGCTACTACACGGACGCGAGAGCGGCGCAGTTCGACCGCAGCTTCCGCACCAGCTTCAGCGGGACGCCGCCCAGCAACTTCTCGCCGCTGTCGCTCGTCGTGCGCGCGGAGCCCACGCGGAACATGGGCGGCACCCTGCGCATGGAGTTCGACCCGGACGCCGGCCGCCAGGGGTACCGGGAGTACCTCCCCCTGCCCCGGCTCGGAGCCACGCGCAGCATCTCCGCGGAGGGAAGCTACGAGGTCGGCGGCTGGCTGGCGACCAGCGGCGGCTGGAGCCAGCGACGCTTCATCGAGGGGCTTCCCGGATTCGACAATCCCGCCCGCCTCGACAACTACATCAACTCGTCGACGTCGTTCCGTACGCCGGACAACACCTTCGGCGGT
The DNA here is from genome assembly GCA_011523845.1 of Acidobacteriota bacterium. Lineage (GTDB taxonomy): Bacteria > Acidobacteriota > Vicinamibacteria > Vicinamibacterales > UBA8438 > WTFV01. Next base: position 51,104 of record WTFV01000103.1, on the reverse strand, counting down.
CTGTACGACTTCAACTACGACATCCGGCGGGGCCGGTTTCTGACGCAGATGATCCGCCTCTACTACAACGCGCAGTGCTGCGGCTTCCGGATCGACTACCAGGTGTTCAACTTCGAGGGCCTGGGGACGCGGGCGCTCATCGAGCAGGATCGGCGCTTCACGTTGTCGTTCACCCTCGCCGGCCTGGGCACTTTCACCAACAACTTCGGCGGCGTCGCGGGCGGCTACCGATAGCGGGACGTCGCGGCGAGAGGACATCGCCACGGGAATGGCCGAGCGCGTGCTGGTGACCGGCGCGGGCGGCTTCGCGGGGGGGCACCTGCTCGCCCTGCTCCTCGACGAGCGGCCGCGGCCGGAGATCGTCGGCTGGCGGCGCCCTTCCCCGGCCGGCGCCCCGGCGAGACGGCCCCGCCCCACCGGCCCCGGCCCGATCGTCTGGCAGGAGGTCGACGTTCTCGACCGCGACACGGTCGCCCGGGCAGTCGCGGATCTGAGGCCGCAACAGGTCTACCACTGCGCCGGCGTCGCCGCGGTCGCCGGTTCCTGGGACAACCGCGCGGCGACGCTGCGGACCAACGTGATGGGAACCGCGCACCTCCTGGCAGCCCTCGAGCGGTCGGCGCCGGCGGCGCGGGTCCTCCTGCCCGGCTCCGCGCTCGTCTACCGCCCCCACGACGGCCCTCTGGACGAGCACGCCGCGATCGGTCCCGTCAGCCCCTACGGCCTGAGCAAACTCGCCCAGGAGATGCTGGCCGCGCGCTACGGCGCCGGCGGACCGCAGGTGGTTCGGACGCGCTCCTTCACGCACATCGGCCCGGGCCAGGACGAGTCGTACGCCGCCTCCAGCTTCGCCTGCCAGGTCGCTCGAATCGAGGCCGGCAAGGCCGAGCCGACGCTGCGGGTGGGCGACCTGGAGGCCCGTCGCGACCTGCTGGACGTGCGGGACACCGTGCGCGCCTACCGCGCGCTCATGGAGCGTGGCGTTCCCGGCGCCATATACAACGTCTGCTCGGGCTCGGCCCACCCCATGCGCGACGTGCTCGCCGGGCTCCTTGCGCAGGCGCGCATCCGGATCCAGGTACGAGTCGACCCGGCGCGCCTGCGCCCCGGCGACTATCCGGTTCTTCTCGGCGATCGATCGCGAATCACCGCGGATGTCGGCTGGGAACCCCGTATCGGCCTGCACGAGACATTGCGCGACCTGCTCGCCTACTGGCGCGCCAGGCGCGCCTGAACCCCTCGCGGCCTGCGAGGAAACTCCGCTCCCGTTTCATCCTTCAGCGTGCCCGCCACCGGCGGGACGCGCCTGAACCCCTCGCGGCCTGCGAGGAAACTCCGCTCCCGTTTCATCCTTCA
>WTFV01000103.1:0-49648 GCA_011523845.1 Acidobacteriota bacterium | reverse complement strand
CTGCGAGGAAACTCCGCTCCCGTTTCATCCTTCAGCGTGCCCGCCACCGGCGGGAACGGCGAACTTGACACGACGCTCCGGCATGAACGACCATGCAGGCGAACAAAAAGCGAATGACGCCTCGACAAGCCTTCCTGATCGATCCAGGGAGAAAACCGACCACGCGAGAGGTGGCCGCCGCGGTCCGGCAAGCCCGAGCCGACGGGCCGACGGGCCGAGCATCCGGTGCTGCCCTGATGGGGAGCGTGCGCCGCGCCGGAGGAGCAGCGTACCAGGAGATCGTCTGCCGTTCGGCCCTCAACCGCGTGGACGGCATGCCCTTCCGCTGGACCCTGAACCCGTACCGCGGTTGCACCCATGCCTGCCACTACTGCTTCGCCCGCCGCTACCAGTCGCAGCTCGAGCTCGGCGAGGGCGAAGACTTCTCGTCGGTCGTGCTGGTCAAGACCAACTTCCCGGAGGTTCTGGCGCGCGAGCTGTCCGGACGCCGCCTCGGAGACCAGATGGTCGCCCTGGGAACCGCCACCGACCCCTATCAGCCGATCGAGGGACACTACCGGGTGACCCGGCGGACCCTGGCGGCGCTCGTCGGGCATCCGACGCCCGTCGGTCTCGTCACCAAGGGAACCCTGGTCGTCCGGGACGCCGACCTGCTGGCCGAGCTGTCGCGCCGCACGCGCTGCACGGTGACCTTCAGCCTGCCGACGGTCGACGAGGACGCCTGGCGGAAGCTGGAGCCGGGGACGGCCCACCCGCGCCAGCGGCTGCGCGCCGTGCGGCGGCTGCGCGACGCCGGCGTCGACGCAGGCGTGCTGATGGCCCCGATCGTGCCGGGCATCAGCTCGCACCCGGCCAAGATCGAGCGGACGCTCGAGGCGATCGCCGACAGCGGGGCGAACTACGTGGGCTCGCTGCTGCTCCACCTGGAGGGCGGCACGCGCCGGCACTTTCTCGAGTTCCTGGCGCGCGAGTACCCCCAACTCGTCGCCGGCTACGGGCGCCTCTACGCCGGCAAGCATGCGTCGGCGTCGTATGCGACACGCTTCCGCACCGTCATGGGCGTGTTGCAGGCGAAGTACGGCCTGCAGAAGGAACGCGCCGGCGATCGCGGGCGGAAACCTGCGCGAGCACCCGGGCCGGACGGTGGCCGCCCGCGGCAGCGCCGGCTGCGGCTGTGATTCCGCTCAGATCGTTCCCAGCAGCGCCCGGATGCGCTGTTCGGTCGGCGGGTGCGTGCTGAAGAGCGACAGCAGCCCGCGACCCGACAGGGGCATCATGATGAACATGTGCGCCGTTGCAGGATTCGCGTCCAGCGGAACGCGCTGCTGGGCGGCCTCGATCTTCTTCAGCGCGCCGGCCAGGCCGTACGGATTCCCCGGCGATGGCGACTGCCCCGCGGTCCGCCGCGAACTCCCGGGAGCGGGAGATGGCCGCCTGGATCAGCATCGCCGCCAGTGGAGCGACGATGATCGTCGCCAGCAGGGCCAGCGGATTCGAGCCCTGCTCGTCGTCCCGCCCGAAGCCGCCGAAGATGGCGGCCCACTGCGCCATGCGGGACACCATCATGATGGTGGCGGCCACGGTCGCGGCGACCGAGCCGATGAGGATGTCGCGATGCTTGACGTGCGCCAGCTCGTGGGCGATTACCCCTTCGATCTCCGGCTCGTCGAGGAAGCGCAGCAAACCGGTCGTCGCCGCCACCGCCGCGTGCCGCGGATTGCGTCCCGTGGCGAAGGCGTTGGGAGAGTCGTCCGGTATGACGTAGACCTTCGGCATCGGCAGGTTCGCGCGTTGCGCGAGGCGCGCCGTGATCCCGTGCAGCGGGTGCTCCGGGCCGACCGGCTGCGCGCGGTACATCCGGAGCACGATCTTGTCGGAGAACCAGTACGAGCCGAAGTTCATCGCCACGGCGATGACGAAGGCCAGGATCAGTCCGCTGGAGCCGCCCAGCCACTCCCCCAGCGCAAGGAGCACGCCGCTGAGCAGGCCGAGCAACAGAGCGGTCTTGACCGTGTTTCCCATGCGATCCTCCTGTACCGATTCTAGCCCGACCGAGCGATCAGGCCGGCCACCAACGCGGCCCGCCAGGTCAGATCGGCAGTGACCACGTGCTCGTCGAGCGCGTGCGCCCCGTCGCCGACCGCACCGAGTCCGTCAAGTGTAGGGACGCCGAGCGCGCCGGTGAAGTTCCCGTCCGAGCCGCCCCCGGTGGTTCCCTCTCCGAGCTCCCGGCCCATCTCGGCCGCCAACGCCCGGGCAATCCCGTAGAGACGGGCCACCTGCGGCGTCCGCTCGAACGGCGGCCGCGAGAACCCGCCGGAGACCTCCAGCGCCGTCCCCTCGATCACGGGCCGCAGCGCCCGCATGCTCTGCTCGAGCCGGCGCGCGTCCTCCATCGTCGCCGCGCGGGCGTCGACGATGGCGCGAGCATGGTCCGCCACGACGTTCGGGCGGTCGCCCCCCTCGATGACGCCGACGTTCAGCGTGACGCCCCGCGCGTGGTCACGCAGCGCCCCGATCGCCCCGATCTGCGCCGCCAGCTCGTCTGTGGCGCTCGCGCCCCGCGTCGGATCGATGCCGGCGTGGGCGGGGATCCCGCGCACGCGCAGCTCGAACTCGCCGCACCCCTTGCGGCCCGTCTTCACCGCCCCGGCGGGGAGCGCCGGCTCCAGCACGAAGACGGCGTCGCTCCGCCTGGCCTCCTCCTCCACCAGACCGCGAGAAGAACGGCTCCCGCGCTCCTCGTCCGCCGTCCACAACATGACCACTCGGAGATCGGCCAACCGGCCCGCCGCCGCCAGGGCCCGCACGGCCAGCATCCCGATGACGATGCCCGCCTTCATGTCGAAGACGCCGGGCCCGTACAGGCGGCCGTCCGACTCGCGCAGCGGCATCCGTTCGATCTGCCCCACCGGCCAGACGGTGTCGAAGTGCCCGAGCAGCATGACCCGGCGCGCCGGCGATCCGGACCCGAAGGTCGCACGCAGGTGCGCGCCGCTGGTCGGCGAGGGGACGCGCTCGACGGCGCCCTCCATCTCCCGGAGGTGCTCCGCCAGCCGCTCGCCGCAGCGATCGACCGCGGCCGGATCGGTGGTGGGCGACTCCAGGCGCGCCAGCTCGGTCAGCACCCCGAGCAGCCAGTCGTAACGGCCGTCACAGAACGCGCGCAGTGAATCCATTGGGGCATAATACGGGGATGAGATCCAATTGCCGGCGAACGGTTGCGTACGGGTTGCTGCTCGGAGCGGCGCTGGCCATCTCCCCGGCGGCTCAGCGCGCCCCGGTGCCGCGGCCGTTTCCCACGCCCGAGACCGCCCGGCAGCCCCCCTCGCCGGCGCGCGCTCCCGCACCGCCCGTTGCGGCGACCGGCGCCGCCGCCCCGACGGAAGCGGAGCTCGGCGCTCCGATCTACCCCAGCGCCCGGTACATCACGTCCTACGACGCCGGCCGCGGCCAGCGCTTCCACCTCTTCGGAGCGACCGCGAGGTTCGCCGACATGGTGCGCTACTACTCGGTCGTGCTGCGCGAACGCGGCCGGCGCGTCTACGACGCCCCGCCGATCCATCAGTTCGAGACGGCCCGGTTCCGGGACCGCGAGATGGACTACCGCCCGAGCGTCACCATCAAGGACTACACCTGGAACGGATCCGCAGGGTACATCAACACGGCCCCCGGCGCCGATCCGGCGACGTTCCCGACCATCATCCAGATCACGACCCTGCCGGAGGGCACGGCGAACCGGTAGCCGGCAGGTCCTTGTTCAAGACGCCACCGGGAAGAGTTGCGCGGGAGGATCAAGCCGACCGCATTCGGGCACGAAGCCGGGAGCGAGGGCCGGGATCAATGGTATGTTCGGTTTGAGGGGCAAAACTGTCATGACGCGAGTCATCCCGGCGCTCGACATTCAGAAGCTGACCGAGGGCGTCCCGCGCGGGCAGTGGGTGGCGATAGCCTCGACCCGTGATCGCAGGGTGGCGACGGGAGCCGACGTCGGTGAGGTCATCCGCAACGCGAAGGCCGAGGGCGAGAACGAGCCCCTCGTCATCCGCGTGCCCGAGTCGGATGTCGCCCTGGTCCTCTGATGCCGTCGTTCGCGCTCCGCTACAACAGATTCAGACTCGCGCCGACCGCACCCTTTCCGGAGGGTCAGACTGTCGCACGGCCTCTGCTGGCCATCCGGCTCACGGCACTGGCCGGCCGAGGAGGTGTTTTCTGCATGGCGTGTCTCGACACTGGCGCAGACCACTGTGTCTTTCCGCTGTCATTCACGCAGCAACTCGGCCTGGATCCGGCGCGAATGCCCATGGCGAGGACAGGCGGAGTCACAGGCAGCGGAGATGTCTACTACTCCGACGTCCGGATTTCGATCCCGTTGGGGGACCAGGCATTCGCATTCGTTGCCCGTGCGGGGTTCACTGCGGGAGTGGACGCGTTGGGCATGGGATTGCTGGGACAGGCCGGCTTCTTCGATCGCTGTGTGGTTGCCTTTGATCGAGCACGAGAGACCTTCACCATCGATATCAGCCAGACACCGGCCATACAGGCTACCGACACGGACACCTCGGCCCTGGCGTGATCGTGTGCCTGGGGAATGCTGAGGGGGAGGCATCGACGCCTCCCGACGTGCCGTCCGGGCACCGTCCGTCCGGCCTACTTCGACGGAACGTAGATCTCCCGCCGCTCGCGGAACTCGGCCGACTTCTCGGCGAGGCCGGCCTTCACGGCCTCCTGCTCGCCGACGCGCCGCTCGGCCGCGAAGTCGCGAATCTGCTGGGTGATCTCCATGCTGCAGAACTTGGGCCCGCACATCGAGCAGAAGTGGGCGACCTTGGCGCCGTCGGCCGGCAGCGTCTCGTCGTGGTACGCGCGAGCCGTCACCGGGTCGAGCGCCAGGTTGAACTGGTCCTCCCAGCGGAACTCGAAGCGGGCCTTCGAGAGCGCGTCGTCCCACGCCTGCGCGCGCGGATGCCCCTTGGCGAGGTCCGCGGCATGGGCGGCGATCTTGTAGGCGATGACGCCCGCCTTGACGTCGTCCCGGTTCGGCAGCCCGAGGTGCTCCTTGGGGGTGACGTAGCAGAGCATCGCCGTGCCGTACCAGCCGATCATCGCCGCGCCGATGGCCGAGGTGAGGTGGTCGTAGCCCGGCGCGATGTCCGTCGTCAGCGGCCCGAGGGTGTAGAACGGCGCCTCGTCGCACCACTCGAGCTGCTTCTCCATGTTCTCGCGAATCAGGTGCATCGGGACGTGGCCCGGCCCCTCGTTCATCACCTGCACGTCGTGCTCCCAGGCGATGCGGGTCAGCTCGCCCTGGGTGCGGAGCTCGGCGAACTGCGCCTCGTCGTTGGCGTCGGCGATGGAGCCCGGCCGCAGGCCGTCGCCGAGCGAGAACGACACGTCGTAGGCCTGCATGATCTCGCAGATCTCGCGGAAGTGGGTGTAGGCGAAGTTCTCCTGGTGGTGGGCGAGGCACCACTTGGCGTGGATCGATCCGCCGCGCGACACGATGCCGGTCATCCGCCCCGCGGTCAGGGGAACGTACCGCAGCAGCACGCCGGCGTGCACCGTGAAGTAGTCGACGCCCTGCTCCGCCTGCTCGATCAGCGTGTCGCGGTAGATCTCCCAGGTCAGCTCCTCGGGCCGTCCGTCGACCTTCTCCAGGGCCTGGTAGATGGGCACGGTGCCGACCGGCACCGGCGCGTTGCGGATGATCCACTCGCGGGTCTCGTGGATGTCGGCCCCGGTGGACAGGTCCATGATGGTGTCGGCGCCCCACAGCGTCGCCCAGCGGAGCTTCTCGACCTCCTCCTCGATCGACGAGGTCACGGCCGAGTTCCCGATGTTGGCGTTGATCTTCACCAGGAAGTTGCGGCCGATGGCCATCGGCTCCAGCTCCGGATGATTGACGTTGGCCGGGATGATGGCCCGCCCGCGGGCCACCTCGGCGCGGACGAAATCCGGATCGAACCCCTCGCGCAGAGCGACGAACTCCATCTCCGGCGTGACCTCGCCCTTGCGCGCGTAGTGCATCTGGGTCACGGCGCGGTTACCGCGCACGACCGGCCGATGCAGGGACGCCGGTATCTGCTCGGATCCGTGCGCGCGGCCCGCCGGCACGACCTCCGCGATATCTCCGCGCCGGGCGACCCAGTCGCGGCGCAGCGGCGCCAGGCCGGCGCGGGCATCGGTCTCGTGGGGTCCGCTGGTGTCGTACACCCGCAGAGGCGACTCGCCATCCGACAGCGCGACCTCGCGCATCGGCACGCGGACCCTGTCGCCGTCGATGTACACCTTGCGCGAATTCGGAAAGGCCTCTGCGAAACGGGTCTCGACGGAAGACATGGAAGCGGCCGGGCTCGCCATGAGTCGCTCCTTGGATCGGGAAGAGTGCGAACGAATATAGCACGCGGCCGGGGCGCGACACGCCGGCCGATGGCAGCCTCGCCGGGGAGTCTGCGCCGTGGAACGGTGCAAGCTCGCGGGCAGGATTCGTCGGGCGGCAGGCGGAGCCGCCGGCGACGATACCCGGGCTACATGCGACGCAGCACGACGCACTTCAGGTACGAGGTCTCGGGCACGGTCGCCAGCACCGGATGATCGCGGCTCTGGAAGCGCCTCTCCACGACGCGGACGTCCGCGCGGGCGTCGCCCGCCGCTGCCGCGAGCATGCGGGTGAACGTCTGCTCGTCGACGTGGTACGAGCAGCTCGAGGTGATGAGCGCTCCGCCCGGCGACAGGATTCGGAGCGCCCGCAGGTTGATCTCCTTGTAGCCCGCGAGCGCCCGCGCCACGGCGCCCCGGTTCCTGGCGAACGCCGGGGGATCGAGCACTATCGTGTCGAACCGTTCACCGGCCCGGTCGCAGTCGCGCAGCACGTCGAAGACGTTGCCGGCCCGCGGACGGACGTTGGCGGCCCCGTTGCGCTCGGCGTTCGTCGCGACGGACGCCGCGGCGCTGTCGGACACCTCCACGGCCACCACCTCGTCGCAGGCGGCGGCAATCTGCAGCGCGAACGCGCCGGTATAGCTGAAGCCGTCGAACGCCCGCCCGCGGGCGTGGCGCGCCGCGGCGAGGCGGTTCTCGCGCTGGTCGAGGAACAGGCCGGTCTTCTGCCCGCCCCACGGATCGGCGCACAGACGCACCGCGCCCTCCCGCACGTCGACCTCCTGCGGCACGTCGCCGTGGCGCAGCTCCACCGAGCGGTCGAGCCCTTCGAGCGCCCGCACCTGCGGGTCGTTGCGGGCCAGGATGCCGGCCGGCTCCAGCAGCTCGACCAGCAGCTCGACGATCGACGGCAGGAGGCGATCCGTCGCCTGCGACAGGGCCTGCACGACGAGCACGTCGCCGTAGCGGTCCACCACCAGCGCCGGCAGGCGATCTCCCTCGCCGTGGACCAGCCGATACGCCGTGGCGTCGATGTCCAGGGACTCGCGGTAGCGGATGGCCGCTTCGAGCCGGGCGCGCCAGAAGGCGTCGTCCGGACGGACGTCGCGCCGGGTCAGCATCCGCAACGCGATTACCGAGCGACTGCTGTACAGCCCGTAACCGAGCGCGCGCCGGTCGGTGCCGGTCACCCGCACGACGTCGCCCGGGCCCGCCGTCACCCGGCGCAGATCCGAACGATAGATCCAGGGGTGGCCGGACTTGAGGCGATGCTCGCCGCGGGCCGTCAAGGAGACGGCGGGTTCCCGCGCGGCCGGCCGGGCGGCGTGGGAACGCCCTCCCTCCTCCGGTGGGGACTTCGCCTCCGGCGGCTTCCTCGATGACGCGGAGCGACGCCGGGGCCCCGGCCGGACGGCGCGATCGCCCGCAGTCCCTCGACCTGACCGCTGCCCGCCCGCCGGTCGTTGCATGTGTTTCACTGGTGGAAGCAGAAGAGACCGGCACATTCTATTCGACCGGTTCGACGGGAACGGCGCGCCCGACCGGAACCGCGATCCCGAGGGCCGGACATCGGCGTCGGCACCGCGCGTCCGTGGTATGGTGTCGGACAGTCATGAACGTCGCGGCGTGGAGAGAACGCCACGAAGCGGTGGCGACGTCGCTCGAGCTTCGCCGATTCACCTATCGCGAGGTTCTCGAGATGGAGCGGGCCGGAATCATCGACGGCGATCAGCACGTCGAACTGCTCGACGGCCAACTCGTCGTGATGACTATCCACCCTCCCCACGCCGCCGCCGTTACACATCTGGCCAGACGGTTCCAGCGCGCCCTGGGGGACCATGCGCAGGTCGTGGTTCAGGGCCCGTTGCGCCTCTCCGACGACCTGAACGACATGAACCTCCCGCAACCCGATCTGATGCTGGTCGCGGACCCCGAGAGAGTCTACGCGGACCATCCCCGCCCCGGGGACGTCTACCTGCTGGTCGAGGTGTCGGACACCACGCTGGCCAAGGATCGACTCGTCAAGCTTCCCCTCTACGCGGCGCACGCCATTCCGGAAGTGTGGATCGTGAACCTGGTGGACCGGCAGATCGAGATCCATACCCGTCCGCACGGAGAGGAGTTCCTGACACGCACCACCGAACCGCTCACCGGCCGCTTTGCGCCGCAGCACTTTCCGGCCGTGCCGCAGCAGTGGTTGCCCGCGGCGCTTCTCGACCTGCTGCACCAGGAGTCCGCACGGTAGAACGGGACAGGGTGCGCCGGCGACGTTCGAGGTCGCCGCCCCCAGGCACCGTAGTACAATTCCCTATGCGGATAGCGCTCGGTGCCGACCATCGGGGCGTCGCGTTGAAGGCTTCGATCAGGCGTGCGCTCGACGAGGCGGCTCGCGACGGTTCGTCGGCGCCGAACCACACCTACGTCGACTTCGGCTCCCATTCGGAAGAGGCGGTCGACTACCCCGACTTCGCGCAGCCGGTGGCCGAGGGCGTCGCGGCGGGCGCGTTCGACCGCGGCGTGCTGATCTGCGGCAGCGGTGTCGGAATGTCGATAGCCGCCAACAAGGTGCCCGGCGTGCGCGCCGCCCTGGTGCACGATCCCGACGGCGCCCGTCTCTCCCGCGAACACAACGACGCCAACGTCGTCGTCCTCCCCGGCCGGTCGCTGGCGCCCGACACGGTAGTGGCCATCGTCGAGACTTTTCTCGATACACCGGCCGCCGGGGGCCGCCACGAACGCCGCCGCGCCAAGGTCGCCGGGATGGAACGCAGCCTGGAAGGGACTACGTGACACGGGCCCTCGACGCCGGCGGGGCTGCTGCGGCCGCCGGCCTCACCGACCGCCTGCAACCGCTCTCGGCCGGCGACCCCGAGATCGCGGCGGCCGTCCGCAGCGAGATCGCGCGGCAGAACGACGGGCTCGAGCTCATAGCGTCGGAGAACTTCGCGAGCGCCGCGGTGCTCGAGGCCATGGGCTCGCCGCTGACGAACAAGTACGCGGAGGGCTATCCGGGCCGCCGGTACTACGGCGGCTGCGAGTACGTCGATGTCGCGGAGTCGCTCGCCATCGATCGCGCGAAGGCCCTGTTCGGAGCCGAGCACGCCAACGTGCAGCCGCATTCGGGCGCGCAGGCGAACATGGCGGCGTACTTCGCCCTGCTCGAGCCGGGCCAGAAGGTGCTCGGCATGGATCTCGCGCACGGCGGGCACCTGACCCACGGCCATCCGCTGAACTTCTCCGGCCAGCTCTACGAGATCGTCCCCTACGGCGTCCGGCGCGACGACGAACGGATCGACTACGAGGCGCTCGAGCGGCTAGCGCACGAGCACGAGCCGGCGCTGATAATGGTCGGCGCAAGCGCCTATCCACGCGTGATCGACTTCGCGCGCATCGCGGGCGTGGCGGCCGACACGGGCGCCGCGGTGGTCACGGACATGGCGCACATCGCGGGACTCGTCGCCACCGGTGTCCACCCGAGCCCGGTGCCGCATTCCGACGTCGTCACGACGACCACCCACAAGACGCTGCGGGGCCCCCGCGGCGGTCTCATCCTGTGCCGGGAGGCGCACCGGAAGGCGATCAACCGCTCCGTCTTCCCCGGCGTCCAGGGTGGCCCGTTGATGCACGTCATCGCCGCCAAGGCAGTCTGCTTCAAGGAAGCCGCGGCCCTCGGCTTCGCCGACTACCAGCGCCAGGTCGTACGGAATGCGAGCCGCCTGGCCGGCGCGCTCGCCGACCAGGGCTTTCGCATCGTCAGCGGCGGCACCGACAACCACCTGCTGCTGGTGGATGTCTTCTCCCGCGGCCTCACCGGCACGGTCTGCGAGACGGCCCTCGGGCGGACCGGCATCACGGTGAACAAGAACGCCATCCCGTTCGACCAGCAGCCGCCGATGGTGGCCAGCGGCATACGACTGGGAACGCCGGCGCTCACCACCCGCGGCATGGCGGAAGCGGAGATGGACATCGTCGCCGAGTTGATCGGGCGCGTGCTCGCCGCACCCGACGACGACCGCGTCGCCGCCATGGTGCGAGGCGAGGTGGAAGCGCTGTGCCGGAAGTTCCCGCTGTACCCGACGCCTCCCCGCCAGGACCGGATCTAGACCCGGGGCTGGAAGCGCGGGTCGCCGCGGCGCTGGCCGACGACGGGGAGTTGGCTCGCGCGATGCCGGCCTTCGAGCCGCGGGCGGGTCAGCGTCGGATGGCGGCCGCCGCGGCGCGGGTCCTCGAGGCCGGCGGCGTGCTGCTGGCCGAAGCGGGTACGGGCACCGGCAAGACGCTGGCCTATCTCGTCCCCGCCATCCTCAGCGGGCAGCGCGTCCTCGTCTCGACCGGCACGAAGAACCTGCAGGACCAGATCTTCTACAAGGACCTTCCGGACCTGCGGAACGCGCTCGGCGTCGACTTCCGCGCCACGTACATGAAGGGACGCGGCAACTACCTCTGCCTGCACCGCTTCGCGACGGCGTGCGCGGAGGCGGCCGGCACGCTGCTGCCGCTGGCCGACCGCAGCGTCATCCGGCAGATCGCCGAGTGGGCCGACCAGACCGAGACCGGCGACCGGGCCGAGATCGAGGACCTCCCGGACAACCTGGCCGTCTGGAACGACATCGCGGCCACGTCGGAGAACTGCATCGGCACCGAGTGCCCCGCCTACCAGGAGTGCTTCGTGACGAGGATGCGCCAGCGGGCCGCCGAGTCCGACGTGGTCATCGTCAACCATCACCTGTTGTGCGCCGACGCCGCGGTGCGCCAGAGCGCCTACGGCGAGGTGATCCCCGCGTGCGGGGTCGCGGTCATCGACGAGGCCCACCAGCTCGAGGACGTGGCGACCCAGTACTTCGGCATCGCCGTCAGCAACCACCGGCTCGACGAGCTGTACCACGACGGGCGGCGATTCGTCGCCGGCGACGCGGCGCCGGCGATCGACCTGGAGGAAGCGTCGGTGCGCGAGCTGCTGGATCTGCTCGATGGCGTGCGCAACGATGCCCACCTGTTCTTCGGCGCGCTCGCGCCGGCCGCGGCGGCCGGAGAACGCAAGCGGGTGACCGCGGACACGCTTTCCGGGGTCGCGGAGCCCGGCCGCCGCCTGGGACGGCGCCTCGGCGACCTCGCCGCCGCGGCGTCGAGGCTGGCTGCCCCCTCCGGCAGCACCGACCTGGCGGCGCTCGGCCGTCGCGCGGACGAGCTCCGCACCGAGCTTGCATTCCTGCTGGCGGCTGCCGACGCCGCCTACGTCTACTTCGTGGAACGGCGTGGCCGCGGTCTGTTCCTGCGCGCCGCGCCCATCGACGTGTCGAGCATCATCCGCGAGTTGCTGCTCGAACGGATGGAGAGCACGATTCTGACCTCCGCCACGTTGACGGTGGACGCGTCCTTCTCGTACCTGCGAGGTCGTCTCGGCATTGCCGGCGCCACCGAGCTCCGGCTGCCGTCGGAGTTCGACTACCGCGAGCAGGCCATCCTGTATCTGCCGCGGGCGATGCCGGCGCCGAACAACCCCCGGTTCACGGAGGCCGTGACCCGTGAAGTCACGGCGCTGCTGCGGATCACCAGCGGCCGCGCGTTCGTCCTCTTCACGAGCTATGCGAACCTCCGCGACGTGCACGCCCGGCTCGATCCGACTCTGCCCTACCCACTGCTGGTCCAGGGCAACTCGCCGCGCAGCGTGCTCCTCCGCGAGTTCCGCGCCACGCCGAACGCGGTGCTCCTGGCGACTTCCAGCTTCTGGCAGGGGGTGGACGTAGCCGGCGACGCGTTGAGCTGCGTGGTGATCGACAAGCTCCCGTTCGCCTCCCCGGGCGATCCGCTGACCGCGGCCCGCATGGAACAGATCCAGGCCGACGGCGGCAATCCGTTTTCCGACTACCAGGTCCCGCTCGCCATCCTGACCCTGCTGCAGGGGCTCGGCCGGCTGCTCCGGCACCGCACGGATCGCGGCGTCCTGGCCCTGCTGGATCCGCGCCTGCGCACGAAGGGCTACGGGCGCCGCTTTCTCGACTCGCTGCCGCCGGCGCCGGTGACTCGCGATCTGGCGTCGGTGACCCGCTTCTTCGATCCCGCGACCCGCGGGCCGCGGTCATGAAACCCTGTATCGACGGCGCACGGATCCGGCGCCGGAACCATTCGGGCGGGCGGAGACCGCCGCGATCACGCGTTTCTCTGTAGACTGGAAACATGCTGTCGCGCGTCACCGGTCGCCGGCACCCCGGGCACGGGATCGGGCGCGCTCTGTGCCTGGCTTGTGCGGTCGCGGTCGGCGGCGCCGGAGCAGCCGGCGCGCTCCACGCGCAAGCCGCCGGCGTGGTGCGCGGCGCAGTCGTGGACGAGGAGGGACAGGCGGCGGTTCCCGGCGCGCTCATCGTCCTGCTGCCGCTCGACGGCGACGGCCCCTCCCTGGAGTTCGAGACCGGACCGGACGGCCGTTTCGCCCGCGCGGACGTGGCGCCCGGTCTGTACGCGGTGACGGCGGCGCGCGGCGCGCGGCTGAGCGAGGTCTACCGCGTGCGGGTCCGGGACGGACGGGCGGTCGAGATCCGGTTCGTCCTCGGACCGGGCCGGGGCGCCACGCCCTGGATCGTCGCCGACGGCCCGCAAGACCATCTGGACGAGCTGTTCGCGGCGGGCGTGGAGGCCAATCGCGAGCGGGCGTACGACGACGCCGTGACCTGGTTCACGCTGGCCACCGGACTCGATCCGAACTGCATCGAATGCCACTACAACGTCGGCGTAGCCTATTCCGCGCTGGAACGGTGGGCGGATGCCGAGCGCGCCTTCCGGGACGCTCTCGACGTCCGGTCGGACTACACCGCGGCGTACTACGGCCTGGCGAACGTCCTCAATCGATCCGGGCGTCCGGTGGAGGCCGCCGCCGCCCGCGACGAGGCGACGCGCCTGACCCTGGCCGCACTCGAAGCGGATCGCCGGCAGGCCGCCGAGTCCGTTGAGCGGGGCATCGCCTTCCTCGACGCGGGCAACCTGGAGGACGCGCGGCAACAGTTCGAGGAAGCGGCCGATCACAGCCCGGGCCATGCGCCCGCGTACTACTGGCTGGGCGTCGTGCTGACCGAGATCGGCCGGCCCGGTCCCGCCCTGACCGCGTTGCGCCGTGCGCTCAGCCTGGACGGAAGCGGCGAACACGCGGCCGACGCCCGGTCGCGCATCGCCGAGCTGGAGCGCTGAGCCCTGAGCGCACCGCCGACTCCGGAGGCGCTCGCCGGGAACCTCCGCCGCGTGCGAGAGCGCATCGACCGCGCCGCGCGGGCAGCCGGCCGGGACCCGGACGGAGTCCGCCTCGTCGCCGTCTCGAAGACGTTCCCGCCGGCCGCCGTCCAGGCGGGAGCGGACGCCGGTCTCGCCGACTTCGGCGAGAACCGCGTCCAGGAGGCCCTCGGGAAGATCGAGCGGGCGGCCCGGCCGCGGGTCCGGTGGCATCTGATCGGCCATCTCCAGTCGAACAAGGCGCGGGCCGCCGCGGCCGCCTTCGACTGGATCCACTCGGTCGACAGCACGAAGCTGTTGCGCCGGCTCGACGAGGCCGCGGCCGACGCGGCGACCGCTCCCAATCTGCTCGTCCAGGTGGACCTGGCGGGCGAGGCGACCAAGCACGGCGCGCCGGTCGCAGAGGTCCGCCCGTTGCTGGAGGCGGCCCTGGCATGCCGGGCCGCCCGCGTGCGGGGACTGATGCTGATGCCGCCCTGGAACGAGGACCCGGAAGCGACGCGGCCGTACTTCCGCCGGCTCCGGGAGCTGCGCGACGGGTTGCTCGACGAGGGAATCGCTCCCGCCGCGCTCGGCGATCTCTCGATGGGCATGAGCCACGACTTCGAGGTCGCGATCGCGGAGGGCGCCACGATGGTGCGCGTCGGGACCGCCATCTTCGGCCGCCGTACGCCGCCGCGGTGACGGCCGGGCGCCATGGTGACCACCCGGCGCCCGGGACCACCGCGATACGCCGCGTGAAGGAGCCGCACGAGTCACGGAACACCGGCGGCAGTTCGTCGATCGCCGCCGCCGCCCGCTCCCGCCCGCCGCGGTGCGTCAGCGGACCTGCCGCAGCATCCGATCCCAGCGCGTGCGGGTGAAGAAATGGGTGGCCATCGAACCGATCCGGCGGAGGGCGGCGCCTACGCCCGGCTCGGGCAGCACCACCGGACTCCCCGAATCGTAGGACCAGTAGAGGACCACCGCCTTGCCCTTGATGTGATCGTGCGCCAGGGTGCCCCATACGCGGCTGTCCTCGGAATTGCCCCGGTTGTCGCCCATCATGAAGTAGTGCCCGGCGGGAATCTCCACCGGCCCGTGGTTGTCGCGGCGCGGGATTACCGCCGCCCCGGACGCCGATGGCGTCCCCGGCTGCCGCAGCCAGGGCTCGTCGAGCGGCTCGCCGTCGACGTGGACCTCGCCGGCGCGCACCTCGAGCGTCTCTCCCGGCAGCCCGATGACCCGCTTGATGAAGTCGCGTTCCGGGTCGCGCGGGAACTTGAACACGATGATGTCGCCGCGCGACACGCTCCCCTGCGGCAGCAGAAACCGCTCGGCCCCCGACAACGCCGGCGAGAAGACGAACTTGTTGACGAGCAGGTAGTCGCCGACGAGCAGGTTGTGCTCCATCGAGCCGGTGGGAATCGTGAAGGCCTCCACCACCCAGGTGCGCACGAACAGGGCCAGAATGACGGCGATGACGATCGACTCGAAGTACTCGCGGGCCGTCGACTTGCGATAGGGCGGAGGAGCCGGCGCCGAAGGCCGCGCCTGCGTCCGCGTCCGTGTCCGGTTCCTCGTCCTAGTCATTGTCCACCCGGAGTACCGCCAGGAAGGCCTCCTGCGGGATCTCGACGCTGCCCACCCGTTTCATCCGCCGCTTTCCCTCCTTCTGCCGCTCCAGCAGCTTGCGCTTGCGCGTGATGTCGCCGCCGTAGCACTTGGCGATGACGTTCTTTCGCAGCGCCTTGACGCTCTCGCGGGCGATGATGCGCGTGCCGATCGCCGCCTGGATGGCAACCTCGAACATCTGCCGCGGAATGAGCTGCCGCATCTTGCCGACGAGCGCCCGGCCGCGCGCGTAGGCCGTCTCCTTGTGCACGATGATGGACAGGGCGTCGACCGGCTCGCCGTTGACCAGCAGGTCGAGCTTGACGAGCGGCGACTCCCAGTACCCCGTCACATGATAGTCGAGCGACGCGTAGCCCCGCGACAACGTCTTCAGACGGTCGTAGAAGTCGAGCACGACCTCGTTGAACGGCAGCTCGTAGGAGATCAGCACGCGATGCGACGCGTGGTACTCCAGCGCCTTCTGCACGCCGCGCTTTTCCTGGCAGAGCTGCAGTATCCCCCCCACCTGATCGGCCGGCGTCAGGATCATCGCCGTGATGACCGGCTCCTCGACCCGCGCGATGCGGCCGGCGTCGGGAAGCTTGGCCGGGCTGTCGATCTCGAACACGTCGCCGTCCGTGGTGGTCACGCGATAGAGGACGCCGGGCGCGGTCGTGACCAGATCCATGTCGAACTCGCGCTCGAGCCGCTCCTGCACGATCTCCATGTGCAGGAGCCCGAGGAATCCGCAGCGGAACCCGAAACCCAGCGCGGCGGACGTCTCGGGCTCGAAGAAGAACGCCGCGTCGTTCAGCCGCAGCTTCTCGAGCGCCTCGCGCAGGTCCGGGTACTGGTGGCTCTCGATCGGGTAGAGCCCGGCGAACACCATCGGCTTCGTCTCCTGGAAGCCGGGCAGCGGCTGCGCCGCGGGGCGCGATGCCCCGGTCACGGTGTCGCCGATCCGCGCATCCCCGACGTTCTTCACGTTGGCGATGAGAAAGCCGACCTCGCCGACGCCGAGCTGGTCCACGGCCTGCGGCTTGGGTGCGAAGATGCCCACCTGCTCGACCTCGTAGTCCTGCCCCGCCGCCATCAGCCGCACCTTCATGCGCGGTCGAACCGCACCGTCCACCACGCGGATCAGGACGATGACGCCACGGTAGGCGTCGTACCAGGAGTCGAAGATCAGCGCCTTGAGCGGGCCGTCCGGATCGCCGGTCGGCGGCGGCAGGCGGTTGACGACCGCCTCCAGGATCTCGAGCGCACCGCTCCCCTCCTTGGCGCTGGCGAGCAGCGCGTGCGACGGATCGAGGCCGACGAGATCCTGGATCTGCACCGCCGTCTCTTCCGGGCGGGCGCCCGGCAGGTCGACCTTGTTGATGACCGGCACGATCTCCAGGTCGTTGTCGACCGCCAGGTAGGCGTTGGCGACCGTCTGCGCCTCGACCCCCTGCGACGCGTCCACCAGCAGCAGCGCGCCTTCGCAGGCGGCCAGCGAGCGGGTCACCTCGTAGGAGAAGTCGACGTGCCCGGGCGTGTCGATGAGGTTCAGGACGTAGGCCTGGCCGTCGTTCGCGGTGTAGGAGAGGCGGACCGCATGGGCCTTTATCGTGATTCCCCGCTCCCGCTCCAGGTCCATCGTATCGAGAACCTGCGCCTCCATCTCGCGCGGCCGCAGCGCGCCCGTGATTTCCAGGAAGCGATCGGCGAGGGTCGACTTCCCGTGATCGATATGGGCGATGATGGAGAAGTTGCGGATCTGACGGTGATGCATCGACGCGCGGATTATAGAGGGGAGAAGGGACAGCCCCGCCCGCGGCCCGCGCGCCGCGGGGTTTGCGGGGAGCTCCCCGGGCGGTGACCGGCCGTCAGCGCCGGTCGAGCGGCGTGAACGCCTGGGGATGCTCGGGCCCGATGTACTCGGCGCGGGGGCGGATGAGCCGGTTGTCGGCGTACTGCTCCAGCACGTGCGCGGTCCAGCCGGCAATGCGGCTCACCGCGAAGACCGGCGTGAACAGCTCGATCGGGATCCCGAGCATGTAGTACGTGGACGCCGAATAGAAGTCGACGTTGGCGTCGATCTTCGTCTCCGCCTTCATCAGCGCCTCGATGCGCCGCGACATGTCGTACCAGCGCGTGTCGCCCGACCGCTCGCCGATCTCCTTCGACATCCGGCGCAGGTGCGTGGCCCGCGGGTCCTCGGTCCGGTAGACGCGATGTCCGAATCCGGGCACCTTCACCTTGCGGGCCAGCATGTCGCGCACGACCCGGTCGATCCGGGCGTCGTCGGCGTCCCGGCCCATCGCGAGCAGCATGCGCATGACCTCGGCGTTGGCGCCCCCGTGCAGCGGCCCCTTGAGGGCGCCGATTCCGGCCACCGCGGCCGAGTGGATGTCGCTGAGCGTGGCCGCAGTGACGCGCGCGGCGAAGGTGGAGGCGTTCAGCTCGTGGTCCGCGTGCAGGACCAGTGCGACGTCGAGCGCCCGCGCCGCCGGCGCCGAGGGTCGCTCTCCGGTGAGCAGCAGCAGGAAGTTCGCGGCGTGATCGAGCGCCGGATCGGGCTCGATCACGCCGCCGCCGGCGTTCAGCCGCCCCCAGGTCGCCACGACGCTGCCGACCTGCGCGGTCAGGCGCACGGCCTTGCGGAAGGCGGCGGCCGGTGACCGGTCGTCCGCTTCCGGATCCGAGTGGGCCAGGGCCGACGCCAGCGTGCGGAGCGCATCCATGGGGTGGCCGACCGGCAGGCTGCGCATCAGCCGCAGCATCGCCTCCGGCAGCCGGCGCGCCGCCGCGAGATCCGACTTGAGAGCGCCCAGCTCGGCGCGCGAGGGGAGGCGGCGATGCCAGAGCAGGTAGCAGACCTCCTCGAAGCCGGCCTCGCGCGCCAGGTCGTGGATGTCGTGGCCGGCGTAGGCCAGGACGCCGCGCGCGCCGTCGATGTAACAGATCGCCGACGACGTGGCGACCACCCCTTCCAGACCCGCTCTCGAGGCCGACGACGTCGTCACTGCGCACCTCCTCCGGCCGGGCCGTCTCCGGCCGGCCCCGTCTCGTAGCGCGGGGCCCGCGACGCGAACCCCGCGTAGAGGAACCCGGCCTGGAACAGCGCGAGGACCGGCACAGCGCCGTACACCCCCGCCGCCGCCGCGTACCCCACCGCGAGCGTGAAGTAGGCCCCGAAGGCGATCTCGATCAACGGCTGAAGCCGTTCCCCCCGCCGCCTACCGCCGCCGGCGATGGGATCTCCCTGCGAGCGCACCCCGTACTTCGGGGTGCGCCTGAACTCCCCCGTGGGTCCCGACAACGCCTCGATGACCGCCACCGCGTTGTTGACGGAGAGCCCGAGACCGAGGGCGACCATGGCCGGCAGGTCCCGCAGGCGCGCCCACCAGCGCCCCCCTATCGCGCGCTGGCTCACGCCGTAGAAGGTGACGATCGACACGGCCGCGAGCCCGAACACGGCCGCGTCGACGAGGAGCAACCCCTGCGCCCCGCCCGTCGCGGTTCGGGCGACGAGCGCCGGCACGATCAGCACGCACAGAGCCAGGACCAGCAGGTAGTTGAAGTTGGCGGTCAGGTGCAGGAACGCCTCCGCCTTCACCCGCCACGGCACGTCGGCCCGCAGCACCGCCGGCAGCACCTTCCGGCACGTCTGGATCGAGCCCTTGGCCCAGCGGTGCTGCTGAGACTTGAACGCGCTCATCTCGACCGGCAGCTCGGCCGGCGCCACGACGTCCGGCAGGAAGACGAACCGCCAGCCGGCAAGCTGGGCCCGGTAGCTCAGATCCAGGTCCTCGGTCAGCGTGTCGTGCTGCCAGCCGCCGGCCGACTCGATCGCGGCGCGCCGCCAGATGCCGGCGGCGCCGTTGAAATTGAAGAAGCAGCCGCCGCGGTGCCGGCCGCCGTGCTCCAGGACGAAGTGGCCGTCGAGCAGCAGCGCCTGCAGGCGGGTGAGCAGCGAATAGCGCCGGTTGGCATGACCCCAGCGCGCCTGCACCATGCCCACCCGCGGATCCGCGAAGGCGCCGACGGCGCGCTCGAGAAAGTCCGGCGGCGGTATGAAGTCGGCATCGAAGACGGCGATCAACTCGCCGCCGGCGAGGCGCAGGCCCTCGGCGAGAGCGCCGGCCTTGAAGCCCGTCCGGACCGCGCGGGAGTGGTAGCTGATGGCGAGGCCGCGCGCGCGCCAACGCTCCACGGCCCGCCGGGCGATGCTCCGCGTCTCGTCCGTCGAGTCGTCGAGCACCTGCACTTCGAACCGTTCCCGGGGGTAGCGCAGACGGGCTACGGCCGCCAGCAGCCGCTCGACCACGTACGCCTCGTTGAACACGGGTAGCTGTACCGTCAGGCGGGGCGCGGGCGCCGGCGTCCGACCGCGGGGCGGCGGGCCGGGAAGACGGCTGTTTGTGTAAAGATACAGGAGGTACCCCCGGTGAGCACCGTAGACGCTGAGGCCGACCAGGACCGCGAAGTACAGCCCCACCACGAGGACGTCCGGCGACGACATTGGCGGCGACGGTACAATCCGGCCGGCGCCAAGTCAACGAGACCGCCGCGCGGCCACACCCACCGCGGACATGACGTCTGATCACGTGCGCGCGATCCTGTCGGACTTCCAGAGCGGCTCGCTCGGCTTGCGCGATGCCGAGGCGCGCGTCGTGGATCTGCTGCGGCGGGCGCCGTTCGAGGACCTCGGTTTCGCCCGCGTCGATCATCACCGGGGCGTCCGGCAGGGCTGTCCGGAGATCGTGTTCGGGGCCGGCAAGACACCCGCACAGACCGCTGCCATCGCCGAGCGGATCGTCGCCAACGGCGACACCCTCATCGTCACGCGTGTCGGAACCGAAGCGTTCGAGGCCGTACGCGAGCGCGTTCCGGACGCGCGGTTCCATTCCACGGCGCGCATCATCACCCGCGCGGCGAGCGAGGAGACGACCGGACGGGGCACCGTTCTCGTGATTGCGGCCGGCACTTCCGACCTGGCCGTGGCGGAGGAAGCCAGGGTCGCGGCCGAGGCCCTCGGCAACCGGGTCGACACCGTGTACGACGCCGGGGTCGCGGGGCTGCACCGGCTGCTGGCCGAACGCGACCGGCTCGACGCGGCGCGCGTCGTCATCGCCGTCGCCGGCATGGAGGGCGCGCTGCCGAGCGTGGTCCGCGGTCTGATCCGCGCGCCGGTCATCGCCGTGCCGACCAGCGTCGGGTACGGCGCGAGCTTCGGCGGGCTGACCGCGCTGCTCGGCATGTTGAACGGTTGCGCAACCGGCGTCGCCGTGGTCAACATCGACAACGGACTCGGCGCGGCCACGATGGCGAGCCTGATCAATCATCTGACCTAGGATTCCTGGGAGTAGTCTGCGGTACAGCCAGGGTCATGGCGCAGACGACGACGCAGCGATCGGACACCACGATGCACGAGGGAACGCTCCAGGCGCTCGAATTCGATCGGGTCGCAGCCGCCGTCCGCAGCCTGGCGCTCACGCCGCTGGGGACCACGGCGCTCGCCCGTCTCGCGCCGGCAACCGACATCGACAAGGTCGCAGCCACGCTCGCGGCCACCAGCGAGGGAGTGGCCTACCTGGAGGCGAACGGGTCCTTCGGCCTCGACGCGCCCGCCGATCTGGAGCAGACCATCGCCGCGCTCGCCGTGGAAGGCCGCCTCGTCGAGCCGCTGCAGCTCATCGGCCTGGCTCGCTTCCTGACCTCGATGGATACCGTCCGCTCGGCGTTCGACAACGCCTCCGGGGGCCCTTATCCGGCCCTCGAAGCCGTGATCGCCGGCACGCACTCCTTCAAGGGCGAGGTCTCCGCCATTCGCGCCGCCGTCGATCCCGAAGGCGAGGTGCTCGACGACGCCAGTCCCAAGCTGCGCACGCTGCGGGATCGGCTGCGGAGACAGCGCAACCGGCTGCGGGGCACGCTAGAGTCCTACCTGCGGGGGCGGGATACGGCGAAGTACCTCCAGGAGCGGGTGGTGACCGAACGGGGAGGCCGGTTCGTGCTGGTCGTCCGCTCCGAACACCGCGCCGCGATCCCGGGCATCGTGCACGGCAGCTCGGGCAGCGGAGCGAGCCTGTTTCTCGAACCGTTGAGCACCGTCGACATCAACAACGAAATCGTCGCGCTCGAAGAATCCGAGAGCGAGGAGGTCCACCGCATCCTGCTCGGTCTGGCGAGCGCGTTCCGCAAGCGCGCCCTCGATCTGCGCCGGACGCTGGCCGCGGCCGAAGCGCTCGACGTCATGCAGGCGCGAGCGAGCTTCTCGCGTCTCGTCGCCGGCGTGGAGCCGAAGATAGCGACCGATGCCCGGATCGAGCTGCCCCAGGCCAGGCATCCGCTCCTGATTCCCGGCGTCCGCGGGCGGGCCGATGACGCCCGGGGGACGGACCTGCGGCCGGCCGGGCCCGTGCCGGTCGACCTGCACATCGCGCCGCCGGTCGGCGCGCTGATCGTGACCGGGCCCAACACCGGCGGGAAGACCGTGGCCCTGAAGACGGTCGGCCTGCTGGTCCTGATGGCGCAGGCCGGCCTGCACGTACCGGCCGGACCGGAAGCGTCGATGCCGGTGTTCCGGTCCGTGTTCGCGGACATCGGCGACGAGCAGTCGATCGCCGACAGCCTGTCGACGTTCTCCGGACACATCACCAACATCGTGGCGATGGAGAGCCGGCTCGCACTGCCGGCCCTGGTGCTTCTCGACGAGGTCGGCGCAGGAACGGATCCGGTCGAAGGAGGCGCGCTCGGAGCCGCGATCATCGATCATTTCCGGCAACGCGGCGCGCTCGTCGCGGCGACCACCCACGACGACGCGCTGAAGTCGTACGCCTCGACCACCGACGGGGTCGCCTGCGCCGGCTTCGGCTTCGACCCGGAGACGTACGCGCCGACCTACAAGCTGACGTACGGCTCGCCCGGGCGCAGCCTCGCCCTCGAGATCGCCGCCCGCCTGGGCGTTCCTTCCTCCATCATCGGCGACGCACGGGGGCGGCGCAGCGCCCGCGAGGCGCAGCTCGCCGAGCATCTCGCCCGCATGGAGAACGACATTGCGCAGGTGAACGCCCGGCGCGAGGAACTGGAAGCCGGCCGCAGGCGGCTCGAGGAAGAGCGCGCGGCGCTGAAACAGGCGCGGCAGGCGCTCGACGAGAAGGAGCAGGCCGCACGGCGACGCCTGCGGGACGGCGTTGAACAGGAGTTGAAGGCGGCGCGGGCGGCGGTGGAGGAGATCGTCCGCGACCTGCGCGCCCGCGCCGGCGCGCTCGTCGAGCCTTCCAGGGGTCGAAGCCCGGGTCGCCCGCGGCAGCAGGTCACGACCGGCGCGACGGGAGAGCTCAGGCGGGCGGCGGTCGAAGAACTGGAGAAGGTGCGCGAGCGCTCCGTTGCGGCGCTGCCGCCGCCGGCGGAAGCGCCGGCGCCGGCCACGCCGCCGCCGGTCGGCAGCCGGGTCCGGGTCGAGAGCCTGGGGTTGGAGGGCACCCTGGTCGCGGTCGATGGCGACGACGCGGAGATCGAAGCGCGGGGCAAGCGCCTCCACGTATCCGCCGGCCACCTCCGAGTGGTCGACGCCGCGCCGGCCGCCGGGGGCGGCGTGACGGTCGCGGTGGCGGCGGACGCCCATGCGCCGGAGGAGCTCAACGTGATCGGGTGTCGCGTGGACGACGCGCTGTCGCGGGTGGAGAAATACGTCGACCAGGCGCTGCTCGGTGGCGCGGGACAACTGCGGGTGATCCACGGCCACGGGACCGGCCAGTTGCGGCGCGCCATCGCCGGTTTCCTCGACGAGCATCCGCTGGTGGCGAAGTTCGAGGCGGCGGCGCCGGAGCACGGCGGTCGGGGCGTGACGGTCATCGAGCTGAAGGACTGAGGGCTCGCATGGCGCGCTTCTCCCCCGGGTTCATCGACGATCTGAAGGCGCAGGCCGACATCGTCCTCGTGGTCCAGGACGTCGTGACCCTGAAGCAGGCAGGCAGCACGTACAAGGGACTCTGCCCGTTTCACCGGGAGAAGACGCCCAGCTTCCACGTCAACCGCGACAAGGGCTTCTTCCACTGCTTCGGCTGCGCGACCGGCGGCGACGTGGTCAAGTTCGTCGAGCTCCACGAGAAGCTCAGCTTTCCCGAGGCCGTGCAGGTGCTGGCCCAGCGGTTCGGGTTGCGGGTCCCCGAATCGGACGACCCGGAGCGCGACGGGGAGGCGGTCGCGGAACGGGAGGCGCTGCTCAAGGTGCACGAGCTCGCCGACGAGTACTTCCGCGCGCAGCTTCGCGCCGCGGCGGGGACCGGCGCCCGCCGCTATCTCGAAGCGCGGGATCTGGCGCCGGAGACGGTGGAGCGTCTCGCGCTGGGGTACGCGCCGCCCGGAGGAGGGCTGACCCGCCACCTGCAGGATCGGGGACAGCCGATCGAGCTGCTGCTCAAGAGCGGACTCGTCAGCCGACGCGACGGTGGAAGACCGTACGACAGGTTCCGCAACCGGCTGATGATCCCCATCGCGCGCGAGACCGGCTCGGTCATCGCGTTCGGGGGACGGGCGCTTGCCGCCGACCAGGAGCCGAAGTATCTCAACTCGCCGGAGACGCCCCTCTACGCGAAGGGGCGGACGCTGTACGGGCTGCATCTGACGAGGCAGGCGGTGCGGGAGGCCGGCTACGCCGTCCTCGTCGAGGGGTACTTCGACCTTGCCCAGCTCGTGCAGGCGGGCGTGAAGCCGGTCGTCGCCACGTGCGGCACGGCGCTGACCGAGCGTCACGTCCGGCTGCTGCGGCGCTTCTGCTCCAGGACGCTGCTGAGCTTCGACCCCGACTCGGCCGGCGAGGGCGCCGCCGCCCGGTCGGGCGAGCTGCTGCTCGCCCACGGCTTCCAGGTCAACGTCGTCCAGCTTCCTCCCGGCGACGACCCCGACGGGTACGTCCGGGGGCACGGCGGCGAAGCGTATCGCGAGCGCCTGCGGACCTCGCGTCCGTACCTCGAGGACGTGCTCGACCGTGCGTCGGCCGAACGCGATCTCTCCCGTGCGCAGGAGCGGCGCGCCCTGCTCGACCGGATGAAGCCGGTTGCGCAGGCCATCCGCGATCCGGTCCTGCGGGACGACTTCCTGGATCGGGTCGAGCACCGGGCGCAGGTTCCCGAGGGCATGTTCCGTGCCGAGGTCCGGGAGGGAGCGACACCGAACCGCTCCGCGGTGCGTTCCGACATCCGCACGGCGCAGACCGCGCTTCTGCCCGCCGAGAAGGGCCTGATCTGGGCGATGATGCACAGGACGGCGGCGGCGCAGTCCGTGCTCTCGGGCCTGGAGCCGGCCGACCTCGAGGGTCTCCAGACGACCCGCATCCTGAGCGCCGCCCGGTCGCTCGCGACAGTGCCCGCCGAGGGGGCTCCCGAGACGCTCCGCGAGCGGCTGGACGAGGAGGACGCGGAGCTGGTGCGGACCATCGAGCAGGAGTCGGTGGCGGCGGCCGGCGTCGAGGACTGCGGGATCGAGTTGCGGAAGCGGCGCTACGACCGGGAGCGGGAGGCGCTTCAGGAAGCAATCGACCGTCGCCAGCGGGACGGCTCGCCCGACGCGCTCAGCGAGATCGACGCCCTCTGGGCGCGCAAGAAGGACCTTCTTCAGCGCATCGAGGAACTCGCCGGATGACGCGCGGACTCCACGCGCGGCTCGGGTCTGCGCAGCCCCGAGCACGATGGAGCGCCGCCATATACAATCTCCTGCGTGGTGCGTCCCCTGGCGGCGAAGGTCCGGCGTGACGCACTGATCCGCAACGGCAAGCCGACCGCACGAGGTGACGGGATGCCAGGCAAGCAGTTGTCGATCGAAGAGCGGTACGACGAGATCCAGCAACTGATCATCGTCGGCAAGGAGCGCGGCTATCTCCTCTTCGATGAGATCAACGATCTGCTTCCAGCGGAGATCGCCTCGTCCGACGAGCTCGACGAGCTGTTCAACTCGCTTGGGAACGCCGGCATCGAAGTCGTCGAGTCCGAGGACAAGTACAAGGAAAAGAAGCGTCTGGAGCGTGCGGGCGAGAGCAGCGACGAGCCGGAGTTCGATCTCACCCCCAGCCCGATCGACAAGACCAGCGACCCGGTCCGGATGTACCTGCGCGAGATGGGCACGGTGCCGCTGCTCACGCGGGACGGCGAGGTGGAGATTGCCCGGCGTATCGAGCGCGGGCGGCTCGCCGTGCTGAAGACGCTGTCGCGCACGCCCTCGGTCGCCAGCGCCATCGTCGCTTTCGGCACGGAGTTGCAGTCCGGCGACCGCTCGCCGCGGGAGCTGGTGGTCGTCCAGGAGGAGACGCTCCCGGACGGCGGCGCCGCCGATCCCGGACGACAGTTGCTCGACCGGATCGGGGCCATCCGGGCGGCGCAGCTCGAAGCCGACGAGCGGCAGGCGGAGCTCGACCGCGTACCGAAGCGGGAGCAGGAACGACACCGATCCTGCCGGCGGCGCGTGCTGCGCGCACGCGTGACGCTCGCACGGCTGATCCGCCGCATGGAGTTCACCGAGCCGGTCAAGCAGATCTGGATCGAGGAACTCAGGGAATCCGCGGCGGAGGTGGAGTGCATTCGGTGCGACCTCGCGGAACTCGACCGGCAACTCGACAAGGCCAACCGGCCGCAGCTCGGACGAGAAGAACGCGCGCGACTGTTGCGGGAGCGCCGCGAGCTCCGGGCCAGGCTGCGCAGGTTTCTGACCGAGGTCGAGGAGTCGCCGGGCTCGCTGGCGCGCATGCTGGCGACCCTGGAGCGGGGCGAAGCGCTGGCCGAGCGTGCCAAGAAGGAACTGGTGGAGGCCAATCTTCGCCTCGTGGTGTCGATCGCCAAGAAGTACACGAACCGCGGCCTGCAGTTTCTCGACCTGATCCAGGAGGGGAACATCGGCCTCATGAAGGCGGTGGACAAGTTCGAGTACCAGCGCGGCTACAAGTTCTCGACCTACGCGACCTGGTGGATCCGCCAGGCGATCACCCGCGCCATCGCGGATCAGGCCCGCACCATTCGCATCCCGGTCCACATGATCGAGACGATCAACAAACTGCTCCGCACGTCCCGGGCGCTGGTCCAGGAATACGGGCGCGAACCGTCGTCCGAGGAAATCGCCGAGCGGATGGACATTCCGGTCACCAAGGTCCGCAAGGTGCTCAAGATCGCGCAGGAACCCATATCGCTCGAAACGCCGATCGGGGAGGAGGAGGACAGCCACCTCGGCGACTTCATCGAGGACCGGCAGGTCGTGTCGCCGTCGGACGCGGTGATCAGCCTGAACCTGAAGGAACAGACCGAATCCGTACTGAAGTCGCTGACGCCGCGCGAGGAGAAGGTGATCAAGATGCGGTTCGGCGTCGGTGACGGCAGCGAGCACACGCTCGAGGAGGTCGGACAGAACTTCGCGGTGACGCGCGAGCGTATTCGCCAGATCGAAGCCAAGGCGTTGCGCAAGCTGCGGCACCCGTCCCGCAGCCGGAAGCTGCGGGCGTTTCTCGAAGGAAGCACGTAAGTGCCCGTTCCGGGGCCCATAGCTCAGCGGTCAGAGCCGCCGGCTCATAACCGGCCTGTCCCAGGTTCGAATCCTGGTGGGCCCACCATCCCATCCGTCGCGCACGGCAGGACCGCCGCGCGCCCGGAGAAACAGGCCCCGCCGGTGCGGGGCTTTTTTGTTGCCTGATTCCATGCTTCCCGACCTCGAACGACTGATTCGCCTGCAGGAACTCGAAACCGCCGTCGACAGAGCCAGGCTGGCCATCGAGGCCTTCCCCGCGCAGCGCGCGGCGCTCGCCGCGCGGCTGGGCGAGCACGCCGGCCGGCTCGAGGCCGCCGAGGGAAGGCTCGCGGAACACCGGGCGGCGCGCCGGAACCTGGAGAAGGACGTCGCCGCCGTGCAGAGCCGACTGACGCGGTTCAAGGACCAGTTGATGGCGGTCAAGACCAACAAGGAGTACCACGCCGTGCAGTCGGAGATCGCCGGCGCGAACGCGGAGATCCAGCGCCTCGAGGATCGGATACTCGAAGGCATGCTCGAGGCCGACGAGCTGTCCGCCGACATCGACCGGCTGCGGACGACCCTGGCGGAGGAGGAGACGGTGGTCGGCGAGGAACAACGCCGGCTCGAGCAGGACCGCGACCGTTCCCGGGGCCGGGTGGACAGCTACGCCGGAGATCGCGCGGCGCTCGTGGCGGACCTCCCTCCGGCCCTGCTGGACACCTTCGATATCCTGATTCGCGGCCGCAGGGGCATCGCGGTCGGCGCGGTGCACGACGGCCGCTGCGGGTCCTGCCAGGTCCGGCTCCGGCCGCAGCTCTACAACGACGTGCGGTTGAACCAGAGGTTGATTCAGTGCGAGAGTTGCCGGCGCATCCTCTACTATCCGATCGAAGCGGACGCGTCCCCTCGACCTTCGTGATCCCCGCTGGAGCGGACTTCACACCGGCATGACGGTTCGTGTGATCGCCTACGTCGATGGAGGCTCCCGCGGGAATCCGGGTCCGGCCGGCTACGGCGTCAGCATCGAGGACGAGGACGGCCGGGTCATCGACGAGCTGAACGGCGCGATCGACGCGGCCACCAGCAACGGCGCGGAGTACCGCGGGCTGATCGCCGCCCTGGAATACCTCGTGGCGAACGGACGCCGCGACGCAACCATCCGCTCCGACTCCGAGCTGCTGACGCGTCAGATGCGGGGCGAGTACCGCGTCAGGCAGCCCGAGCTCGCGGCCCTGCACGCCCGCGCGGGCGAGCTCGCAAGCCGACTGGGGCGCGTCCGGTTCGAGCACGTGCCGCGCGAACGGAACCGGCGGGCGGACGCCCTCGCCAACGCCGCGATGGACGGCGCCGCGGAGAGCCCGGCGCGACCGCTCCCGGCCGCGAACGTAGGCCGCGGCGACCTCGTCGTCGGCATCGGCATCGACATCGAGGAAGTGGCTCGCGTCGAAGATATCGCAACGCGTTACGGCGACCGCTTCATCAGGCGCATCTTCACCGAGGACGAGGCCGCCTACTGTCTGCGCCGCCGGATGCCCGCCCAGCACCTCGCCGCGCGCTTCTCCGCCAAGGAGGCGGCGATGAAGGCGCTCGGCACGGGGCGGTCCCGCGGGGTGCTCTGGCGGGACGTGGAGGTCGTCAGGGCCGGCGGCCCGCCGCAACTGCGGTTGCATGGCGGCGCACGGCGGCGTTTCGAGACGCTCGGCGCAACCGGCGCGCTGCTCACGATGACGCACTCGCGCGCGCTGGCCGTCGCCCAGGTGATCCTGCTCGGCCGCTGACCCCCGGTTTCCGCAACGGCGGTTGCGCCGGCGACGCGGCGCCGGCGGTTCGTCCTCCCGCGTCCGGGTTCCGACGCCGGCTCCACCGACGCGCTGCGGGACGCCATCGGCAGGGCGTACGACCAGATGCGCGAACGAAGCTGACCGGAGGCGACTCCGGGCAGGCTACCGGCCGGTCGACGTCCGCGGCGCCGTGGTTCCGGGCCGCCGGCGCCGACGCGCTACTCGTCGGACGGCGGGCGCAGAAACGCCGGAAGCGTCTCGGGCCCGCCTTCGTCGGCATCGGAGTCCCCGTCGGCGGAGCCCTCGTCGGCGTCATCGGAGTCGCCGATCGAACCGGCCGGGGGGGAAAACTCGATCGTCGTCCGCCGCGACATCGTTATGCCGCCCCCTCCGGCCGCGGCGACGGCCATCGGTGCGGCGTCCTCCTGCCGCTGACTGGCATACGTCTGGAGGTCGACGGGGGTCTCGGTCGCCGAGGAAGCCGCCTTGCGCCCCCCGAGACCCTCGAAGTCCGTCGCGATGACGGTGATCTTGACCTTCCCGTCCATGACCGGATCGACGACCGCGCCGAAGATGATGTTGGCGTCCTCGTGCGCCGCCTCGTGGATGATCATCGTCGCCTGGCTCACCTCCAGCATGGACAGGTCGGAGCCACCGGTGATGTTGATGATGACGCCCCGCGCCCCCTCGACCTGGGCTTCCTCGATCAGTGGGCTCGCGATGGCCCGGTTCGCAGCCTCCACGGCGCGGTCCTTGCCTTCGCCGTGGCCCGTCCCCATGATGGCCATCCCCATGCCGGACATGATGGTCTTCACGTCGGCGAAGTCGAGATTGATCATGCCGGGCACGAGAATCAGATCGGAGATGCCCCGGATGGCCTGGTGCAGGACGTCATCGGCGAGTACGAACGCATCCGTCAGGCTCGTCGTCTGCTCGATGTGCCCCAGCAGGCGCTCGTTGGGAATGGCGATGACCGTGTCGACCGCCGCGCGAAGGTCCTCGAGTCCCCGCTCGGCCTGCACCGCCCTCCGCCTTCCCTCGAACCGGAAGGGCTTCGTGACGACGGCGATGGTCAGCGCGCCGAGTTCGCTCGCCAGCGAGGCAACCACCGGTGCGGCGCCGGTGCCGGTCCCACCCCCGAGCCCGGCCGTCACGAACACCATGTCCGCGCCGCTGAGCGCGCTGATCAACTGCTCGGTGTCCTCGAGCGCGGCCTGACGGCCGACGTTGGGGTCCGCGCCGGCTCCGAGACCGCTCGTCACCTTCGCCCCGATCTGCAACCGGACCGGAGCCCCGTTCTGGGCCAACGCCTGTGCGTCCGTGTTGGCGACGATGAAGTCGACGCCTCTCACGCCCCCGGCCACCATCCGGCCGACCGCGTTGCTCCCGCCGCCCCCCACGCCGATGACCTTGATCCGGGCTCCGGCTCGAACGGTATCCTCCAGCGTCAGTCGGAGATCCCCGTCTGACGACGACTCGGACCCGGACAGGATTCTGCCGCTATCCTCCATTCCTTCCTCCTTCGCCGCTATGAGAAGAAACCCTTGAACAGGATCCGCAGTCGACCGGCCAACCTGCTCAGGGCGCCGCCGGCCAACCGATCCTGATCGGCCATCTGGTGCCGGTTGGAATACATGATCAACCCGACCGCGGTCGCGAACGCGGGATCGTTGACGTGATCCGTCAAGCCGCCCACGCCCACCGGACAGCCGCGGCGAATCGGCATGTCGAATATCTGGTCTGCGATCTCCGGCATTCCATCGAGCATGGAGCCGCCGCCGGTCAGCACGATTCCGGAGTGCAGGGCGCCCTCGTACCCGCGGTGCTGGATCTCGTCCCAGAGCTGGTGGAAGACCTCCTCCGCGCGCGGCTGCAGGACGTCGGCCAGGATGCGGCGCGACATGATTCGCGGCTGGCGACCGCCGACGCTGGCGATCTCGACCGTCTGATCCTCGTCGACCAGCGCGGTCAGGGCGCAGCCGCTGCGGCGCTTCGTCTTCTCCGCCTGCGGGATCGGGGTTCGCAGGCCGACCGCGATGTCGTTGGTGAAATGGTCACCCCCGAGCGCGATCGCGCCGGTGTGCCAGAGGCTGCCGCGCTCGAAGACCGCAAAGTCGGTAGTGCCGCCGCCGATGTCCACCAGCGCCACGCCGAGCTCCTTCTCGTCCGGGGTGAGAACGGCCTCGGCGGCGGCGAGCTGCCCGAGCACGGTCGCGGCCACGGTGACCCCGGCCCGGTTGACGCAGGTGACGAGATTCTGCGTGGTGGACGTGCTCCCGGTCACGATGTGGACGTTGACCTCGAGGCGCGCCCCGGTCATTCCGATCGGCGCCCCGATGCCGTCCTGTTCATCCACCACGAAGTCCTGCGGCAGCGTATGCAGGACCTCGCGTCCGTTCGGCAGCGAGACGGCCTTCGCGGCCTCTATCGCGCGCCGGACGTCCTGACGCGAGATCTCGCGATTCTGCCCGGCGACCGCCACGACGCCCCGGCTGTTGAATGCCTTGACGTGGCTGCCGGACAGGGCGAGGTGCACCGTGTCGATCTCGACGCCGGCGGTGAGCTCGGCCTCCTCGATCGCCTTCTTGATCGACTCGACCGCCGTCTCCAGGTTGACGACGACCCCGCGGCGGATGCCGTGCGCGTCGGCGACCCCGATGCCGATGATGTCGACGCTCCCGTCCTGCATCGCCTCCGCGACGATGGCGGCGACCTTGGACGTGCCCACGTCGAGTCCGACCAGGTACTGTTCCCTACGTGCCACGCTGCCTCCGTTGACCGCTCTCCGCTGCGATCCCCATTCCGGCCATCACCCGGATCGACGCCGGACCTCGCGGGGCGTGCGAGGTCGGCGGGTCCGTCGCCCTGCGACGCGACTCGGCGCGGCGGCCCCGCGCCGAGTCGTCCGCCGGGCCGACGTACACCTTGCGGTCGAAACGCACGTCGACGTAGTCGATCTCGGGCACGGCCTCCCGGAGTTCCTGCACGATGTCCAGATAGGTCCGGAGGCGCGCCGCGAACTGCCGCTCGCCGAGGTGAATCCGAACCGGGTCCCCGCTCAGCAGCACGACCGCGTCGTGGGGATTGCGCACATCCACCTGCGAGACGCGGGTCGCGAGGTCGGGTTCCGCGCCGACGGCCGCGATCAGGCGCGCCGCAAGCCCCGCACGGCGCGCGTCGACGGCCGAACCGTCGCCGGGGGACAGCCCGTCGATGATCGGCAGGTCGAGATCGGCAAACCGGGGACCGAACTCGTCGATGACGTGGCCCGTCGCATCGACGAGAAACAACCGGGAGCCGAAGCGACCCAGTCCGACCGGCTCGCGTTCATCCAGCGTGACGTGCACCGCGGAGGGCAGCACGCGCCGCAGCATCGCCTCGCGGATCCAACCGGACGCCAGCAGGCTCGCGCGCCCCGCGTCGAGGTCGGCGACCAGCAGGTTCTGGCCACGCAGCCGGCCGACCAGTCCTGCCACCTCTCCGGGAGACAGCCGTCGGTTTCCCTCCACGCTGATGGCGTCGATACGCAGGAAGTCGGCCCGCCTCAGGGCATCCAGCGACCACGCGCCGCCGGCCACCGCAGCGAGCAACAGGGTCAGGTGCAGCAGGAGCTCGAGGCGACGCTCCAGCCAGCGGCGTGGCGCCGGCTGCACGTAGGCGCGACGAAAACTGGGTTCGGGACGCACGTACACCGCCATCACGCACCCCGCCTCTCGAGCGATTCGACGATGCGCGGCGCCAGCCGTCCGATCGATCCGGCGCCGAGCACGACGACCACGTCTCCCGCTCGCGCCAGTGCGGCAACCCGGGATGCGGCATCCTCCAGGCTGGCGGCAATCCGGATGGGGACCGGCGAGTGACGCCGAACCGCCCGGGCGACGGCAGCCGCGTCGACCCCCTCCAGACGCGCCTCGCTCGCGGCATACACTTCGGTGAGCAGGAGCCAGTCGGCGCGCCCCAGCACCTGCCCGAAACGGTCCAGCAGGCGAGCGGTGCGGGAATACCGGTGGGGCTGGAACACGACCACCAGGCGCGCCGGCGCGCCGAGGCGGGCCGTATCGAGCACCGCCTCGATCTCCGTCGGGTGGTGGGCGTAGTCGTCGACGATCTCTATGCCCCCGGACACGCGGCGCCGCGAGTAGCGACGCTCCACGCCCGCGAAGCCGCGGAGCGCCCCGGCGGTCGTCTCGGGAGCGATGCCCAGCCACGACGCCACCCCGACGGCTGCCAGCGCGTTGAGCAGGTTGTGGCGGCCCGGCACCGCGAGCTGCAGGTCCAGGCCCGAGCGCCGGCCGCGTATGTCCACGCTCACCCGGGCCGTCGATCCGGACGTTCCGAGCCGCACGCGCGCCGCGCGAACGCTCGCGGACGGCACGTCGATGCCGTACGTCACGACGGGACGCGGGCAGCGCGCCGCCAGCCCCGCAACCGCCGAATCCTCCGCGCACGCCACCACGCAACCGTTCTCGGGCACGCTTCCGGCAAACTGCCCGACCGCGCCGACCAGTCCGGCGACTCCATCGTACGCTTCCAGGTGCTCGTCGTCGACGTTGGTCACAATCGCGATCTCGGGCGTCAGATGCAGGAACGACCGGTCGCTCTCGTCGGTCTCGACCACCATGAACGGCCCGCGCCCGTAACGTGCGTTGCCGCCCAGGGCGTCGACCACGCCGCCGATCACCGCGGTCGGATCGAGTCCGGCGGCTTCGAAGACCAGAGCCACCATGGAAGTGGTGGTGGTCTTCCCGTGAGACCCCGCCACGGCGACCGTTCGCTTGCTCCTCGTCAGTTCCGCCAGCATCACGCCGCGCCCGACGACGGGAATCCGGCGGCGCCCGGCCTCCTCCAGCTCGGGGTTGTCCCCGGGCACGGCCGACGAGACCACGACGACGTCCGGCTCGCCGAGGTGCGCAGCCGCGTGACCCTCGGCGACCCGAATCCCGGCCGAGCGCAGGCGGGCCGTAGCCGCGGACGACGCCAGATCGGACCCGGTCACCTCGTAGCCGGCGCCCTGCAGCAGCTCCGCGATGCCGCTCATGCCGATGCCGCCGATGCCCACCATGTGAATCCGTCTGACTCGCTCGAGCACACGACCGGCCCCTCGCCCGGAAATCGTCGCCCCGCGGCTCTCATTGCCGCTCGACCAACCCGTTCCGGAAGTCTGCGTCGTGCTACGGCGCAGCTCCCCGGCGCTCCCCGCCCGCAACGGCGCCAACGTGCCCCATGAGTTGCTCGGCTCTCCTCACTATCTTGTCGGTCGCATCCGGCTTCGCCAGGCGCGCCGCGGCCGCCGCCATCGCCGCGCGACGCCCGCCGTCGCCCGCGAGCGCCGTCAGTCGGGGTACGAGCCGCCGATCGAGATCGGCCTCCTCGATCACTTCAGCGGCCCCGGCGGCCGCGAGCGCGGCGGCGTTCCGGCGCTGGTGGTCGTTGGCGGCCGTGGGCAACGGCACGATCACGGCGGGCAGGCCCGCCGCCGCCACCTCGGCCAGCGTCGTCGCTCCGGCGCGGCAGACCACCACGTCGGCCGCGCGCATCTCTTCATGCAGCTTCTCGAAAAACGCCTGCACGCAAGCGTCCAGCCCCGCCCGGCGGTAGGCGTCGCGTACCCGGTCGCGATCACGTTCGCCCGTCTGGTGGATGACGCGGATACCCCGGGGCATCGCCGCCAGCGCGCCGGCGGCGGCGACCAGGGCCACGTTCAGGCGGTGGGCTCCCTGCGACCCGCCGAGCACCAGCAGGGTCGGCGGACCCGACCGCCCCGCCCGATCGACCCTGGCAGCGGCGAAGAACCCCTCCCGGACGGGATTGCCGCTGACGAACGCGCCGGCCCCGAAGCAGGAGGTGGTCGCCTCGAACGAGACGGCCGCCGCCTCCACGAACGGTGCGAGCATCCGGTTAGTCATTCCGGGTACCGCGTTCTGCTCCATAAGCATCGTCGAACGACCCGCAAACGCGGCGAGAAGCACCACCGGCCCGGCGCTGTAGCCCCCGAGACCAATCACCAGGTCCGGGCGGGCGCGGTGCAGGACGCGCGCCGCGTCGAAGAGCGTCAGCGGCGCCAGCACGGCGGTCCGGGCGATGGCGCCGGGCGACTTGCCGACGAGCCCCGCACTCCGAATCGGCTCGAAGCGGAAACCCTCGAGCGCCAGCACACGGGCCTCGATGCCCCGCCCCGTCCCCGCGAACACGACCTGCGCGCGCCGGTGACGCCGGACGAGCGCCCGCGCCACGGCGATTCCGGGAAACAGATGACCACCGGTGCCGCCACCCGCAAACAGCACCCGAGGCGCTCTCGTCTCCGCACTCGAGTCGGCAGCCTTCACGGATCCGCCTCGCCCCCGCCCGCCGCGTCAATGCCTCAGCGCCGCATGCTGCGACACGTTCAGCAGTATTCCCATGCCGATCAGCCCGATCAGCAGTGACGATCCCCCCGCGCTGACGAAGGGCAGCGGTATGCCGGTCGTCGGCATCAGCCCGAGCACGACGCTCATGTTGAGAAACGCCTGGATGGCGACCATCGTCGTCAGGCCGATCGCCAGAAACGCGCCGAAGCGGTCGGGCGCATGGTTGGCGACGTGGAGGCCGCGCCAGGTGATGACCGCGAAGCACAGCAGGATCACCGTCGCTCCGATCAGTCCCGTCTCCTCCGCGATGACGGCGTAGATGAAGTCGGTGTGCGGCTCGGGCAGAAAGTGCAGCTTCTGCACGCCGCGCATGAGACCCTTGCCCGCAACGCCGCCCGTACCGACGGCGATCTGGGACTGGATGATCTGGAATCCGTCGCCCAGGGGATCGGCCCAGGGGTCGAGGAAGGCGAGCAGCCGCCTGCGGCGGTACGGTGCGCTCGCGATGACGACATAGAGAGCCGGAGCGAGCATGAGCGCCGCCCCGATCAGGTAGCGGTAGCCGAGGCCCGCGGCGAAGACCATCGCCGCCACGATCACGATGGCGGCGACCGCCGTGCTGAAATCCGGCTGCAGGAGGATCAGGACCGCTATGCCGGCCGTCAGGGCGCCGAGCGGCAGCAACGCGTAGAGAACGTCGTTGACCCGTTCCATTCGCCGTTCGAGCTGCGCCGCGGCGAACAGGATCAGCGCGATCTTCGCCAGCTCGGACGGCTGTACCCCGAACCCGGCAATGCCGAACCAGCGGCGGGTCCCGTTGATCGGCTCGCTGAAGAGCACGGCAATCAGCGCGACCGTCGTCACGCCGATCGCGGTCCACAGAACGCCGGGCCTTCGGAACCGGCGGTAGTCGATCCGCATGACGCCCCAGAGCAACCCGAACCCCATGACGGCCCACCAGACCTGCCGGAGCAGGAAGTGGTACGGCCGTGCATAGCGGTCCATGGCGAGCTGGGCCGACGCGCTGTAGACCATGATCACGCTCACGCTCAACAACGCGAGCGTGGCGAGAAAGAGCAACTTGTCGGGCTTGAGTTTCCGCGCCATACTCCGAACCGGTCAATCCGGACTCGACGGGGCTAAAGCTCCGGGTCGCTGGACCCGAAAACAGGGTTGCACGTTCGCGTGAGCGGTCAGCAGTCATCAGTCAGACCCGGGTGGAGACACCAGCCTCGCAGGCAAGGGATAGCCTGCGCTCCCAGCGGCCAGCTCTTCACCGCGCAAACCGACTGATGACTGCTCACTGCTCACGTCCACGGTCTCTCGCCTGCTCGCGTCCACGGCCCCGCTCGGGCGACCAGCCGGACGCCGCCAGCGCGGCCACCGCGTTTCTGAACGCCACGCCTCTCGCCGCATAGTCGCGGAACATGTCGAGGCTGGCGCACGCCGGCGCCAGCAACACGGCGCCGCCGGGGCGCGCGAGCGCGGCCGCCGATTGCACCGCCTCGTCCATCGTCCCCGCCTCGTGCACGGCGACATCCGCCTCGAGCGCCCGGCGCACCTGCCGCCGCGCCTCGCCGATGGCGACCACCGACGCGTCGCGGCTCGCCAGGGCGGCTCGCAGATCCTCGAACCGGCCCCCCTTGAACCGTCCCCCGAGGATCACCACCACGCCCGCTCCGAAGCACTCCACCGCGGCGCGCGCCGCGACGACGTTGGTCGCCTTCGAGTCGTTCACGAAGCGGACGCCGTCGATCTCCCGCACCAGCTCGAGGGTGTGCTCCAGTCCGGTGAACGACTGCACCGCGCGCGTCATCGCACCGGCATCCACACCCGCCAGCGTGCCGACGGCGGCGGCGGCGGCAATGTCGCCCAGCAGGTGTCGTCCCGGAACCCGGACCGCGGACATCGGCACCAGGCACTTCTCGCCCCCGGCCGACCGCTGCGCTATGCCGCCCGCCGTCACCTGCACACCCTCCGCGAGCCGGGTCTCGACGGCGAAACGGAGCGCCCGCGCCCGCCCCGCACGCGCGATACGGAGCACGTCCGGGTCGTCGGCGTTGATGACCATCGCGTCGTCCGGCGTCTGGTTCGCGAAGACGCGCGCCTTTGCGCCGGCGTACTCCTCGAAGCTCGCGTGCCGGTCCAGGTGATCCGGAGACAGGTTCAGGCAAACCGCTATCCACGGCCGGAAGGTCTCGGTGAGCTCCAGTTGAAAGCTGCTCACCTCCACGACGTGCACGACCTCCGGCCTCGACGTCTCCACCTGACTGCTGAGCGCCACGCCGATGTTGCCGCCGACCACGGCGTGCCGCCCCCCGGCCTCGAGCATGCGGGCGGTCACGACGACCGTCGTCGACTTTCCCTTCGTGCCGGTCACCGCCACCAGGCGGCCTCGCAACCAGCGCGCCGCCAGCTCCACCTCGCTGATCACCGGAATCCCGCGGCGCCGCGCCGCGGCAATCTCCGGCAACCGCGGAGACACGCCCGGACTCGACACGATCAGGTCCGCCGCGCCCAGGGTGTCGGCCCGGTGGCCGCCGACTTCGATCTCGATGCCCTGGTCGGCCAGCAATCCACTACCTGCAACTTCCCTGCCGGCCTCGCTCAGCGTCACTCGCGCGCCGCGACCGGCCAGCAGCCGCGCCGCGGCAATGCCGCTCCGGCCCGCTCCGACCACCACGACACGAGCATCCGCAACCGAGAACTGGCTCATCGGAGTTTCAACGTCGTCAGGCTGAACAGCGCGAAGACCACCGCCGCGATGAGAAACCGGGTGATGATCTTCGGCTCGCTCCAGCCGACCTGCTCGAAGTGATGGTGAAGGGGCGCCATCCGGAATACGCGCCGGCCCGTGAGCTTGAACGAGCCGACCTGCACGATCACCGACAGCGCCTCGATCACGAAGACCGCGCCGACGATGGGCAGCAACAGCTCCTGCTTGATCAGCAGCGCCACCGTGCCGAGTGCCCCGCCGAGCGCCAGGGCGCCGACGTCGCCCATGAAGACGTCGGCGGGATACGAGTTGTACCAGAGGAACCCGAGGCCCGCGCCCACCAGGGACCCGCAGAAGATCGTGAGCTCGCCTGCCGGCGGAAACCGCACCAGCAGCAGGAACTCGGCGATCGCGGCGTGGCCGCTCACGTAGGTCAGCGCCGTGAACGCGCCGGCGGCCACCGTGAAGACGCTGATGGCGAGACCGTCGAGGCCGTCGGTGAGATTGACGGCGTTCGACGAGAACACCAGGACGAGCACCGCGAACGGGACGTACAGCCAACCGATGTCCGGCGTGAACTGCTTGAAGAACGGGAAGATGATCTCGCTGCTGTAGAGATCGCTGTGCGTCAACTGCAGCAGGGACACGCCGACGGCGGTCGCGACCGCGCTCTGTGCAATCAGCTTGCCCCGGACGGACAACCCCCGGTGCGAGCGGCGCGAGATCTTCAGCCAGTCGTCGAGGAACCCGATGGCCCCGAACGCGGCCGTCGAGAGCAGGGCGATCTGGACGTAGACGTTGGTCAGATCGGCCCACAGGAGCGTGGGAAGAAACGCCGCGGCGAGCAGCAGCAGGCCGCCCATCGTCGGCGTTCCCGCCTTGTCCTTGTGGGTCGGCGGACCGTCGTGACGAATGATCTGGCCAATCTGCAGCTCGCGCAGCTTGCGGATGGTCAGCGGGCCGAACAGGAGCGACACCACGAAGGCGGTCAGGCTGGCGGCGGCCGTACGGAAGGTGATGTACTGGACCACGTTCAGCAGGCCGAACTCCGTGTGCAGCGGATACAGCAGGTGATAGAGCATCAACCCCACTCCGCCTTCAGCCGGTCCGCCACC
Organism: Acidobacteriota bacterium; assembly: GCA_011523845.1. Classification (GTDB taxonomy): domain Bacteria; phylum Acidobacteriota; class Vicinamibacteria; order Vicinamibacterales; family UBA8438; genus WTFV01. Next base: position 11,013 of record WTFV01000103.1, on the reverse strand, counting down.
CGATCGGTGCGCACGCCGCGAGAGCCCTTCACCAGTACGAGGTCGCCCGCGCGCACGAGGTCCGCGGCGAGCGCCGCCGCCTCCTCGCTGGCGCCGCACGTCAGGACGCGGCCGGCGCCGAGCCCTGCCGCACGGGCGCCTTCCGCCAGCGACCTCGCCGCCGCTCCCCCGACGACCACCAGCACGTCGAACCCGGCCTCGACCGCGAGCCGCCCGCAGGCGCGATGCAGGGCGGAGGCACGGGAACCCAACTCGAGCATCTCTCCCAGAACGGCGACGCGCCGGCGGTGCCCGCGGTCCCGCCCCAATGACCGCAGGGCCCGCTCCAGAGCCACCGGGCTGGAATTGTAGGAATCGTCGACGACGGTCACTCCGCCGGACAGGCGAACCACCTCGCCGCGACGCGGCGGAGGCGAGAACTCGCCCGCCACGCGCACCATCTCGTCGAGCGGAACGTGGAAGCGCAACGCAACCGCGATGGCCGCCAGGACGTTGGCGACCTGGCCGGCGCCGATCAGCGGCGTGCCGACCGTCCTGCTGCCGGCCGGGGTCCGAACCGTCGCCCGCATGCCGTCGAGCCCGAGATCCTCGATGTCCGCCGCCCGCACGTCGGCAGGCGCCGTGACCCCGAACGTCGTCACCTGGCCGGGGAACCGTCCGATGCGCGCCATGACCAGCGGATCGTCGGCGTTGACCACCAGATGATCGCGGCTGCCTGCGCCATCCAGGATCTCCGCCTTGGCGTCGGCGATCCCTTCAATCGAGGCGAACGATGCCGCATGGACCTCCGCCACGTTGGTCCAGACCCGAACGTCCGGCTCGGCGATGCCGACCAGCGTACGGATCTCGCCGGCGTGGTTCATGCCCAGCTCGACCACCGCGACGTCCGGGCGCCGCCGGAGCGCCAGGAGCGACAGGGGAAGACCGATGTGATTGTTGAGGTTGCCTGCATTGCGCACGACTTCGTGCCGCGTGCCGACGAACGACGCCGTCAGCTCCTTCGTGGTCGTCTTGCCCACGCTGCCGGTAATCGCCACCACCTGCGTACCGGAGCGACGGCGGACGTCCCGGGCGATGGACTGCAGGGCGCGAACCGTGTCGCCGACGACGATGGTCACCGGAGCGAGCCCATCCGCCCCGGTGACCGGCGCCGCCGTCCTGTCACCGACGATCACGCCCGCCGCTCCTTTGCGAAGTGCCTCGGCGATGAATTCGTGACCGTCGAGCCGCTCGCCCCGAATCGCCAGAAAAACGTCGCCCGGACGGATGCGGCGGCTGTCGATGGAGATGTCGCCCAGCTCGACCTCGGGTCGGCCGGCCACCAGTTTGCCGCCGGCTGCCAGGGCCAGCTCCCCCGCCCGCGCTCGCGCCGTTCCGCACCCCACCACCTGCCTGTCATCCTGTCTGCGACCGGGAGCGCCGCGCGGCGAGCGCCGCACGGGCCACGACCGCGTCGTCGAAAGGGACCGCCCGCGATCCGATCACCTGGTAGCGCTCGTGACCCTTCCCGGCGATGACCACCGTGTCCCCGGGCGCCGCATCGCCGATCGCGCGGGCAATCGCCGCGCCCCGATCCGCCAGCACCAGATGCGGCGTGTCCGAGCGGCCGATGCCGCGCTCGATGTCCTCGATGATCGCGTCCGGATCCTCCGACCGCGGGTTGTCGGACGTCAGGACGACCGCATCGCTCAGGCGCGTCGCGACCACCCCCATCAGCGGCCGCTTCGCGGCGTCCCGGTCGCCGCCGCAGCCGAACACCGTGACGATTCGCCTCGCGAGCGGCCGGACGGCCTCGAGCAGGCCGCGCAGCGCATCGTCGGTATGCGCCGAGTCGACGATGACCGTCACGTCGTCTCCCGGGGCGGAAACCGTCTGCATCCGTCCCGGCACCAGGGTCAGCGCGCGCACGCCGGCCTCGATGCCCGCGAACGGCAGGTCGAGCGCGACGGCCGCGGTGGCGGCGGCCAGCACGCTGCACGCCGCCGCGCGTCCGATCAGCGGCGACTCGAGCCGCAGCGGACCGCGCGGCGTCCGCGCCTCGATGGACGTCCCGTCCGCCCGCAGATCGAGACGGTCGGGCATGCAGTCCGCGGTCCGGTCCAGGGCATAGGTAACGGGCCTGTTCACGGCTGCCGCGAGCCGGGCGCCGTGGGGATCGTCGACGTTGACGGCGGCCGGGGCGCCGTCCGGCAGCAACTCGAACAGCCTTCGCTTGGCGGCGAAATACCGCGCCATGTCCCCGTGAAAGTCGAGGTGATCGCGTGTGAGGTTGGTGAAGACCGCGGCGGCGAACCGCACGTGATCCACGCGTCGCAGGGCCACGGCGTGCGAGGAGACCTCCATGGCGCAGGCCCGCGCGCCCCGGTCGCGCATCGCCCCGAGCAGCGCCTGGACCGCCGGCGCCTCGGGCGTCGTGTGCACGGCGGGACGCTCGGCTTCGTCGCGGCCGACCCGGTTGGCGATGGAGCTGATGCGCCCGGCGGCCAGCCCCGCCTGCTCGAAGATCGATTCGAGCAGGTACGTCGTGGTCGTCTTGCCGTTGGTTCCGGTGACCCCGACGACCAGCAGGCTGCGACTCGGGTGGCCGTGGAACGCCGCGGCCAGAGCCGCCAGCGCGGCACGGGCATCCGGCACCTGCAGCCAGGGGCACGACGGGGCGGCCGGCGGTTCGGGCTCCGCGACCACGAGAGCGGCGCCGCGCGCACAGGCCTCCGGGGCGAAGTCCGCCCCGTCGACGCGCTGGCCGGGCACGGCGACGAATACGCCGCCCTCGGCGACGTCGCGCGAATCGAAATGGACGCCGGCCACCGTCGCCTCCAGCCGGCCCGCGGTCAGCGCCCCGGCATTCTCGATGCCGGCGTCCGCGAGCAGGTAGCCCAACGTCATCCCGGCGCGTGGACTCCGCACGGCAGGTGGTTCCTCGACCATCGTCATGGACCCAGCGCCTCGGCATCGCCTTCCGGAGTCCAGTGGCGCTGCAACCGGATGCGCGCCGTCGCGCCCGGATCCACCGCCTCGCCCGGAGCCGGCGCCTGGCGCGCCACCGCTCCGTCACCGACGAACTCGGCGCCGAGTCCCATGCGGCTCAGGGCGCGGACGGCCTCCCGGGCGCTCAGACCGCGCAGATCGGGCATCGTTCCGTCGTGCTCCGCCGCGGCCTGCACGTCGGAGTCGGCCGAGGATGCGCCTTCCGACAGGGCGGCCGGCTGCAATCGTGCCTGCGCCGGGGTCGGGGAACGCGCGACGAGCACCGGTTGGACCGTATCGCCCGAACGCGGCACCCCGAGGTAACGCATGGCGGCCTCGGCGATGCGCTGGAAGATCGGCGCCGCGACGGCGCCGCCGGTGTACGCCCTCTGGCGGACGCCGTTGATCATCGCGGTGCGGGGCGTGTCGACCATCACCAGGATGACGAGGCGCGGCGCGTCGGCCGGCACGAACCCGACGAACGAGGCATTGTGGTCCCGGTGCGAGTAGCGTCCGTCGATGAGCTTCTCGGCGGTGCCGGTCTTTCCCGCGACCTGGTAGCCGGGCACCCGGGCGCGGCGAGCCGTCCCGCGTTCCGCGACCGCCGTCATGATCTCGGTCAGCTCGGCCGCCGTCTCGGGCAGGATGGCGCGCCGGATGACCCGTCGCTCGGAAGCCACGTGCTCGCCGTCGCGGGCAACGGCGCGCACCACGCGAGGCTGGAGGAGCTCCCCGCCGTTCGCAACCGCGCCGATCGCGGTGGCCATCTGCAGCGGGGTGACCGCAACCTGGTACCCCATCGAAATGGAGGCGATGGCGCGATCGTTGAGGGAATCCGCGCTCCAGACGAGACCGGGACTCTCCGACGGAAAGTCCGAGGACTGGGTGCGACCGAATCCGAAACGGTCGACGTAGCGGCTGAGCCGTTCCGGTCCGAGGCGCAGCCCGACCAGGATGGCGCCGACGTTGCTGGACTTCACGATCACGTCCGTGAAGGTGAGCGGCGGGTTGGGGCGGAAGTCCGGGATACGGCTGCGGCCGATCCGGATGTACCCGGCGCTGACGTCGAACACCTCCTCGCGTTCGACGGCGCGTTCCTGCAACGCCGCCGCCGCGGTCACGACCTTGAACGTCGACCCCGGCTCGTAGACGTCCTGGACGGCACGGTTGCGTCGCTGAGACGGGGTCGCCGCCGCGAACGCGTTGGGGTTGAACGAGGGCTCGCTGGCGAGCGCCAGTATCTCGCCGCTTCGCGGATCGAGCATCACGACCGCTCCGGCATCGGCATCGTAGTTCCGGATGCCCGCACGCAGCTCGCGCTCGACGATGTACTGAAGCTGCTTGTCGATCGTCAACTGGACCGTCGCGCCGGACGTCGGGGGCCGATCGATGCGGCTGAACACGCGTCGACGCGCATCGGTATGGATGAGGATCTGTCCGGCGTTGCCGGCAATCTCCGAGTCGTAGGTCGATTCGATCCCGCTCAGTCCCTGATTGTCGATACCGACGTAGCCGACGAGGTGCGCCGCCAGCTCGCGGTTGGGATAGTAACGCCGGTCCTCGGTGAGGAATCCGATGCCCTCCAGCCCGAGGGCCGCCACGCGCCGGGCCTCCTCCGGCGACACCTTGCGCCGCACGTACACGAAGGCCCTGCGGCGACCGAGACGGCGCTCGAGCGTGTCGCGGTCCGCGGCCGAGCACTCGTCCAGCACGTCGCAGATCGCACTCGCCGTCGCGTCCAGGCTCCCGTCGTCGATGCGGGTCGGAGCCGCGTAGACGGCGCCCGTGTCGGGGTCGATCCCGACGCCGTTCAATTCCAGGGCCTCCACGCGCCGCGCCTCCGCGGGAGACGGGTCGGCCTTCAGCGGGACGAAGGCCCTGCGGCGACCGAGACGGTGTTCGAGCGCGTCGCGGTCCGCGGCCGAGCACTCGTCCAGCGCACCGCAGAGGGCGCGCGCGGCGGTCGCCGGATCATCGATCTCGGACGGGACGGCGTAGACCGTGTCGGCGTCCACGCTGTACGCGAGCACGCGTCCGTTCCGATCCAGAATCTCGCCGCGCTTCGAGTGCACCTGGATCGTCCGCCGCTGCTGGCTGTCGGCCCGCTCGACGAGCTCGGCCTGCTGCACGATCTGCAGGTGGATCAGCTTCGCCTCGATGGAGACGATCCACACCGCGAACGCGCAGGACGCCACGAAGAGGCGGCGGCGCACGACGTCGCGCCAGGCAGTCGGCGACACCGTGCCGGCATTCCGGCGCCGCGCCGCGCCTCGGCCCGTCCACCGCGCCCTAATTCGATTCGCGATTGGGCCCACTCGATACCTCCCTGCGCATCGCCACCAGCGGCTGATCCGGCGCCGGCGCCTCGGGCACGCGCCGGAGGACCGTCTCCTCGTCGGCGGACGGCGCGATCATGCGCAGTTGTCCGGCGGCGACACGCTCGATGCGCGCCGGGGACTGCAGCGCCTCGATCTCCAGTTGCAGATGACGACTCAGCTCCTGTTGCCGGGCGTACTCCTGGCGCATCTGCTCGATGCGGTAGCCGTGCTGGAGCAGCTCGAAGTGCTGCCAGACCGACAGCAACAGCACGGCCACCAGTGGAATCGCGAGGATCAGCGCCCCCCGCAACTCGCGCTGCCGGACCTTGTCCAGCTCACGCACGATCGGCGCGTTGCGAATCCGCGGCGAGACCAGATCCGCGAAGTCCTCGTGGGTCATGGCAGTCTCTCGGCGGCGCGCAGCTTCGCACTGCGTGCGCGAGGATTCCGGGCGATCTCGCCCCCGGACGGCCTCAGCGGACGCCTCGTCAGAACCTCGATCGCAACGTCGGCCCCCTGTTCGAGCCTGCGCAGCGTCTGCTTGACGATGCGGTCCTCCAGCGAATGAAAGGTGATGACGGCCAGCCGCGCGCCGGCCCGCAGACGCCGGGAGAGCGCCAGCAGCCAGGCGTCGAGCCCCTCGAGCTCCCGGTTGACCCGAATTCGCAGCGCCTGAAAGGTGCGGGTGGCCGGATGGATCCGCCGTCGCGGGCGGGGCGGCACGGCGCGGCGGACCGCGTCCGCGAGCGCGCCGGTGGACGTCAGCGGCGCGCGCTCCCGGGTGCTGACCAGACTTCGCGCGATGCGCCGTGCGTAGCGGTCTTCTCCGTACCGGAAAATGATGTCGGCCAGCTCCGACTCCGGCGCGTCGCGCAGCACGTCGGCGGCGGTGGGACCGGTCGAGCGATCCATCCGCATGTCGAGCGGATCGTCGCGCCGGAAGCTGAACCCGCGCCCGTCACCCTCGAGCTGCAGCGACGAGAGCCCCAGGTCCGCGAGCGCACCGCCGTCGACGCCGGCAATGCCACGCTCGGCGAGCACGGTGTCGAGATTCCGGAAGTCCGCGTGGGCGAGATCGACACGATCGGCCCAGGGCCGCAGCGTGGCGGCCGCCGCCAGGAGGGCCTCGCCGTCCCGGTCGATCCCCAGGACGCGACTCGCGCCGGCTTCCAGGAGCGCGCGTGCGTGGCCGCCGCCGCCGACGGTGCAGTCGACGAACAGGCCGCCGCGAGACGGATCCAGCACGGCCAACACCTCCGAGGTCATCACCGACTGGTGCACGGACGTCGAGTTCCCTGTCATGGCGCCGCCCCGTTCAGATCCCGTACTCGGCCAACGTGCTGAAGTCGTCATCGGTGAGCGGCTCCTGCTCCAGCCGCTGCGTGAACCGCTCGTGGTTCCAGACCTCGAGGTGGCTCAGATTCCCGAAGACGTCGACCTCGCCGACCATCTCCGCGGACTCTCGCAGGCGCCCGTGGATCGAGACGCGCCCCTGCCGGTCGAACTCGGTCTGCTGGCCGTAGTAGTTGACGCGGTCGAAGTACCGGCGGCGCGCCGGGAGCGCCGAGGGGACACCCTTCAACTTCTCCTCCACCTCCTCCACCCAGACCGACATCGGGTAGATCAGCACGGACTGGCCCGTGACGCTCGTCACGTAGAGGACATCGCCGTACTTCGCCGTGATCGCGGAGCGGTAGGCGTTCGGCACCTTGAGCCTCCCCTTGTCGTCGATCTTGGCGGCGATACTCCCCCTGAGCACCCTTTTGCTCCACTACAGTCCAAAAAACTCCACAGACGGAATCGTAGGGAACCGCCTCCGGCTTGTCAACGGGGAATCGCCGTTCTCGCGACAGTTGTGCGAAACTCTCCGGCGACCATGTTGCGCGCAGGCCTGATCGGGCTCGCTTCGGCGGGCAGGACGACGCTGTTCCGGCTGCTGACGCGGCCCACCGAAACGGCCGGCCGTGCACCTGCGCGCGACGACGCGAGCGTGGGGCTGGCTCGCGTACCCGACGCACGGCTCGACCGGTTGACCGGGATTTTCTCGCCTCGCAAGCACACGCCGGCGACGGTCACCTTCGCCGACATGGCCTCCCGGGGCGGCGCCGGGGCGGGCGCGCTCGTCGACGTCGCGCCGTACCGCACCGCCGATGCGCTGCTGCACGTCGTGCGCGCGTTCCGCAATCCGTCCGTGCCGCATCCGGCCGAATCCATCGATCCCGGACGCGACGCCAGGACCATGGAGGACGAGCTGATCCTGGCGGACCTGGGGGTGGCCGAGCGCCGCATCGAGCGCATCGAGCGGGATCGAGGCAAGGGCGCCTGGAAGGGCGACGCCGCGGAAATCGACATCCTCCGCCGTTGCGCCGGCGCACTGGAGGGCGGCATGCCGCTGCGTGCCCTGGAGCTCGATCCGGGTGACACGAAGCGGCTGCGCGGCTTCCAGTTTCTCTCCGCCAAGCCGCTTCTCCTCGTCCTCAACGTCGACGAGGCGGACGCGGGCGTCTCGACGGAGGAGGCCGTCCGCGCCGCGGGGCTGGACGATTTCGTCCGCGGACCCGCGGTCCGCGCCCTGACCGTGTGCGCGAAGATCGAGCTGGAGATCGCCGAGCTGGAGCCGGCCGACGCGGCGGTCTTCCTGGCGGATCTCGGCCTGCGCGAGACCGGGCTCGACCGCGTCGTTCGCGCCTCGTACGACCTGCTGGGCTATCTGTCCTTCTTCACCGTCGGCGAGGACGAGTGCCGGGCCTGGTCCATCCCGGCGGGAATGGTCGCTCAGGAGGCCGCCGGCGAGATCCACTCGGATCTGGCCCGCGGCTTCATTCGCGCCGAGGTCGTCGCCTGCGAGGACCTCGTCGCCCGGGGCTCGCTGGCCGCCTGCCGCAAGCACGCCGAGGTGCGGGTCGAAGGCAAGGACTACCCGGTCCGCGACGGCGACGTCATCAACGTCCGCTTCGCCACATGAGCGCCCCGCAGCCGAACCCGGCAGGCTCGCCCCCGGCCGCCCCGGCCGGAGGCTCGGCCGCGGCGCGCCTCGCCCGGTCCGCCGGCGTGGTGAGCGCCGCGACGCTGGCCAGCCGCCTGCTCGGGCTCGTCCGCGACCAGGTCCTCGCGTATCTGTTCGGGGCCGGCAACGCGATGGACGCCTTCAACGTGGCGGCCCGCATCCCGAACCTGCTGCGGGAGCTGTTCGCCGAGGGCGCGATGAGCGCCGCCTTCGTCCCGACGTTCATGCGGCGCCTGACGAAAGACGGACGGGCGGAAGCGTGGCGGCTGGGCAATCAGCTCCTCAATGCGCTGGTCGTGGTGACCGGCGCGCTGGTCGTCGCCGGCCTCGTCTTCGCCGAGCCGCTGGTGCGGTTGCTCGCCGGTTCCTACGCCGCGGTGCCCGGCAAGCTGGAGCTGACGGTGCTGCTGACGCGCATCCTCCTGCCCTTCCTCACGCTGGTGGCGGTGGCGGCCACGATGATGGGCATGCTGAACTCGTTGAACCGGTTCTTCGTGCCCGCGCTCTCGCCGGCGATGTACAACGTCGGCATCATCGCGAGCGGCGCGTTGCTCGTTCCCCTGATGCCGGGCCTCGGTTTCGACCCGGTCACCGGCATCGCCGTCGGCGCCCTGCTCGGCGCGTTCGGCCAGGTCGCACTGCAGGCTCCCGTCCTCCACCGCGAGGGATTCCGGTACCGGGCCAGCCTCGACCCGCGCGATCCCGACCTGCACCACATGCTCCGGCTGATGGGACCGGGGACGCTCGCCGGCGCCGCGGTACAGATCAACCTGCTGGTGAACACGGTGCTGGCCACCGGACAGGGTACCGGGGCGGTCACCTGGCTGCGCTTCGCCTTTCAGTTGATGTATCTGCCGATCGGGCTGTTCGGGGTCTCGATCGCCGCGGCGACGCTCCCGGTCGTCTCCCGTCACGCGGCGCGCGAGGAGCTCGACGGCATCCGCGACGCCGTGTCCCGGGCTCTCCGTCTGATGCTGGCGGTCAACGTGCCCGCGACCGTGGGCCTCCTCGTGCTCGGTGCGCCGATCGTGGGTCTCCTGCTGGAACGGGGCGCCTTCACCCCGGCCGATACCGAGGCCACCGCCGCGGCGCTCCTCTTCTACGCGCCGGGGCTGGCCGGGTATTCGGCGGTCCGCATTGCCGTCCCCTGCTTCTACGCGCTCGGCAGCAGCCTCACGCCGGCCTGCGTGAGCATGGGCGCCGTCGTCCTCAACGTCGGGCTCAACCTGATCCTCGTGGAGATCATGGGATACCGCGGGCTGGCGCTGGGCACCTCCATCGTGGCTCTGGCCAACGCCGTCACCCTGCTGGCGCTGTTGCGCCGGCGGCTGGGCGGCCTGGACCTCCCGCCCATCCTGCGGGTCTTCGGCAGGATCTCCGTCGCGTCGGCGGCCATGGGCGCGGCGGCGTGGATGGCGCACGAGCGCCTGCTGGACGCCTGGAGCGGCACGGGGCTCGTCACCCGTCTCGGCCAGGTCTCGGCGAGCATCGCGGCCGGCATGCTGGTGCTGGCGGCGGCGGTACGGATCCTCCGCATCCGGGAGCTGGAGCAGGTGGGGCGGCAGGTGCTGGACCGACTCGGGCGCAACTAGCGCCGCCAGCGCCGTCGCAAGGCTCCATGCTTCAGTTGGCCCCGGCCCCCACCGCCCCAGGACGCTGCGCCTGCAGGACTCGCTTCGTTGCGTCCTACGGCGCAGACTCCTGGAAGACGGCCCGAAGACCGGCGCGTTCCGTGCGTAGTCCTACCATGCCGACAACTCCGGGCTCGCCTTGCCTGGAAGACGGCCCGAAGACCGGCGCGTTCCGTACCGGAGTGGTACGATGGGCGCGATGCGAGCGATGCACTACGGCGGCAGCCACTACTCGTTCGGCCCGGGCCTGATGACCCCCGCGGTCAAGATGCTGCTCTGGGCCAACGTCGGCCTGTTCCTGCTGACCGCGCTGGCCCCGTCGCTCTTCTACGGGATCACCGCGATCTTCGGGCTCACGCCGCAGGCGGTCCTGACGCGGTTCTGGATCTGGCAGCCGGTCACCTACATGTTCCTGCACGGCGGGATGGGACACCTGCTGCTGAACATGCTGGTGCTCTGGATGTTCGGCGTGCAGTTGGAACGGCTCTGGGGATCCCGGTTCTTCCTGCGCTACTACTTCGTCACCGGCATCGGCGCGGGGCTGTCCACCATCGGCGCGTCGCTCCTGCCGTTCGCCTTCGCCGATCCGACCTACGCCGCGGTGACCATCGGCGCCTCCGGCGCGATCTACGGGCTTCTGATGGCGTTCGCCCTGTACTACCCGCAGACCCCGATCCTGATGTTCTTCCTGTTCCCGGTCCCCGCGAAGTACTTCGTGATGATCATCGGCGCCGTCGCGTTCCTGTCGGTGCCCCGCGGCGGCGGGGTCGCGCACATCGCGCATCTCGGCGGACTCGTCGTCGGCTTCCTGTACCTGCGGCACCTGCGCGCCGTGTCGCCGGGACGCCTCGGAGGCGGCCGCATCGGCTTCGGGAGGCTCGGCATCATGGCCGACATCAAGTACCGCTACTTCAAGTGGAAGATGGCGCGACTCCGGAAACGCTTCGACGTCTACCAGGGCCGCGGCGACCGGGACTGGCACGACCCGCCGCGGGGCGGCGGTCGCAACTGGAACGATCGCGTGCATTAGCGCCGTCAGACCCGTCGCGGGACGCCGTGTTGGCCCCGGTCCCCACCGCCCCGGGGCCCC